>JBBPIH010000107.1:0-6494 GCA_038040455.1 Acidobacteriota bacterium
CAATCTGCCTCAGACGCCCTCTCAGCCGCCGCATAATTCGATAACAACTTAAGAATTCATGCGGCGCGGCTCAGAAGCAATCTGCCTCAGACGCCCTCTCAGCCGCCGCATAATTCGATAACAACTTAAGAAATCCACCAACTGCGTTGGTGGGATTCAGAAAAGCTGGTCGAGGCATCGGTGTACGTGGGCACGAAGCGATCCACCAACTGCTTGGTGGAATTCGACGAACGCACGTATCAAATTCACTCTGACTGACTACAGGTGATGCGTTCGGACTGAACTGGCGGAAAGCGAGTTGGCGGGCCGTTTCAAGGAAAAAGACCGGGGCAAAGCCCGGTCTTTTCGTTTAGGTTTTGTTTGTCGAGGTTACTACCAGCGCGGTTCGCGGCGCTGACCGCGCCCTCCGCCGTAGCCACCGCCGCCTCCTCCGCCTCCGAAATTGCGCTCGGGCCGCGGCCGGGCTTCATTCACGTTAATCGTTCGTCCGTTTAGCTCAACACCGTTGAACTTCTCGATAGCCGCCGCCGCAGCGTCTTTGTCCATCTCGATGAAGGCAAAGCCGCGCGATCTGCCAGTGTCTCGGTCGGTCACTATCGTAGCCGACTCAACCTGACCCGCCTCGGAAAACAGATCGTTGAGTTGATCTTCTGTCGTTTGATACGACAGGTTTCCAACGAATATTCTCATTGTCTCTCCTGAGTTTCTAACGAAACCTTTTGTTAGAAGGAACTCGTTTTGGCTATCCGGTAGAAAGTCGAGCAGTAGAAGCTGGCAGACAGTTCCGAACAGAGAAGACGCGCTCCCGAACCACACTTCGCGGCGGCTGCTGCGCCGCCGCATCGAACAGCGCAAATGGTATCAGCATTGCTACGATTTGTCGAGATTTATGATCAATGTTAACGACTGCGCGGCGAGAGTTAATTCCGTACCGTAATCGGTAGTTCAGTCGACCGGCCAGAGGCGCGATTGCCCACGTAGTCTTCGGCAATCACTTTGATAATGTAGTTGCCTGGAGCAAGATCTGTGGTCCGAAGCAATCCGTCTCTAGCTTCGCCATCTCGAACGCGGTTGGTTACGATGTACCTGAACTTCGTCGGCGTTCCATAAGCGCTCACTCCACTCCCGACGGCATAAACAACAAGCACCGAGGAATCGTCCGGTGGCAAGCGATTGAACTCGATGTTCATAAGCGGCTGTTCGAACCCTTTCACAGGCGTGCCGTCCGCCCCCAGCAGTTGATACCCGATCCGGTAGAGTCCCAGCTTTCGATTCTCGCCGTTGCCGTCGACTCGATCGTAAGCCGTGACCACGATCGCAACATCGCCCGAGATCAAGAGACGGCCCTCGCGCTTCTCCTTTACCGGCTCCACCTTGTCTTTTCCAGTGCTGCTGGCGAAGAGCGGTCGTGGCGATTCGATCTCAATCTTTTCGATAGTGGGAGCAACAGTGTCTTTGATTTCAACGAAAGGTAGCGCGAGCGGATTCGCTTGAGCGTTCCACGGGCCAAAGTTCAGGTGCGCGTGATTCAGACGATTCAATGAACCGATGAGGTCTCCGACTCTGAAGCGAGTTCCGCGACGGACTCGCACACCGACAAGCTTTCCAGCGCTGTCGGTTCTAGTTTTGAACTTTTGGGGGGCTTGAATCTCGCCGCTCGCGTTGCGTCCGATGCGAATGTGAATGTAGCTGAACAAGCCGACGTGAATCCCTTCGCCCGAGCCCTCGAAGTCCCAGTTGGCGAGGGGTGAGCTGACTTTCTCATCATAGACAGAAAGCGCTGCTTCACCTGCGCTGCCGCGAATGTCGAGGCCACTGTGAAGATGATCAAGCGCGACTCCGCCCGGCGCTCCGCGAGCTTCGCCCGCCACGCCCGCGACTTCATGCCAACTCTGTTGCGAATTGAGAGGCCACGGGAATCTATCACTGACACCGATTGTGGAAGCACTGAGTTTTGGAATTACAGCGACGGGTTTGATCGCGATGTCTTCAATAGATGGCTGAATGAAAAGCCCGGTCGCCCGATCCGAACTCGCAGGGGGTGGCGTTGGCGAGATCTGTCGAATCAGGTAGTTTTGCGAATCAGCCACATGAAGAACTCCTTTTCGATCAATCGCGATGCCCGTAGGACCGTTCATCCTGGCCTGATCTTCAACGCCCTCTGCGTAGCCAGATAAACCCCCGGCGTAACTCTTCCCGGCGCCTTCGGGCGCGATGCGAATGATTCTGCTGCTGCCCTCATCTGAAACGAACAGGTAGCCGTCGTGCGTCACGGTTATGCCGACAGGGCGATTCAATCTGACTTCACTTCCTTGCCCGTCATCGCCGGCCATCCTTCCCGCTACAGTGGTCACTTCTCCTTGCGGGGTGATCTTCCGGACCGCGTGATTGCCAGCGTCGGCGACGAAGATATTCCCATGCTGATCGACCGCGACGCCGGCGGGTGTGTCGAACGACGCCGAAGCTGCTTCACCGTCGCCGTAGCCCGGCAAGCCTGTTCCAGCAATCGTGGTGACACGCCCGTCCGTTGAAATCTTCCGGATGCAATCGTTGTAGGCATCGGCGACGAAAATGTTACCTTGCTTATCCACCGCGATTCCGAGCGGACCATCGAACTCGGCTTCGTTTGCCGGCCCGTCTTTAAACCCTGCAACGCCGCTGCCAGCGAGCGTAGTGACTTGACGGCCGTCGGCGGAGAGCTTACGAATACGGTTGTTCGAAGTATCCGCTATGACGAGGTCGCCGCCCTTGTCGATGACTATACCTGAAGGTGTGTTGAACTGAGCGCGCCGAGCATCCCCATCGGCGAATCCTTCGCTGGATCCGGCGATCGTTTCCACTTTGCCGTCAACTGTGATTCTTCTGATTCGATTGCTCTGTCCGCCATCGGAGACGATAACGTTCCCTCGCCTGTCCACCGCAATGCCAAACGGGTCACTGAAACTCGCCGACAGTACGGAACCGTCTTCGAGTCCAGGAGAGCCGGCGCCTGCAATCGTCCTGACCAGCCCGACGGCTTCACGATTCGTGGGGATGTTGTCGTTGACGTTGAGGTAAACGAAAACGGCGGTAGCGGAGGGCAAGACCAGAATGAAGAGGGCAAGTAAGATTCTTCGCATCAGTACATGAGCCGCTAGTTCGAGCGCCGTGCACGTCGCCGCTCCAGTAGATGGTCCAGCGAAAAGCGATTGTCCTCGCGCGGCAGCATTAACACAAACAACAACAAAGCGAGCCGAGGAATTACGTGAGTGTGGAACTGGTAGAGTGGTTCTTTCAAAAGATGGCCGAACGTGACCACGACTAAAATCGACCCGAGCGCGATAAGCGCCTCGCGCGTTCGCAGACCAATAATGACCAGGGCTCCGGCTACAAGTTCGATTATCGGGATGGTCGCGCCGACCGCCCAAAGGGACCACCTGGGTAGGAATGTATCTGCGTACGGCTCGATAAAGAACTGGCGAGCGTGTCCGAGCGGTCCCATCTGAAAGACCTTGTACACACCGGCCATGAAAAAGATGAAACCCAGAACGCCGCGCGCAAACAGGAGCGCCCACGCGCGGTGTTGACCAGTCTGTTCACTCATTGCTTTTGACAAGGCAGGCGGCTTATCTGATCGAGATAGCGCACGAACATCTTCATCCCGCCCGACGCCATCCCCCAGTCGAAGTTTTCGTTCTTAGCGTGATAACCGTGCTCGGGCAGAGAGAGCCCCAAAAAGATGATCGGGGCTTTCAAGTACTTCTTCAGCGTTACAACAGCGCCGATCGAGCCGCCTTCGCGAGTAAAGGCTGGCTGGCGGCCAAAGGCAAACTTCGTCGCTTCGGCTGCTGCATCCGCGTAGGGTCCGCTGAACTCGCCGACATAAGGCTCAAGTGCCGAGATGAACTCGACCTTAACGTCAGGGTTCTTTTGCCGGATGAAATCGCGAATGAGTTTGAAAACTGACTTCGGGTCCTGATTGGGAACCAACCGGCAACTGATCTTTGCTTGAGCGCGATACGGGACGATCGTCTTCACACCCGGCCCCTGATAGCCGCCGGTTATACCGTGAACCTCGAATGTAGGCTCGGCCATAATAGCTTTCAGGACGCAAGCGGCGTCTTCAAATCGCAGCTTCTTCAACTCGTGAGCCGATTTGAATTTCGCGGTAGTGAATCCCGAATCAAGGAAGCTTTGAACTTCTTTTTTAGTCGCGGGGATAGCGTCGTCGTAGAACCCTTTGATTTTAACGCGGCCGGTATCGGCGTCGTAGCACTCAGAAATGACTTTGCAGATCTCGCCGATCGGATTGCGAGCGGGTCCGCCGGTCAAACCGGAGTGCACGTCCTTCGCCCCTGTTTCGAGGGTCATCGTCAACATCATCGCGCCTCGCAGGCCGTAAGGAATAGCAGGCCGGTTGCGCGATATCCATATCGTGTCACTCACTAGCACAGAGTCGGAAGCAAGTTTGCCGGCATAGTTCTTAACGAAGTGCTCGAAGTTCGGGCTGCCGATTTCTTCTTCAAGCTCCCACACGAAGTTAATGTTAAGGGGAATGTAGTTCTCGGCGGCGTAGCGCACCGCCATCATCGCCGAGAGTGCCGGACCCTTGTCGTCGGTAGTGCCGCGCCCTTCGTAGCGGCCGTCTTGTTTGAAGAATGTGAACGGCGCTTTGTGCCACTCCTCTGGATTGGCGGGCTGCACATCTATGTGGTTGTAGATTGTAAGAGTAGGATCGTTGGCTCCGCTGGCTATGCGGCCGAACACGACGGGATTGCCGGGGGTTTCGACCACCTCTGCTCGCGCGCCGATCGATTCAAGGTACTCGCGAACAAGTTGGGCGCCTCGCCGGCAGTCGTCCTTCCGCTCCGGTTCCATGCTGACGGTCGGTACTTCGACTATCTCGGCGAGCTTCGACTCAAACTCGTTCCTGGATGACTGGATATACGAATCAAGGCCGTCGTAGAGTCTTTCGTTTTCTGGCATTGGCAGCGGGATGACTCCTCTTCTGATTTAGGACGGTTGATGACCCGTCATTATGCGTACCGATCTGGAAGAGTGTCAAGGAAAGGGTTAATCTAATAACCATAAGAACTGTTTAGGAATAGACTTCTATGCAGTCGCTTTCACGTAATGCCTGAGCGGTCCAATCAAACAGTAGTACTCGTCCAGGAAATGGTCCTTTTCAAATCGTGACAGGCCCACCACTAGCGCATCTCGGTTCTGTTCGTCGAGTGCAAACCGCGGCTCGAAGTCCAAATGAAGTGAGAATCCTTTCGCGCTTTCCCAAAGCTCTACCACAAGACCGTACTCCGCATCGTATGTTCCGATCATTTCCGTGGAAGGCTGATCGCCAAACCAAGGGCGCGTGATCGGCTGAGCATTGGCCAGCAAAGTTACCAAACAAGTCTTATCACCGAACCTTGTGATAGAGAGATGCCAGCCAGATTCGTTATCCCATTCGCCAACGTAATTGTCTAGGTACGATTCCATGAAGTCGTAACTCTGATCGATCGCACGCACGGAGCTACATAACGCACCGGGCGTTCAGCTGCGGCCTGTTGGGCAGCAGCTCCCGCCGTCGATCTTCGAGAGCTAGTCTGGGTCGGCGCCTTCGATGACCACCGGATTGGCAGACGGCGGGGCATCGCGCGATGTAGCCGGCGCAGGTGGCCGATCATCCACGATGAGGCGACCCAGCGCCATCTGCCGCCGACGCGCTCCAAGTGGACGCGCTCACCATCTCCGAACATCACTTGAAGCGACCCACCGGGTGCTCCGGAGAGAGAACGTCGTCTGGATGCCGGTGACGGCTCGCCGGTCGATCAGGTCCCTCCGTTACCCAGCACCCTGGCGATCGCGGTGATGGTATTCCAGTTGCGCGTGGTGACCGGGACCCCAAAGAGCCGGTCGAACGTGCCGAGGTAGCTGATGACCTTCATGTGGCGCCGGTACACGCCGAAGACGAACCGGTTGTCCCTCGCGAGGATCTTCAGCAGCCACTTGCCGCTGGAAGGAAAGCTCATGGGCGTCGACGGCGCCGAGCGGGGGCGTTTGGACAGGACGCTCACGAAGCGGACGATGTCGGGTCGCACGGGCTGGTCCGCGAAATGATTCTGAGACATCAGCCTGACAATCTCGCGGCCCTGGCAGATTATGATCTCGGCATCAAAGGGAAGCCTGCGTGCCAATTCGGCGCGGAGTTGCGCCCGGGTGACTGGCCGCCGGATCACGAAGGTGCCCGCCGCGCCGATGTTGACGGCATCGAGGTGCTTCAGTTGTTCGGCGAGCGTGGTAGGTCGGAAGGTCCTGTGACCGCCGACGTTGACCCCTCTCAGAAGAACCACGAGTGCCACGCGTTTCCTCCTGCTGGCGCCGCTCGAAAACTGATCCACTCGGCCGGCCGAAAACTGATCCACCGGCCCTCTTGTCTGCCCAACGCCTGGCATCACCCGCGCCCCCGCACAAGCTGCATGAGACTCAAGCTGAAGGGGCGTCGGGTGCATGCCGTTGTT
>JBBPIH010000040.1:0-70887 GCA_038040455.1 Acidobacteriota bacterium
GCAGCTCTCGCGTCAGGATCGCAGAGAATGTCGCCGCCGCACTTTCACTAAGGAATGGCTGATGTCCGCTTGCGATCTCATACAGCACGCTGCCGAGGCTGAATATGTCGCTACGCGCATCGAGTGCTTCCCCGCGCACCTGCTCCGGCGACATATAAGGCACCGTCCCTACTATCATTCCCGGTTCTGTCAGCAGGCTTTGTGTCTCTGCATCGCTCTCGAATCGGCCTCGCTCCGCAACAACTTTAGCCAGGCCGAAGTCCATCACCTTCACCTGTCCACGCGCGGTGATCATGATGTTCTGAGGCTTGATGTCACGATGAATGATCCCTTGAGAGTGAGCTTCCGTAAGCGCATCGGCAACCTGCACTGCGATGTCCAGCGACTCGCGAAGCTCCAGCGGCTTGTGCTGAATCAGGTTGCCAAGGGTTTCGCCCTCGACGTATTGCATTACGATGAAGCTGCGGCCGTCTTCTTCTCCGACTTCGTGAATGGCGCAGACGTTCGGGTGGTCGAGCGTCGCGGCAGCCTGAGCTTCTCTGAGCAGTCGCTTCTTGGCCTGCTCATCAGCCATTGATTCCGGCGGCAGGAATTTGATAGCGACCTTGCGGTCTAGCTTCGTGTCTTGGGCGAGGTAGACCTCTCCCATCCCGCCCGCACCGAGGCGCGAGAGGATACGGTAGTGCGAGATCGTCGTGCCGATGAGTAGCGATGCAGCCATCAATATCTTTCCTTCAACAAAGCTTACGGCGCGAGGCCAATGCGCCGCAGCAAATCTGTGAAGCGCGGATCGGAACGAAGGCTGTCAAACGTTGGATCTACTTTGAGAAAGAACATGCCAAAAGCCCGCTGCTGGTATGCCTTATCAAGCCATTCGATGGCCTGATCCTTTTCACCAAGCGCGGCATAAATCTTGGCTATGCGTAAATTGGTATCATCTTGCTGAGGAGGTATTTCTTTCAACTTATTTAGTATTTTCTCCGCTTCGCTCCTGTTGCCTGACACTGCATAGAGATGCGCGTGTTGGGATGCTGTTACATGAGGCTCTACACGGAGCTTACTCGCGGTCTGAAACTCTGAGAGAGCTTCTGCATACATTCTCTTTTGCACATAGACCGCTCCGAGCGTGACATGCGCCAGGTGATAGTTCGGCTCCATCTGGATAGTCTTGCGGAGTTGATCAATCGCCTGGTCGTACTGGCGGGCATGGTAAAGGCACAATCCCAGATACCAGTTGAGCGCGAGCGACAAAGGATCAAGCTCAAGCGCGCGTTTGGCCTCTCGAATGCCTTCTTCCGTCCGCCCCTGCTGAAGCAGACAGCCGCCAAAGAATTGGTGCGCCACGGGGTAGTTCGGGTTCAACTCAATGGCCCGCTTGAATTCCCTCTCGGCGCCCGGCCAGTCGAATTCATAATTCATGTTGACGAAGGCCAGCGTGGTGTAGGCTTCGGCAAGCGCATCATCAATCGCCAGCGCTTTCACAGCATAAGCCTTCGCCTTGGGCATCGTTTCATTTCGCGGCAGCGGGCAATAACAGAAGAGGTAAGTGTCAGCCATTCCCGAATAAGCCAGCGCGTAGTTCGGGTCTAGCTCAATCGCTTGATTGAAGCTCTGTCGGGCTTTCTCCATGCCTTCTCCTGATCTCTTATCCCAGAAGTAGCGGCCCTTCAGATAAAGCTGATATGCCTCCGTGTTCTCGGTGGAGCGTTTGGTCAGTCGCTTCTGCTCGTCGCCTGATAGCCTCAATCGCAGCTTGTCGGAGATTTGGTTTGCTATCTCATCTTGAACTGCCAGAATGTCCGATACCTTGCGATCGTACCGCTGACCCCATAACTGCGCTCCACTTGCGACATCAATCAGGTCGGCCTGAATGAAAATGGCATATCCTCGCTGAACCACTCTTCCTGTCAGCACAGCTCGCACGCCAAGGTCGCGTCCAACCTTTTGCGGGTCTGCTTCCTGGCTCTTGTAGCGAAAGACTGTTGTGCGCGCGATGACCCGCAATTTGGGCAGTTGTGACAGGCTGTTGATGAGGCTCTCGGTGATCCCATCAGAAAGGTACTCGGCGTTTTGATCTGCGCTGCCGTTGACCAGCGGCAAAACCGCGAGCGAATCTATCGCCCTGTCGCGCGCGGTGAGAGCATAGATTGCCAGTATCGCGAGAGCAAGAACGGCCACAGCGACCGCGGCAAAACCGACGGCGCGCATTTTGCTCGGTTGCTGAGTCGCTGAATCTACGCTCGAGACGTTGGATGATTCTCTATCCTGCATGAGCCTTCTGAGATCAATCAAAAGATCGCGCGCCGACTGGTAACGATGCTCTCGATCTTTCTCAAGGCACTTGCGAACAATGCGCTGGAGTTCGGCAGGCGCATCCGGCGAATAACGCGCAAGAGGCAAAGGCTCTTTCGTCAGGATTGCTGAAAGAGTAGCTGCGGCACTCTCACCAGCAAAGGGCCTTCTTCCGCTCACCATCTCGTACGTCGCCACACCAAAGCTGAATATATCGCTGCGAGCATCAAGCGGTTCTCCGCGCACTTGCTCAGGTGACATATACGGCACAGTGCCTATTATCATCCCAGGCTCTGTCAGAAGGCTTTGTGTCTCTGCTTCACTTTCTATCAGCGATTTCTGCTGAACCGCTCTTGCCAGCCCGAAGTCCATCAACTTCGCCTGTCCGCGAGCAGTGATCATTATGTTCTGCGGCTTGATGTCTCGATGAATGATGTTGTGGGCGTGCGCTTCGGCCAGCGCGTCTGCAACCTGCACCGCGATGTCGAGAGACTCGCAAAGATCGAGCGCCTTGCGCTGAATTTTGGACTCGAGCGTCTCGCCTTGGACGTACTGCATCACGATGAAGCTGCGGCCGTCTTCCTCACCTACCTCGTGAATGGCGCAAATGTTCGGATGGTCGAGCTTCGCTGCCGCTCGCGCTTCGCGGATGAGTCGCTTCTTCGCTTGCTCATCTGCTGTTGCTTCTAGTGGCAGGAACTTGATGGCCACTTTGCGGTCGAGCCGCGTGTCGTCAGCCAGGTAGACTTCCCCCATCCCGCCCGCGCCGAGTCGCCCGAGGATGCGGTAGTGAGAGATCGTAGTGTTAGCCGGCAGCAATTCTTTCATCTGCCTTTTGACTCAACCGGCTCACGGCGCAAGGTTCAAGCGCCGCAGCAAGTCTGCGAACCTTGGGTCTGAGCGAAGGCTGTCGTATCGCGGGTCATGTTTGAGGCCGAAGACCAACCACGGAGAGCGCGCGTCGTATGACTTTTGCAACCATTCGAACGCCTGATCTTTCTGCCCAAGGCCGATATAAATGAAAGCTACATCGAGTGTGCGGACCGGATTATTTCGCGCCTCATCCAGCAATCTTTGCGCCTCGGGTCTGTTGCCCATCAGCGCATAAGCGTGTCCAGGAGTCCCGAGAGGGGTGGCGAAGTCAAGGCCTCCTCTTTCCATCTCTGTTATCGCTTCCTTATACATCCCCTTTTGCACATAAGCCCTTCCGATGCCCCAGTGCGGATTACCATAGGCCGGGTCCATTTCAAGGGTTCTCCGGAATTGTACGATTGCCTCATCGTATCGGCCCATGAAAAACAGAACCCATCCTACACTTCCGCTGATGTTGGCCGAGAGCGGATCAAGCTCCTGAGCCAGCTTCGTCTCGCTAAGAGCTTCGTCGAACCGAGCCATCGCCCTTAAGTAGATGCCATATGCCTCGCGGGTGATCGCATCATTGGGATTGAGTTCAATGGCTCGTTTGAATTCTTTCTCAGCAGCCCCCAAGTCCCAATCGAAAAACAGTCTGACCCTTCCCAGCGCACTGTGACTGGCGGCGAGTGTGTCATCCAGCTCAAATTGCCTTCATCGCCGCCGCCTTCGCTTTTGGAAACGTATCCTTTTGGGGGGAGGAACCGAACAAGACCAGGTGGCTATAGCAATCTGCCAGCCCGGCGTATGCCAAAACATAGCTCGGGTCACTTTCAATTGCCCGGTTAAAGTACTCGATTGCCTTCTTCGTTTCCTCTTCCGCAAGTTTGTTCCAGTGGTGGCGGCCCTTGAGATAAAGCTGATAAGCTTCGGCGTTTTCGGTATGGTGTTTGGTCAGTTGCTTCTGCTCCGCGCCACTCAACCTCAGCCGCAGCTTCTGCGAGATTTCTCGGGAGATTTCCGCCTGCACCGCAAGGATGTCTGACAGCTTGCGGTTGTACTGTTCGCCCCAGAGCTGCCGGTTGTCTCGCGCGTCCACCAGCTCGAGGCTGATCGCCAGTCCCTCGCCGCGCTGCACGACTCGCCCGGTGAGCACAGCCTGAACCTTAAGCTCGCGCCCGACCGCCTGCGGGTCAATCTCTCGCCCCTTGTACCGAAAGGCCGAGCTGCGCGACATAACCTTCAGATTGGGTAACTGCGAGAGGCTGCTGATGAGACTCTCGGTGATACCATCGGAAAGGTACTCTGTATTTGGATCAGCACTGACATTGACGAAGGGCAAGATCGCCACCGAATCTATCGCCTTCCCGCCGCTGGACAATAGATAGACTCCAACGCCCGCGAGCGTGATAAGTGCAAGGGCAAGGGCGGCAAAAGGGACTTTATGCCGCAGCACCCCGGTGATGACGTACTCAATGCTGGACGTAGCGGGAGCTAGTGCCTCTCGGGTTGGAGTTGCTGATTCCTTCGTCCTCTCTCCTATCGCCTGACCGCCGGTCGCTGCAACCGAAATAGACTTTTTGGAGCGTTCCACTTCTGCTTCAAGGTCGCGATGGTGCTTCAGGCTCTTGAGATCAATCAGAAGGTCTCTCGCCGATTGATAGCGTTCCTCTCGGTCCTTGCGGAGCGCCTTGCTGACTATGCGTTCAAGCTCAGCTGGTGCTTCTCTCGAGTATCGCGCGAGCGGCAGCGGTTCCGTCGTCAGAATCGCCGAAGTGGTCGCGGCCGCGCTTTCAGCGGCAAAGGGCTGGCGCCCGCTGACCATTTCATAAACCACCGCGCCGAAGCTGAACATGTCGCTACGGGAATCCAGAGTTTCTCCTCGCACCTGCTCCGGTGACATATAGGGCACTGTGCCGATTATCGTTCCCGGTTCAGTCAGCAGACTCTCCGTCTCAGCCTCGCTCACGGTCAACGATCTCTCTTTAACAACTTTAGCCAGGCCGAAGTCCATCACCTTAACTTGCCCACGCGCGGTGATCATGATGTTCTGAGGCTTGATGTCACGATGAATGATCCCTTGAGAGTGAGCTTCCGTAAGCGCATCGGCCACTTGCGCTGCCACATCCAGAGCTTCTTGGAGGTTCATCGGATTACGCTGAATTCTGCCGGCGAGAGTCTCACCTTTGACGTACTGCATCACGATGAAGCTGCGCGAGCCTTCTTCGCCTACTTCATAGATAGAGCAGATGTTCGGATGATCCAGCGTGGCAGCCGACTGCGCTTCGCGGATGAGGCGCTTGTGTGCGCGTTCATCAGCAATAGATCCCGCAGGCAGGACTTTGATGGCCACCTGCCGTGCGAGCTTTGTATCTTCGGCCAGGTAAACTTCACCCATACCGCCCGCGCCCAATCGTGAGAGGATGCGATAATGAGAAATGGTGGTGCCCGCGATGGGCAGCGATTCTTTCATTGCTGTTGTTTGAACTTATGGCGCGAGGCCGACACGCGTCATTAGCTCTACAAACCTGGGGTCTGACCGCATATTGTCGAACGCGGGTGAGATTCTCAAGTACAACAGCTCGGCAGAGTGCTCCTCAATCGCTTTTTGCAGCCATTCAAGAGCCCGTTCCTTATCGTCGAGACGCGCATAAAAAGTGGCCACGTTGTTTGCATTTTGTTGGGCTTTCGCCATCTCCAAATCAAGTCGCTTGCGATAGTACCCTCTAACGCCTGAGGTGGTGTAGGCTTCTTTCAGCGCCATAATCTCTGCTGTGCGTCCCTCAAGAGCAGCCGATTTCAAGTACCATTCAAATGCCTTTTCAAACATCCCTTTTTGCTGGTAGCTAGCGCCGATTTGAGAAATAGATCGGATATAGTTTGGATCAATCTCAAGCGTTCTGAGATCTTGCTCTATTGCTTCATCATATCGCCGCGCCCAGTAGTAACTGAACGCCAAGTCCCAGTTTATCAGGGCGGAAAGCGGATCAAGGGCTAGGGCTTGCTTGGACTCCGCAATGGCCTCCTGATGCTTGCCGAGGTACGCGAAGAACCCCGCATACCGCATGTGAGCCAACGGAGAGTTCGGATTAAGCTCAATAGCGCGTTTGAACTCTTTTTCGGCCCCTTCCCGATCCCAATCATATTCCTGTTTAACCCGGCCCAGTGCTGCGTGAGGCTCCGCGAGCGTGTCGTCAAGCTCCAGTGCTTTGAGCGCTGCCTGTCTTGCGAGAGGGTATTTTTCTTTCGGAGGCAATGGGTAGTCCGCTAAGGAGTAACAGTCAGCCAGCCCTGAATAGGCCAAGGCGTAGTTCGGGTCTTTTTCAAGCGCCTGATTAAAGAACTCAATCGCCTTCTTGTATGCCTCTCTCGTGCGCTTGTTCCAGTAGAAGCGACCCCTCAGATAAAGCTGATAAGCTTCGGTGTTTTCCGTGTAGCTTTTCGCCAGCCGCTTCTCATTCTCGCCTGTCAGCTTTAGCCTTAACTTTGCCGATATGTCCCGTGAGATGTCTCCCTGCATCGTCATGATGTCGGTGAGCTTGCGATTGTACTGCTCGCCCCAAAGCTGCGAGCCATCCGCCATACTCATCATCTCTACCTGAACGATGAGCCTGTCTCCTAGCTGAGACACCTTCCCGGAGACCACCGCACCCACGCTGAGATCGCGTCCAACCTTTTGCGGATCCAAGTCCTGGCCCTTGTAGCGGAACACTGTGGTGCGCGCCATCACTCGCAGTTGCGGTAGCTGCGATAGGCTATTGATTATGCTTTCGGTGATACCGTCGCTGAGGTATTCTGCATTCGGATCGTTGCTTCCGTTGGCGAAGGGCAAGACGGCGAGAGAGTCAACGGTCTTGCCGCCGCCGCCCATCAGATAAACTCCAACGCCGACCAGCGCAACCAGTGCAAAGGCAAGGGCAACGAAAGCAACCTTGTGCCGTCCGATCCCGCTGATGATATAGGCATCGCTCAAGGTCGTGAGCGCTGCTATCTCATCAGTTCGAGTCGCTTGATGCTTTGGGGTATCAACTATCACCTGCCTGCCGCTCGCCTCAAGCTTCGCTCCATCGCTCATATCTGGCGGTGCGGATCGTTCCATCCTGGCCTGGAATCCTAACTCCCCCAAGAGGCTCTTCAAGTCTATGAGCAAGTCCTTTACTCCTTGATATCGCTCTTCTTTGTCTTTGCGCAGCGCTTTGTTTACGATGCGTTCCAGCTCTGCCGGAACCTCTTTTGAGTACCGTGCCAAAGGGGCCAGCTCTCGCGTCAGGATCGCAGAGAATGTCGCCGCCGCACTTTCACTAAGGAAAGCCTGATGTCCGCTTGCGATCTCATAAAGCACCGCGCCGAAGCTGAATATGTCGCTACGAGCATCGAGTGCTTCCCCGCGCACCTGCTCCGGGGACATATAAGGCACCGTCCCTACTATCATTCCCGGCGCGGTCAACAGGCTTTGTGTCTCTGCATCGCTCTCGAATCGGTCTCGCTCGGCAACAACTTTAGCCAGGCCGAAGTCCATTACCTTCACCTGTCCACGCGCGGTGATCATGATGTTCTGAGGCTTGATGTCACGATGAATGATCCCTTGAGAGTGAGCTTCCGTAAGCGCATCGGCAACCTGCACTGCGATATCGAGTGACTCGCTGAGCTCGAGCTGCCTACGATGAATACGGTCAGCAAGCGTCTCGCCCTCGACATATTGCATCACGATGAAGCTGCGGCCGTCTTCTTCTCCGACTTCGTGAATTGCACAGATGTTGGAATGGTCGAGCTTTGCTGCTGCCTGGGCTTCCCGGACTAGACGTTTCTTGGCTTGCTCATCGGCGACTGACCCTGATGCGAGGAATTTGATGGCCACCTTGCGACCTAGCTTCGTGTCGTGGGCGAGATAAACTTCTCCCATCCCGCCCGCGCCCAGTCGTTGCAGAATGCGGTAATGAGAGATGGTCGTATTGACTCCCAGAGATTCTTTCATCGAACTCGGGTTCTTAGAGACTCATGCGCCGCACGAGATCTGCGAAACGCGGGTCTGACCGAAGAGGGTCAAACAGCGGCTCAACCTTAAGACTGATAACCCAACCGGCGCGCTCTTCATAAGCTTTATTAAGCTGCTCTATCGCTCGATCCTTCTCGCCGAGACCGGTGTAAAGAACCGCCATATCATAAGGTGAGACATATTTCTGCTTGGACATCTCTTTTAGTTCATCGAGGATCTTTAGCGCCTCGCCTCTTCTGCCTGATGCTGCATAAGCGTGTCCGAGAGCTCCCAAAATGTTAGATGTTCTTTCCGAAGCTTTGATCGCTTTTTGATAAGCTGCGATTGCTTCGTCGTACATCCCTTTTTGCTCGTAGACTGCGCCTAGCCCCACTAAGGGATGATTCGGATCCATTTCGATTGATTTCTGATACTGCTTGATGGCCTCATCGTACCGGCGGGCCCAGTAATACGCTTGGCCAGTGTCATCGGCCAGAGGTACCGATAGCGGATCAACTTCCAGACCCCGTTTAGCCATTGCGATTCCCTCGTCCAGTCGCCCGGTAACAGATAGAAGATAGGAGTAGAGTTCGTAAGTTATCGGGTAGTTTGGGTTGAGTTCAATCGCGCGTTTGTACTCTCGTTCAGCAGCAGCCCAGTCCAGATCGTAAAACATCGTGAGGGCTCCCAAGGCAGCGTGCGCTTCCGCCAGCGTTTCATCAAGCTCCAATGCTTTTTTCGCTAGCGCCTTTGCCTTGGGGTAGCCCTCAGTTGGAGCGATCCAGCTATACGATGCCGATGCGCCATAGGTGTCGGCTAGACCAGTGTAGGCCAGAGCGTATGTCGGGTCTTTGGCGATCGCTTGATTGAAGTACTCAGCGGCTCGCAGATGATCCGCCGGAGTAAATTTATTCCAGAAGTAGCGCCCCTTGAGATAAAGCTGGTAAGCCTCGGGGTTCTCCGTATAATGCTTGGTCACACGGCTCTGCTCTGCGCCTGAAAGCTTCAGTCGCAGGTTGCCCGAGATCTCCTTCGCAATCTCTCGCTGCACTCCCAGAAGGTCTGAGACTTTGCGCTCGTACTGCTCGCCCCAGAGTTGTTTGTTATCTCGCACGTCCACCAGCTCCGCGCTGACGTTCAGATTATCGCCGCGCTGCATGATCCGGCCGGTGAGCACGGCGCGCACACCCAATTCACGCCCTGCCGCCATCGGGTCTGTGTCACGTCCCTTGTAGCGAAAGACAGAACTGCGCGCGATGACACGCAAGTCTGGAAGCTGCGTCAGGCTGTTGATGATGCTTTCGGTCAAGCCATCCGAAAGGTACTCCGTATTGGGGTCGTGATTCTGATTCTCAAACGGCAGAACCGCGATTGATTCAATGGCGACTTCGGTATTCCTGGCGTTCAGATAAGCCGCGAGACCGGCGATGGCGATGGCGGCTATGACCAGACCAATAAGCGCGGCGAGCTTGTGCCGTTTGATCTCGCTAACTAAGTATTCGGCACTCGATGTTGTGATGGAGACGCGTGGCGCTGCAGCCTCGTTGGTCACCGCTGCAACACCGCCCTGGGTCCACTGGCCTTGTTGTTGCGAGGTGGCTCGGCCAGCCTCATATTCTTTGCGAGCGTTGTCGAGGTCGATCGCAACATCCTGGATTGTTTGATACCGCCGCTCGCGATCCTTGGCCAGCGCCTTCGTCACAATTCGCTGCAATTCGGCCGGCACGTCATGGGCATAGCGCGCCAGCGGGGGTGCTTCGCGCGTCTGAATTGCCGCAATCGTTTCCGCCGCGCTCTCGGCCGCGAACGGACGGCGGCCGGCGACGAGCTCATACAACAGCGCGCCGAAACTGAAGATGTCGCTGCGCGCGTCCAACTCTTCCCCGCGCACCTGCTCGGGCGACATATAAGGCACTGTGCCCACGACGACCCCTGGCAGCGTCAGCAGGCTTTCGGTCTCGGCATAGCTCTCGATGAGTGAACGTTGCTGGACGACCCTGGCGAGTCCAAAATCCATCACCTTGGCCTGGCCGCGGGCAGTGACCATTACGTTCTGAGGCTTGATGTCGCGGTGGATGATCCCCCGCGAGTGAGCTTCGGCAAGCGCATCGGCAACCTGCACTGCGATGTCCAGCGACTCGCGAAGCTCCAGCTGCTTGCGTTGAATTCGGTTTGCAAGTGTTTCGCCCTCGACGTATTGCATGACGATGAAGCTGCGCCCGTCCTCTTCACCGACTTCATAGATCGCGCAGATGTTCGGATGGTCGAGCTTGGCTGCTGCCTTCGCTTCACGCACAAGTCGTTTCTTGCCCTGTTCATCGGCAGTTGATTCTGGCGGAAGGAGTTTGATGGCGACTTTGCGGTCGAGTTGTGTGTCATCTGCAAGGTAGACCTCTCCCATCCCGCCCGCGCCGAGCTTCTTAATAATTCTATAGTGAGAGAAGGTTTGTTGAATCATTGTTAGCGCCCACAATCTCGATTCTTAAAGGTGCCCTCAAAACTTAATCTCGAATGGTTCCGCCTGCAGCAGGCGACACTTCTTTCATCGGTACTAACTCGTCTCACGGCGCGAGGCTGATCTGTTCGGGCGGACATAAACTGAGGCGTCGCCAATCACCGTGCCCGGATCGGCCGCTACTTTGGCTTAGAGTCGCGGCGTCCTATCCTATTAATTTCAACCTCTCAGAAGCCGGCGCGCCGCAAAAGAGCGGCGAAGCGCGAGTCCGAGCGCAGGCTGTCGAACATCGGCTCCACTTTGAGTAAGACCAGGATGCTATCCCGCTCTTCATAAGCCTTGTCGAGCCACGCGAAGGCCTGATCCTTCTCCCCCAGCCCCATATAGATGAACGCTATTATAGCCGGCGAGATATGGCGTCGCTTTGAGCGTTCTTTCAACTCGTCAATCACCTGTTGCGCCTCTCGCCGCTTCCCTGACAGCGCGTAGGCATATCCGAGCGACGCCGGCTCGTCAGGACTGTCCCCTGAGAGAGGTATCGACCTCTGATATTCCGAGATGGCTTCCTTGTACATCCCTTTTTGGACATAAACATTCCCAATGGCCCAGTGCGCGAAGCCGGAGTTCGGGTCCATCTCGAGCGCCTTCTGATATTGCTCTATTGCCTGGTCGTATTGGCGTTTGTAAAAAAGTACTTCTCCTATGCCCGCGATTTTTACAAGCGAGAGCGGATCAAGTTCCTGAGCGCGTCTCATCTCCGCGAGAGCTTCATCGAACCGCCCCATCGCGGACAAATAGTAGCTGTACATTTGGTGAGCGTCCGGGTAGCTCTGGTTGATCTCGATGGCTCGCCTGAATTCTCTCTCGGCGCCTGACCAGTTCCAGTCATAAAAAAATTTGACAGTTCCCAGTGAGGTGTGCGCTTCGGCCAACTCATCATTAAGCTCTAGCGCCTTCATCGCCGCCGCGCTCGCTCTAGGGTAACCCTCCTTTGGCGGAAGCGCACCCCAGCCACTGAGCGCGTTGTAGGCATCTGCTAACCCGGCGTATGCCAGAGCGTAGTTCGGGTCCTTGTCTATCGCCCCTTGAAAGTAATCGCGGCCTTTCATGAACCCGTCGTCTGTCAATCTGTTCAGGTGGTAGCGGCCCTTTAAATAAAGCTGATATGCTTCGACATTATCGGTGTAGCGTTTGGCCACCCGCCTCTGCTCCTCGCTGGTTAATCTGATTCGCAGCTTCTCAGAGATCTCCCGCGAGATTTCCTGTTGCACTGTGAGGAGGTCAGCAAGCTTGCGGTTGTATTGCTCGCCCCAGATGTGGCTGTTGTCACGCGCGTCCATTAGCTCGGCGCTGATCGAGAGGCCATCGCCTCGCTGAATGATTCTCCCCGTGAGCACAGCCTGGACTTTCAACTCACGTCCCACCGCCTGCGGGTCCACATCCTTTGCCTTATACCGAAATACCGAGCTGCGCGAAATCACCTTCAGATCGGGCAACTGGGAGAGAATATTAATCAAGCTCTCGGTGATACCGTCTGAGAGGTATTCCGTGTTCGGATCAGCGCTGACATTGACGAAGGGCAACACCGCTATCGAATCTATGGCCTTGCCACGCCCTGCGAAGTAGGCGATCCCCGCTACTGCGATGACGAGCGTCGCCACAACAAGGGCCAGGCCTCTCCTGTTGCGCAGTGCATTGCTAATAAGATACGCGGCGCTTGATGTGGTGCGTGCTGCCACATCCCCGGTTTGAACTGCTGGCTGACTGGCGGTCTCGACCATCTCGTGTTCCTGGTTGGTCGCAACCGCTGCCCCGGCCATCAAGTCTGGCGACTTGGAGCGCTCCAGCTTTGCCTCAAACTCCAGATGGTCCCTCAGGCTCTTGAGATCGATCAGCAGGTCTTTAGCGGTTTGATACCGTTGCTCGCGGTCTTTGCGAAGGGCTTTACTCACGATCCGCTCTAATTCGCCCGGAACTTCTCGGGAGTACCTTGCCAGCGGCGGAGGTTCCTTCGTGAGAATTGTTGAAATGGTCGCTGCGGCGCTCTCAGCCGCGAAAGGCTGGTGACCGCTCACCATTTCGTAGACCACCGCACCAAAGCTGAATATGTCGCTGCGAGCATCCAGGGTCTCCCCTCGCACTTGCTCAGGCGACATATATGGCACAGTTCCAATTATCATCCCTGGCTCAGTCAGCAGGCTATCAGTCTCGGCCGCGCTATCAGCCAATGACTTCTGCTGAACGATCTTTGCCAACCCGAAGTCGAGCACCTTAACTTGCCCACGCGCAGTGATCATTACGTTCTGAGGCTTGATGTCTCGATGAACGATCCCGCGAGAGTGAGCTTCGGCGAGCGCGCCGGCTATTTGAACGGCGATGTCGAGCGACTCGCGCAAGTCGAGCGGCTTGCGCTGAATCAGTTTGCCAAGGGTTTCGCCCTCAACGAACTGCATCACGATGAAGCTCCGTCCCTGGTCTTCCCCGACTTCGTGAATTGCGCAAATGTTCGGGTGGTCAAGTTTGGCGGCGGCGCGAGCTTCTCTGATCAGCCGCTTCTTCGCACCCTCGTCCAGTGCCGATTCGACCGAGAGAAACTTTATGGCCACCTTGCGGTCGAGCTCCGTGTCTTCTGCGAGGTAGACTTCACCCATCCCGCCCGCTCCCAGTCGTTGCAGAATGCGGTAATGAGAGACGGTCGTGCCTGCAATGGGAAGCGATTCTTTCATCTTAACTTTTTCGTCCAACCATCTCACTGCGAGAGGCCGACGCGCCGCAGCAGGTCTGCAAATCGCGGGTCGGAGTGAAGATTGGCCCATACAGGGTCAACACCAAGTTCCGTTAACCAGCTTGAACGCTCCTGATAAGCCGTTTCGAGCCACTCAAACGCGAGGTCTTTTTCTCCAAGGTAGGCGTAGTCTATCGCAATGAAGTACGGTGACACATAACGTTGCTTTGATTCCTCTTGCAGCAGTTCAACGTGCTTTTGCCAAAAACCTCTGATGCCTGACTTCTTATTTGCCTTATTCAGTGCTTCTACAGATCGAGGGCTGAAACCTTGACCTTCTAAAGTCGAACCTTTTAAAAACGCGGCCACTGCTTCATCTTTCATACCCTTTGCCATGTAAATAGCTCCAAGCAACCCATTCCCTAACGTAAAGCTCGGGTCTAAGTCATGTATGTTTTTAAGTTGCTCGATCGCTTTGTCGTAGTGGCGCTCGAAGTAGAGTAGCGCCGCAATATTGAAAGTTACAGGCAGTGAAATTGGGTCAAGTTCTTGGGCGGTCTTTAGCTCCTGCATCGCCTGATTGAATCCGCGCGGGTTAGCCAGATACATTTGGTATCCGTGCAGTTCGCGGGCTGTCGAGTAATTGGGGTTGAGGGTGATTGCCTGCCGATACTCACTCTCCGCGCCCGCGAAATCCCACTCATGTTGAAATTTCTCGAAGGCTAAGGCTGTATGAGCTTCGGCGAGCGTGTCATCGAGCCGCAAGGCTCTCTCCGCCGCAGCTTTAGCCTTTGGGAAAGACTCGCCAGGCGGGAGCGTAGCCCAGAGGGCCATCTGGTTGTATGCGTCCGCCAAACCCGCGTAAGCCAGCGCGTAATTAGGGTCTTGTTCAATAGCCTGCTGAAAGAACTCGACCCCTCTCTTAAGACTATCTTCAGTCCTTCTGTTTAGCTGGTACCGCCCCTTCAGATAAAGTTGGTAAGCCTCTGGATTCTCGGTGTAGTGCTTGGTGACGCGGTTCTGCTGTTCACCAGAGAGCTTCAGCCGCAAGTTGCCGGTTATCTGTTTTGCGATTTCTCGCTGCACTAAAAGCAGGTCTGACACCTTCTCGTTGTACTGCTCACCCCAGAGCTGTTTGTTGTCGCGCACATCTACCAACTCGGTGCTGATCGTGAGATGGTCACCGCGCTGCATGATCCGGCCCGTTAACACTGCACGCACGCCCAGCTCATTCGCGACGGCGATCGGATCTGTTTGTTTTCCCTTGTATCGAAAGACGGAACTGCGTGCGATCACTTTCAGATTTGGAAGCTGCGTTAGGCTGTTGATGATGCTGTCAGTCAGACCGTCCGAAACGTACTCGGTTTCGGGATCGTGGTTTTGATTTTCAAAAGGCAACACCGCGATTGATTCGATGGCGACTTCGCTGTTGCTGGCGTGAAAATATGCAGTGAGCCCGACAACGGCTAAGGCGGCCGCCGCAAGAGCTACAAGCGCGGCGATCTTATTGCGTTTGATCTCGGTGACAATGTATTCGGCACTCGATGTCGTGCGTGCGGCGGTGGTCCTTTTCGTCGCCGCCGCAACTTTCCGCTCTGCGGTGATCTGGGGCTGCTCACCACCTATTTCATCGAGGGCCTGCGCGTTATTCAGCCTCCCCGCAAGCCCAGGCTGCTGCTTGAGGATCTTCAGGTCGAGCAGCAAATCCTTGATGACCTGATAGCGCTCCTCGCGATCTTTGCGCAGGGCTTTGGTCACGATCCGTTCTAGCTCGACGGACGCTTCTCGGGAATACCTCGCCAGCGGCGGCGGGTCGCGCGTCAGGATTGCAGATACGGTGGTCGCTGCATTGTCGCTGAGGAATGGCTGATGTCCGCTCACCATCTCATAAAGCACTACACAAAAGCTGAATATGTCGCTGCGGCCGTCAAGATCTTCGCCTCGAACCTGCTCCGGTGACATATAAGGCGCAGTGCCCATCACCGTACCCGGTGCAGTCAACAGGCTCTGTGTCTCTGCTTCGCTTTTCGACAGGTCCCGTTCTCGAACTACTTTCGCCAGTCCGAAGTCGAGCACCTTGGCCTGCCCTCTGGCGGTTATCATTATGTTTTGAGGCTTGATGTCGCGATGGATGATTCCGTGAGAATGGGCTTCGGCGAGCGCGTCTGCAACTTGTACAGCGATGTCGAGCGACTCGCGCAACTCGAGCGGCTTGCGCTGAATCAGGTTGCCAAGGGTTTCGCCCTCGACGTACTGCATCACGATGAAGCTCCGTCCCTGGTCTTCCCCGACTTCGTGAATTGCGCAAATGTTCGGGTGGTCAAGTTTGGCGGCGGCGCGAGCTTCTCTGATCAGCCGCTTCTTCGCACCCTCGTCCAGTGCCGATTCGACCGAGAGAAACTTTATGGCCACCTTGCGGTCGAGCTCTGGGTCTTCCGCGAGGTAGACTTCACCCATCCCGCCCGCTCCCAGGCGAGAGAGCATGCGGTAATGAGAGACGGTCGTGCCTGCAATGGGAAGCGATTCTTTCATGTTGTTGCCCTCTTATCCGACCGCCTCACGGCGCGAGGTCAATGCGTCGCAGGCTGTCGATTAAGTGGTTGCAGCAATAGTCACTTTAGATTGCTCATAAGCACAACATCGCTGGTTACCGTGCCGCGAGCGAGCATGAGTTGTTTGCCATCACTTGACCAAGCGTGGGAGAAGATTTGATCAGACTTGAAGTTCGTCAACTGTTTCGGCGGTCCTCCATCCAAAGGCTGACTCCAGAGGTTGGAGACGCCGGAGCGGGCATCAATGTAGGTCAGCGCCCGCCCGTCTGGTGCCCAACGAATCGCCTGCCGAGGAGTCGGAATTTCAAAAGTCTTTGTGGGCGCTCCCCCTTCAAACGGCATGACTGCTAGCTTCAACCGCTTCGACTGTTGATCGGTGTATGTATAGGCGACCTGCTCCCCGTCAGGCGAGATGACCGAGCGCCCCGAGGAAAAGTCGAGCAGTTGCACGGCATCGCCCCCGTCAATCGGCACCTTCCATAATGTCTGCTTGCCGGACTTCGAGGAAGTGAAAACTACCCATCGACCGTCAGGCGAACAGGAGGGTGAGTCGTCCAGCGTACCGTCGGATAGTTGTCGTGGATTACCGCCATCACGATCCATTCGCCAGATACTTTGGGCGCCCGTGCGGCTGGAAACAAAGACAATATAGCGTCGATCAGGGCAAACCGACGGCGTCACGTCGGAGCTGCCGTGCACTGTCAATTGTTTTGGGTCGCTTCCGTCTGCGTTCATCACCCAGATGTCCGGGTTGCCGCTCACATTTGATCCATAGACTATTCTGCCGTCAGGCGCCCAGGCGATGCCGGTTATTCCGTCAGACCTGTTGGATGTGATCTGCGTGGCACGGCTGGCCTCCCCGTTCGGCGCGACCCAGATGTTTGAAAGTCGTTCGGTCTGCACAGTGGCCAGAACGGCGGAATCTTCTGTAAGGCTCAGACCGAAATAATCATTCACATCGTTGGTAATTGGGCGCGCCAGGCCGTCAGGATAGGAGACGTACCAGATCTGCCGGGGTGATCCTGATGCCTGATCGCTAGCAGTGACAACGAAGCCGCTGCCGTCCGCAAGCCATGCAAACTGGCCCAGGGCAGACCATCTCTGGGAAGTGAGCGGTGTTGCCACTTCGTTTTTGACCCGTAGCACGAGCAACTGCCTGTAACTGCCCTGAGCATCGGAGGCCGGGACACCAAGGGCGATAACCTCCCCATCAGGTGACCACGCCGGCCGCATAGTATTGCCCGAAGGGAAAAAGTTGGATATGTCATACGAGGCGAGCTTCTGTTCGCCAGTGCCATCCACGTTCGCTATCATCAGTGCAGCTTCTCCCTGGGGTGGATAACCGCGCACGAAGGCGAAACGCTTGCCGTCAGGAGAAAAAGTTGGGGCCGAATCTATATCTTCGATCACCTTTACTGGAGCGCCTCCTAAGACAGCCACTTGATAAAGCACATTCGGCACAGCCCCTCCCGCCCTTTGGTAGTAGATATAGCCGCCATCATGAGAGAAGGTCAGTCCTGCGTAATTCCGCCCGACTGAAGGAACTATTTCCTTATCGCTGCCGGTGGCAATGTGTCTGAGCCAGATGCTTTGCTGCCCTGCGTTACCCATCACGTGGACCACATATTTGCCATCGGGAGAGATGGCCGTCTGAGCGGCTCTGCCATGGTTGGTTAGCCTGGTTACTCTCATCTTGCTGAAAGGTTCTGCCGACCCGGAGGTGGACTGACTCCGCCAAATATATCTGAGCCCCAGAGCAACGCCCGTTACCACAACGACGAAGGCTGCCAGAGCGAGTATGGCGCCGGTCTTATGGCGTTTGATCTCGTTGACCATGTATTCCGCACTCGACGTCGTGCGAGCCGTCGCCAGCTCGTCACTTCGCACTGCTGGCTGATCGGCGGTTGCGACCGCAGTCCCGCCGCCCGTAGCAACTGGCGGCTGGCTGGCCGACTCGGGCGACCGGGAGCGCTCTAGCTTCTCTTCAAACGCCTGCTCCTCTTTCAGACTTCTTAGATCAATCAGCAAGTCTTTGACCGTTTGATACCGCTCGTCACGATTCTTGCGCAAAGCCTTTGTCACTATTCGCTGAAGCTCGTTCGGCACGGATGGCTCGAAGCGCGCCAGCGGCGGAGGTTCCTTCGTGAGAATTGTTGAAATGGTCGCCGCGGCGCTCTCGGCTGCAAAAGGCTGACGACCGCTCACCATTTCATAAACCACCGCACCAAAGCTGAATATGTCGCTGCGATCATCTAGTGTCTCCCCTCGCACTTGTTCCGGCGACATATATGGGATTGTTCCCAGGATGAGTCCTGGCTCGGTCAACAGAATCTGAGTGTCCGCCCCGCTCTCTAACTCACTTCTTTGGTTGATCGCTTTAGCCAGGCCAAAGTCCATCACTTTTACCTGTCCTCGCGGAGTGATCATGATGTTCTGTGGCTTGATGTCTCGATGGATGATACCGTGTGAATGGGCTTCAGCAAGCGCATCTGCCACTTGCGCCGCCACATCAAGGGCTTCTTGAAAATCCATGGGCTTGCGCTGAATTCTGGCGGCGAGCGTTTCGCCTTTGACATACTGCATCACAATGAAGCTGTGGTCGCCTTCTTCGCCTACTTCATAAATCGAGCAGATGTTTGGATGGTCGAGCATGGCCGCCGACTGCGCTTCACGGATCAACCGCCTCTTCGCGCGTTCATCAGCCATTGACTCGGGCGGCAACAGTTTTATTGCGACCTTGCGATCCAGCTTTGTATCTTCGGCGAGGTAGACCTCACCCATACCGCCGGCTCCGAGGCGCAAGATAGAACGGTAATGAGAGATGATCGTGCCCGGTGATAGCGCGTCTTGCATCAGTTCTTTCATCGATGTTCACGGCGCGAGGCCGACGCGCCGCAACAGGTCTTGAAACCTTGGATCCGAGTGAAGGTTATTGAAAACTGGCTCCACTTTGAGAAGGGCAAGATACGGGTGGTGCTCCCTGTACGCCTCTTCCAGCCGCTCGACCGCCTGATCTTTCTGTCCCAGCCCCGTATGGATTAATGCGATGAAGTACGGCGAGACATAGCTTCGCTTTGATCGCTCCTTAAGCTCGTCGAGCACCTTCTGCGCCTCTCCTCGCTTGCCCGACGCCGCATAAGCATGTCCCAGCGTCGCCATTGCTCTCGTGTTGCCTGGTAAAAGAGTGATCGCCCTGTTTATCTCATCGAGTGCCTGCTCGTACATGCCTTTTTGCACATAGGCCTGCCCGATCCAGAGGTAGCTCCAACCGAAGCTCGGATCCAACTCGAGTGCCTTCCGGTAATACTCTATTGCCTCGTCATACCGGCCCGCATAATAGAGAGGATATCCGACATCAGCGGTCATGCTAGGCGAGAGCGGATCAAGCTCCTGGGAACGTCTTCTTTCGGCCACAGCTTCATCAAATCGCCCCAGTTGTTGCAAATAACTACCGTAATCGTGGTGGGCATCAGGATAGTTGGGGTTGAGCTCAAGTGTTCGCTTGAATTCCTGCTCTGCCTTGACCCAATTCCACTCACAACCCAACAGGTAGTTTGCCAGCGACGTGTGAGCTTCGGCGAGGCTGGCGTCAAGTTCCAGCGCTTTCATTGCTGCCGCTTTCACTCTTGGACAGTACTCTTCAGGCGAGCGAAACCCGAGAACGCCCCCAAGCTTGAAGTAGGCGCTCGCCAGACCCTCATAGGCTAGGGCGTAGTTCGGCTCCATCTCGATAACCTGCTGGAAGTACTCGATGCCCTTCTTTAGTCCCTCCTCTGTCCTCTTGTTCGAGTGATAGCGGCCCTTCAGATAGAGCTGATATGCCTCCGTATTGTCAGTGGAGTGCCTGGCAAGCAGCTCCTTTTGTTTGCCGGTCAGCCTCAAGCGTAATTTTTCAGTTATCTGCTTAGCTATTTCTTCCTGCACAGCAAAGATGTCGGAGGGCTTGCGGTTGTACTGTTCGCCCCAAATATGGCTGTTATCTCGCGCATCAACCAGTTCGACACTGATCCAAAGAGCTTCCCCCCTCTGCGCCACTCTGCCGGTAAGCACCGCCTGCACGCCTAGCTCGTGTGCCGCCTTCTGGGCGTCCGGAGAACCTGTTTGCTGGTCGCTCACTTTATAACGAAAGACTGAGTTGCGCGACATTACTCTCAGATCAGGCAGGTGCGAGAGGCTGTTAATCAGCGTTTCGGTGATGCCGTCTGAAAAATATTCTGCATTCAGGTCCGCGGTGGCGTTTACGAATGGCAGGACGGCCAGAGAACTTATTGACTGCTGGTCGCCGCGCGGAGTCAGGAGGTAACCTCCAACCACCGCAATCGCAATGACGACCGCGACAGCAAGACCCGAGATCGCTAATCTGCGACTCCTGATCCGGCTCATTCCAGGTTCAATCCTAGCCGTCGTGCCAGCTTCGACTGTGTTGGTAAGGGGCGCTGGCTCAGAAGCAGTTTCTACCGGGCCGCTGGCCACTGCCGTGATCGTCGCCCCGCCACTTGAGTCTCGCTCCGAGGAGCTTTCCAACCGCGCCTCAAATATCAACTCGCCGCTCAGACTTCTTAAATCGGCGAGCAACTCCCTCGCCGTCTGATAGCGCTCCTCCCTGTTCTTGCGCAGGGCCCTGCTCGCGATCCACTGAAGCTGCGCCGGCGCCTCTGACAAATACCGCGCTAGCGGCGGCGGCTCGCGCGTCAGTATCGCGGAGAAGGTAGCGGCTGCGCTTTCGGCGGCAAAAAGTTGACGCCCACTCACCATCTCGTAGAACACCGCGGCGAAACTGAAGATGTCGCTGCGACCGTCAAGATCTTCGCCTCGAACCTGCTCCGGCGACATATAAGGTGCGGTGCCCATCACCGTACCCGGTGCGGTCAACAGGGTCTCGGTTTCCGCAGTGCTTTCGATGAGAGACCTTTCGCGAACAACTTTCGACAGCCCGAAGTCGAGCACCTTAGCCTGCCCTCGGGGAGTGACCATGATGTTCTGTGGCTTGATGTCTCGATGGATGATTCCACGTGAATGAGCTTCCGCGAGCGCGTCCGCAACCTGCACCGCAATATCGAGCGACTCGCGCAGCTCGAGCGGCTTACGCTTGACGCGGCCGGCCAGGGTCTCACCTTCGACGTATTGCATCACAATGAAGCTTTGCCCGTGAGCTTCACCCACTTCGTGAATAGCGCAGATGTTCGGATGGTCGAGTTTGGCGGCGGCGCGAGCTTCTCTGATCAGCCGCTTCTTCGCACCCTCGTCCAGTGCCGATTCGACCGAGAGAAACTTTATGGCCACCTTGCGGTCGAGCTCCGTGTCTTCTGCGAGGTAGACTTCACCCATCCCGCCCGCTCCCAGTCGTTGCAGAATGCGGTAATGAGAGACGGTCGTGCCTGCAATGGGAAGCGATTCTTTCATCTTAACTTTTTCGTCCAACCATCTCACTGCGAGAGGCCGACGCGCCGCAGCAGGTCTGCAAATCGCGGGTCTGAACGAAGGCTGTCGAACTGGGGGTTAATTCTTAACCAAGGCAACATCACAGACCGATCCTGATAAGCTGTCTCGAGCCAAGCGAATGCCTGGTCTTTATCTCCTAACCCTGTGTAGATCAGAGCCACCTCGAGCGGCGATTAGCGGTGTTGCCCTTCGTCAAGCTTCCTTATTCAAGCGTTAGCAGCCAGATGTCAGATTCCGTCGCTACAAAAGTAAAGTAGATCATCCGATTATCGCGAGAGAGTCCCGGACTGCCTATGTCGCCGTCAGCAACAGAAAGGACTTCATGATATTTTTTTGACTCGCTGTCCACTATGAATATCTTTCCGTGGCTAGCAAAGAGTATCCGCCGACCGTCGTTGAACCATAAGGGCCATTCTCCGAAATCCGTGAGCCAGTCGTACTTCTGGGACTCCAGATCATAAACACCGACGCCCGCGTGGGAGGCGTCTGCCAGATGGCGATGCCCGGCCAAACGTTTTCCGTCCGGAGACCACGACCAGCTCTCAAAAGTCTGGCTCGTATCGCTTAGCGCAGCTAGGGCCACCGGGGTTTGGTCGCCCCAAGCTTGCCCGACTCGAAAGATGTAAGCATCGTTTTTGGGTGTGTGAATGGAGTAGACCATTTGAGTTCCATCCGGAGACCAGACCGGGTGATGAGCGCCCGCCATTTGCGTGAGTTGTTGAAGCCCGCTACCATCGCGATTGATGGCCCAAATCTGGGAACTTCCGCTACGGTCTGATGTGAAAGCAATCCGTTTGCCGTCCGGCGACCAGTGAGGCTCCAGGTCCTTAAAGGCATCGTCGGTCAACTGCCGCATACCCGCCCCATCTGTGCGGATGATGAAAATGTCTTGCTGCTTGCCCAACGAGTAATACGCCAGCCATTCGCCGTCGGGCGACGGATCGGGATATACCCCTTGCAAGGAACCTCGCGTGATCGGAATCGGCTCACCCACAATCTTTTCCGTGGATGGATCAAACGTAACATTCCTGAGATTCTTAATCTCCTCCTGCGTAACATAAGCGATCCGCCGCCCGTCTTGCGCAAGGCTGATGTGTTGGCTGGAAGTGCCCCCGCCACTGGTAACCGCTTCAGCCTCGCCTAAAAGCTTCCCCGTTTTTTCTTCAATTGGGACTCGCCAGAGGTTCATATTGCCGGTCCGGTCGCTGCAAAAATAGAGATACTTGCCATCGGGCGACCAGACCGGATCCCAATCCATGTGGGCTTCGCTTGTAACCCGAACCGCGTTGCTGCCGTCAGCCGATATCGTCCAAACATCTTCTTGTCCGCCTTGAGGCCGGCTCCAATAAGCTATTCGGTGTCCGTGGGGAGACCAGTTGGGTTGCAGCGCATCGCCCTCGGTGATTAAGTGTCGATCGCCGTTTGAGACGTTTATAGTCCAGAGCTGGCTCTTGGTCGGTCGGGTTGAAGGTTGTATAACGCTTTCGGTAGCCAGCAAAACCTCTTCTCCGTCAGGAGACCAGACTGGGTTGTAGCCGAAATCGGACACGCGTCTGACGGACTCGCCGGTGGCTCCCATCAAATATATGCCTCCGCCTTCTCGCTCGGAGCGAAAAACGATTCGCTCACCGTCGGGGGAAAAGGCTGGCTGCGTATCATCAGCCGTAGAATCTTTCGTCAGGTTCGTGGGATTTCTTCCGCCCACCCGCTGCAGGTAGATGTCCCAATTGCCCGAGGCCCGGCTGACGTAAATCAGTGACTTGCCGTCAGGTGAAAGGCTGGGGAAGTATTCTGGACCAGGCAGATCTGTGAGCTGTGTAAAGTTGACATTTTTTATTGGCTTCGGCGCTTCTTTAGTTCCCGATCCCGGTCGCGGCACAAGATACCACAGGGCCGCCAATGCCGCGATCGCTCCCAGAGCCAGAGCCACCGCTCGCTTATGTTGATTGGCCTGGCTGAAGAGATACCCGACACTTGATGTAGTGCGCGCTGCCGCTACCTCTCCTGTTGGGGCCGCTAGTTCCTTCGCCGTATCCACCACCATCTGTCCAGCGCTCGCCACAACCTCTGCTCTACCGCTCGATCCTCTATCTTTGGAACGCACCGTCTCTGCGTCAAACTCCAGATTGTGCTTCAGGTTCTTGAGGTCAATTAGCAGGTCCTTGGCCGTTTGGTAACGCTGCTCTCGGTCTTTGCGCAGCGTTTTGCTCACGATCCACTCAAGCGCTTCTGGCATCTCCCTTGAGTAGCGCGCGAGCGGCGCCGGCTCGCGCGTGAGTATCGAAGAGAGAGTCGCTGCCGCGCTCTGGGCAGCAAACGGGCAGATGCCGCTCATCATTTCATACAGCACCGATCCAAAGCTGAATATGTCACTGCGTGCATCTAGTGCCTCACCCCTCACTTGCTCAGGCGACATATAAGGCACTGTTCCAATTAACATCCCCGGATCGGTCAGCAGGCTCTCAGTCTGAGCCGCGGTATCTCCCAATGATCGCTCCCGAACCACCTTTGCCAGTCCGAAGTCGAGCACCTTAACCTGCCCACGTGCAGTGATCATGATGTTCTGTGGTTTGATATCACGATGGATGATCTGGTGCGCGTGCGCTTCCGCAAGGGCGTCGGCAACCTGCGCGGCGATGTCGAGCGACTCGCGCAAATCGGGCGGCTTGCGCTGAATCAGCTTGCCAAGCGTTTCGCCCTCGACGTATTGCATCACGATGAAACTGCGGCCATCTTCTTCCGCAACTTCGTAGATGGAACAGATATTGGGATGATCGAGCCTGGCCGCTGCTTGTGCTTCTCGGACGAGACGCTTTTTCGCCTGCTCATCTGCTGTTAATTCTGCTGGCAGGAACTTGATAGCCACTTTGCGATTGAGCTTGGTGTCTTCGGCCAGGTACACCTCACCCATTCCGCCCGCGCCGAGCTTGTCGAGAATAAGGTAATGCGAAATGGTTCGTGAAATCATTGGGCCTTTTCGAACGGATTTGATCGCTACGCGCTTCCGGCGAACCTGCTCAGCTTGACGTCCTGATTTAGGGTTGTTGCTGGTTCTTAGCGCTGATGATTCCGCCACAGTCTAGCGCCGCACTCATACACGGTCAACGCGCTTTTCGACACCCGCTTTTCGGCTGAAGACGGTTTTCGTTAAGATTGCCGCATGACTGAGCATGTGCCCGAAAACTTACGCGAGTTGCTTGAGACGCAAGTCGAGCGGTCGCCCGACAAGGAGTTTCTATTTCTGGAATCCACCGGTCGCGTGTTCACCTATCGCGGGTTCGATGATGAAGTGAATCGCGCGGCCGGTACTCTGCACTCTCTCGGCGTGCGCAAAGGTGATCGGGTGAGCCTGTTGCTCACAAATCGTGCCGAGTATCTTATCTCTTACTTCGCTTGCTTCAAGATCGGCGCTTGGGCTGGGCCGGTGAACGCGCTGCTCAAGCCTCGAGAGATCGAGTTCATCATCGCCGACTCCCAAGCCCAAACCGTGGTTACTCAGCCGGACCTGCTCCCCCATCTCGACGAAGCGCGTCCGCACCTATCGTCGTTGCGAAGCGTGATTGTCGTTGAAGAGAGTGGTCAGTGGTCAGTGGGAGAAGCCAAAGGTTCAGGGTTCCGAGTTCAGGGTTCGGGGTTAAACCCGGAACCCGGAACCCTGAACCCTGAACTGACTGCCAGCGATGAGGCGGTCATCATTTACACGTCAGGCACCACCGGCAAGCCCAAAGGCGTGCTCCTCACCCACGGCAACCTGCTATCGAATGCTCAGCAGATCGCCGAGTGGCTTCATCTGACGGCGAATGATCGCGCGCTTATGATAATGCCGCTGTTTCATGTCAACGCGCTGATGACCACTGCAATGGCGGCGCTCTGGGTGGGCGGCAGCATAGTGCTCGCGCCGCGCTTCAGCGCTTCGCGTCATTGGGAGACCATCTCGCGATACGGCGTGACCTACTTTGGCTCGGTGGCAACAATGCTCTCGATGCTCAACCATTCATATCCCGACGGCGTGCCTAAGGGACTCGACGTGGGCCGGTTCAGGTTCGCGCTGTGCGGCTCGGCTCCTGTTCCGGCCGGTGTATTGAAGACGTTTGAGTTGCTCTTTCATTGCCCGGTCATCGAAGGCTACGGTTTGTCGGAATCAACCTGCCGCTCGACGTTCAATCCGATAGATGAGCGCCGCCGAGTTGGCTCAGTCGGTCTGCCGATAGGCAACGAGATTCGGATCCTTGACGACAACGATCGCGAGCTCGGTCCTCGTCAGATCGGAGAGTTCGTGTTGCGTGGACCGAACATCATGAAGGGCTACTACAAGAATGAAGCGGCTACGCGCGAAGCGTTTCGCTCGGGATGGTTTCACACCGGAGACCTGGGCTATCAAGATGAAGATGGTTTCTTCTACGTGGTCGACCGCAAGAGCGACATGATCATCCGCGGCGGCGAGAACATCTACCCTCGCGAGATCGACGAAGTGTTGTACCAGCATCCGCAGGTGAAGGACGCGGCGACGGTTGGCGTGTCCGACGAGCTTTATGGCGAAGAGGTGAAATCGTTCATCGTGCTCCGTGATGGAGAGCGCGCGACGGAACAGCAACTCATCGAGTTCTGCAAGGAGCGTCTGGCGGATTTCAAGTGTCCGAAGTCGATTGAATTCGTGGAGGATATTCCGAAAGGGCCCACGGGCAAATTACTCAAGCGGGAGCTCGGACGCTGTTGACCGGACTCAGAGAGGAAGCAATCAGTGGTGCCACCCCTGAATATATTTCTGGACGAATCAAAAATATTTCTTCACAAATGTAACTTTTCTCTTGACTTCGTAAATGATGTGTACTACACTGCGGTCGCCTTTTAATCTGAGCATTTCGTGAAGGCTTAGAGCGTCTCTTTCTGTTTAGGCTTCCTGGGTGACACTCAGGAAAGAGTACACTACAGAAAATACGAAGTGCGAGAAACCGACTCGGAGAGTCATGTCTGTTTTGACCCTGCCGTAAGTCTGTCCGCTAATAGGAGTCTACAATAATGATGAACACATCGCTAAAAGGGCATCCCACCAGAGAAGGTCGGGCCAGATGGACTCGGCTCCCTGTCGTCGCGCTGCTAACACTTTTCGTGGTAGGTTCGGCCTTCCTACCCACACGCGCGCGCTCGGCTCGAACAACGCCTGTTAAGCGCGCTGCGGCTATGCGCGCTTCAGTCAAATCTGTCGCTCCTCCACCAGCGCCAATCCGCCTAGCGAGATCTTTCGAAGAAGAGTTCGTGCCAGAGGGCGGCGTTCGATGCGGAGGATCAGGTTGCCAGCCGAACATATTGCAATGTACCACTCCGGGCACTTTCCTTTCGATTGTAACGGGCTGCTGCGCTCAGTGTTGTTGGGAGCACAATCCTAGCAATTGCAGTTCAATGACCTGTTGCAGTCAGTAAGTTCGGGATAGTTACTATTGCGAACTAACTCTCATTATGATATCAGGACCGTGCTCCGAGTTCTTGTTTGGCGCGAACCGCTACGGATCCAATCGGGTCTCTCCGCCAGGGAGGATGTCTAGATGCGACTCCGAAATGGAACTGCCTTGCGAACTTCAGGGCGAGCCTCGTTTTCTGTAGTCCTATCATTTCTCTCTTTGCTTGCGTCCACTGTAAGCATTCCCGCAGCCCAACAAGACGCCGCTGTTCGAGCGGCGAAACCGCCTCAGGTGACATCGTCGAGCAACGAACCCTCGAAACCCTCGAGTGCGCCAGAAATGAATCAAAAGGGCCAAAAGGGCGCGTCATTGCTTGTGTCAGCGACCGCCTCGGGCCGGAATAAGGAAGAAGCTTCAGCCCGAGCGAGTAAGGAACTAGCAATGTCATTGCTCGAAGGGGTGCTGCTCGGGACTGATAGAATCACGCCAGTTGAATACAACGTTCTGACGCAGGTCGAGGCTGCCACGCTTTTGTGGCAGATTGATCAGGACCGCGCATTGGCTATGCTTAAGAGCGCATGCGAAACGATGCGCGAACTTCGGGAAAAGGACCCAGACAAGAGTATCAATAGCAAGCAGCGGAGACTCCGCTTCTTAGCTTATCTCAAAATAGCCAGACTGAAGCCTGAACTTGTAAAGGACTTGGCGTTGAACAAATCAAACGACGATAAGTCTCCACAGGCAATGTCAGGAGACTGGTCTGAAGAAGCGCGGGCGGTCATGACGATTGCCGACGAGCAAATTGAGAAGAACCCGACCCTTGCCGCGCAGCTTGTGCAGCAGACGTTCTCTCTCGGTCAGGTTGATTGGGCGGTATTTCTCAGAAAGCTGAGCGCGCGTGACAGTCGTTTGAGCGAGCAAGTAGCGATGACGGTGATAGACCGGCTCAGCAGCAGCTCAATTACGCCAATCTACCTTCTAAACTTTCGCAGGTTTGTCTTCACTCCCGAGCGATCCGCCCAGTTAAAGGAGCACTTCTTTAGATCTCTCGCAATTCGTCTTCGGCGAGATATTAACCCGGCTGTGTCCTCTGCCGAGGTCAATACTGATCTGGTGACTACTCAAGACGCGCTCCGCATGGCTGCTGACTATCCCCGCTGGCAGGCAGAGTTTGAGGGCATTAATTCAGCGCTTCAAGAACTATTGAAAGCCCGCTCTGTATCTCCCGATACTCGCCACAACAAAACCATTCCCATCTCAATGATGGATGAGATCAAGCCGGGCGATACTCAAGAAATCGCCGAAGCGGTGCCGGGTGTGGAGAGAATTAGAGAAGCAAAAGCGCGGGATTCGAAGTACCAGGAGATGGCAACGAAGGCGGCGTTTAACTCAGACCTGCGGCTAGCCGAGGACATCATATCGAAGATCGAAGACGAAGCTATCCGCCGTGATACCACCATAAGCGTATATAGCCCATTCGTCAGGAGAGCCATCAGCGACTCCGACTGGACACGCGCAAGAGAGTACGCGTCCAAGATTGTCGATCCAATTGGGCGGACGCTTGTGCTCGATCAAATTGCTCAAGGGATGTCCAAATCCAACAAAGATAAGCAATCTGTTAAGGACGTCTATAACTTTGCGGCGTACCGGCTGCGACGCGAGTCTCCCACGGAAGACGTGGCAAAAGCATTTCTCATCCTGGCGAAGCCGCTTTCTACTATTGACCCGGAAGACAGCCTTGATGCCGTAAACTGGGCTATGCACATTCTAAACAGACTGACGAGAAACGGAGAGTTGCTGGGAGAGTTCAAAGTAGGTGGTGCGCTTGCCTGGTGGGTAAGCGTGCCCGCTTTTAGGTTTCATGACGAGGTTTTAGATCTGACGGAAATGATCGGACCTTTTTTTAGGGAATTCGCGAAACGCGACCCCGACACTGCCCAGACAGTTGCCTATGGATTCGCCCATCAGGGACTGTACTCGATTGCTCAATTGGGTATCGTCAGGGGCATGCTGGATAAAGCTGGGGATTCCAAGGGGCCGGTTGATCGAAAACAGGCTTCGGGCCAGCCAGCATCGCAGCAGAATTGAAGCCCATCTGCACGCATTCCAAAAGGATTCTGCAAGCAGCAGCGGTATCCTTGTTGGGGCTGCTAAGAAGTTCTGTTAGCGTCCGGATATTGTGTTAGAGGGGCCTTTTTCATAACCGTTTCTGGCATACTCCTAACAACACCTGTTTTGATCTTATCTGGACACAAGCAGCCGCATTATCCAGAACGCAAGGGCGAAACTGGCTAGAACCAGCGTGCCGCAGGCGACCGCTTCACCTATGCGCAACCGCTTCGAGCCCACAAGCTCCGGGCGGCGATCTTCAACCCACTCGATAGAAGTCGCGATCCAGTGCGAGGCGAGGGACCACACGATGATGCCAATGGTCAGCCCTGCGATGGCAGCTAATAAATACAATTGAACCCCAATTGCTCGCAGATGTTTGTTCGATGATCAAGCCGACATCTGGAATCCCCTTATGCAAGCATGCGCAGTTGTCTGGACGTGAGAAGCCACATCAAGGCGCCGCGAAGCGTGGGCACTGTTTCGGTTACGTTGATGCAACCGATACTTCCCTTCTTCAATTGAATCGACAGAACGCCGTGGTCACTTTGGATTATTCTCGAAATCAGGCTGCCTAGGTCGGGCTGATGTCCCACAAGCGCTATCGACTCCGCGCCTCCGTGACTCTTGATCTCGGCAAACAACTGCTCGGCAAGGGCGCCGGGCGCAAGTGCCGGCGTATGTTGAATCTCTTTCCTGCTTATCCCCATAGATCCCGCCAGGATTTCAGCCGTCTCAACTGCGCGCACGAGCGGGCTGGTCATTATCAGGTCCAATTCGACTCCGAGTTTCCTCAAGCCCTTAACGGCTTCGCGCATGCGGTTGCGACCCTCTTCTGTGAGCGCGCGCTTCTCGTCTGAGAATTGATTTCCCTTGCCGAGCGGCTCAGCTATCGCGTGGCGGATCACGTAAAGCTCCATAAAACCCCTAATCAGTGCGAGTGTTTGATTATAGGCTATTTCGCATGAAGCGGTCTAATGAAGCGGTGGCCGAATGGGACAAAGACATTTTCCATTTTCCATTTGCCATTTTTCATTTGTCATTGCAGAGAATCACTCAATGGCAAATATCAAATGGAAAATGGAAAATGGAAAATGAAAAGGCCGCCGACCCCCGACTACTGACCACCGGCCACTGGCCACTAACCACCGGCGCGAGGTAGACTTTTTTCGAATTAATGACACTCAACCCGAAACCGTTTTACTTAGGCCGCGTCTTCGGAATCCCGATCTACGCCCACTATAGCTGGCTGCCGGTGTTTCCCTTCTACGCGTGGGCCATTGCTTCGGGCCTGTTGCCCCGCGAAGCGCCCGGTTTGGCGATAGTCCAGTACTGGGCGCTCGGCTTGCTGACGACGATGTTGCTGTTCGTTTCCGTGCTTGCGCACGAGCTTGCTCACGCAACAATGGCCAGGGCTGAAGGCCTTGGCACAGGCAACATCACGCTGTACATGTTTGGCGGGCTGGCGTCGCTGAACGGACAGCCCGCGCAGCCTTCATCTGAGTTCAAGATAGCCATCGTCGGTCCAGCCGCGAGCTTTTTGATCGGCACGATCTTCTATCTGGCAGTCGATCTCTTTGTTTATGGCACTACTCATCGCGCGATCGGGCAGGTGCTGAGGCATCTGGGGCTGGTGAACTGGTTCCTGGCTGGCTTCAACCTATTGCCGGGCCTGCCGCTCGACGGGGGACGGGTACTCAGGGCGGCACTGTGGCGCTACAACAAGAACTTCAGAGCCTCGACCCAGCTTGCTATTCGGTCGGGGCTAATGATTGCCTTCACGCTGATCGGAGCGGGCGTTTACTCGTTCATTATGTTTCCGGACTACGGCATAACCGGATTGTGGATGATGATCATTGGATTGATGATCGCGTTGATGCTCGGCACCACTGAAGGCCGCACCCGAGGTGTGTGGCGAGTCAAGCGCGGAACAGTCGAAGACGTGATGAATCGCGACGTTGTGCAGGTCCCGCCGAGCATGAAAATCACCGATTTTATCAATAAGGTGCTGAACAATAATCACCACACGAGCTTCCCTGTTGTGCAAGAGAGACGGCTTCACGGAATGCTGTTGCTGGACGAGTTGAAACAAGTGCCGCGTGAAGACTGGTCTCACCTTGAAGCTCGGGAAGTGATGCGGCCGGTTGACGCTTCGATGTTTGTCAACGCGGACACGCCAATCCCTCAAGCACAATCGATGCTATCGAACAACAGACTCGGCCGCGCTGTGGTGCTGGACTCGAATGGATTGATAGTGGGGTACGTTAGCTTGCGGGATGTGAGTAAAGGGCGAAGCGAACCGGCTCAACGATGATGGTCAGGTGAGCGACTCAGCTCGCTGGACAACCTTTAGCGGTTACAGGAAATCGCGCATTCAGCCGTCCGGTACATTCGTCGAACTAGAGTCACTTTGGTTTCTGTTCGGAAGCGCGATTCTTCTTCAGGTATGCATTCAACCCCGCGAACAACGAAGCAGCAACCCGCTCGCGGAATTGGCCAGTCTGCAGCAAGGCTTCGTCTTTGGGGTTTGAGAGGAAGGAAACTTCGGCGAGCACGCTCGGCATGGCCGCACCCAACAGCACTGCGAACGGTGCATGCTTGACTCCGCGATTCATCGCCGTGCGCGGAGATTGGGCGCCGATCCCTCGCACAAGTCCTGCCTGGATGTAGCGCGCAAGCTCGCGTGACTCGGCTACGCGGTTGCCAATGGTCACGCTTGCGAACATCGGCTCCCGCTTCTCACCCGCTGTATTACTCGCAAGCCTGGCGTTCTCGCGAGCTGCTGCCTGCAAGTCTTCAGCGGGAGCGCGATCCGGGCTGAGGAAGAAAGTCTCCACGCCGGAAGCGGCGCGCGAAAGGCTCGCGTTCGCGTGAACCGAAATGAACAAGTCAGCGCGTCGCGCGTTCGCTATTGCCGTTCGCTCCTCGAGCGCGACAAAGCGATCCGAGTCGCGCGTCATTATTACTTCGACTTCGGGATACTTGTTTTTGATGTAGGCCCTCAGCCGGCGTCCGACGTCCAGCACCAGGTCCTTCTCGCGCATTCCGCCAGCGCTTATCGTGCCGGTGTCGTGACCGCCGTGGCCGGGATCGATCACGATCCGCTTGATCGGCGATTGAGCTGCTTTAGCGTCGACCTTCGCGGCCAGCGCCTGCGCAGCCGCGGCCGGCGAGTTCGCTGTATCGGGCGATTGTGCCGGAGCTAACGGTAGAATCGGCTCGGTGATCTCAGGAAGCGCCATCGAGGCATTCCTGTCCGCAGCGCTCAGATTTCTATTTCGAGGTCGCGCGTCGCGGGCCTCGGACTTTGCGGCGACGGATCTCACAGATGCCTCCGGCCGCGCCGTGGAGACGGGTGAACTCTCGCGAGCCGGTGCACGGGCGATTGACCCAGCCGCGTGGAGATCGATCACGATGCGCTCAGGCTCCGAGAGCCGGAACGTCGAATAGCTGGAAAGAGACCCGACTTCTATATCGATCTGCGCCATCCCTTGCGCTGGGCCTTGCGCGCCCGCCTCGCCATCGGAAACAACGATTCGCTTGAGCAGACTCCCGTCACCAACAATGAAGCGCCGGCCGTAGAGCGATGATGAGACCGCTGCGCCGCTGAGTTGAATGCTCAGCCTGTTTCCGGCGCGCCGCTCACCGTAGCGGGTCTGCTCCGACAGGTCTATCACAACGCGTGCATAATCGGGCCCGCTGAAGTTACGCACGTTGGTAAGCCGGGGAGATCCAGGCAAGAGTTGGACGTCCTGATGAGTGCTGCTGCTCGAGATCATCACATCGGCAGGGCGATTCTTTAGCTGCGCTTCAAATCGCGCCAGCACCGCCCGCGCCTCACGAGCGAGCACTGAGGAAGGAAAGTAAGAGATCAGTTCTCTGTAAGCCGACGCCGCGCCATCCAGGTCCTGCAGGCTCTCTTCGTAGATCTGAGCAATGCCCATAAGCGCGTCGCCAACAAAGGCGCTGTGTGGATGCTCGGCTACGATGGTCCGGTAGGCTTCGATCGATTGCTGGTAGAGCGCCGAATCGCCTGTTGCATCTGCCATCTCGCGTAGAAGCTCAGCTCTTCGAGCTAGAGATTCCGCGGAGAAATAATTATCGGTATTGAGACGGATGACCTGCCCATAAGCATCCAGCGCTCGGTGGTAGTCGCTCGCGCTTCTTTCTTCCAGAGGCCGTCCGTGCAGCGCGCGGCCCAGACCACTGGCATATCGAAAGAGGGTGTCGGCCAGCGAGTCTCGATTTCTTAACGAGGAAGAATCGGGATCAGCCGCGTTCAGGACTGGACGTACCGTAAGGCAGAAGACCAGCGCGAAGACAATCCCGCTGACTATCAACTTGTAACGTGCTGACCACGGCATATCTGACCGCTATGGGGAACTCTTAAGGGACTGCTGCCCGTTTCTGGGGCGGCATCGGGTGCAGTATACAACAAAAGAAAGGTCGCAGTCTGTTACCAGTTTGGGGAAGATCTAGTCGTTCGCCAGGCCGGGGTCTTCGCGGCGGCCGCCGTACCACACTTCAAGGCCTTCGCGTTTTTTGAGACCCTTCGGTCCGGCGAGCAAGATGTTAGCGAAGAGGCTCAGCACTTCTCTGCCGGAATACATCCTCAGCTTTCTCCCCGAGGAAGTCACCGATTCACGAAGAACAACGAAGCGGCCCTGGCGCTTCAAAGCTCGACTCATCGTGATCTCCTCAGAAGCGAACAGCTTTTCGTCGAATCCGCCGGCCGCATCGAACGCCCGCCTCGTGCAGAACAGAAAGCACCCGCACGCAAACCCTGTTGCGCGGAAGATTCTCACCATCATGGGAAAAGTCAGCTCGGCGTAGCGCGGAAGCCGCCCATCGAAGTTTACCGCCGAGCCGCCTCCAGCAGCGCCGTGGTCCATCGCATCGATCGCAGCTCTAACGACTTCATTGCCGACTACTGTGTCCGCGTCGACGAAGATCAGTTTATCGCCGGTTGATTCGCGCGCGCCCTCATTGCGAGTTGCGGCGATCTGACGCCGATTCACCGTGACAACGCGAGCGCCGTGAGTCTGGGAGATCGCTGCCGTTTGGTCGGTCGACCCGTCATTAGCCACGACGATTTCGTAAGGCTCGCCGAGGTTCTGCGCAGCCCGGTTCAACGCCTCGAGCGTTCGGCCGATCAGCGCTTCTTCGTTGTAGGCTGGGACTATGAATGAAATCATGTGAGGTGCTTAGTAGTTGTTTGAAAGACGCCCGTTGGAAAAAGTCTCCGCGCTCGGAGCCGCCGGACCTGTAACCCGGCGCGCGCCCGCTGTTCTGTTCTTCGCCGAGTCGTACCGCGCTGTGATGCTGCGAACATAATTCTGAGTCTCGCGATATCGCGGTATTTGGTAGCCAAATCTCACTACAGCATTCTCGCCAGCGTTGTAGCCGGCCAGCACCAGACTAATGTCGCCCTTGAACCATTCCATCAAGAAACGCAAATACCTTGTGCCACCTTCGATGTTTTGCGCTGGGTCGTAAATGTTCGTTACGCCGAAGCGCTGGGCGGTCGCAGGCATCAGTTGCATCAGCCCGGACGCGCCTTTATAAGACCGGGCCCGTAGATTGAAGCCTGACTCCTGACGCATCACTGCGATAATCAGATTGGGATCCACGCCGTTGCGCGCTGCCGAAAGCGCGATTAACGCGTCGTATTTCGGATTGCCCGTTGTCCCCATCTCGCCCGATTCGGACGTTGAGACCGTGGGGAAGACTATCGGCTGTGAGCTTGGAGCCACGGATGGCGCGCCAGCGGCGGATAATTTGGACGCCGCGTTTTTCGTTGGCGCGCCCGGAGTCTTGAGCGCGGCTAATGGTGCATTCTTGACAACGGCGGGAAGTGTCAGGACTTCGTGAATGACAAGCGCAGGTGTTCGTTGAAGCTGTTCGTTGGCGGTTTCGACATTCAAAGATATGCTTGCTTCCTGGGCTCGCGCGTCGCTAACGATCAGCGCTAAAAATGCTGCGACCACTAGGCTGGCGGTTGATCTCATGTAGTCTTTTAATCCTTTATCGCGGCTGAGCATTCGGCGCGCGCAATTGGCACGGGCCGAGAAGCGAGAACTAGCTTTCAAAGAGGACCGAGAAGAAGCGGAGTTGAAAACCTGGAGGGGACCCGTTCTACAACTTCACTTCGGCAGCCAGACATCCTTCGGAAACGATGAACTTTGAATGATGAACGTTCATCATTTATCGTTCCTCGTTCATCGTTTCGTAAAGGCCTTGGCTTTGCGACCCAGGATCACTCCCGGTGTGCCTTTATCGGTGACTTCAAATGCAACCTGGCAATCCTAGCCTGTCGCCCAATGCGAGTCAACAGTTTAGACCGCAACATTGTCGCAACTTTTATTCGTCATGGCGTGGTTTCGGGGCTTGCGCCCGCGAGTCTCACTCAAGCTCTCAAGAGCAGCTTATAACCTGAGGCGGATTCACAGGATCGTACGCTTCGTTGCAGAGACAGGCGTTCACAAAGAGCGTCCTGCCTATCTGCTTTTTTCCGTATGAGCCGTGAATGTGCCCGAAGATGTGAACGCGTGGGTTCACCTGTTGCACGCGCTTCAGCAATAGTTCGCAGCCCGCAGGCTCGCCCTTACCGAAAGGGAGATCGAGAATACCGTAGGGCGGCCCGTGGGTGATCAGCACATCGGTATCGTCAGGAATCAGACTCCAGTAGTGCGCCAGCGCCGAGCCGTTCCGCGGATGATTGAACGCCCAATCATAGAACCACGGCTGATGAGGCGAGCCCCAGAACTTCACTCCATCGATCTCGGTTCCGCTGTCTTCAAGATAGACAATGTTCTTCAATACGCGGTGCGCCTCTTTGTAGCGCTCGAAGACCCAGTCGTGGTTTCCGGCTATCAGCAGCACGTGTTTGAAGCCGAGGGCGCCGCAGAAGTCATCAAGCTCGCGAATCGCGTTGAGTTGAAAAGCGGCGTCTATGTCAGGATCGCCGGAGCGATTAGCCAGAAGATCTCCGGCGAGAATCAACACGTCGCCTTGGGGAATCCGAGCCTGGCTCAACCTGCCGTGACAATCTGAAGTGACTACAAGTCTCATCTGCAATCAGGATAGACGCGTGAGAAGCTTTCGTCACGCCACGTAGTAACGAATGAATTCGTTACTACGTGGAATCGTTGACAGTCGCAACGGGTCGCGCGCGCGGCGTCAAAGTGTACATTAACATCGAGTCCGCAGGAGGAGGCAACCAGTAAGGCGAAGGCCCCGAACGCTCATATCAAGCCGAGTCACCTGGGCAATGCCGTCAAGCTACGCTGTTGCGGTGGCTCAAATCCGCGTTTGTGATAGTTTCCCTCCCGCCGCAACTTTCACGGCAGAAAGGGTCACCGATGAACGGATCTTTCAAACGTGACCCCGCCGCTGCCCACTCGGACTGCAGGCAGCATTGACGCTACAATGTGTCTGTTGTTTAATTATCCCCGCTTTCCCGCAATGAACTCGCAATCTACCGGAGGCCTTCCATGACAGCGAACGCGACCGAGAAAGTTTCAACCAACGAACTAATATCGAAGCAAAAGGAATTCGTGTGGCCGTGCGCGGCGACTTACTATGAGCATCCGATAGCTCTCGAACGCGGCGAAGCGATGCACGTGTGGGACACCGAGGGCAATCAATATCTTGATTGCTTCGGGGGCGTGCTCACGACCTCGGTCGGTCACGCGAGACCCGAAGTTGTAAGAGCGGTCAGCGAGCAGATAGGCAGGATCGCGCACACCTCAACCCTTTACATCAATCAGCCGCAGGTCGAGCTCGCCGAAAAACTGCACCATATCACGCCTGGCAAGTTGAAGAAGAGCTACTTCACCAACAGCGGCACCGAAGCCGACGAGACCGCGATGGTGCTCGCGCGAATTTACACCGGCCGCACCGAGATCATTGCGTTGCGCCACGCTTACCACGGGCGCTCGGTCACGAATATGACCGCGAGCGGTCACGCACCCTGGAAGCACGGCCCGTCGATGGTGCCCGGCATAGTTCACGCTCATGCGCCCTACTGCTATCGCTGCCCGTTCAATCTCAAGCCGGAGACTTGCGCGATGGAGTGCGCTCGCGACGTCGAAGAGCTGATTCAAACTTCGACCACCGGACAGATCGCGGCGTTTATCGCGGAACCGATTATGGGAGTCGGCGGGTTTATCACTCCGCCGAAGGATTACTTCAAAGTCGTGACCGAGATCGTGCGGCGCTACGGCGGCATCTTCATCTGCGACGAAGTGCAGACCGGATGGGGAAGGACAGGCGATCGCTGGTGCGGGATCGAGCACTGGGATGTCGAGCCTGAAGTGATGACCTTTGCGAAGGGCATGGCCAACGGCGCGCCGATAGGCTGCACAACCGCGATCCCCGAGATCGCCGACAAGTACCCTGGTCTATCGTTCTCGACGTTCGGCGGAAATCCTGTTACGTGCGCGGCGGCATTGGCTACGATTCGGGTGATCGAAGAGAACGACCTGCCACGCAACGCGCGAGTTGTCGGCGATTATTTGCGTTCGAAGCTTGAAGAGCTGAAAGACAAGTACCCGGTGATAGGCGACGTTCGCGGAATGGGCTTGATGCAAGCGATCGAGTGCGTGAAGGATCGCACTACCAAAGAGCCTGATCCTCAGTCGGTGCTTCGAGTGTTTGAAGAAACGCGCCGCCGCGGAGTCTTGATCGGCAAAGGCGGCTTGTACGGCAACGTGATCCGCATTGGTCCTCCGCTGGTGGCGACCAGGTCCGACATCGATCAACTGGTCTCGGCTCTCGACGCTGCGTTTGCAACCTTGTGAGGCCGGCTAGGATATCCGTTTAGGGAGGCTCAAAGTTTGACGCGAATACTCACTGGTGTTTTATTGCTTGCGCTCACCGCCTGTTCTACAAAGCAGCCACCATCCAGCAATAGTCAGGAGAGTCAACCGGGCGCGAGCGCTCCGGCGAGCCAATCATCACAGCCGCCGCCAAGTGCGCTAAGCACATTGCGAGAGGGCGAGGCGAGCGGAACGATCATCGATGAAGGACAGACGGTGACACTCAAATATGCCTATGCCGGACATGGCAAAATGTTCGGAGAGGATGCCGTCCTCCTCCTGCTGACCGATACGCCTATCTCGGCGGAAGCTCAGGGCAAAGCTTTCGAGGAGTATGGGCAGTTCCCAGAGGGCGCTCGCGGGCTGCAGTACAAGGTCGGGAAAGGCTTCTGGGTCATGTATCACCCGAGCAACTTTCAGACCTCCGGGATTAACACGCTCAAGGATTACTCAGTCGAGAATGGAGTAGTGAAGGGCCGTGACGAAGACGGCACAACTTTCGACCTTAAGGAATACAAACGCTCAGTCAGCTTCGTGGCCGCGCTCGAATAGGACAAATGATCGCGAGTTGGACAGCGCGCCAGCTAAACGAGGGTTGTTGTCGGCGCCGGCGCTTACACCTGAAAGCCTCTCTGAACGAAACTCTTCAGAAACACTGGCCAGTACAGGTGGCCCTGGGAGCGCAGGCATCCCTGCCTGCTTGGCGTTGCGCTAGAGGAGGCAGCAGGGATGCCTGCGCTCCCAGGGCTACCCGTTTCACCGCAACGGCGACCGGCCTAATGCGGCGAGTTCTGTCTCACGCGTTTGACGCGACAGTATCAGCCCATGCCTGAATGATGGCATTGAAAGGGCCAATCGGTGAATTCGTTTTGCCTTTTTCTAATGCCAGGGTGATGAGATGAGATTGGCTGGATCAAGGCAAGATCGCGCTCGCGCCCTTTGTGCGCTCTTCGTGCTCCTCGCGTTATCCGGCGCAGCGCGAGCCGAGCGATTGCCAATCAAGACCTACACAACTGCCGACGGACTGGCCCGCGAACACATTAGCCGCATCGTGCGAGACTCCAGGGGCTTCCTCTGGTTTTGCACCTCCGAAGGACTCTCTCGCTTCGATGGTTATAAGTTTACCAACTACGGAATAGATCAAGGCTTGCCTGGCCGGGTGGTAACCGATTTTCTGGAAAGCCACAACGGAGATTATTGGGTAGCTACCAACGAAGGCCTGGGCCGATTCATCCTCGATCCTTCCCCGCAAACAACCGGAGGCGGCACAGACTCTCAGAAGAAATTCGTCGTCTATCATCCGGGAGAAAGCAGGTACGCGCGACAGGTCAACACAATCCGTGAAGACCGTGCGGGAACAATATGGTGCGGGACAGACGGAGGCCTGTTTCGGCTCGATCCTGTTGACGGCCAGTGGCTTTTCTCTTTCGTAGAGATTCCCAAGCCCATGGAATTGCGCGAAGTGCCCGGGTATCTGTCCGTGCGAGCGATTCTCCATGACCGTCGAGGCACGGTTTGGGTCAGCGCGAACGGCAGTCTGTTCAGGTTTCGCTCAGACGGAGGTGCCGAGGCGTATGCTACCAAAGAGGGTTTGCACCTCCGCAGCATATCATCTGCATTGCTCGAAGACCGCGATGGGCAGATATGGGTTGGGACAATCGCTGGACTCTGCCTGCTTGTGCCTGACCCACAACCCGGGCGCAATGTGGTCGCGCGCGTTTACACAACAAAGGACGGTTTGGCGAACGATGCAATCACCTCGTTGTTCCAGTCCTCCGATGGAAAGATCTGGGTTGGTACCTTCGACGGGCTCAGCGAGTTTGTGGGGGGTCGCGATTCCGACGGCAGCAGATTTCAGAGCTATACAACAGCCAATGGCTTGATTGAAGAAGCGATAGTCGCCCTCGGCGAGGACCGCAACGGCAATTTGTGGATTGGCACCGAGAGCAGCGGCGCAATGAAGCTCGCGGTGAACGGATTCACAACCTACCTGGAAGGAGATGGTCTCGGACACACTCGCATAGGTTCGATCCTTGAGGACCGGGCCGACGAACTCTGCGCAGTTAGCGGCGGCGATATAAGGAACGGGTTCATCAACAGGTTCGACCGGAGGAAATTCGCCGCGGTTCGACTTGCTTTGCCCAGAGGCTCGCGGTGGGGCTGGGGCTGGTATCAGACCATGTTCGAGGACCGCGCGGGCGAGTGGTGGATGAGCACCGGCCAGGGGCTGGTCCGCTATCCTAAAATAACAAGACTCGAACAACTCACGCGTGCGCGTCCGAAGGCTATCTACACAATCCGAGACGGACTGATCGGCGATCTGATATTCCGTATCTTTGAAGACTCTCGCGGCGACATATGGATCAGCACGATTAACGACAATCAGGATGGGCTGACTCGCTGGGAACGAGCTACCGGTACGTTTCACCGCTATTCGTTTGCGGATGGGTTCACGCAATCTGCGCCCAGTGCCTTTTGCGAAGATCGCGCAGGCAATCTGTGGATAGGGTTCTACAATGGCGGACTGGCGCGCTACACCGCGGGGCGATTTACATTCTTCAGCGACAGCGATGGAGTGCCCCTCGGCGTGGTAAGAGGCATTTATCTCGATTCCTCAGGGCGGCTCTGGATTGCTGCGAGTGAGGGAGGCGCCGCGCGCGTCGATGATCCGAACGCAGACCGTCCGCGCTTCGACACCTACACAACCGGCAATGGGCTGTCGAGCAATCAGGCTACCTGTGTGACCGAAGATCGATGGGGCAGGATATACATAGGAACTGGTCGTGGTGTGGACAGGCTCGATCCGGTGAACGGTAATATCAGGCACTACACCACGACCGACGGGCTGGCTAGCAACTTCATAAGTGTCTCGTTCCGCGCTCGCGATGGCACGCTGTGGTTCGGCACTTTTCAAGGGCTATCGAGACTCATCCCACAGCCGGACCGGGCCGCGTTGCCGCCGCCTGTTCTAATCAGCGCGCTGCACATCGCCGGCGCTCCGCATCCGATCTCCGAGTTAGGCGCAGCAGAAATAGCCGGCCCGGAGTTGAGCGCGAGCCGGAACCAGATTCAGATTGACTTCCTCGCTCTCAGCCTGGGTGTGGGAGAAGCGCTCCGCTATCAGTTCAAGCTTGAAGGCGCGAATCAAGATTGGAGCGCGCCAGCGGATCAACGCACAGTCAATTATCCGAATCTTCCGCCCGGAGCATATCGCTTTCTGGTGCGAGCCGTAAGCGCGGACGGCACGCTGAGCGAATCGCCCGCCACGGTGTCATTCAAAATCCTGTCTCCCATCTGGCAGCGCTGGTGGTTTCTCGCCCTTGCCGCGATTCTGCTTGCTACGATCATCTTTACCTTTGATCGCTACCGCGCAGCGCGAATGAAGGAGCTCCAGGGCGCGCTCACGCAGTCCACAATGCTGACGGTGAAGCTCGCCGTCAAGCAAGAGGACTTGCGGAGGGCCAATCGGACTCTGGCGCTCGAATACGCGGTAACAAGCATACTGGCTGAGTCACCCACCGTGAGCGATGCGGCCCCCAGGATACTTCAAGCCATCTGCGAAAGCACCGGATGGGAGATTGGCGAGTTGTGGGACGCAGACCCTCAAGCTGGAGTTCTTCGCTGCGTGGACGTGTGGCATATGGAGATGAAGGACGCAGCCGAATTTGAGACGCACAGCAAAACGATCACCTTCCTGCCAGACGTTGGACTGCCTGGCCGGGGTGCTGGCAAGCGGCGAACCGTTATGGATCACCGATCTTGCCGCCGACACGAACTTTCCGCGAATGCAGTTTGCGGTGAAAGAGGGCCTTCGCAGCGGCTTTGGTTTTCCGATCCTGCTCGGAAACGAAGTCCTCGGCGTGCTTGAATTCTTCAGTAGAGAAACGCGCGAGCGCGACCAGGACTTGCTCGACGCAGTGTCCTCGATAGGAAGTCGGATCGGGCAGTTGCTTGAGCGCAAGCGGGCCGAGCAGAAGCTGCGTGAAAGCGAGAGCCGCTTCCGAACGCTGGCTGAGACGGCCTCCGACGCCATCATCACGATTGACCAGCAAAGCACCATCATCTTCGTCAATCCGGCTGCCGAGGGCGTGTTCGGGTATGCAGCATCCGAAATGCTTGGCCGCGACCTGACCATCTTGATGCCCGAGTATCTGCGCCACCTTCACAGGGCCGGTTTCAACAAGTATTTAGAAACGGGCCACAAACATCTTTCCTGGGAAGCCATCGAGCTTCCCGGACTTCACAAGACCGGGCGCGAGATACCGCTGGAAATCTCTTTCGGCGAGTTCGTCAGACACGACCGTCATTTCTTCACCGGCGTCGCCCGCGACATAACCGAACGCAAGCGCGCCGAGGAAGCTCTCAGACGCAGCCGCGAGGAACGCTTCATCGAAATAGAACAGGTGCGCAAACGCATCGCCACCGACCTGCACGACGATATTGGATCGAGCCTCACACAGATTTCCATTCTCAGCGAAGTCGCCCAAAGGGAGATTGCCCACGATGATTCATCGGCCACCAAGCCTCTCTCGATGATCGCCAGCGCGTCGCGTGAGCTTGTCGATTCGATGAGCGACATCGTCTGGGCAATCAATCCTCAAAAAGATCATCTCAGCGATCTGACCCAGAGGATGCGCCTGTTTGCCAGCGACATCTTTACGGGAAGCAACATAAAGTTTCGTTTTGACGCACCGGGCGCCGATCAGGACGTGCGGATCGGCGCGAATGTGCGCCGCGAGGTGTTTCTGATATTCAAGGAGAGCGTCAACAACCTGGTGCGCCACTCCGGCTGCACCGAAGCGGAGATAGAGTTTCGTGTAGAAGATGATTGGCTTGCGCTCAGAGTCAGCGACAATGGCGCGGGGTTCGATGCTTCTCGACAGAGCGACGGTCACGGGCTGATGAGCATGCGCGACCGGGCGCGAGATACTGGCGGCGATTTCGAGGTCCTGTCAGGTAACGGCAAAGGCACGACCGTGAACCTCAAACTGCCGTTCAGCGCCGGCCCGCCTCCGGTCGCCTAGCAGGCTGCTGAAAAACTAATCTATCGCCACTAAGGCGCACGAGGGCACTCAGGAGCACAAAGCCGACAACATACTGCATTCACTGACTTCGTGCAGCTTCGTGTCTTTGTGTCTTAGTGGCGAGCGCCCTTTTTCAGCAGCCTGCTAGGAAAAACCAGCTACATATTTACGTAGTGACACAACAGCCCGCCGGGTTTAGTCTACACTCACGAGACAGCGTTTCGGAGAGCGCAACGATGGACGCACTATCGCAAAAGACTATCAAGGTGGCAATCGTCGAAGACCGGCGGGAGATCCGCGAAGGTCTGACGATGCTGATCAGCGGCACCGACGGTTTTGTTTGCACGGGCAGCTACCGCTCAGTCGAAGGGGCGCTTGATAAAATAAGCCATCAACTGCCTGACCTTGTGCTGATGGACATAGGTTTGCCGGGGATGAGCGGCATCGAGGGACTGCGCATACTCAAAGAGCGGTACCCCGATATGCTGCTGTTGATGCTTTCGGTTTACGACGACGATGAGCGCATATTCGACGCGATGTGCGCGGGGGCGTCGGGCTATCTATTGAAGAAAACGCGCCGGTCAAACTCCTTGAAAGCATCAAGGAAGTGATCGAGGGGGGCGCTCCGATGTCGCCGGAAGTTGCCAGGCGAGTGATCGCCCTGTTTCGCGAGATCCGCCCGCCTGAGCGCGCCGATTATGAACTGACCCCGCATGAAACCCGCCTCCTAAAGCTGCTGGTCGAAGGACATAACTATAAGACGGCGGCGGCTGAGTTGAATGTTAGCGTCCACACTGTTTCATTCCACCTGCGCAGCATCTATGAGAAACTGCAAGTCCATTCGAAGTCCGAAGCCGTAGCGAAAGCCGTCCTCAACCGGCTGATTTAGCCTCAGACCGACCGGACAACGACGAACAAGGGCGAGCCGCGATTTCATCCGGTTCGCCGTTTTTATTTCACGCCGAGTCATTCAATCATTTCGCCTACAGATACCTACATACCTGAGTGGTGACCCAGCCGTAGCATTTCGAGTATTCCTTACACGTGCCGTGGATGACAGTTGAAACGGCTAAGAAAAATTCAGAGAAGAAGAGGAGAAACGGCAATGACAAAGATACAAAGAATCAGTGGTTGGCAATTGCGACTGGTACTCTGCCTGGCTATTTGCGCAGTCATGGTGCTCGCCGCATCGGTAAATCCTGGCCTCGTCCCTGCGACAACAGCCAAAGCCGCCCCTTCGCAAACTGGCATGGGCAAGGTCAAAGCCAAGGGCGCATTCACCGCGGATTTCGGGCTCCCCGGCAGCCTGCCGCTTAACAAGGTGGCGCCAATTATCGAGATCGACCGCATGTATATGGCTGCGAGGCGCGGGATGCAGAACAAGTACCTTCCGCTCAGAATTGACTTCGCTACAGGGAACTTTCTGAGCGGCGGCCGTTACCTGTTCGACACCGAACACGACGCCACACAGTACAAGGATTGGGTCAAGAACGATTTCATTCTGGACGGGATGCATTTCTTCGACAGACCCATTTTCATTGATCCGGACTATCACGCGTGGCGGGTCATCGATGCGTACCACTTCGGCGAGATCGATACGCGAATAATCGTAAGGACCGAACGCTGGAGCGTCTCGAATCAAGACCAGGTTGAGACACTCACGCAAAAGTGGGACGGGATTCTGGCCGAAGCTGGAACGCGCGGACTGACCAGCGTGTGGCTCTTGTACAATCAGGACGAGCGACTGGTCCAGCTTGTTTACTTCGCAAACCGCATAGTCCCACAAGACCCGACGACGCCGGACTTCGCAAGCCTTGCAGCCCTCGAGTTCTCGCCTGCGTTGGGACACCACTTCGACGACCAAGCGTGGACAAAGACCTTCGACCGAACGCAGTGGGTGCTAACGATTTGGTTCCCCTTCGTGACCGGGGACAATGGCGAGCCGTCGCTCTGGCCGCATTCGCCGCCATTCCCGGAGCCATATTGCGGGGACGGCGTGTGCGAAGTAAGTCGTGGCGAGAGCAACGCTACCTGTCCCGGCGATTGCCCTCCGACAGCCGGAAACGGCACGTGCGAGCCGGGCGAGAACTCGACGAATTGCCCTGGCGACTGCCCGCCCGAATGAGGGCCAACAATCTTCTCAGAGATCCAGTTCAAGCTGGCAGCAGCTTACGCGCTGACGCTTGGTAAAACATTAACTCGAAAACCAGAAACAGGAGAAAAGTCATGAAAGCACGAAATTCAGCAATGAAGTTGATCGCTCTGGCAGCGATCGTAGCGACAGGAGCAGTTTGGGGCGGAACCAGTGCAGGCGCCGCCAGGGAAGTTGATCTCGCCGCCCGGGTCGGGATGGTCGGCATTACAGCAGGCCAGACCGCCCGGCTCAACGTGTTCCGCGACGATCCTTTCTTTCAAGACGATCCTTTCTTCAGGGTAGAGCTGTCATTTGTAGACGGCGAGGGCAATATTCTGTCTCAAAAAGTCATTGACCTTGACCAGGGCAAATCGGCGTTCCTCGATCTGAAAGGCAGCGAAGTACCGCCACGCGACACCAACCGCACACAGATCCGCGGGGTGGTTAGATTCGTGGGGACTCCTGACACCCGCACGTATATGTGGACTCCCACGCTGGAGGTCTTCGACAACGCATCGGGCGAAACGAGATTCCTGCTACCCGCTGTGCAGAAAGTGCAGGTCAACCAGTAAGAGCGCCGCCGGTCAGGCGATTGAAGCGAGCAAACGGGGCTGAGTCTTCAGCCCCGCCACCGGCCGTCTGGCTCGCAGCACAGCGCTTTAACAAAACCGTAAGTCGTTCCCTACGCGAGTTCGCTACAGGCGGGCTTACAGATACTCGATAAGAGGAGAGGTAAAGATGGCTCGAAGACGTCGACCTCAGCGGGCAATCAACCTGGCCTGGGCCATTCTATGCCACTCAATCAACAGGCCAGCTCCCCGACAAACACGATGAGACCGCGTCAGGTTACTCGGTGACGATCGAAGTGACAGGTACTGGGAATTTGCACACGTCTGTGAACGCCTGGGCTATGGAAAACTTTTCAGCAGCATGCTAGCGGCGTTTCTGAAACTGCTCCAGAAAGTCGAGCTGCGCCTTCAGCAAGTGGTTGCGCAACTGAACCACATCACCAAAATCCAGGTAGGGCTCGTCCTTCGCGTTATAGGGTGTCCACTTCGGCAGCCCTTTGCCGTTCGGATCGCCGGTCTTCGCAAAGTTCACCCAGTACGCTGACATCATTTCCGCAAGCTTGTGATCGACATCCTGAAGCAGCGCGTTCTGCCGGTTCAGATTGTTGAACACATAAGCGATCTCACCGGCATGATACGCGCCGAGATACTTGCTGTTAGGGTTGGGCGGCGCGTGGCTGAAAAAGTAAAGATAGGCTTTCGAACGCCCGGTCGCAGTCACGCGCGCCCAGGTGCGCATCGGCAACGTGAAAGTGATATCTCGCAAGCTGCTCAAGTAGGCCGCGGCGACGTCATCCGTGCTCTTGACCGGATAGACCGCGTCGAAATCCCGGGTCGCTTCCCCGTAAAGAGTCTCGACGCGCTTGCGGTAATCCTCGAGCGTCTTTGGCACCGAGGCGGGACTCGTGAGGGTGGTCATCTCATTGGCATTCGAGCCGACGATCACCGGCACATCGTTTTGTTTGCCTTGCGCAAAGATGTTCCGAATCTCGTCGGGCAGCAACCAGCCGTCCACATTCGGTGAAGTCCTGAACTTCTTACCCTCGGCATCATTGTTGAGGACATCGATGATTCTTTCGGCCGGCACCGCGCGCAAGGCCTTGAGGGAATCAGCTCCGGCTGCCCTTGCGAACGCAACGCCGATCTTTTCCGCCGACTGGAGCCTGCCCTTATCCTCTTTCAAGTAAGCGCCCGGGCCAAATGAACCCCCGCTCTCGCCGATTGCTCGATGAAACAAACCCTTGGCCAGCGGCGATGCGACCAGCGCGTTGACGCTCCAGGACCCCGCTGATTCCCCGAAGATGGTCACCTTCTTAGCGTCGCCGCCAAATGCTGCGACATTCTTCTGCACCCATCTCAGCGCCGCGATTTGATCCAACACGCCGTAGTTGCCCGACGAGTGATGCGGCGACTCGGCGGTGAGTTCTGGATGAGCGAGATAACCAAGCGGCCCGAGCCGATAGTTGATGGTCACCAGGACGACGCCTTTCTTCGCGAACGCGGTGCCATCGTAGACTCGATTCGCTCCCGAACCCCGTGTCAGCGCGCCGCCGTGAATCCAAACCATCACCGGGCGCTTCTCTCCCGCCTTGCCAGCGGTCCACACGTTGAGATAGAGACAATCCTCACTCTGCTTTTGCGGTGGGGCTGCATACATTGAGGCAGGCGGATATGGTGCTTGCGGGCACTCCGGGCCAAAGGTCTCGCACTTGCGGACACCCTCCCACGGCACCACGGGCTGAGGAGCCTTCCATCGCAGTTCGCCAACCGGAGGAGCGGCGAAAGGAATTCCTTTGAAACTTCGGACACCGTCAACGGCCGTGCCGGAGATCAGACCCCCATCTACTTTGATGGTGTCGTTAGCAGCAAAAGCGAGCCCGGAAACGGCGACGGCAATTGCGAAGGCAAGAAGAGTCAGATTGCGGCGCATGGAAAGTACCCCCCTCAATCAGGTGTAAGCTGGCACCCCGTACGGGGTGCGATGTTTATAGAGACCCGGTCCGCGCAAGAGCCGCACCCCAGAGGGGTGCAATGTGGCGCATCATCCCCGGAACGATGAGTGAGTGACCAACATAGCACCCCGCTGGGGTGCGCCACACGGAACGGCCCGCTTCCATAAACATGGCACCCCGCTGGGGTGCGCCACGCGGAACCACGCGTTTCTCTGATCATTGAATTACTTCTTCGGGTCGTTGGCGTTGATAAACTTGACGAGGCTCTCGGGATATTCCTTTGGCATGTAGCCCGCCATGATCGCCGTCAGATGTGACTTGCCGGGAAGCACGACATTTGTGAAGTTCTTCACCTCGCGCGTCATGCGAGTCGTCTTTGCATTCGGCCTGTCAAACTCGCCGTTGATCGCAAGCATGGGAATGTTCAGCTTCGTCAGGTCGAGCCGCGGTCCGGTGCGAGCCGGCGCGGCCGCGGCTGCTGGAGCGCCAGCCGATGCGGGGGCGGCAGCCCGAGCCGGCGGCGGAGTCGCGGCCAGCTTTTCCGCTTCTTCTTTGCTCATCCCCAGATCCATAGCTCGGTGGATGCGGAGCGTGCGAGATGCCGTGTCTTCTTGCGGGTCGCGGCCTTGCTTATCGGGCGGCACCTTCGCTCTCATCTCCGCGTCGGCCTCCGGTATTCCAGAACCGCCGAAGGATGCGGTGATCATACGATCAGGAATCATCGCCAGTAGCTGAGCCGTGATCCCGCCGCCCATCGAGTAGCCATGAATGTGCGCCCTCTTAATCTTGAGATGATCCATCAACTCGACGACGTCCTGCGCTTTGCCCGGCCCGTTAGCCACAGGCTTGTCGCTCTTGCCGTGGTTGCGGCAATCGAGCGCCACCACCATGTGCTTCCTGGCCAGCGCTTGAGCGATGCCGTTTGAGAACCAGTTGCCCCACGCGGTGCCGGTGTAACCGTGAATCAAAACTACGGGCGTTCCCTTGCCCATAACGTAGTAGTGAATCTTCACGCCGTCGGAGGTCATCATGTCGGCCTCTACGGGTTTGCCGTCAGCAGCGAAGATCGCGCTCGCTGTCAGCAGCAAGCACGAAACGAAGAGAATTTTTCGTCTGGTCATTTCATTTTCTCCTTCGATGAGAGTTCGTAGTCCCGCCTTCAGACGGAAGTTCGTGGAGAGACCATGCCCGCCGCGTTCTTCACGGTTGTCTGGCAACCGGCGCCGCCGCGCCGTTGAGGTGGACCGTGCAGGCTCCGCACAAACCCATTCCGCAACCGAACTTGGTGCCGGTCAAGGTAGAGTGAGCGCCACCAAACGGCCATCAAATGTGGCCACGACTATGTACTGCTTGCCGCGTGTCATGTAAGTCATCGGCGTTCCGTGAGGGTTGGCTGCAAGAGCGATCTCGGCTACCACCTTGCCGGTGGCTTTGTCGAAGGCCCGCAAAAAGTTTCCAGCGCCTCCGCCCCCGCCGCCACGGCCACTGGCGCCCTGTCCGACAAAGAGCAGCGTCTTGGTGAGGAGCGGGCCTCCGCCGCCGGCGCCAAGCGGACCGACATCCTTGCCGTTGCCGAGCAGCTCATTAACCTTTTTTCTCGGACCATCACCGTGCGGAATCTGCCACACGTGCTCGCCTTTGTTCAGGTCGATAGCCGTGATACGCCCGTAAGGCGGTTTGAACAACGGCAGCCCGCGCGGTCCGGACACTGACAAGCCCGTGCCCTCGAATGTACGCACGTACCGAAAGTTCGAACGGTTCGGATCGGGTTTGCTTAACCTTACGCCGATTGGACCTGTGCTCGATGGGATGTAGAACATCCCCGTGTCCGGATCGAACGCCGCGCCCCACCAGTTCGCGCCGCCACCCCAGCCGGGAAGATAGATCGTTCCCTTCTCGGTCGGCGGAGTAAAAAGTGGTCCGTGATCGAATCGGTTGAGAATCGCAAGCGCTTCCTGGCGAAGCTCCGGAGAGAAGTCAATCAGGTTGTCTTCCGTCGCACCCTGGAGCTCGTATGGCGCGGGCCTGGTCGGGAAAGGCTGCGTCGGCGATAACCGCTCTCCCGGAATTACGGACTGCGGAACTGGACGCTCTTCAATCGGCCAAACCGGCTCGCCGGTCGCGCGGTCGAAGACGAAACAGAATCCTGTCTTGGTTATCTGAACGACCGCCTTGATCCGCTTTCCTTTTACCTTGATCTCGCAGAGCACCGGCGCCGCCGGCAGATCGTAGTCCCACACGCCGTGATGAACTGTTTGATAGTGCCAAACCCGCTTACCGGTTTTTGCTTCGAGACAAATCAGGCTTTCGGCGAAGAGGTTGTTGCCCAGCCGGTGCCCGCCGTACCAATCGTTGGTCGGCGTGCCAAGCGGAATGTAGAGATAACCCAGCGCTTCATCCGCGCTCATCAGAGTCCAGTTGTTGGTATTGCCGGTGTACTTCCACGAATCGTCCTCCCAGGTTTCGTTACCGAACTCTCCCGCTTGTGGAACGGTGTGAAATATCCAGGCCGGTTTGCCGGTGCGGACATCGAACGCCTGAATATCACCGCGCGGCATTTCTTTCTTAACGGGGCCGTCACTGATCGAAGCGCCGACCAATACTACATCACGACAGACCATGGGAGGAGATGTGACCGCGTAGTTACGTGCTCTGACGGCGAGCGGAATGGCCTTGGTGAGATCCACCCTTCCGTTCTCGCCAAAGCTCGCAACAGGCTGGCCGGTCTTGGCGTCAACCGCTATCAGATAGGCATCGCTGGTCCCGATGAAGATCCGCTCCGCTTTGCCATCGGTCCAGTAGGCCACGCCCCGATGCACGAAGCCAAGGTTGGTCGGATGTCCGGTCTCGTAGCTCTTGGGATCGTAGACCCAAATCGTCTTGCCGGTCACGGCATCGATCGCAGCCACCTGACTCAACGACGTGCTGATGTAGAGCACGCCTCCGATCATCAGCGGCGTAGCCTCATAACCCAGCGTGTAAAGCTTCGAATTCTGCGCGAGCACCTTTAGGTCCGGCGAATCCCAGCTCCACGCGACTTTCAGCTTTTGAACGTTTTCCCGATTGATCTGATCAAGAGGCGAATACTTCCCGCTGCCTTGATCGCCGCCATAAAAGCGCCACTCACCTTTTCGTACACCGTTGCTTGCCCCGACCGGTATGGCACCCAAACTGATGACGAGCAAGCACAGCATCAAAACGCGCACGTGCCTCAACGATCGCATTCCCATTCCTCCATGTAACTTGGTCTCAGGTCTCAAGCTTGAATTAGCAGCGGTCTGATTCGACACAAGTCTGATACTCGACTCGGAGGGTCAAGGTTGCAAGCAAGTTCCCGTGCTGGCAGTACGGGAACTTGTTTGAAAGCGCCGCCTACGTCCTTGCCCTTTGGCACCGGCAGGCTCGTGCCCAGCAGTAGAGCGGAGATCAGGCGCTCTTGAACGGGCTTGCCGTCAATCTCGTTTCGGATCAGTTGTGTCAGCACGCCTGAGCCTTGCGAATGCCCGATCAGCACGACGCCGCGCCCCTGATTGTCGTTGTCCAGATAGTACTTCCACGAATCGACAACGTCGTTGTACCCGAGCGCGCGATCGACCGCCATCGGTTTGCCGGCAATCCCGGCGCGCAGCGCGGTCAGCGTCACTTGCCTGTAGAGCGGAGCAAACACCCGGCACTCTGAGCCGAATCGCGCGAACTGAGTTCTGATCACCGCCAGCTCTTCCGGCCCCGCGTTCATATCGCTGTTGGGCGTCTGGTCATTCGACACAGTTGGGTAAACGTAGAAACAATCGATCGCGGCCTTCGGATTCGAAGACCATTTCTCGACTGTCACTTTGCCGTCCGCAGCGACTACGGTTGTCGTCAGATCCACCGCGCAAGCGTCTTGCCGTCCGGGCCGGCATAGCCACGTCTTGCCGTCACTGTAGTCGTTCTTGTTTGCCGCCGGGGCAGGCACCGCTTGGTTTTGCGACTGAGCTATCGCTGTTTCGGCCAAAGACAAACCGACGAGCAGCGTTAGGGCGAGAACAGTTCGTCGTAGCATATATTCTCCTATCGCTTCGCATCGGCCGGGCCGCGCGCAGCACTGAGGCCGTGAAACGTTAAGAAACTAGCTTGGTGGCTTCCGCGGCATGCGTTTGTCAGATAGCTCCATTGAAGTTACCGACCATCCTCGCATCATTTTCTTCGATGTGCCTAAGCGATTCTCCCACAAAGCCATATCCATTGACTATCGGCGAGCCAGAAAGGAACTCAGGCCATTCACCCACGGGCGCGTCTGGGCCAATCTGGACATCGCAGTACGGCAGATTATTTATGAAGTCATAAGTACCGATCACACGAGTCGAGAAGACTACCCAGAGCTCATCATAGATATGGCTTGGCTCCTGGATCACTGCGACAGCGCCTCTCAATTCATTCTGGAAATAGAAGAAATGCTGGACCCGACAATGGAAGGGAAGAGGAACACGATTTATCTGTGCAGGCACAGATATTTCAGGTGCATCAAGGCGAGACCAACCCCAGCCATAGACAGGCTTCACAGCTACCAGTTTGCCCTCATAGTGTTCCGCTAATGGATCAAGTCCCATTGAATGTCGCTTCAAGCAAGCTGTCTAACTACAGAGAGTGAAGCTGACAGGTGATACCGCAGCTCTATTTCCTGGTCTTCAACGCTTCGAATCTCTCCGAAAGCATTCCGGTTTACGGATTTGGCTTCGGTTGACTCTTGAGCAACGTCTGCTCAAACCAGGCCACCATTGCCGTAGTAGCTCGTTTCGCATCGTCGCCGCGAAATCCGTGGCCGGCGCCTTCGATGATGATGAACTGTGTCCTTACTTTGTTCTGCTGGAACGTGTCGTAGATGCGCTGGCTGTTGCTCAGCGGCACCAGATCGTCCTTGTCACCGTGAATGAGCAGCGTCGGGGGGTCGTCGGGTGAGACGAATAGAATGGGCGAGTAGTCCGGCGCCTTCGCCTTATCGAAGTTTAGGGCCGGGAAGCGATCTCCGCGTTCACCCGTGGGCGCAGGATTGACGCCGCGTGCGATCGGCCGCAGATCGACCGGCGGAAAATAGGCCACGATCGAAGCAACCCGATCGCTCTCTTTCATGAAGGCCTCTTTGGTCAAGTCATTTCCTAGGTGACGGCGACGCGTGACAGTTGCTAACAGGTCACACCTCATCGAGAGACTGCTCACTAGTTGAGCACGACGGTCTTTCCGTGTCGCTTGATGCCGGTGGCCCTGGGAGCGCAGGCATCCCTGCCTGCTTGGCGTTGCGCTAGAGGAGGCAGGCAGGGATGCCTGCGCTCCCAGGATTCGGTACGGCTATTGTTCTTCGTCCGTTGCGTCTTCGCAAGTCGAACGAACCTATCCGCTGCGAGCGCTAACGCGTCTGTTGGAGCTTGCCGCCTTTCGCCGAGAGCATCAGCTTAATCAGCTCTTCGGTGACTTTCGGCTCAAGCCCTTCGGTGTGTCCCTTGTCGAGGCGGACGACGTCGGCCACGACCCTGCTATCCTTGCAATCCGGATAGACGTAGACCTGCGCCTTGCCGGGCGCCGGCAGCAGTCCCCAGCCCGGACGCAATTGATTCAGCCGGGTGCCGTCATAGACGTAGCCAGCCTGGGTATCAACGATCTCCGCCCCCTTGCGCTGTGGGCCGCAAGAGTATTTCTTGGCCCACTCCGAAGCCTCAGGCACGCCTTTGTCATCTACTTCGCGCTGGCCCGTCGTGTAGATGTGCGAGAAATCATTGGTCGGAGGCTCGCGCAATGCTGCCCTAGCCGCATCCATAGCCGGATTCCCACCCCCGCCGGGCGCGCCAGCCGGAGCAGCGCCAGCCACCGCCGGACGAGCGCCAGGGGCGCCAGCGCCAGGAACGCCAGTGGGAGCGAAAGTCGCCGAGCGACCGGGGTTCCCGCCCAAGCGTCCACCGGACAGGCTGAGCCAGCCATCAACCTTGTCCTTAAAGAAATCCGTGCGCACGATCCGGTTGGAGGTCATGCCGCCCTGCGAGTGCCCGACCAGCCAGAAAGCCTTGATGTTCTCCTTGCCGAGCTGGTCTACGATCGAGGTGACGATGTTCTGCAGGTACTCGTCGTCAGCCGTAGACCACGTCCTCGTTGGGGAGCTCGGGGTGGCGATGACCAGGCGGTACTTGTCCTTGTAGTCCATAATCGGGAAATAGTGGCGCTGCCAGTTCGCGTACGAGCCGGCGCCGTGCAGACTGAGGATGAAGGTGACTTTCTCTCCCTTCTTCAGATCGCATGGATAATCGAGGAAGTAGGTGCGGCGGGTCTTCATCTCGACTACGGGGCCGGGGTTGATCACCATTGCTCCTGGGCACTCCGTGTCTGGACAGTGCAGGACAGGGGGCGTAGAGCAGGGCGCCCTCTCGAACCGGACGAATTCTTCCTGGGCGCTCGCCGTTCCCGTGAAGGCCACGAGGGCGCCGAGCATGGTCAGTCTGATCAAATTGAGTGACTCTCTCATATGGTTTCCTCCAAATGTGGTTTGATTCGATTCGTCTGTCCGACTAAAGTTCACTACTCGCTGCCAGCGCAGGTAGCACTCCTCCGCTGTTTCCGCCACGCTTTTCCATAATCTGTCTGACTTCACTCGTGGGATCGTTCTCGACGCGGCAAGGCGCGTCGAAGATCATCACGGCCCGCTTTTCCGTCGTGTAGGCCGGCCAGTTGGGCAGCCTTTTGTGATTCGGATTTCCCGTTCGAGCAAGCGAAGCCCACGCTCCGGCGCTCGCCGCTTCGAGCTTGCGCATCTCGGCATTCACCGGGCCAACCATGCTTTCGCTGATGTCGATATGATTGAACACGAACGGGATCTCGAGCGTGTGCGGCGAGCGTAGTCCCAGCACCGGCGTCTCCCATGCGAACACGTACATATACGTCGGCGCCTTGCCCAAAACCGCGCGGCGTTCCGCAAGCCGTATGGAATTCATCGCACCAGCGTCACCCGTGATGTTCGTCGAGAGTTCATACGGCGTGGCTTTCGGATACTTCTTGCGATAACTGGCAATCACCTTTTCAGCTTCATCGCCCAACACGCGCTTGACGTTTGCCAGCAGTCCCGCTTCATCCAGCTTGCCGTAATCCGGGGAATCAATCTCATACACCGTGCGTTCGGTTCGTGTGTAGCCGACGATCACCGGCACGTCGGCCGATAGCGGAGTCGCCACCGGGTCGAAGGGATTCGCCGGCAGAACTCTACCGTCAACGACTGGCCCAAAGCGGGCCTTATTCCCAGCGTCCATCAGTCTGTCGAGCGGTACGCTCTGCAGCTCACGCCCCCCTTGACCTTTGCTCAACCCAAGCTCTTTCATCAAGGCTTCAGCGGTCTTTGTCGCCGCGTCGCGCGGCCCGCCTCGCAAAGCTGCGCCGCTCTGAATGACGGCCCGATGGAAGAGGCCCTTCGCACTGGGCATGGCCAGGAGCGTCGAGACCTTGCCGCCGCCGCCCGACTGTCCGAAGATCAGCACCTTGTTCGGATCGCCACCGAACGCGTTGATGTTATCGCGAACCCACCGAAGCGCGGCTACAAGGTCGAGCTGGCCAGCGTTGGCCGAGGCTTCGAATTCCGACCCTCCAGCATCGCCCAGAAATATGTAGCCGAGGACGTTCAGACGGTGATTCACGCTAACGACGACGACATCCTGCTTCTGCGCGAGCCCGGCGCCATCATAGCCAATCGACCCGCCGACTCCCTGGTCGTATCCGCCTCCGTGGAACCAGACCATCACCGGCCGCTTTCTCCCGTCGTTTGCCCCTCTCGTCCACACATTGAGATAGAGACAATCCTCGCTGGCATCGTTGGGTTTGGTAGCTCCCAGGATTCGGAAGAACTGGCGCTGCTTATCGCCACGCGGCCGGTTGGATTGCGGAGCGTAATGTCCGAACTCGAAGCCATCACGCACACCCGTCCACGGCTCGGGCGGCTTGGGCGGCATAAACCGATTCGCGCCGCCGGTCGGCGCGCCATAAGGAATCCCCTTGAAGACGTTCACTCCGTCCACGATACGCCCGCGCACTTTACCTGCGTTCGTTGTTACAGTCGCGGTCGTTCCGTTCGCGGCATCTGCAAAACTCCTGGTGAACGCCCGGGGTATCATTGCGCCTGCCGCGGTTACACCGACCACTTGTGCGGTAGAAGTCAGGAAGGAACGGCGATCTATTTGGTGATTCTTGCCGTCGTGATTTTGTTTCGGGATCATTGCTCGAGCCTCCCTCATCGAAGATCTGATTCTGGGAATTAGCGCCAACCGACCGATCGGACGGTTGGCGAAAGGAAGAGCATTCTAACCAAGTGCGGCCAATGGTGAAAGTCAAAGTGGACTATTTCGGCGACTGCCCGAACCAGACCCGCGGCAAAGCAAGAGCGCTCGGCGTTGACGCACAACTGCGCTCGTTGTTTAATGGGCCTGCCTAGGCTAATTTGATGAAGCGCGAGAAAGAGTGGCGGAAGCACTCGATTCGTTGCTTTGTCGTTCTTGATCACTCCTGAGCGTTGGAGCGGGCTAACCGGTGGGTTACGTTGTCATTACCTACGACGAGCAAGCCTTCACTACGGCTCATGAAATCGCACGGGAGCTCGAGATAGCCGGCTACTTCACGTGGTATCGGTGGCGTGATGGCTGCGGCGGTGCTTCTTTGGTTGGGCAGTGCGAGCGAAGAATCGCGGAAGCGAGTGCGGTCATCCCAATCATTTCTAAGTCTCTAGCGTCCGGCGACTGGCTCGCCGGCGATATCGAAAGGGCTCGCAAATGCGGAAAAGAATTCATCGTTGTGCTAAGGGGCCTCACCCGGGAGCGGCTGCGGCGAATTCGGCCTGAATGGACCGAGGCGTTCGCCTCTTGCCCGGTCGTTTCGATTTCGGCTACAGGTGTCCGCGCAGCAATGCCGCGCTTAATCGCGGCCCTGGGAAGTCTCGGCATTGAACCGCTAAGAAGCTTTGAGCTACCTCCCGGTCTTGCCGATTTGGTGAATCGCTATCGGCTCCCGGCGGTGGTGGATGTCTTCGAGGCGATGTATGACTACCACATTGCCAGGATGATGCCTTATGAAGCCTCTGTGAAGCTCAAAGCGATTCCGCTCGAATACAACGGCAATATAGTTGTCGTTGCGATGAGCGATCCGTCGCGTGCCGACGAAGTCTTCGCAACGTACTTCAGTGACAGCTACGGAATCGAGCCCGTACTCGCCACCGAGGAGGCGATAGATGAGGCCATCGAGCGAGTGCACAAGGCCTACGACACTTCAGTCACTGAACCCCTGGAAACAGACAACGGAGATCTCAGGAATGAAGACCCTGATCAAGAATGGCAACGTCGTAACAGCGGTTGATAACTATCACGCTGATATCCTAATCGAAGACGAAAAGGTTGCGATTATCGGGCGCAGCCTCGACATGGAAGCCGACAAGGTGATCGACGCCTCCGGCAAGCTCGTGATCCCCGGCGGCATCGATCCACATACTCACATGGAATTGCCGTTCGGAGGGACGTTCGCTTCTGACGACTTCCGCACAGGCACCATCGCGGCGGCGCACGGCGGAACGACTACCATCATCGACTTCGCCGTTCAGTATCACGGCGAATCGCTCATTCAAGCCGTCGATAACTGGCACAAGAAAGCTGAAGGCAAGACCGCGATCGACTACGGCTTCCATCTGATCACTACAGACTTGCCGGACGAGCGCGTGCCCGAGATGCGACAGCTCATCAACGAAGGAGTCATGAGCTTCAAGATGTTCATGGCTTACCCCGGTGTCTTTTTGGTCGACGACGCGACGATCTTTCGCGCGATGACCAGCGCCAGCAAGTGGGGCGGCTTGATCTGCATGCACGCCGAGAACGGAATCGTCATCAACGAGATCATCAAGCACGCGCTCGCCGAAGGCAAAACCGCGCCGAAGTATCACGCGCTCACCCGTCCTACCAAAGCCGAGGCCGAAGGCGTGCACCGGGCGATCGCGATTGCCGAGATGGCCGACGCTCCGGTGTACATCGTTCACTTGAGCTGCGCGGACTCGCTTGAAGAGGTTCGCGAAGCGCGCGACAACGGGCTGCCCGCTTATGCCGAGACCTGTCCGCAGTATCTGTTCCTCGACTACTCGCTGTACGAGCGCGAAGGGTTCGAAGGCGCGAAGTGGGTGATGACTCCGCCTTTGCGCGAGAAGTGGAATCAGGACAAGTTGTGGCAGGGACTCCAGGGCAACGACCTGCAAGTCATCTCGACCGATCACTGTCCCTTCTGCATGAAGGAGCAGAAGGAGCTTGGGCGCGACGACTTCACCAAGATTCCAAACGGCGGCCCGGGAGTCGAGCATCGCATGAGCTTGATCTACAACGGCGGGGTCGCGGGCGGAAAGATCACCTTGAACCGTTTCGTCGAGCTGACTTCGACGTCGGCGGCGAAGCTCTTTGGCTTGTTCCCGCGCAAGGGAACAATTGCCGTCGGCTCAGACGCTGACATTGTGATTTTCGACGCCAACGAAGAGATGACCATTTCTCAAGCGACTCACCATATGAACGTCGACTACAGCGCATATGAAGGGATGAAAGTAAAAGGTGTGACAAAGACTGTGTTGTCGCGCGGGCGAGTGGTGATTGACGACGGCAAGTATGTGGGTAAGCCGGGCGACGGGCAGTTCCTCAAGCGCAGCACGTTCAGCGGACGTTATTGATTTGTTCCGACTGGAACGTTCGGAAATGAGGACGGAACCCGGGGCCGTTTTGAGAGAACCAGCTCACTGACCCTCACTACCGCCAAGATTGCCACCAGACACAAGCCGGCGATAGAATGCGGCGGCAAAGGACCCCGGCGACGTGAGTAGTATGAGCGACTCCTCAATCCAAACCACGAGTCCACCTTCAACCTCCTCTGTGATTGCGCCGGCGATGGCGGTCACGCCTCCCGAACCCGGCGAGCGATTGGAACATCCTCCGCGAGCGCCGCTCGTACTCCGGGTTGGAGTTGTAGGTCACCGGCCTGATCCGAAGAAACGCCAGATGCCGGATGTAAAAGCGCTGCAGGAAATCTGCGGGATATTGCTTCTCCACATCCAGGACACTTTCGCGGGCGTGGCAGACGCGCATCGCGATCTCTTCTGCGAACTGCCGCCACTTCAGGACGGTAAGCCGCCAGGGTTGAGACTCATTAGCTCGCTTGCCGAAGGCGCGGATCAATGGGTGGCGTCCAAAGCAAAGGCTCTCGGCTATGAGCTTCAGGTCGTGCTGCCGTTTGAGCGAGCTGAGTACGAAAAGGACTTTACAGATTCAAGCGTGCTTACGGAACACCGCAGGTTGCGTGGCAGTGCCACTGCTGTGTTCGAACTGGACGGCTGTCGCGCTCGCTCTGGCGAATCGTATCTGGCTGCCGGCCGCGTGCTCTTGAATCAGACGGACCTGCTGATCGCGCTCTGGGATGGCAAGGATTCCCAGGGAACTGGCGGTACCGGGCAGATCGTGCGCGAGGCATTGCAACGCGGGATCCCAACGCTCTGGGTGAATTGGGAAGCGCCAAGCAGTTGGCATCTGATGCGGCCCGCCTGGCGGCTCATACAACAGCCTGTTGATGTTCGTGGGGACCTGCGGTTGCTGGCCGAACAAGTAACGGAATTGCTCCTACCGCCCGACGCCAATCTCAACGGCAGTAAACTAAGCGACAGCGGTGCCTGCGAAGCTTATTTCGAAGACCAGCGCCGTGAATGGACACTGTTGGGTGGTTGGTGGAATTTCTTCCGCGATCTGCTGCGAGGAAAACCAAAGCCACTGGCTATCCGTGTGCCCGGGTTTGTTCCCGAAACAAAAGCGCGCTGGCACGAGGACTGGTGCGGACGGCCCGATAGAGAGAAGCGGCAACACAAGCTGCCCGATACGATAATCACCTGGGTCGAAGCCAACTTCATCCCGCATTATGCCTGGGCTAACCAGCTCTCAGTGTATTATGCGAATAATTACCGAAGCTCGTTCGCCTGGATTTACTTGCTGGGAGCGATGGCGGTTTTTCTGGCCTTGATCGGGACGACTGCGCATGCTTCACACACGGTCGAGGTGATTCTCATTAGCGCCGAGGTTGTCGTCATCTGCGCCATCATCGGACTGACGTGGTATGGCCGGAGGCGGCGCTGGCATGAACGTTGGATCGACTACCGGACCCTGGCAGAGCGTTTGAGGCTTGTGCGGTTCAACTGTTTACTTGGTGGCCTATGGCAGCACGCAAGTGTGCCTTCGCATCTTGCCACATATGGCAATCCGGCGGCGACTTGGATGCAGTGGCACGCGCGGGCGGTTGAGCGGGCCGCCGGTCTCCCCAACGTTGCTGTGGGGGCAGAGTACTTGTCCGCCTGTAGAGAACTGCTTCTGGCGGCGCTGATCGCCGGCCAGGAAGGCTACCACGAGGGGAACGCTGAGCGTCTGAGTTCGGTCGACCATAGACTCCACCGGGCGGGTGAATGGCTTTTTCTCGCGACTCTTGCAGCCTGCGCGTTTCACCTGCTTGTCGCGCTGGGAGGAGGATGGTTCGGTGAAAGGGCCGACGCGTTGCACCGCTGGTTGGTGTTCTGCGCCGCTTTCCTGCCAGCCCTGGGCGCGGCGATGGCGGCCATCCGCAGCCAGGGCGAATTCCATCGCGTAGTGCAACGCTCGCGAGCAATGAGCGAAGAGCTCGAGCAACTTCGGCAGGCCGTCGCCAATGTGCCAACCCGGCCCAGTGAGCTGAACTCACAACTGCTGCAACAAGCGGTCGAGCAGACCACCCGCCTGATGTATAACGAAGTGCTCGACTGGCGCATCGTCTTCCAGGACCGGCCGCTGGTCTGGCCGGCTTGAAGCTCGTCGCAGTCCTGCCAGCAGGAGGTCAACTATGTCAATCAGTAGCGGCAACGGACGGGACGACCCCGAGCGCAAGAAACGAATCAATGAGCTGGAGCGCCAGGCTGATGAGCTAACCGGCGGCGAGGTGGCTGGCTGGAAGTCTGACGATCTATCGCCAGAGATGGAGGAAGAGTTCTTGCAGGGCGTTGTCGCCTATGAAGCCGCGCCGTGGACGACTCATTTCCAACAACTCGAAGAAGCGGGTGTCGAGCTGCCGGACCCGGAGACAATGGATGATGAGAAGCTGACGGCGAAGCTCTGGGAAGTGATCGAAGCGCTCGCTCGCATGCGGATCTTCCTGAGCTGCACGAATCATCTCAGCGACCGCGAGCTTTACACACACCTGCGGAACGATGTACTGCACGAGGAAGTAAAAGCAATGGCATTTGATGAGTCTTCGGCCTGGCACATTGACCTAGTGGGGAGCGGCAGCGACGAGCACACTTACCTGTGGATGAAGTACTACGCGGACGAGAAAACGCGCCGCCAGTGGATGAAGGACTGGCCGGACTACGAGATGCCCGAGCACGAGGACCCGCCTTACGACCGCGACCCGAATCTCCCGGGCGCGGGTTTTGAGCGCATGGACTTCTAAAAGAGAGAGCAAATGAATGGTCAGCCATCATCTGCTGAGCTGCGAGAGCAGCGCGTCGTCCGGGTCTTCGTCTCCTCCACTTTTCGCGATATGCATGCAGAGCGCGAGGAGTTGATCAAACGTACCTTCCCGCAACTGCGCAAGCTGTGCGAAGAGCGCGGCGTCACCTGGGGCGAAGTAGACTTGCGCTGGGGCATTACTGAAGAACAGTCCCGGCGCGGTGAGGTCGTGCACATCTGCCTGGCGGAGATTCAGCGTTGCCGACCGTACTTCATCGGGCTGCTCGGTGAGCGCTACGGCTGGGTGCCCGATGAGATTCCTCATGAGTTAATCGACCAAGAGCCCTGGCTCGCGGAGCATCGCCATCATTCAGTCACCGAACTGGAAATCGTGCACGGCGTGCTCAACGATCCGAAGATGGCCGATCGCGCGCTGTTCTATTTCCGTGATCGTGCGTTCATCGACTCTCTACCGCCTGCCGAGCAGCCCGATTACCTTGAACTCCCAACCAAAGAAGAGATCGAAAGCTTTGGTCAGCACGAAGCTGAACGCCGCGTGCGAGAGCGAAGGCAGAAGCTGGCAGCGCTGAAGGGTCGCATCAGAGCCAGCGGCCTGCCGGTGCAAGAGGACTACCCTGACCCCCAGGCGCTGGGCGATTTGGTGTTGCGCGACCTCACAGGGGTCATCGATCGTCTCTATCCGAAAGGTTCTGAGCCTGACCCGCTCGACCGCGAGGCTTTAGATCACGAAGCATTCGCCCAGAGTCGGGCCAAAGTCTACATTGGTCGTCAAAGCTACTACGACCGGCTGGACGAGCAAGCGCGACGAGACGGACCGCCGCTGGTTGTCTTAGGGGAATCGGGCTCTGGCAAGTCAGCGCTGCTCTCGAATTGGGCCTTGCGGTATCGCAGCACGTACCCTGAAGAATTGCTGCTGATGCACTTCATCGGAGCGACCCCCTACAGCGCCGATTGGGCAGCCATGCTGCGACGGATCATGGGCGAGTTGAAACGCCGCTTCGACATTCAGCAAGAGATCCCAGACAAACCTGATGAACTGCGAACCGCGTTTGTGAATTGGCTCCATATGGGGGCTGCCAAAGGAAGGATGGTGCTCATCCTTGATGCGCTGAATCACTTTGGAGATCGCGACGGCGCTCCAGATCTGGTGTGGTTGCCGCGGGAGATTCCGCCTAACATCAGGCTGATTGTCTCGACGCTGCCGGGCCGATCGCTTGATGATCTAACGCGGCGTGGCTGGCCGACGATGCAGATCGAACCGCTGTTAGTTGAAGAACGCAAGCAACTCATACCAGCCTATCTCGATCAGTATGCGAAACAACTGAGTGAGGCGCGTGTGGAACGCATTGTTAGTACCGACCAAACTGCAAACCCACTTTACCTGCGAGCGCTGTTGGACGAGTTGCGGGTCTTCGGCATTCACGAACAACTGGATGCGCGCATTGACCATTACCTGCTCGCGACGACCGTGGAGATGCTGTACGAGAGAATCCTCGAACGCTATGAGCACGACTACGAGCGCGAGCGTACCGGATTGGTGGGAGAAGCGATGTCGCTGTTGTGGGCGGCGCGTCTCGGTTTGTCAGAAACTGAGCTTTTAGAGTCACTCGGAACGGACCAAGGATCACTGCCCCGCGCGCACTGGTCGCCACTGTTTCTGGCGATTGAGCCCTCACTGATGAGCCAGTCGGGTCTAATCAACTTTGGTCATGATTATCTGCGCCACGCTGTGCAGAACAGATACGTCTACACATATGAGTTACAAAAGACAGCGCATGCGAGACTGGCCGATTATTTCGAACGACAAGCTATCGGCTCCCGCAAGCTTGATGAGCAGCCCTGGCAGGAAGCGAAGGCCCTCCGGTGGAACGATCTCAGGCAAACCCTTGCGAATGTACGCATTCTTGAACACGCAATCAGCGAAGGCAAGGCGGTCTGGCACGGGGAACGCAAGTATGAATGGGCATCATACTGGCGGCTCGTATCCGCACGATGGCAACCGGGACCTTGCTATGAAGAAATGTTGTCGGAACTGGCGAACAGGCAGGGAGAAGGCCGCAGAGTCGCTGCGCTTTCGTCAATCATCGGCGACCTGCTCGCAGAGATGGCACTGTATCAGCAGGCAGAGCCTTTTCTGCAAAGATCATTTGCGATCGACTATGGGCGACTCGGGCCGGGTTCCGGGCTTGCGACGAGCCTCGTAAATCTGGCGGGGCTGCATAAGCGACAGGGAAACTTTTCCGAGGCGCTCTCGCTTCTCCGCCAAGCCCTGAGCTTTTGCGAGATGGACAGGGAACCGGAGCGCGTGACACTGGCCGCGATTCTAAACAATCTCGCGCAGCTTCATCTTTCACTGGGTGACTATAAACAAGCGTACAATCTCCAACTGCGCGCGCTGAGCGTAAGGCGAAGCATCTTTGGGCCGCGCCATCCTGATGTAGGGACGACGCTCGACAATCTGGGAAAAACGCTTCAAACGCTTGGTGAGTATGAAGAAGCGATTGCGAATCACCGTGAGGCATTGGCAATCTTGGAAGAAACCCTAGGACCGAAGAATATAGATGTGGCGACATGCTTGACCAATCTGGGTTTGGCCTGCCATGCAAAAGGACAGTGCGCGACGGCAATTCCGCTTTACGAACGCGCTCTCGATATCTTCGAATCGATTCTCGGTTCGGCGCACCCGTTCGTCGGAACCGTCCTGAACAACCTTGGAGGAGCAAACCATGAAATGAAAAACTATCGGGAAGCCATGGCACTCTACAGCCGGGCCATCGAGATCAATGAGAGGATAACCGGATCGAATCATTCGTCGATCTCGATCGCGCTGGACAATATGGCTGCAGTTCAGCTTGAGGTGAAGAACTTCGATGAAGCTCTGCGTCTCGAAAGACGCGCGCTGGAGGTTGCGGAAACGATGCTCGGTCCCGGCCATCCTCAAACAGATAAGTGTAGATCGAATCTTCGATTGCTTGAGACTGCGAGAATTCATAACAACAAACAAAGGTGGAAGTTTTGGCACCGGCCATAGATTCTAACTCTCTGGTGGGAGGCTGCGCACGATAAGCAACTTCGGCTGAAGACAGCGGGTTGACGGGGCCAGTTACAGGCCCTGCGGAAAGGAGGAATGCACTCATGAGATTCTTTGGTTCAATGAAGTCCGCGTTTGGCGGTTCATCTAAAAAGAAGCAACTGGATCAGCTTGTTGAGCTGGGAACTATGCTCCAGTCTGATCCGGCCGGTAGTGCATCTGTCCAGTACTTCAACACACTGAAGCAAAGAGGGATTACCCCGGAATCCATGTTTCTGGAGATAGACAAGATATACAAATGCGCTCTGGCTCTTGCTCGCGAGGTCCGCGACAGGCCGACGGAAGGGGAAATCCTGTACAATCTCGGCAGGTTGTATCAGGACCCTCCAAGGAAAACGATAATAAGCGCGAAAACCCTGAGCGAAGCGGAAATGGAAGCGGAAGTGACGCGCTGGATCGAGAAGTCCGCTGAGCGCGAGGGCATTAAGACCAACCAACCCGTCGCCCTGTCTTTTTATCATCAGGCTTTGGAAATCGCGAGGCGGGAACACAGACCGGTTCTGGAAGCCAGTTGTCTGTTGAATATTGCCGTGGCTCATCGACTCCTCGGCGAAATCCAGGAGCACCGCAGTTACGTGCAACAGGCGAGTGATAGGGTGTCTTACATCGAAGACCAGCACACCAGGCAACAAATCGAAAGGGCGGTGAAAATGGAAAAGAGCCGTTGACCAATGAGTGGAACGCCGACCAAACTCAAGATACTGTTCGTTTGCGACGCCAACCGATTGCGAAGCCCCACTGCTGAAAGTATCTTCAGCGGCTATCCTGGTATCGAAGCTAAGTCTGCAGGAATTGGAAAAGAAGCTGGCGTGCCCATTGCCACCGAACTGCTTGAGTGGGCCGATCTGATCTTCGTCATGGAGAAGCGGCACCGCAACATCATTCAATCGAGGTTCAAGGAAATCTATCGGCGAAAACGAATTATCTGCTTGTACATTCCTGACGAATTCGAGTTCATGGACCCGGATCTGATTCAGTTGCTCGAAGAGCGAGTCACGCCATACCTTGAGAGCACCAGAAAACATGATGAATAGAAAGTCCCCTGCTGGTAGAATGCCGTAACCCATTCCATCGGAGGAAAGCATGGCCGCGCAGGGTCATACCCTATTCAAACCGGATTTCGTCGAGCTCGAAGAAGACGTTTCCGATAGCCCGCTCTGGAACAAAGACCTCGCGCCGGTTCCGATCCTGAAACGCAACTGGACCACCTATAACTACGCCGCGCTGTGGATCAGCATGGCTCACTGCATCCCGACCTACATGCTCGCGTCGGGTTTGATCAGTTCCGGGATGAACTGGTGGCAAGCGCTTGTCACTATCCTGCTCGGCAACACGATCGTACTCGTTCCGATACTGCTCAACTCCCATCCTGGCACGCGCTACGGCATTCCGTTTCCTGTGTTCGCGCGGGCAAGCTACGGGACGATCGGCTCGAACCTGCCAGCGCTGATGCGCGCGCTGGTTGCATGCGGGTGGTTTGGCATTCAGGCGTGGATCGGGGGTCAGGCGGTACACATTCTTATTCGCTCAGTCTGGCCAGGCTGGCCGACGGTGCTCGGCGGACCAATCGAGTGGCCGCATGTGATCGCAGGCTACACCCCGACCGAGTACATCTCGTTCATGTTGTTTTGGGCGCTCAACATCTACATCGTGTATCGAGGCATGGATCTGCTGCGCAAAGTTGAGAACTGGGCCGCGCCGTTCGTGATGGTGATGGCGATCATCCTGATGATCTGGGCGATCTGGAAAGCTAAAGGTCTCGGCGTGATTATGGAAGAACGGGGCCGGTTCAACAGCCTCGCGGAGTTCATGCCGATTTTCATTCCTTCGCTCACTGCGATGATCGGTTACTGGGCGACGCTGTCGCTGAACATGCCCGACTTCACCCGCTTCGGGCGATCGCAACGCGAGCAGATGGTCGGTCAGGTCGTTGCGCTGCCGGCGACAATGACTATCTTCGCAGCGATGGGTGTGATCATCACTTCGGCTTCGGCAATCATCTACGGCAAGGTCATCTGGGATCCGGTGTTATTGGTCGGAGAGTTTCGGCAGCCCATCGTCGTAGCTATAGCAATGTTCACAGTTGTCGTCGCGACGCTCTCGGTCAACATCGCCGCGAATGTAGTCTCCCCGGCAAATGATTTCGCAAACGCATTCCCAAAGTTGATCACCTTCAGGCTCGGTGGCTTGCTGACCGGATTGATCGGGATCGTTATGCAGCCGTGGAAGCTTTTGGCCGACCCTTCAGGCTACATTTTCAACTGGCTGCTGGGATATTCAGGGGGACTGGGCTCAATAGCCGGAGTGCTCATCGCCGATTATTGGATCATCAGGCGAAAGCATCTCGATCTTGCCGATCTCTACCGGGTGCGAGGCGCGTACAGTTACGCCGGAGGTTGGAACTGGCGAGCGGTGGTGGCAACGCTGCTCGGTTGCGCACTGGCGTGGGGAGGATTGGTGATCCCGGCGCTGAGGCCGCTTTATGACTATGCGTGGTTCGTAGGTCTGTTTGTCTCGGGGATAGTGTACGTTGTCCTCATGAAAGGCACGCCTGTCGTGAGTGGGGCGCAGCGGTTAGAGACAGTGCCCCCCGATGGTGACTGAGCACTCACACATCGATAGTATCAACGGGAACACGTTGGGCAGCGGCCGTCCTCAGACGACGATGAGCGATGCCCACACGCGGCAAAGAGAGTGTAAAAAGTGCGTCGGATACCCTAAAGCGCGATGGTATCCGACGCACTCTTTACACAGTCTCGTCAGCGGTCGGTTCCTCACCCTCCAACCTGCATGAGCTTCAATTCCATATTCCCATCGCTTTCAGAAACTCGTCCAGCTTAGCCTTCTTGAGCAATTCACCAACCGCTTTGTGATCGATGTGAGGCGCGATCGGCTCAGCTCTTTCAGCGATCGCGTACGCGGTGACTGCTATGACCGCTGCGCCGGCCACCAGGTTGTGAGCGTCCACCTTGTCGATTGTGTCGCTCGACTTATGATGAACCTCGCCATAGTGCGACCTATCAACCCACAGATCGAGCACCGGAATGCCTTCGAGCATGAAGTGCCCGTGATCTGTGTCAAAGGTCATCTCTTGTGAACGCCCGCCGGCGCCGAGACCTTCGAGCAGAGAATTGCTGATCGACATCATTGCATCCGCCAGATCTTTTCGGCCTTCAACCTTCCAACCCTTCGGATGGCCCGCACCGTTGTCTGTGTTGAGAGCCGCTACACACTTGCCAAGCTCAGCCTTGTGAGCTTTCACATAGGCCGCCGAGCCTAGCAGTCCTTCCTCTTCTCCACCCCACAGCGCGAACCTGATCGAACGCCGGGGAGCGACGATCGCCGCAATCGCGCGAGCTGCTTCCAAAACCTGAGCGCAGCCCGACCCGTTGTCTTGCGCGCCGGTGCCGTAGTCCCACGAATCCAGATGCGCGCCGATGATGATCCACTCGCCGGCCTTCTCGCGGCCGGGAATTTCGGCGATGACGTTGTTGACTTGAATCGGCCCGCTTGTTCGATTCTCGTATGCGAACTCGATCGTCACCGGGCCTTTTGCCAGTAGCCGCTCGACTAGCTTTCCGTCTTCCATCCCAACCTGTGCCAAAGGCAGCGGGCTCGTTTGCGCTCCCCACGCGAACCCGAACGCGTTGAGAACATTGTTTCGTTCACCGTCGGACACGATGATCGCCGCCGTACCCACCTCTTTGAAAACCGGTAGCGCCACAATGAGCTTTGCGAAAGCACTGAAGCCATCGGCAAAGACGGTAGCAAGGTCGAGCATGACGGCGCGGCCTTTGAGCTTGTCGGCTTGCGCTTTGATCTTCCTGGGATCCAGGTCGCCGAACACGATCACTTCTGCTTTCACGCCGCCCGGCGGAGTCGAAGGCGCCCACCCGAGCGATTCGATATGGATGGGGCGATCCAGGGGGCTGGTCATGCGACCGCGAGCCCATCCCCGCTCCCAGCCGTTAGGGATGGTGAACGGCTCAAGTTTGACGTTTTTGATTCCCGCCGCTCGAAACTGGTCAGCCGCCCATTCGGCCGAGCGTTGATAAGCCGGTGACCCGGTGAGCCGTCCGCCGAACCGATCGGTCAGCTCTCGGAGATAATCCATCGAGCGACCGTTGACGAGTATCGAACCTGCGAGGCGGGCAGATGCTTGCTCGATCGGATCGGAGCCGCTTGCGGGCTCGCGCGCGACCACTGAGTTGACGAAAAGGGAGACCAGAAGAAGTGCAGTAACAGAGAAACGTTTGTGATTTTTCACTGTTGACCTCCGGGTTAGGCGGTATTGAAGATGAATTCGGGCCCAGCTTGACACTACGAAATTCGCGCAACTAAGATTCAGGTTTGCCATCGCGTGCGTGGCGGCGTCATGCAGAGCCAGAGCGGATTGTACGGCAAGAAGTTGGAAAACGAGAAGGCCCCTTAGCTCAACGGCAGAGCAGAGGACTCATAATCCTTTGGTTGGAGGTTCGAATCCTCCAGGGGCCACCACATCGACGACTTACGGGGACCTCTTTCAAATTGCACGCTCCCGGGAACCAGTCTTCCGATCGACCTCCCAATCTTTCTTCCGCACTCGCACGGGTCTCATTCCAATCTAAACACCCGTCGCATCGCAGGGACCAAATTCACTCCAGGGGCTGAACTTCGCGCAGCCGCCGCTCGAGAAATCGGCGCTCGCTGTCATTGGTGACTAGCGCCAGCGCTCGAGCGTAGCTCTTCGCCGCTTCCACCGAGGATCCGACGCGGCGCAGGAGATCTGCACGCGCGGCATGCAGCAGGTGATAATCGTCGAGATCGCCCGTTGCCGAGAGCGCATCGATGAGCGCGAGCCCGCGCCGAGGGCCGTCCGCCATCGCGACCGCCACAGCCCGGTTCAGCGACACAATGGGAGAGGGCTGCTGGCGCTCGAGAAGATCGTAGAGCCGGACGATCTGAGGCCAGTCGGTATCTTCGGCACGCGCCGCCCGACAATGCACGGCCGCGATCGCCGCCTGAAGCGCGAATGGACCAGGCCCGCCGCGAAACGCTTCCTCGACGAGCGGCAGCGCTTCGGCGATCTGCCGCCCGTCCCAGCGGCGGCGATCCTGATCTTCGAGAAGAACGACATCGCCGCCCTCGTCGAGACGGGCATCGCGCCGTGAATCGTGAAGCAGCATGAGAGCGAGAAGACCGGTCGCTTCCGACGGAGGACGAGGCGCCATCAACATCATTACGAGTCGCCCAAGACGGATGGCCTCGGAGCAGAGATCATTTCTCACGAGCGGCTCGCCTCGAGTTGGCGCGTACCCTTCGTTGAAGACGAGATAGATCACGGTCAGCACGGCGTCCAGCCGCGCCGGAAGGTCATTCGTTTCGGGCACCGTATATGGAATGCCTGCGTCGCGAATCTTCCGCTTCGCGCGCACGAGCCGCTGTGCCATCGTCGCCGTGGGCACGAGAAAAGCACGCGCGATCTCATCCGTCTCGAGGCCGCCCAGCGTGCGGAGAGTCAGCGCGACCTGCGCCTCGAGCGCAAGCGCCGGGTGGCAGCAGGTGAAGATCAGCCGAAGCCGATCGTCGCGGATTTCGCTGGTGTCGTAGTCCGGCTCCTCGATGGTCCGGATCAACCCCGACGCGGCGTACGATTCAAGTTTTTCATTGAACCGCGTCCCGCGGCGGATTCGGTCGATGGCCTTGTGCCGAGCTGTCTGGATGAGCCATGCGCGCGGGAACTCAGGGACGCCGGAGCCCCGCCACTGGTCGACAGCAGCCGCAAAGGCTTCCTGCGCCGCCTCTTCGGCCACGTCGAAGTCGCCAAAGTGGCGAATCAGCGTGGCGACGATCCGGCCCCAATCAGAGCGATAGGCCGCGTCAACAGCCGCGTTGGTGTCCAGGAGCATGCCCTATAATAAATAATTTCCAGGCGGAGTGTCGATCCGGGCACTCGCCGTTCGACTTACTGATGGAGGCAGATACTATGAAATACATGTTGTTGGTTTATCTCGATGAGCAGGCCCTGAGCGAGACCGAGCGGGAGCACTGTTACGTGGAGTCTGCACAGCTTACGCAAGAGCTCAACTCGAGCGGGCAATATCTTGCCGCCGGCCCGCTGCATCCTACTTCAACGGCGACCAGCGTGAGAGTGCGCCACGGCAAACGGCTCGTCACAGACGGTCCCTTCGCGGAGACGCGCGAACAACTCGGCGGCTACTACGTAATCGAGGCCCGAGATCTCGACGAGGCGATCGGGATCGCAGAACGGGTTCCAGTCGCGCGTGTCGGCACCATCGAAATCCGGCCAGTGCTGGAGATCGCGGGCCTACCGGCGGATTAGTTTCACCGTGCAATGAACTTTCGAAAGGAAAAACATGACTACTAAGATTTTCGTGAATCTACCAGTAAAAGACCTCAATGAGTCCATAGACCTACAACGAACCACAAGACCACGGTTTCATGTATGCACATGGGTTTCAAGACCTGGATGGCCACATTTGGGAACTCATCTACATGGAGCCCAGCGCAATAAATCAAGGTGCGTAAACACATGAAAATACATACCATGGAAGAGGCCGCCACCAAAGTGACAGATGAAAGGTTGATCCGACTGTAGCCTTAAGCCGCTTGACAATGCGTAAGCCGCAATCGAAGTGGTCAGAAACCTTAACCAATAATCGCAAACCAAAAGGAGACGATATGCAAAAAATCACCCCATTCTTGTGGTTCGACAACAACGCCGAAGAGGCCGTGAATTCTTATACTTCTATTTTCAAGAATTCAAAGGTCTTGAGCGTTACCCGTTATGGAGAAGCAGGGCCTGGACCGGCGGGGACAGTACTGACCGTGGAATTCCAGCTCCATGGACAAGAATTCATTGCATTAAACGGTGGTCCGCAATTCACTTTCACGGAAGCCATATCGTTCTCCGTGAATTGCGAGACGCAGGAAGAAATAGATGAGCTGTGGGAGAAGCTTTCTGAAGGCGGAGAAAAATCAAGATGCGGCTGGCT
>JBBPIH010000108.1:0-6465 GCA_038040455.1 Acidobacteriota bacterium
CTTCCTCCGGCGACGCACAACCAGGCTAAAGCCTGAACTCCATGCGCTTCAACCCTCAACTCTGAACCTTTACCCTTTGCTCTTCGCAGCCGGTTTGCTATATTCCACGCTCAACGAATTCAAATCCGGTTTCGAGGAGCCCCGCATGAGTGCTACCGAACGTGCCTCCTTCATGAACGACCCCAATCTGAAGGTCCTGATCGACATCGCACCGCTGCAGGCGCGTGTGCGCGAGATGGGCCAGCAGATCACCCGCGACTACGCAGGCAAGAACCTTCATCTTGTAGGCGTGCTCAAAGGCGCGTGTGTGTTTCTTTCGGACTTGATGCGGTCAATTGACCTGCCGCTCTCGGTCGACTTCATTGGCATATCGAGCTACGGCGCGTCGACCAAATCGTCGGGCGAGGTGAGAATAACCAAAGACCTCGACGTCAGCCTCTTAGGCAAAGACGTGCTGGTAGTTGAAGACATCATCGACACAGGGTTGACGTTGAACTACATGGCCAACATTTTCCGCTCTCGCGAAGTGAGCTCTCTGGCGATCGCGGCATTGTTGGACAAACCCGACCGTCACGAAATTGCGATTGATGCGAAGTACATCGGCTTCACGATTCCGAATCACTTCGTTGTTGGATACGGCCTGGACGTAGGCGAGCTGTACCGCAATCTCCCATTCATCGCAGTGCCTGAAGTTCCTGCGGCGTTGTTAAAGCACTAACCGCCAGCCTTCTGGTAGTTGCGGCGCTACCAAATCTTTTCATTAACCCAATATGAAAGGGGTGCCCCTTTAGTGATAGCGTTGGGGCAGTAGTAGGAACCCAAACTGATCACTGGAAGGAGAACCCCGATGAACGTACACAAGTATGTCGCATTGGATGCAACAGCGCAAAACATCGTAGCGGGTGTTTACGATCGCAAAGGGCAACAGGTTATCCAGTCGTGCATCAGGACCAACAGCGGCGACATTCGGAAGTTTTTCAAGGTAGAACGCTATCTTGTTCAGTGATGATTACTCCGGCGTGGTCTACTATGTTTTCCAAAAAGGAAGGCCGCAGTCCGCGTAACCCTGCAAAATCATACGAAATCGCTTGCTGCGCTCCGCGGCACTGGCTGGTTAGGCGGATCTTCGGGCCTCAAGCACCATCTGTGTTTGAGTGACTATAGCAATCAGCCGCCCCTCTGCATTTATTATCCTAGTCTGCCATGCCATAGTTCTTTTGCCTCGGTGTAGAGCTGTGCACTCCCCGATCACTTTGGTTCCGGCAGGCGCAGGCGCAAAGAAGTTTGTCTTCGATTCAATAGTGGTCGTGCCGGAGCCCTCCGGTAGATTGATAACCGTCGCACAGGCGCCAAGAGTATCGGCAAATGCCATTAAGGCTCCGCCGTGCAATACGGCTGGCGTCGTACATAACGCTTCCCGGACAAACATTTCAGCAGTCACTCGTTCAGGGGCGGCGCTTAAGAACTTGATGTCGAGCAGCTTTGAAAACGGAGGCATTCTTTCTTGTAAGCTGGAAACTATGTCCAGATTCTCTTCCATGATTTGCTCCTCCACTGGATTCTCTTCAGGCTATTCTTAACCGATTGGGGAGCTCAACAGATTTCACAACCGGTGTCATGCCTATCGTCCTCCGTGGGCTCGAGATCCTCACGAGTTGGTTGAATTACGGCAGAAGGCGCGGCTGCTCGGCCACCCCCGAAGTCAGGCCGCAGGTGGCGCGTTCCAAATGTCCACCGCGCAGCGCCATTCGCCATCCGGCTCTCTGCGCCAGATCGTGACCGCACGGCCCGTCGTAGTGGCAGGCTTGCCGTCGGCGCCGTTCATCGTGACCGAGTTCTCGCTGAACATGTAGGCGAGGTTTCCATCCGGTGAGAAGACAACATCGGTCGAGGACCACGTGATGCTGAATCCGGGGATTTGCAGGCTTGCCTGAATGTATTCGCGCAACGCGGTCTTGCCTGTGACTGCCGGGAGGCCAGGCGGCAGGACGACTGCGTCATCGGTCCAATACGACAGAATAGCTTCGACCTCGCGCCCTTCGAAAGCCAGCGCCGCCCATTTGGCGTCGCGCTGAAGTAGTTTCGTTCTCTCCGAAGCCAGGTCCATCCGGGATCTCCCTTCGCAATCAGGAGGAGCCGTAGTGTGCGCCAGAATCCTACCGGCGTCGGTACATCTAATCAAGTGACTGAAACTGTGAACGACCCCCCTTTCGGAGGCTTACGAAAAAAATCTCACAATCATTCTGACCCCGATATTCTGACGCTGCTGGAGAAAGTCTTTGAAGAATATTCTTGATGAGACTCTTGCTTGAAACACGCCTTGCTATGGTTCTTCATCGGCGACGCATCACTCAGCGCCAGAGCGCGGGCATTGATTTGAAGACGAATCCAACGAGAGGTTTTTCAGCATTGCCAGGGACGAAAGCACCCCGGCGGGGTGCGATGTTTAAAGAGACTGATTGTTACGGAGGCGCACCCCAGCGGGGTGCAATGATCGTCGCGCGCTCCAGTAAATCAAACGACAGTCAGACATTGCACCGCTGGGGTGCGTGGCGCACCTGCACACGTTTTTATAAACATTCAACTCCTACGGAGTTGCGAATGACGGAACAACCGTGATTGCGGCCGTCCTTTGCGATCACCTCGCCCTATTCTCCGGCTGTTCCGTCATTTGAATTTGTTCGGTCTCGTACTCTCTTGCTCTCCTGCTTAGCCTTTGCGGCTCATCCGGTCCGCGCGTGCGTATCTGCCCTTTATCTCCTACCTGTTCGAATTTGACGTTGCCGTCCTTGTCGGTGACCTCTTTGACGCCGTGGTGTTTTCGCTCCACCAACGGTTGTAAATGTTGTTCTCGTGATTGCCCGACGACGAGACGGCTACTTTGAAGAAGTCAGGATAGACCAGCATCGCCGCTGTTGACATGAACCCGCCGCCCGAATGGCCATGTATCCCTATGCGGTCGATCTTGTTTACCGATGATTACTCGGGCGTCGTCTACTATATTTTTCAAAAAGGAAAGCCGCAGGAAGAGTAGCAGCATGCACTTTCACGATTCCCGCGAGAACAGTTATGAAATAACTCTTGAATCGACAGTGACGACGCGTAAAATTCCCGTGTAGTCAGTCCTCATCACAAAGACTCTTTCAGAACTCAACCCTTCTGCCCTTCTAACTACGATTCGCCCCGAACCCCAAACAGAGGAACTCGGCGATGAATAAAACTGATACGACTAGATACCTACCAAGAACCGTTCTCCGTTCCCTTACCCTCATTCTGATGTTGTTAGTGACCGCAAACGGCCAACAGAAGCCGAAGGCGATCTGGGCGGACGTAGACCTGGGAAAAGTCGAAACTACAAAGGCCACTAAGACCGTACAACCCCCTGCACCTGATCCGGAAAGGCGAATGAGCATCTGGCGTGAGCCGGCGTGGTACGTCTCCCTCGGCGGCTCCGCGTTAGACCTCGCTGGCAGCATTGCGACCATTGACGGCAAGCGGGTTAGCGAGGGTAATCCGCTTTTCAGGCGTAGCGATGGTAAGGTCGCATTGACCAGAGCCCTTCCGGTCGCGGCTCTCTCTTTATTTGCGCAATACAGAAGCTACAAGAACCCCAAATACCGGAAGTTGGCTAAAGCGATGATGTTGGTCTCGGGTATCCTGCACGGCGCATTTGGTGGCGCTAGGGGGTTCGCGATGCGCTGAGGCATGGGGGAAGGGACGAGGCTTTTTTAATCTGATCCTGGATCCAGTGCGCGACGTCGATAGCATCGAACTCTGGTGGGTGCGGATGGCGCGAGCGGTCGGCCGTCGGGGTTAGGGCGCAGGCGGGCCGTTCCAAATGTCCACGGCACAGTGCCATTCGCATCCTGCTCTCTGCGCCAGATCGTGACCGCCCGGCCCGTTGTAGTCGCAGGCTTGCCGTCCGCGCCCTGCGTCTGGTTCTGATTCTAATTTTGCTCGGCGCGATTCTGTTCAGCTCTAATGGTTGGCGGGGCTCTTCCTTCTTCAAACCGGGAATTTCGGCGTCGCGCTTCACGTTGCGTCGAACTGAAATGCCGTATCGTTCCTGATGAACTTGATGGTATTGATCGAATGCGGATCGAAGCTGCATAACTCGATTCCTCCTTATGTGAGCCGTCTCGCAATCTCTTCAAGAACAGCTTCAGCTTTGGCTTCTATCTCTTCCTTGGTCTGATCCTGGATCGGGTGCGCGACATAGACCGCGTCAAAGTCTGATCTGCCCAGCGCACTCGCTTGTGCCCGGGCCGCGGTCATGAATTCGTGCGTGGCCACCGGCACCGAAGGGACCCCAAAACTCTCAAGCTTTGTCGAATCGTGCAAACTGCACGTTGTGCACGAGCCTCAATCCGCCAGCGCTTCGATCACCGCGTCGCATTTCGCATCGACGAATTGCGCAATGACTGCGTCTGGCGCGGGCTTGGTGAACGTAGGCTTCATCGCTCGAACAATCCGTGCGACGCCGTAACGCTGTTTCAACAAATGTTCGAGGTGATCGAGGAAGACACTGCCGCCGGGCTTGCTGATGTCGAGTAGACCAATCGTCTTGCCGGTCAGGCTGCTCAGCCGGGGCGCCGGCTTCGAAAGCACGCGCGGAGTTTCGTCGAGCGGGTTCACAAGTGTTGTTGGCATTTCGCCTCCATCAATCCGCAATTGGGTACGTAACCATCTGACTGCCTCGCGCGCCGGCCGCCCAGCTTCCGATCACCGCCGAGAACTTGCCGGCGGTTCCCCCGGCGACCACGAGCTTGATGGCCGCCCGGTCGGGGAACTTCATGTAGCACGGCTCGCCGTCGATCACTGTCTGCGTGTAAAGCTTCACGTACTGAGTCCCTTCGCCGGCGCCCGCTTCAAAGTCTCGAATCGGAATGCCGGTGTTCTCGAACAAGAAATCGCGCACGGCTTGCTTGGTGAAGCCGTCGCGGCGCAGCGTCTTCACGTGCTCGGGGCAGAGCACTACCATCGCTTCGACGCCCGCGCATACGCGATACGACCATACCGTTGCGAGCGCTCGGCTGATGGTCTTCAGAATCTGTTTTCCTTCACGCGCGTTGTGTTCGCTGACACCATGAGGCGATTCACCCGCGAACACAGTCAGCGTGCTCTGCTCGGGCTTGAAACCCATCTCGACGTGCAAGGGCTCCCACGGATTCTCCTCTTCGTTTTCGGCGATGCAATACGAGAACTTGCCCGCGTTTCCGAGGGTGGACATATCGATCTCGCCCGGTTGCGCGCCTCCCAGATTTGTGAGTATCAACTGCAGCGCGCGGCCAAGTGAGCTGTTCGCGCGAGCCACATTGCTGAAGACGTTGCTTCCACATGCAAAGCCCAGCTCGCCGCGAATCGGGCCGTTGACAATCACGAGCGGCGCGGCAAAGTGAGTGGTCGCCTGCACGCCGTGAATGTTGAAGCGCTCGTCGCACACGGCTCGCACAAGCGTGATCAGCACACGCATCATCGGGGGCTTGCAACCTGCCATCACCGCGTTGGCGGCGATCTTTTCGACGGTCGCCGCTCCGTAGTTAGGCGGGATGAGTGCGACGACTTCATCTGGCGGAAGCGAGACTGCCGCGAGCAGGCGCTCGACTCGATCGACCGTTGGCGGAATCACCGGGAGCGGATCGCCAAACCGCATGCAGTACTCGAAGGGATCGATCGAGTCATCCAACTCGATGCGCGACGCGCGGGCGGCTCGCTTCAAGTAAGGGTTCGGCGCTGCAGCAAGCTCTCCTTCGCCGGTTGCTTCAAGATGGCGGGAAGCGCACCCGAACTTAGTCTCGGGCGCGCCGTCGAAGGGTTCGGCGATGGTGAGTGGCGTACCCGCCATCGCAGTTGCGATCTCATTCAAAGCGCGCTTATCGAAGCCGCTTAGAGTTTGAACGATGCGGCCGTCGCCATCGATAAGGAAGAGAGTCGGCACCGCCTCCGGGTCATAGAGCCTACTGATGCCGAGGCCGCCATCAAGCGCGACTGGGAACTCTATCGGAGCTTGCTCGACCAGCTCACGGGTCGGACGCTCACCGTCTTGAGATATGCAGAGAATGTCTGTCGTTTCTCCAAGCTCGCGCCAGAGACGATTGAGGTAAGGGATCGTCAACCTGCAAGTCGGGCAATCGGTCTCGAAGAAGACAAGCAGGCGTGGCTTCGACTGTGCGCCATTCTCAAATCGCGACGCCGTTCCATCGAGCCCCATGAGAGAAAAGCTTGGAGCCTGGTCTCCTGTGTCAAGCATAGCGCCTTAGTTAACCACGCTTCGTCGATAGGTGCGAGTGAAATCCGCGTCCACGCGAAGCGTCGATGTAAGTAGACGAATGAGGTTGACCACAAGGCCGCGAATAATAACGTTTCGTCGGACACATCAGAATCTGATTAACACCTCACTTCAGTGAGGTGACTGGAGTTTGGACATTTTAATGTCAAGTATCAGCATACAGAGCGAGGTTTTTA
>JBBPIH010000041.1:0-70001 GCA_038040455.1 Acidobacteriota bacterium
TTTGCCTTTTACAAAAACCATCAGGTTGAATGGGTTTTGCAAGAGGCTCTGAAAACAAGAAGTAACTACTAGCAGGCTGCTGAAAACTCTTTTCTATAGCCCAGGCGTTCACGCCTGGGATGTCTAGGGCGAGTGGAGCCACTTCAAGGCCCCAAGGGTTCGCACCAGGATCCGAGTTGGTTTTTTTCACCAGCCTGCCAGGGAATTGCTAACTTCAGTCGACCCAGTTCTCGCATTTCCGCTTCTTCTCGGAGCTCAACTCTCAAATCCTATGCTCATACCCAGCCGGTTGAATCGGTTCGAGTGAGGCTTCGCGTTCAAGCAGCAATCTTCTGCCCTCCACAATCTCGCCCACCGCGGTGATCTCAACGCCACTCAGGGTTGAAAGCCCGGCCACTCGTTGCTGGTCCTCAGGCTGAGCAGTAAACAGCAGCTCGTACTCTTCTCCGCCGTTAAGCGCCAACCGTAGCGGATCAATTACCGGCATTGTTAATGCGAGCGAGCGAACGCATTCGGCGATCGGTATGGCAGCGGCATGAATGACCGCTCCGCAGCCGCTCTCGTCGAGTATGTGCCGCAGGTCAGTGCTCAGGCCGTCGCTGATGTCAGTCATCGCCGTCGCCAGTCTCGCCTCTCCGATTGCCTGGCCGAGCTTCAACCGGGGATCAGGTGAGAGGTGCTTCAATACAGCTTGCCGCCTGGCATCAGGCCGGTCTTTCAAATCGTCGAGCTTGAGACCATCTTCAAGCAACGACAGCCCAAGTGCCGATGCGCCGAGCGAACCACTGACGTAGATTGTGTCGCCGATGTTTGCACCGCGGCGGGTAACAGCTCTTCCGCTTTTGCACTCCCCGATCACGCTTACGTCAATGAATAGTGAATCGCGAGAACTGGATGTGTCGCCGCCTATGATCGAAACCCCGCTTGCTTCCGCCAGTTCGAACAGTCCACCAAATAGCTCATCGATGAACTCGGAAGAACACTCGCGAGGGAGAGCGATGCTTATCATTGCAAACTTCGGGACGCCACCCATTGCAGCTACATCGCTCAGGTTAACAGCCAGTGCTTTGCGGCCCAAAAGGCGCGGCGGTGTCCATTCAGTGCGAAAATGCACGCCTTCGATCATCAAGTCACAACATGCAATTAAGTCTCTCCCGGCCAGACCTTTGATCACGGCAGCGTCGTCGCCGATACCCACCAACACTTCGTCGCCGACACCGGCCAGCCTTCTCAGACGCGATATGATTTCCGATTCACTTGGCATGTTTTTGTAGCCCTGGAATCGTAGCACCCGTCGCGACTGGCAACAATTCACGCACGGACCGGCGACAAAGGCACTCAGCTCGGCGTCAGCGAGAACACAATTCTATAGCAACCGGTTGGCCTGTGTTGTAGAATGACTTCGCCCTGCCTCCTCATCATTCCTCTATGAAAGAAAAGACTCGGATGGAGTTCAACAAGAACGAAGGGGCGGTCCATGATAGCTCGACTAACGTGGAAGCGGTCTCAAGTGCGGCCGAGCTTGATCTCTACGATGAACTGATAGCCTTCGCAACGCTATCACCTGCGGAGCAGCGGCGTTTGGTGGCTCGTCCGGAGAAGTCTGCGGAAAACGCCGCCGAACCGCCCGATCCTGAGTCAGTCAGCACACAACCAGCCATCAAACCCGTCGAGGAAGAATCGTCCGAACCCGCGGCAGAATCTGTTTCCGACTCTGAGGATTCCAATGCGCAGGGCCAGATTGGCGACGTCAGCCCAGAGCTTTTTGACCGGTCAAGAACCGGCGCTTTGCTTGCCAGTCTGAGTGTCAGTCCGGATTTTGTCTTCGCGGGTGACCTATCGCGAGGTGTCTGCCTCGCTTGTGGCGCTGAATCTGGAGCCGACGATCTGTTCTGTGTAACCTGCGGAGTTTTTATCGACGAGATTGATTCGAGGCCCGCATTCAAGCCAACCTGCAGCGAATGTGGCCAGCGCATTGCAGTCGACGAGATTTTCTGCCCCTGGTGCGGTGCGGCGCCTGCGGCGTGAACGAGTGGAGTTATCCTTGGGAAACGATCAAGTCTTTAAGCCTTCAATCGCATTTCGCAGCGCATCGATTGCCAACACCGCGCAATGCGTCTTCGCAGGCGGCAAATGACCCAGCGCATCCGTAACGTCTTTTCGAGTGAGTGACTGAAGCTCTTGAAGAGAGCTTCCGATGATCAATTCAGTCAGCGCTGACGCAGCAGCAATCGTCGGGGGACAGCCGGAGGCTTTGACCTTCGCGTCGATGAGCCGTTCGCCTTCAACCCGCACGGTCAGCCTGATTCGGTCAAGACACACATCATTAGTCACATCGCCTACACCTGAGGGGTTTTCAAGCTCGCCGACGTTGCGGGGGTTTGCGATGTGATCGGCTATCTGAGCGCTGTACATCTTCGATGATTGCGAAAGCAGAATCTCAGATCGGTGCTCACACCAAAGACTCAGACAACCTCGGCCACGGCTAGGTTGCGGCGCTTCGGTAGAGACACTCGAACCGAACTTCGAGGAGACTGAGGGAAATGGTGTCCGGCTATGTTCGTGTTGACCGATTGTGGGCGTCGGCTGCAACACGTGTTAGCCCGCATTTGTTTCCGATCTGTTCACGGTTGTAGATAGTGCGCGATCTTCTCCGCCGCTTCGTTTGAAGTCAACACCGGATATACCTCGAAGTCTGCGATGTCACTCCAATTTGCAATCCATTGATCGAGGAGCGTCCGGTCTTCCGTCTCCATGAGCTGGTAGCAGCGCTCAAGCTTTTGATCAACCCAACTGGACACGTACACAAGCCCCTGCGGGGTCATCCGGCCACGTTCTCGAAAACGCTGATAGACCGGAACAGCGTCTTTGTTCTTGAAGTGCTCGACTACCATATACAAAATCTTCGCCATCGATCGAGTTGTCCTTCGTGCTGTGTGTTTATGTCGATCCAACTAAGCTTCTACGACAGATCTCGCTTCGACGCTTTCGGGTTCATCAGCCGGCACCATCTCGCGAAGCCTGGCTACCGTCTCTGCCAGAACTGACGCGGCGTAGTCGATCTCCTCTCGCGTCGTGTATGCGCCCAGGCTGAAGCGCAAGCTCCCGCGTACCTCGGCTCGCGTGAGCCCGAGCGCTTGCAGCACGTGGCTTGGCTCGAGCGACCCCGATGCGCACGCCGAACCAGTCGACACCGCGATGCCATTCAGATCGAGCGCTATCAGCAAGCTCTCACCATCAACACCATCAAAGCTCATGTTCGAGACATTAGGCACGCGCTGCTGTCTATCACCATTAACCTGGACGTCTGGGAAACGGGAAGTTACTTCTTGCTCGAGGTAATCTCTCAGCTCGCGCATTCGGCTCACGCGGTCGTCGAGTTGCGTGCGTGCCAAGTCAGCGGCTCGCCCGAGACCCACGATGCCGGGTACGTTTTCCGTTCCCGCTCTTCTGTCGCGCTCGTGATGCCCGCCGTAGAGCAGCTTCGCCAACCGCGTGCCCTTTCGAACGTATAGTGCGCCGATACCTTTAGGCCCGTGAATCTTGTGACCCGACAGCGACAGCAGATCAACTCCTAATCGCTTGACGTCGACCTGGACCTTGCCGGCCGCTTGAACCGCGTCGGTGTGAAGGTGCAGATGATCAAGACCACGCGCGCGAACTTCCGCGACCACGCCGGCGATCTCCTCGATGGGCTGAATCGTTCCGGTCTCGTTGTTAGCGAACATCACCGAAATCAGAATAGTGTCGTCGCTGATAGCCTGGCGCACATCATCGACGCTGACGAGGCCTTTACGTGAGACCGGCAGGTAGGTAACTCGAAAGCCCGAACCCTCGAGCGCCTTGCATGTTGCGAGCACAGCCGGATGTTCGATCTGAGTGGTGATGATGTGCCGGCCGTGGTCTCGACGCGCCTCAGCTATTCCTCGTATCGCCAGGTTGTCTGCTTCTGTGCCGCCTGATACGAACACGACTTCGGCTGGAGCAGCGTTGATGAAAGCGGCAACCTGGCGGCGAGCCCTTTCGACGGCGGCCTTCGCGCGCTGACCGAACGAGTGTACCGACTGCGCATTGCCCATCTCCTCTGAGAAGTAAGGCAACATCGACTCGATGACCTCGGGCATCATTGCAGTCGTCGCGCTGTTGTCCAGGTAGACCTTCATAAGTTCGGGTTCCGAGTTCCCGGTTTCGGGTTCGTGGTTCAGGGTTTAACCCGGAACCCTGAACCCGGAACCCTGCGGCTTCCCAGCTAACCGTTCTCCTCCTGCCACTCTTCGTACCATGCCATTTGAATCGCTTCGAGCTTCTTCTCGTTGGACTCCTTGACATCGCCCGCGAAGCCCTCCAGTTCCATCACCCATCGGTGCAAGTCTGTGAAGCGCACGGTGAGCGGATCAACATCGTCGTGAGCTTCCAGCAGCCTGATGGCGATTTCTTCGGTGTCGGTCCAATTCACTTCGGGCATCGTTCCTCCAAACTGAAGTCGATCAATTGCGAGAACGTTGTTAAGCCTCAGTTTTCGGCGACGGTCGTAGCCGCTCCATCGCTGGAGTCATCGCCTGTCACTTCGAACTCTTCACCGCGAACAAACGAATGACAGACCTCACATTGATAGTTGTTAGTCTTGATCTTCTTGGTTTTGCCGTCAGGCTCAGCCTGCTCCCTCACTGAGGTCGAGAGTCTCATATTCCGAGGCAAGAGACATTTCTGACAAAATTCAATAGCCATAGGTCACCTATCCTCATGCTACTGGGATTCCAATTTTGCGCCTCCCGTCCACTGCAACTTGAATCGTAGCTATCGTGGTGGCTCTCATCAAGCAGCGGTATCAATGGCGGAGGAACTCGAGCGTGTCGGGAATCTCAACTGTGATGTCGCCCGTGACCACGCACTGGCAGCCAAGCCGCGAATGGAGCGTCAGACCGTCCGCCATGTACAGTCGATCTTCTTCGTCTTCGTCCATTTCCGTGAGATCTCCTTCGCCCTGTTTCACTATCACGTGACAGGTTGTGCAGGCACAGTTGCCCCCGCAAGAGTGCTCGAGGTTAACGCCGCAATTCAGAGCGATGTCAAGGAGCGATCCTTCCTTTCCATGCTCGTGATATGGCATCACTCCGGGATCGTACTCGACCGTCACCGGTTCACTCTTCGAGCGAAGGAACGTGACTTTGTAGGTTTTCCGTCCGGTCTCAGCGCGCTCTTCTTCGGCGATTGCGCTGGTACTTGCTTCTCTCACATCCATGCTCATCCCTCTGCAACCTCAGATGCCTTGCGGTCTTTGAGCGCCGCTACCAGCGCGCTGTCCATAATGATCTCTGCCAGATGTTGCGAAGCGCCGTCCAGCATTTTGATTCTTTCGCGTATCAATCGATAGTCTTCGCCGCCGACAGCCTGGCGGAGATCCTCAAGAGCCTTGTGAATCGCTGTGCGCTCCTCTGCGTCGATCAAGCCTTCCGCTCGCTCATCGAGCGCCTTCTCCGCGGCTCGCATAACGGTCTTGGCTTCATTGCGAGCTTCAACAAGTTGCCGCTTGCGAATATCCTCCTCAGCGAATTCGAATGAGTCGATCAACATCTTCTCGATCTGATCATCGGTAAGACCGTAGGAAGGCTTAACTTCGATCGAGTGCTCTTGACCAGTTCGCAGATCGCGCGCGCTGACGGTCAAGATGCCGTTCGCGTCGATCAAGAACTTTACTTCTATTCGCGGCAGACCGGCAGGCTGAGGCGGTATGCCTTTCAGCGTAAACTTCGCCAGACTTCGGCAATCCGCTACCATTTCGCGTTCGCCCTGAACAACGTGAACGTCGATGCCTGTTTGCTTGTCGACCCAGGTCGTGAACATCTCCGCCGCCGAAGCGGGGATAGTCGAATTTCGATTGATGATCTTCGCAACGACTCCGCCCATTGTCTCAATACCCAAACTCAACGGAGTGACATCGAGTAAGAGCAGGTCTCTTCGTCCGCCCGCTAGGATATCTGCTTGAATCGCCGCGCCGAGCGCGACTACTTCGTCTGGATTCAGCTCTACGTGCGGTTCCCGCTTGAACAATTCTTTCACCTTGCGGCGCACTAGCGGGATGCGCGTGGACCCGCCGACCATCACGACTTCGTCTATCTCCTCGGGATTGAGGTGAGCGTCTTTCAGCGCCTTCTTGCACGGACCAAGCGTTCGCTCGACAAGGTCAGCAATCAAACCGTCGAACTCGTCACGCCTAAGCTTGCGCTGGTATACGCCATCGTGCCCAGCACCGAGATCGATATCTATCAACGTGCTGTCCGATACTGACAACTCATGCTTTGCTCGAATGACAGCCTTGCGTATAGCCTGGAAGATTGTTGGATCGTTTGTGGCGCCGCTTTCGAACTCGTCAATCACGAGCGCGATTAGCCGATTGTCGAGATCGTCACCACCCAGATGTGTGTCTCCGTTCGTTGCGAGCACCTCGAAGATGCCTTCTTTGAGCTTCAGTATCGAGATGTCGAACGTGCCACCACCGAGGTCGTACACGGCGACGATCGCTTCATCGCGTTTGTCGATGCCATACGCAAGCGATGCCGCGGTGGGTTCATTCACAATGCGAAACACGTCAAGCCCGGCCAGATGACCGGCGTCCTTTGTGGCTTGCCGCTGAGCATCGTTGAAATATGCCGGGACGGTGATGACTGCCTGAGTTACTTCTTCGCCGAAGCATCGGGACGCGCGCTCCTTCAGATCACGAAGTATGAATGCAGAGATCTCGGGCGGCGTGAAGACGCGCTCGCCCATCTGAAAACGAATGACCTGTTCGCTGTCGGGTGCGAGTTGAAACGGAACGAGGCCCAGATCGTCTTGAACATCGGCGCTGCCTTTGCCCATGAATCGCTTTACGGAATAGATGGCCTTGCGCGGCTCGGTGATGAGTCTATCTCGAGCCTCTTCACCTACGAGCAGTGGCTTTTCATTGTTGTCGAAGTAAACAATCGAAGGCACTAGCCCGTTGCCAGACTCGTCGCGAATCACCTCGGGGCCGTTGTCGCTCATATAAGCAACCAGGCTATTGGTGGTGCCGAGGTCGATGCCGACTACGCGGCCCGACTTCGGGCGGCCGCTCAGGCTGAGTTCAATCACCGGCATTGATCAGAGTTCCTCCTCGATGTGACGAACAACATGGCGAATGTAAGATCTGTGCGAGAGACGCTCACTCATCCGATCGAGCAAAGGCTTCTTCTCGTCTGTTCCAGCGCCTCGGTCGAACGCAGAATCCCAGTCTGCCAAGAGTGCAAGAAGCCCCTCGTCGATGTTCGCCAACTTCTCGCGCAAACCGGCGAGCGCATCCTCGAGTGACGACCGAGCTTCGAGAACCTCGTCTTCATCGCCCATCTTTTTCGCAGCCTTCAGCTCTTCAATCTGCATGTTCAATTCGAAGACTTCTTCCAATAGATCAGGCGGCGCTTTCTTCTCAGCTTCCTTGTAACCTTCGAGCATTAGCAGATACGTGACGCGCGCTACCCTATCGCGCAACGTGCGATAAGCGTCGTTGAGCATAGACGAGCGCTCCACACTTGCTTGACGTTCTCGCTCGCCGCCGCCCATAAAGTAGTCCGGGTGGAACTGCCGACTGAGCGAATAAAACGACTTCTCGAGCTCGGATTCGTCTATTCGCAGTTTTCTCGGTAACCCGAAAAAGCTGAAGTAATCCGAGCCCGCCGCGACCGGTTGAATCTTGCCGCACTCAGCGCAGAAGTGCCCGCCGTCCGACCCAGCTCCGCAGTGCAGGCACGCCCCCTGAGAAGCTCTCTCGGTGTTGATTGCGGCTTCAGCCATTCGAACTTTGCGTCTTTGCGCCTTCGCGTTAACACTCCCCTGCCAACAAAAAGATGGTTGAGTCGCAACGGCGCCCAACCATCAATCTCTTCCAAAATTGGTGTTTCAGGGAGAGGGGCTGCGTGAGATTACCGCCACAGACTAAAGTCTATGCTACGTCAAACCGCGAACGATTCGCCGCAGCCGCACGTGCCTGAAGACTTGGGATTGAGGAAGGTGAAACCTCTTTGCATCAGCCCCTCCTCTTTGTAGTCAAGCGTCGAGCCGTCAAGGAACAAAAAGCTCTTCAGATCGACGAAGACCTTCACGCCGCCCTTCTCGAAGACCTTATCACCCGGCCGCTCTTCGGTATCGATGGCCAGGTTATAGCTCATGCCCGAACAGCCTCCGCCCTTCACGCCAACTCTCAGACCGCCCTCGGCGATTCCCTGCTCACGCATTATCTCGCGGACCTTATCAATAGCTTTTGTGGTCAGTTCAATCATATTGCTCACGCGTTGACGGCAACTTCTTCGGCCTTCGGCTCATCAGCCGTCTGCTTCTGCTGATAGTCGCGTACCGCCGCTTTGATCGCGTCTTCAGCAAGAACCGAGCAGTGAATTTTGACCGGCGGGAGGTTCAGCTCCTTAACGATCGCAGTGTTCTTGATCGTGAGAGCCTCGTCCACGGACCGTCCCTTGAGCCACTCGGTCGCAAGGCTGGAGCTTGCGATCGCCGAGCCGCAGCCGAACGTCTTAAATTTTGCGTCCTCGATGATCTGCGTCTCGGGATTGATCCTGATCTGAAGCTTCATCACATCGCCGCACTCGGGCGCACCGACAAGCCCAGTACCGACGCTGGGGTCCTTCTTGTCGAGGCTTCCAACGTTGCGCGGATTGTTGTAGTGGTCAACAACTTTATCTGAATATGCCATTCGTTTGTCCGTCCTCTCGTACTGTTAAGTTCGATCTTATTCGCCAGCCCACTGCACCTTGCTGAGGTCGACGCCTTCCTGGACCATCTCCCACAACGGTGAAAGCTCCCTCAATCTGTTCACGGCCTCGTTGACGCGGCCGATCGTGTAATCGACTTCTTCTTCTGTGTTGAAGCGCCCGAGCCCGAACCGAATCGAGCTGTGCGCAAGCTCTTCGCCGACGCCAAGCGCTTTCAGCACGTAACTCGGTTCGAGACTCGCCGACGTGCACGCGGAGCCCGACGAAACCGCGATGTCGTTAATGCCCATCAGCAGAGACTCACCTTCAACGTAAGCGAACGAAACGTTGAGGTTTCCGGGAAGCCGCTCCGTGGGATGACCGTTGACGTAGACGTCGGGCATCTCGTCCATAATTCCTTTGCGCAGCTTCTCGCGCAGCGTTAACACGCGCTCGTTCTCGGTTGGCATTTCTTGCTTCGCGAGCTCACAAGCTTTCCCCAAACCAACGATGCCGGTTACATTCAGAGTGCCACTTCGCATGCCGCGCTCGTGGCCGCCGCCATCCATCATCGGCACGAGCATTACGCGAGGGTTCTTACGCCGGACGTAAAGACCTCCAACGCCCTTCGGTCCATAGATCTTGTGCGCTGAAAACGAAGCGAGATCGACGTTCAGCTCGTTCACATTGAACGGGATCTTGCCGATCGCCTGAGTCGCGTCGGTGTGAAACAGCACACCCTTCTCTTTACAGAGCTTGCCGATCTCAGCGATTGGCTGAATCACTCCGATCTCATTGTTCGCCATCATGATTGTGACAAGGATCGTCTTGTCTGTGATCGCGTTCTTGATGTCATCGGGAGAAATCAGTCCGTCGTTTCCAACCGGGAGATACGTCATCTTGAAGCCGCGCTTCTCGAGCTTTTTGCAACTGTCCAGCACCGCCTTATGCTCGGTGACGGCGGTTATGATGTGATCGCCGCGCTCGTAGTACATATCGGCGACACCCTTGATCGCGAGGTTGTCAGACTCAGTCGCGCCGCTGGTGAGCACGATCTCCTTCGAGGTAGCGCTGATCAAATCGGCTACTTGTTTGCGGGCGTTCTCAATTGCCTCTTCGGCTTCCCACCCAAACTGATGATTGCGGCTTGCTGCGTTTCCAAATATTTCAGTGAAGTAAGGACGCATCGCCTCGAAGACGCGTGGATCGCACGGCGTCGTCGCGTGATTGTCCATATAAATCGGGAGCTTAAGCGCCATTCCATTCTCCTCGAAACTTGATCTCTGACTGCTAAGCGACCTCAGCGGTTTCCGGCTCGGGCCTTTCGACAGACATCCCTCGATCTGCCAGTATTCGTTTCGATTTCACTCTTAGTCCGTAGACGACTTCGGGCTTAGCCTTATTTGACAGATCGGCTACCGTAATCGAATCCAGAAAATTGTCAATGTGCTCGGCTAACTGTTTCCAGATCGCGCCGCTGATGCAACTGCTCGAGATCCTGCAGTCGTCAACCGATTCCTCTTTGCTGAAACACGAGTTTGTGTAAAGCGGCGACTCGATCAGCCGGACGATTTCGCCAATCGTGATCTCAGACGGATCACGAGCGAGAACGTACCCTCCGTGAGATCCGCGCACGCTTTTGACTATGCTTCCCTTCCGGAGTTGCTGAAAGAGCTGCTCGAGAAACATCAGCGATATTCCTTCTCGCTGTGAGATGGCTGCCAGCGGTACCGGCGCTCCATCTGAGTGCTGGGCGATGTCGAGCACCGCGCGCACCGAGTATTTTCCTTTCGACGAAACCTGCATAGCTTTCCAATATGGAACTCGCCACTCAGCACAAGGCGGAATTGAGACTTTAAGATACCTGACTAACTAAGTCAAGTTGATTGTTGACTGAAACAGTCATGTACTCAGCATTCACACTAAGTTGAAAAATGATAAGGCTTGCAGCCACAGCCTGAACCTCTCCCAATCTTGACTTTAAAGTACAGTTTTCCTAGGATGTCAATGAGTCATTCATTATTGACAAAGTTCTAGGGGCATTCCGGAGGTCACTGATGAGCACAGAAATCGATACCATCGAAGCGCTAGTCAACCGCGAATACAAGTGGGGTTTCGTAACCGACATTGAAGCCGACTCGGTACCACCCGGTTTGAACGAGGACGTAATCCGGCTGATATCAGCCAAGAAGAACGAACCCGAGTTTATGCTCGAGTGGCGCTTGAGCGCTTATCGCCATTGGTTGACGCTTGAGGAATCAGACGCGGAACCAACCTGGGCAAATGTTCACTACCCGCCTATCGATTATCAGAACATCGTGTACTACTCGGCGCCGAAGACAAAGAAAGACGGGCCGAAGAGTTTGGACGAGGTCGATCCCGAACTGCTCAGGACTTATGAGAAGCTCGGCATCCCGCTTCGAGAACGCGAGATCCTCAGCGGGGTTGCCATCGATGCTGTGTTCGACAGCGTTTCGGTCGCGACCACGTTTAGAGAGAAGCTCGGAGAGCTTGGAATAATCTTTTGTTCTTTCTCTGAAGCAGTGCAGGAGCATCCCGACCTGGTCAAGAAGTATCTGGGATCGGTCGTGCCTTACACTGACAACTTTTTCGCGGCGCTGAACGCTGCGGTCTTCACCGACGGCTCGTTCTGCTACATACCGAAGGGCGTGCGATGCCCGATGGAGCTCTCGACTTACTTCCGCATCAACGCCAAGAACACCGGCCAATTCGAACGCACGCTGATCATCGCCGATGAAGGCAGTTACGTGAGCTATCTCGAAGGATGTACGGCTCCCATGCGTGACGAGAACCAGCTTCACGCGGCGGTGGTCGAGTTGATCGCGCACGACGACGCGACGATCAAGTACTCGACGGTCCAGAACTGGTATCCCGGCGACAAAGAAGGCAAGGGTGGCATCTACAACTTCGTCACCAAGCGCGGCAAGTGCGTCGGCAAGAATTCAAAGATTTCGTGGACGCAGGTTGAGACCGGCTCGGCGATAACGTGGAAGTATCCGAGCTGTATTTTGCAGGGCGACAACTCGATCGGTGAGTTCTACTCTGTTGCGCTGACCAACCACTACCAGCAAGCCGACACTGGAACGAAGATGATACATATCGGCAAGAACACGCGAAGCACGATCGTGTCGAAGGGCATCTCCGCCGGTCATGGTCAGAACACCTATCGCGGGATGGTAAAGATACTGAAAGGCGCGACTGGAGCGCGTAACTACTCGCAGTGTGATTCGCTGCTGCTTGGCGACAAGTGCGGCGCGCACACGTTCCCTTATCTCGAGGTCAAAAACTCGACCGCGCAGGTGGAGCACGAAGCTACCACTTCAAAGATAGGTGAGGATCAGATCTTTTACTTTCGTCAGCGAGGGCTGTCGAGCGAAGACGCCATCAACATGATCGTTAATGGTTTCTGCAAACAGGTCTTTCGCGAGTTGCCGATGGAGTTCGCCGTGGAAGCTCAGAAGCTGCTCGGTGTAAGTCTGGAGGGAAGCGTTGGGTGAAGGATTGCGAATCTCGATTGCGACGAGGGAATAACGCTCGAAATCAAGAATCTACACGCAAGCGTCGAAGGTAACGAAATCTTGAGAGGCATGAACCTCAAGGTGAACGCGGGGGAAGTGCACGCCATCATGGGCCCCAACGGCTCGGGCAAGAGCACTCTACCAGCAGGTCATACTCAAGCCCGCGCAACCTTCACAAACTGGAAGGCGCGAACCGGATGGCGGAAGGCTACAACCCGCTGTGCGGCGATCAAATCACCGTCTACCTGCAGTTGGAGGATGACGTAATAAAGGGAGATCACTTCGACAGAGTAGACAGTTGAAGATGAGGCTTTTTTAACAACCACTAGACCGGGACGCATGCAAAATCTCGGTCACTAAACAGAAAGGGGAGAGACCTTATGATCACGTTGAGCGCACTGGCAGTAGAATACCTGTCGTCGATAGTAGAGACCGAGGGCTTTACGAATGGAGCCGCACTGAGGCTTGGGGTCACCACGAAAGGCTGCGAGGGAAGCGGCACGAAGTTCCGCTATGAAATGGGCCTCGAGACAGACGCGGCCACGCCGAACGATGTGGTGTTCAACAGCGAGGGGATTAACATCTACGTCGACAGCGAAAGTCTGCCTCACCTGGACGGGCTTCAGCTTGACATCAAGCAGCACCACTTAGGGGAGGTCCAGTTCCTCTTCCGAAACCCAAATGCAAAGCAGAGTTGCGGGTGCGGGCATACGTTCTCGGGGGAACAAACCTAACCCGAGCTCTTGAGGGGACGAATAAAGCATGAAAACTAGTGAACCGATCTTGAGCTGAAGAACATGATTTCAGGAGTTCAATTCACCCAATTCGATAAGGAGGTTTCTTATGGCAGAATTCGTGAAGGTCTCCAAGGCCGATGAGATCGCTCCAGGCCTGGGCAAGATGGTTGAAGTTAATGGCAGGAAGATCGCGCTTTTCAATGTTGAGGGGACCTTTTACGCCATCGACGACACTTGCACCCATCGTGGTGGTCCGCTTTCGGATGGGGAACTTAACGGCAAAGAGGTAACTTGCCCCTGGCACGGGGGTGTGTTCGACGTAACGACCGGAGAGGTGTTAGGCCCGCCACCACCCGTAGCCGTGTCCCGGTATGACATCCGTGTTGAGGACGGGGATATCGAGGTCGAGGTTTTGAGCACGCCAGCCTGAAGAGGTTTCCCGTTTGGTGGCTAGGAAGGGTTGGAGATTGAAAAGTTATGCCTTATGTAATCGCTGAGCCGTGCATCGGGACGAAGGACTCTGCCTGTGTGGATGTCTGCCCAGTTGACTGCATTCACCCGCGCAAGGACGAGCCAGAGTTCGACTCTGTAATTCAGCTCTACATTCATCCGGATGAGTGCATAGACTGTGGAGCGTGTGAGCCTGCGTGCCCGGTACAGGCGATCTTCCCCTCGGAGGACGACGTACCGGCAGATTGGAAGCATCACACCGAGAAGAACTCTGATTACTATGTGCTGTCAGGGGAAGAGTTCCAAGCCAAGTGGGGCTCGGCCGGTCGCATGGCCGGGTGATCTCAAGGCCGCGGTTCGGCCTCGAAGTGAAGAACTCGACCGCGCAGGTAGAACATGAGGCGACGACCTCAAAGATAGGTGAGGATCAGATTTTTTTCTTCTGCCAGCGAGGGCTGTCGGGCGAGGATGTGATCAACATGATCGTCAACGGTTTCTGCAAACAAGTCTTCCGCGAGCTGCCGATGGAGTTCGCCGTGGAGGCTCAAAAACTGCTCGGTGTGAGTCTCGAGGGAAGCGTTGGGTGAGAAGGGAATTGCGGATTGTTCGGGGGAATAATGCTCGAAGTCAAAAACCTACATGCAAGCGTCGATAAGAATGAAATCTTGCGGGGCATCGATCTAAAGGTGAACGCCGGTGAAGTGCACGCCATCATGGGTCCTAACGGATCGGGCAAAAGCACGCTGGCACACGTGCTCGCTGGACGCGAGAGCTACCAGGTCACTGAAGGCGAGGTCATTTACGAGGGCAGAGACTTGCTCGCGATGCCTCCGGAGCTGCGTGCCCGCGAAGGCGTGTTCCTCGCTTTTCAGTATCCGGTCGAAATCCCGGGCGTGAGCAATATGTATTTTCTGCGGGCCGCGCTCAACGCGATTCGAAAGCATCGCGGACTCGACGAGCTTGATGCGATGGACTTCCTAACGCTGGTCCGCGAAAAGATGAAGTCGCTTGATATGGATCAGACGTTGATGAATCGTCCGGTGAACGACGGATTCTCGGGAGGCGAAAAAAAGCGCAACGAGATATTTCAGATGGCGGTGCTCGAACCGAAGCTCGCAATCCTGGACGAGACCGATTCGGGTCTCGACATCGACGCGCTGAAGACGGTCGCGGACGGCATCAACGCGCTGCGAAGCCCCGACCGCGCGATCATACTGGTGACGCATTATCAGCGGCTGCTGAACTATGTCGTGCCCGATTACGTGCACGTGTTGTCGGAAGGCCGCATCGTCAAGTCCGGCGGCAAAGAACTGGCTCTCGAGCTTGAAGAGAAGGGCTACGTCTGGCTGGAGGAAAGCGCGCAGCCGGTGAAGTCGGGAGCGTCTTTGAGATGATCGGAGTCAAGGAGAAACAAGACATCTACGTATCGACCTTCGCGCAGTTGGAAAAAGAACTGACGGCCGGCGTTTGGTCGTGGACCAGTCCACTTCGCAAGGCTGCCATCGAGCGGTTTGCCGAGCTGGGCCTTCCCACAAGCAAGCTCGAAGAGTGGAAGTTCACCAGCGTCGCGCCGATTGCGAAGCTCGCGTTCCAGCCGGCTCGACAACAAGCGAACGGGTTGACTATCCAGGAGCTTGCGAGCACGCCGCTGGCGGACGTCGCGTTCGGAACCGGCTGCCATCGACTCGTGTTCGCCAACGGGCACTTCTGTAGCGAGCTATCGTCCATCGATGCTTTGCCGGAAGGCGCCCGCGTAACAAGCCTTGCCGCCGCTCAGAGGAATGATGCCGCGCTGATAGAGACGCACCTCGCGCGTTATGCCAGCTATCACGATCACGCCTTCGTCGCGCTCAACACGGCCTTCATGCAAGACGGCGCGTTTGTCGAGATCCCGAAAGGCCTGATCCTCGACAAGCCCATCTATCTGATCTTCGTCGCGACTCGAAGCGAAGCTCCCACCGTCATATATCCTCGCAACTTGATCGTCGCGGGAAGCGGCAGTCAGGCGCAAATCATCGAGAGCTACATCGGCCTTTCAGACAGCGTCTACTTCACCAACGCGGTGACAGAGATCGTCGCAGGCGAAAACTCCGTAGTCGAGTATTACAAGCTCCAGCACGAGAGCGAGCAGGCGTTCCATATCGGCGCCGTGCAGGTCCATCAAGATCGCAACAGCAACTTCACGTCTCACACGATCACGCTGGGCGGCGGGCTGGTCCGCAACGACTTGAACGCCGTGTTGAACGGGGACGGCATCGAGTGCTCGCTTAACGGCCTGTACGTCACCAGCGGCCGGCAGCACGTCGATAATCACACTGTCATCGACCACTGCAAGCCGCATGGCACAAGCCGCGAGCTCTACAAGGGCATCCTTGGCGGCAAATCGTCCGCAGTCTTTAACGGCAGCATAGTAGTTCGCAAGGACGCGCAGAAGACTGATGCCCGTCAGAGTAATAAAAATCTCTTACTCTCGGAGGGCGCGACGATCAACAGCAAGCCTCAACTCGAGATCAACGCCGACGATGTGAAGTGCACTCACGGGACGAGCATCGGCCACCTGGATGAGGACTCGGTCTTCTATCTGCGCTCTCGCGGCGTAGGTCCAGACGAGGCGCGAACGGTTTTGACTTATGGCTTCGCCAATGACGTGCTGAACAGGATGAAGCTTGACGCTGTTCGCGTCCGGCTTGAATGCGCGCTGGTGGCGCGCATGCCAGCCACACACACGCAACTGGAGGAACCATGAAGGCGATAGGCGGGCTTTTGGCTTCAGAACAAACCACGAAGGCGCTTCACTTCGACGCGGACAAGATCAGAGAAGACTTCCCTCTCCTGAAGCAGTTGGTGTACGGCAAGCCGCTCGTCTATTTGGACAACGCAGCCACGAGCCAAAAGCCCAGCGCTGTTATCGATGCGATGACGCGCTACTACTCGACCGACAATTCGAACATCCACCGCGGCGTCCACCTTCTGAGCGAGCGGGCGACGCAGGAATACGAAGAAGCCCGCGCCAAAGTGCAGCGCTTCATCAACGCCGCCCAGTCAAAAGAAATCATCTTCACTCGCGGAACAACGGAAGCCATTAACCTTGTCGCCAACAGCTACGGCCGCGCAAACGTGAAGGCGGGAGACGAAGTCCTGATCACCGCGATGGAACATCACTCGAACATCGTTCCGTGGCAAATTCTTTGTGAAGAGAAAGGCGCGCGGCTTCGCGTGGTGCCTATCAACGACGACGGCGAGCTGATCCTTGAGGAGTTCGAAAAGCTGCTGAACGAGAGAACCAAGCTCGTATCGCTAGCGCACATTTCCAACGCACTGGGCACGATAAACCCGATTCGCGGAATCGTTGAGATTGCTCATCACCACAATGTTCCGGTGATGATCGACGGGGCACAAGCAGCGCCGCATATGACGCTCGACGTGCAAGAACTTGATTGCGATTTCTACGCATTCTCCGGCCACAAGGTCTATGGGCCGACTGGAATCGGAGTGCTCTACGGCAAGGCCAGCCAGCTTGACGCGATGCCTCCATATCAAGGAGGCGGCGATATGATCGCCTCAGTCACATTTGAGAAGACGACTTACAACACGCTGCCTCACAAGTTTGAAGCGGGCACGCCCAACATCGCCGGGACGATCGGGCTCGGGGCTGCGATCGACTACGTGAATCAGATTGGAATCGAGAGAATCGCGAGATATGAACGCGAGCTTCTGTCATATGGAACCGAGGCGCTCTCGCAGATCTCAGGGCTGCGGCTAATCGGGACCGCGAAAGACAAAGCCTGCGTTCTCTCATTCGTCCTCGAAGGCGTTCATCCGCACGACGTCGGTACGATCCTCGATCGCGAAGGGATCGCCATTCGGACCGGGCACCACTGCGCGATGCCGGTGATGGAACGTTTCGGGGTTCCGGCTACGGCGCGCGCGTCGCTTGCTTTCTACAACACCAAAGAAGAGATCGACGCGCTAGTAGCAGGGATTCACAAGGTGAAGGAGGTCTTTGGCTGATGACCGATCTCCAGGATCTTTACCAAGAGTTGATCCTCGATCACGGGAGAAGGCCGCGAAACTTCAGGGCGCTCGAAGGCGCCAGTCGAAGCGCTGAAGGCTACAACCCGCTTTGCGGCGACAAGGTGAAGATATACATCAAGATGGACGATGACATTCTTAAGGACATCAGCTTCGAAGGGGCGGGCTGCGCGATCTCCACTGCATCGGCCTCGATCATGACCGAGACATTAAAGGGAAAGACGCGCGCCAAAGCAAAAGAACTCTTTCAGACATTTCACGATTTGGTGACGGGGCAGCCAGCACAACTCGAGGCGCCCGAATTGGGGAAGCTGGCGGTGTTTTCAGGCGTCAGCGAGTTCCCCATTCGCGTCAAGTGCGCGACGCTGTCGTGGCACACTTTGCGCGCCGCGATGAATGGGGAGGGCGAGGTCATTTCGACAGAGTAGATCGACGGAGACGATGATGGAAGACAATGCCGTGCCTGAACTCAATAATCTTGAAGCGCCGATCGTTGAAGCGCTGCGCACCTGTTACGACCCCGAGATACCGGTCGACATCTACGAGCTTGGGTTGATCTACGGGATCGATGTGCAGCCTTCAGGGGAAGTGAATATCAGGATGACGCTCACCTCACCCGGTTGCCCTGTTGCGGGCAGCCTTCCCGGAGAGGTTGAGGAAAAAGTCCGGTCGGTTCCGGGCGTGACTGGTGCAAAGGTTGAGCTGGTTTGGGACCCGCCCTGGTGCATGGAAAAGATGTCGGAGGCGGCGAAACTTCAGCTTGGGATGTTCTAAGTTCAGCGTTCCGGGTTCGGGGTTCCGGGTTCGGGGTTCCGGGTTGAAGTTTTAGTCATCGCTTCCACGAACTGCGGAGCGCTGAACCCTGGGACGCAGAACCCGGACCCCTGAACCCGGACCCCTGAACCCGGAACTCTGAACCCGGAACTCTGAACCCTGACTTCGCCGAGGAGGCTGAAACATGAAACTGAGCGCACAGGAAGAATACGGGCTCCGCTGTTTGCTGCGCCTCGGAGCGCAGGGCGACGGTGGAAGCTTGACTATTCCCGAGATCAGCCGAGCGGAAGGCATTTCACCCGAATACGTCGCGAAGTTAATGCGCATCATGCGGCGAGGCGGTATGGTGACCAGCGCACGGGGAGCAACCGGGGGCTACACGCTTTCACGCCCCGCAGATCAGATTACGGCGGGTGAAGCGCTCACGCTGCTGGGCGGCCGATTGTTTGAATCTGATTTTTGCGAACGTCACGCGGGCGCCGAAAGCCTTTGCACGCATTCGATTGATTGTTCCATTCGTTCGCTGTGGCAAGCGTTGCAGACCGCTGTCGATCAGGTGCTGACAAGGACTACGTTGAAGGACTTGTTGTGTACGGAAGCCCAGATGATTTTGCTGATGACCGACCTGGTGAGAACCCCGGCTCGCGCTCAGCTTGGCGACTGACAGATTCGCGACTGGTGAGCTATCACCGAAGCCGATATTATTTACCCCGTGATACGCTCGTTCACCGATCACTGAACCGAGGACATATTTGACGGTACCGAAATGCGATCGGCGCGCAGGACGTGCCCGAAATCACTTTGGCCGATTGCCCGCCGCAAGCTGGACCAACTCAATCGAGTGCGCGAACTTGCGGAGTGAGCAATACCACCCGGCACTCGGCTTAAGTCGGCTCGGCGGGGATCGCCTCGGCCAACACCTCATACGTTGCGGTATTCATTCGCTACGCACCTGCTAGAAGATGGCTACGATCTCCGCACTATTGAATTGCTCGGACTCAGTGATCTCAATCGACCATGTTCTACACTCACGTGTTGAACCGTGGTGGCCGCGGTGTCCGCAGCCCGGCTGACCTGCTGTGAGCGTTCTTCCGAAGAGCGATTGTGCGAAAGGGATTATGCGGGATGAACAGCCGAGCTAACGCACAAGGTTCTTTGCGTGGTTTCGCCGCCGCATCAGTCGCTCGATGGCTGCCAGTTCTATACGGCGGCGAAACCACGCAAAGAATCTTGTACGTTATACGAACGCCGGAGTGAAGGATGAGGCTGAGCGAGAAGAGAAGCCGCCAGAACAAATCTCAATTTATGTAGAAAAGCTAGAGTTATTGAACACACCCTTGGGTGATTGTAGCTATTATCATTGCGCTTTATCTTTCTTTGCCTTTGGCATGAGTCCTAGCATCCTGTAAATAGGTAAAAGGTAACGATACTTGATCCGACCATATAAACTTAACATTCGCCATCCCAGAGAACTGGTTATCCTGTCAAGCTCGGACTCTTTAGCCATTAATTGTAGCGATAGGGCTTGTGTCGCTCTATCCTTTTGAGCGACCTCTGACATCAGCCAGTTCACCGCCTCATTCCGCAACGCGAGGGTTTTTTCTGTGTCTACTAATCGAGGCATTAGATGCTGCGCTGACTCTTCCTTCTGGTCTAACTGATGGTGAAGCGCCCGAAGCAAGCTTTCCTTCTCAGATATCTGTGACCCAAGCGCGTCCTGAGGCCCGGCTACCCTGGTGACGAGCAAGTCTATCTTCTCGCGCTGTTCGGCTAGCTGCATGGACAGCTCCTCAATTTTTTGCTGATCCAAAGCCCCCTGAGATAGAAGCAATCTGTATTGTTGCTGCTGCTCATCAAGCGCAACTGTCAATGATTCCCTTGCATCTTGAAGTTCAGCTTGTGCCGAAAGCTGTTGGAGCGCCTCCTCCTTCTTGGATAGTTCTGTTGAGAGCCACTTTATGGCCTCGTCCCGCGCCAGAATAATCTTATCTCTCTGATTAACCTCCGCCGTGAGCCAGGCAATTCCTTCATCTCGCGCCAAAATAGTCTCTTCACTATCTGATAGCTGGCCCGTAAGCTCCTTCACTGCTTGCTCTTTCTCTGCAAGCTGACGCTTCAATTCTTCGAGTGACTCTCCGATCGGAGCGGCGAACGGCGTTTCCGCTAGCTCCGCTTTACTGTCAAGCTCCGACGCCGCTTTTGTTAAATCCCAGCTGGATACTCCGATTCCTGAGAGCCGCTCTATAAGATATTTCCGATTGAAATCAAGTTCATCAAACAATTCCAGCTCAGAAGTTGAGCGTAAGAATCGGTGGCCTTCTTTAATATCGTCATAATGGACGTGCCAGCCTGCCGCTCTTTCTTCGGAGTTCCATCTGAGTTGTCTTTCAAAGAGAACCTTCTTCTCACCATGCATTTGCGAGCGTATCGGGTAGTGTTTCAATAGAAACTTATAGGGATATACCCGGCGACCTTCAAATTGCGCTTGGTGGCCGCCGGATTCCGCAAGCGAAATGTCCTGCCCCAGGTTCTTCCACGCTTTCATGTGAATGCGATGGGCAGGATGCTTGTCAAATTCGAAGTATTTGTAATACGCTCCGAAGTCCTGGCCCGGCGTGAAGCCATTATCTACGGGATGGAACACGATTACCGTTTGATCTATGCAATTGAAACCGGCGCGGTCTACTGCATAGAGGCCTTCCCGCAAGCTGACCCCAGCCCAGGGCGATAGCCGAATCTCGTCGGCATCATGGTGAATAAACCAGTCAGCTTCCATTTCCCCTGAGAGTTCTTCAACGCGCATGAGCAACTCTCTCCAATTGTAAAACGCTGACGGGCCATCAGCGGGGAGTCTTTCAATCCCTATGAGCCCACGACCTTCAAACTGTTTTGCGAGATGATATGTGTTATCCGTAGACCAGTTGTCAATCACGTAGACATCAACGCCTTGATCTATGAGACGCTTGATCGAGTGGGCAATTATATCTTCCTCGTTATAGGTCGTCATAATCGCCACGACGCGAAAGTCAGATGCAAGGCTTCCAAAGACGAATGAATCCGAGGCCGGATTTACAAACGCGTTGTTTGCGATTACTGCCAAGGCGGTCCTCCCCTGATCTGGGCCGTCGCTACTTGAGGAACCAACGAATGCCACATTGTAATGTTTAGCATGCAGCAGCATCTCAAATTCGCCATCATCCCATCCGCTGTTAGCACTCGCCAGCAAGCAGACCGGCGCATGATCGAGCCAGCCTTTAAGGGTTTCCAGGAGGCAGGTAGGATCAATCAATTGCTCAATCAAGTTAATGCACACAATAATAGCGCGCTTGAGAATCTCTTCGGGCAAGCTAATACTGCCGGGCTGCTGGATATCCCATTCGACCCGGGTGCCAGATGGACGACGCTCACAATGTTCCTTCAAATTAGGGGCGACATCAATACCGATAATATTGAATCGAGGATAAAGCTCTTCTAACTTTTCTATATCGCCGCATCCGATGCTTATTATGTAAGAGCAATCGAACCGATCCCCTAGAAAAGCGGCAAATGAAAAAATGTCTTCATGAAAAGTGACGCGCGGGCTCTCCTGCGAGTTGCCGATAGAGGTCTGCCTGATCTGCTGGCGATTCAACTTAGCATGTGATACTAGTTTAGAGGAGAACCTGCTGTCAATTAATATTTTAACGGGCTGAGGTCAGGATATTGTTGAGTCTCGCTAGAGACCATTCGAGATACGACGAGCGGTATAAAAGCTTTGAGGCATTGCAGCGCAATATCTCTCTTGACGGTTCCACAATGTCCTCGGTCAAGCGAAACTCCTTCAGTCTCATTTTAGAGCACAAGGCTGACCTTAATAAGTCAGTCGCTTGTGCAACGCAGCCTATCAATTGATTTAGGATACTATCCTGTCGGGTAATTTGGAAAAGAAAAAGTATTTGGCCGATACCAACTCAAATGCTCAGGTCATGCAGACTTGATCTCCAACGGCGTATAAATCAGGTCAAAATTGGTTCCCGCGATCTTAACTCGAATCAAGTGCGGTTTGCCATCTTTGAGGTGAGCGGGGACCGGGTAATTGAAAGCATGGAAGCCTCTGCCTTTGCATGCATCCACCAGGTCTTTACGGAATCTGTCAGCCGGGACTATGGCCAACAGGTTATCTCCATCGTAGATTGCCACTTTAAGCGGGATGTTGGGCTGATTCATATCCCAGACCCAACCGCCAATCATGTCCCAGGTAGCCGTGTCATGATAGCCTTCGTAATTAGGCGCTGCCGCAGCGCCGCTATGCCCTTTCATTTTCCGAATGCCATCTAGCGCGCGATAAAGCACCGGGTAGCGGCGGAAAAGGATGGGGTTAGAGTAAGGCCAAGCCTCTCTGAGTATGCCTGTCGGATAGTATCGCACAAGTCCCGCAACGCCTTGCAACGCATCCTTCCACTGCCGCGCCTGTATATGATTGCGAATTTGAATCACCAGCTCGCTGCCTGTGATCTCTATAGTCTTTCTTACCGCCTCATCATAAACGAAGCTGAGATGTAAATTAATGTCCTTATAGAATCTAAGTTTCTTTTCCAACTGCTGTGCTTTACTAAGCTCTGACCATATGCCGCCCCGATGTTTTCTATACGCTCCCATGACCTCATCAAGGTATCCGATCTTCCCATGCTGCGCGCACAAAATATTCAGCGCCCAGTCTCCGACTTCAATATCGTAAAACCACTCAGGGATATGGTCGAACACTTCTCTTTGGAACATCACCGAGCAAGACGCTATGAAGCCCCCTCCCCAAAGATCGTCGAGGCTGTAGATTTCTTTCTCGCCGGGGGGAGTAAGTTTCCAAGGCTCATTGCTGCCATCCTCATAAAACACTGTGGCAGTATGAAAACACATTGCACACTCAGTATGGCTATCCAAGAAATCTACTTGCCTTTGCAGTTTGTGAGGAGAAGTCCAATAATCGTCCCCGTCCAACAGGGCAATATACTGACCTGAGGCAGATTGGATTGCTAAAGCATAATTCCTATTGTCACACATATTTCTTTCGGATAAGACCAGGCGAGTCCTATTCGGGCGCGCCTTTTGGAAGTCGATGATAATATCCCGCGTACTGTCCGTAGAGCAGTCTTCGACGATTACAACTTCGTAATCGAAGCTCACCTCTTGCATCAGCACGCTATTTATAGCCTGCGTAATAAACTTCTCGTGATTATATGTTATTACGACGACAGTCACTTTCATATCGAAGGCGGCAGGCTTAATCGATCGTCACTATGCGGGGATTTCAGCAGCAGCGTGGTTCAGGAACCTCTCACTGACCGCGAGACTATGAGCTATTACAAACCTGATGATCCGGCAAACCTTGTTAATTTCCTCCTGTCCAACTGTAGCGCCGGTAGGCAGCGAAAGCACTCGCGCGGCCAGGCGATTCGTGTTGGATAAACGCTGCCCCGCGTCGGGCATATAAGACCGGTAAGGCTCCATGCGGTGACAACCAGGATAGAAATAACGCCGCACCAAAATATTTTCCGCCCAAAGTATCGTCTGCAATTGGTCTCGGCTAAGCTGTGCTACAGCCTCATCAACCTCCAGAATGATATACTGGTAATTGTTCTGCTCATCCTCGTTATAAGCTAACAGCGAGACGCCAGGGATGCCCGACAGCTCCTTTTTGTATTGCTCATAGTTTTTACGGTTCGCCCCGATGAATTCCTGCATGCTCTCAAGCGATGTCAGACCCATTGCAGCCGATGCCTCATTCATTTTGCCGTTGATGCCAAGGCTGACAACATCATCGTACTCGGCGAAACCAAAATTCCTCATCAACCGAATTTTATTCCCCAGCTCATCATCGTTCGTAACTATTGCGCCTCCCTCGAAAGTGTTAACCACCTTCGTTGCATGGAAGCTGAATACCTCGGCATCGCCAAAATTGGCAATCATACGGCCTTTATAAGAGCATCCAAAAGCATGAGAAGCATCGAATAAAAGTTTCAAATTGTGATGATGTGCAATTTGGGCGAGCGCTTCTACATTGCACGGGTGGGCCCAGAGATGCACGCCGATGATGCCTGTCGTGCGCTTGGTAATAAGCTGCTCTACAAGGGATGGATCAATAGTGTAAGTCTGCGGGTTTATGTCGCAGAATACAGGCGTAATCCCTTGCCATTGAAGGGCATGGGCCGTGGCAACGAACGTAAACGAAGGGATGATAACTTCGCCGGTAAGCCCCGCCGCCCTCGTAGCAATTTCAAGGGCCACAGTCGCACTGCAAGTAGCAATGCAGTGCCTAACGCCTGTCACCCCGGCAATTCGTCGCTCCAGTTCCTGGACATAAGGGCCATCGTTAGTAAGCCATCTCCTATCTAGTAAGTCGTTAATGCGTTCCAGCAGGCGGCGGCGGTCACCGATATTGGGTCGCCCCACATGTAATTGTTCATCGAAAGCAGGCAAGCCGCCAAAAATTGAGAGGTCTTCTATTCGCGTTTTCATGCTGCTCAACGTTTCGTAATTCTACTATGACGGGCGAAAAGACTGGCTGCTCATCCCGTACAACCGTATAAATCAGGACTTCTGTATGCAGGAAAGTAACCGAACATATCAGTAGGGTCGGCGCACATCTGCCTGCATAATTTCTCATAGATGTCGGGTCTATAAATCTGCTTTAGACACCTGAAGCCCAGTCTTCTACTGCCAAACCGCTGCTTTGCCTGGGCTATACTATCATTTTCCCGAACGCCGCCGCCAAGGTTCAGTACAGGCACCTGCATAGATTTAAGATAATTCACCCCGTACCACAACAGTGAAGAGGTATGGCACCGCCCTTCTGGAAGCGCGATATTGAAAAGACAGTCACCTATGTGCCGGGTGTAAGCGAAGATATAAACGGCCTCAACTCTCTCAGGCTTTCCCGCGCCAACCATTAGAACGTTGTCCAGGCTGAACAAAAATGACAATGTCTCTCGGGAGAAGTGATTTACCTGGGACGCTTTCACTCTGTAAAGAAAATCATAATAATTATCGAGAAAGAATTCTGTCAGGATGGCTTTGTCAAAAATAAACCCGGAGAGGGTCTTCTCCCAATCTCTCAGTTCCCGCCTTCGATTCCTATCCAGACCCGCAAGGATTTCGCCATCGCTCAAGGTCAGGTCTAAAAAGTAAAGGCTGTTGGACTGAAACGTCTCATCCGTTCCAAAGTAAGTGCTGTTCTCAAGCAACGGATTCAGCGCAATATAGCCGCAGACATACCCACGGTCCTGTACAAAGCTAGTCCAGTGCTGCGTGAACTCCGGGTAATCACTGTTGTCGGTGAAGCCGGAAAAACCGTAAGGAGTTACTATATCGGTGTAGCCTTCAAATGTCCGCTCCGCAATCGGACAAACAATCCGAACGTCGCCCTCTTCAAAACAGTATAAATAAATCTCCAGCCTTGTGGTTTGTTGCATTGCGTAGCAGTTCTCCCATGTATGGGCGAACGCATGCCTAATGCCCTTTAGAGCCTCCCTCCATTCAGAAGGGGAATCAATGGCAATACACCTCTGTCTTACCAAAGCGTACCTCAAATGCTTGAGATTTTACCCATAACATTACATTTCACATTAATAGAATTCAAATTGTAGTACTCGTTCGCGCTTCGCAGACTCCAGATGAAGGCTAAACCGGCCTTGCCCAAAAACCCAACCAAAAAGTATTCTGCCCAAAAAGTAACTAGCCTGCCCAAAGAGTCGGCAGCATCCTAAATTGATTTTCCCTTAGTGAGTCGCTTTCGATTTGCGATCGTCACATTATTATCCTCTGGCAGTTTGATTTCGCTTTGTGGGCGGAATTATGATGTGCCGCATGTCCAGCTTTTTTATCATCTTTGGCAGTCCCCGCAGCGGCACGACGCTTTTGGCTCAATGTCTATCTAATCACAGGGATATTATAATTCCTTACGAAACCGATTTCTTGATACCCGCCGCCCTAATCTTTAACCACGTTAAGGATACCGCAACGGGCAAAAGGTTGATCGCTGATTTGATTGTGAGTACGAATGATTTCAGAAGTCTTGCGGAGTATCTAACTGAAAAAGAAATACAATCGCTCATACTCGAATCAGACTATGATTTTCAAACGATAGTTCACAGCATCTATAGCGCGATTGCGAAAAAGGTTAATAAAAGGGTTGCTGGCGATAAATCCCCCAATGATTTACACAACGCAGACTCTTTGCTTCAAGCAGGCTTGCTGGAAGAACAGACAAAAGTCATTCACATCGTAAGAGATATTAGAGGCGTAACTGAATCTCTAATTCGCATGAATTGGGCTCCAGGGCTTGAAGGCAATTTTCCCCGCTACTGGTGTGCTAACAACCTCTTCTTGCATACGATCATGTCGAATGAGCCTAATTATTTTTTCCTTCGCTACGAAGATTTCGTTACGGAGCCTCATGGACATATGCAGAAGCTCTGCACATTTTTAGGTGTTTCATTTGAAGCTTCAATGCTCGATACATCTACTTTCCATCAACGTTACAAGGTCATGCCCGCACATAGCCATTTATATGAAGCTATCAGCAAGCGAAGTATCGGCATCTGGAAGTCCGCGTTAACAATAGAGCAAGTAAGAATGATTGAAACGCAAGCCCGCGAAGGGCTGTTGAAGTTTGGCTATTTGGACTAACTACAGCGCGCTACTGGTCCAGGTCCAAGTTGCTTTGCCACTCGTTGCAACCGCAAAATAAAGTACCCTATTTAGGACTTTTTGGACAGAATGGCCAGTTGCCCAAAATGTGGGAAACCGCTGTAACCGAATGAAACTTTTCGCGGCCTTTTTGGGCAAGGCCGGCTAAACCAACTCCCCCTTTCTATAGGCAGGAAAATAACTGGTTTCGGCAGTGCCCATCGCTTTCACAATCTCCGCATATCTCTCGCGATCGAAAACTCGACCGCAGAAATAAGCCATTCGCGTTCCCGTAGACCACCCCTTCTTAAAACGAGCCAGGCCGTCCGTGCCATTACTCATGATGCCGGCGTTTGCCCCCAGGTCAAGCCAGCGTAACTCATTAGCGAAGTACTTGATTGCGGTTGAATATAATGCATACGCTGCGCGTAATTTATAACCGGCGGAGTTGCAGGCCAGTAGATGACTATAGCCGACCCCTCCCTGTACGTACCACAACTGCGCCCCGACCGTAGTATTCTGAGCGACGGCTCGGAACAGGATTGCCCCGGGGATGCTCAACTGCCTGGCAAATGAATTGGTCGAAAAAGCCTTGATGCCTCGAAGATCATGTCTTTCGATCAAGTCCGCATATAGCTTCACCCACTCATCCAAGAACTGTATCGGCTTCGAACTAACCTCAACAGCAATAATGCGGAGCGCCTTCCGCGCATAATATTGATGGTGTTTTGATACGGTGGCGTCCGAAGGCTCGTTAAGATCCGTGATGAAGTGTTGCTTAAAAGGCGCGACAATATCAAAGCATGTTTCTAGATACTCAACCGTATATTCTCCGAAGGGGTCTGTTACCAGAGACAGGCTTATCGGCCCCTCTAGATTTTCCAAATCGGAATGAAGTCGTGACCAGTCCCTGCACGCAAACAGAGGGTAGCAGCCCATAGCATCCTTGTAAGGATATGCCGTGATCTGGCGAATCAGTATCCACCCTCCGCACTGACGCAATTGACGAGGGTTACCAAACTCTGCGAGCGACTCTGCATAATCAGGATGTAAATATCCGTTCACTGCCCTAATTCTCTATCACTGGCCGGAGTTATATTGCAGTTGGGCTACTTGCTCCCAGCCTTCACTCCGATGTACATACCTCGCCCGAACAATCCCTTGGAATCATAGTCCACTTCTAACCCGGCTTTGCGCAGTGACTCCACGTACTCGCCCCGGGTGAACAACCCGATTTCGTGCAGTTCCTTAAAGTGCTCGACGCCCTGAGGTGCGCCAACTAGGTAGTTAATGTCCAGGAGTGCGACTCGACCCTCAACTTCGCTTGTATACATCCAGGCAATTTTAAGATCGGGTTCATTAACGAAATTAGCCGTAATAGTCCCCGTCCAATAGTTTTCTGGACTAAACCAGGGCTCTAAGACCAGCACTCCGCCGGGACCTAAATGACGAGCCATACTTGTCACAGCCCGTTGCAAATTCTCCTGCGTCTTCACATAACCGATAGAGCTAAACAAACAGGTAACTACATCGAGTGTTCGACCTAAATCGAAATCCACCATGTTCGCATAGTGGAAGGTGGCTCCGGGGCATCGCTTGCGAGCAATCTCTAAAAGCTCCGGGTTGAGGTCCAGCCCTTCGACCTCATAGAATTCTCGCAAGTGTTGAATGTGTTTCCCGGTACCGCAGGCTACGTCAAGCAGGGTTCTTGCATCGGGGTGGTATTTCAGGAGCCAGTCGCGGAGCTGCTTAGATGCGGCTGCATAATCCTTGAAGTGATAAAGCGCATCATAATACCGCGCTGATTTCGTGAACATTTTTAAAACCTTTCCGAGATCATCTAACATTCACTTGTTGTGAAGAGGGCTCAGTGGGCCCTGGCGACTCACCGCGCATTCGACTTTAGTTTCTGCAAGCGCTCTTCTGCTGCCGCCAGCGTTTCGTCCCTCTTGCAGAACGTGAATCTCACCTGACTCCGGCCAAGCTCGGGCTCATGATAGAAGCTGCTTCCCGGAACCACTGCGACGCCTATGTCTTTCACAAGAAACTTCGAGAACTCGACGTCATCCTTGTAGCCGAAGGCGCTGATGTCGGTCATCACATAGTAAGCTCCATCAGGATCAAAGCACCGAAAGCCCGCGTCCTTCAGCACTGGAAGTAGCCGGTTGCGCCGTACGGTGTAGTCCGCTTGCAGATGATCATAGTAAGCGCGAGGCAGTCTCAAAGCTAGCACGCCCGCTTCCTGCAATGGAGCAGCAGCGCCTACCGTCAAGAAGTCGTGCACTTTGCGAATCGCTTGCGTGATCTCCGGCGGAGCGATCGTGTAGCCGACTCGCCAGCCAGTCACTGAATAAGTCTTCGAAAGGCCGTTGATCGTGATTGTTCGGTCGCGCATTCCGTCGAGCGTCGCGAGGGCGATGTGCTTCTTGCCGTTGAACAGGATGTGCTCGTAAATCTCATCGGTGATCGCGATGGCGTTCCACTTGTGACAGAGCTCGGCGATGGTTTGAAGCTCTTCGCGGCTGAAGACTTTTCCGGTCGGATTGTTTGGAGTGTTTATGATGATCGCCTTCGTATTGTCATTGAACGCCGCCCCCAGCTCGTCGGGATCGAATGACCAATCGGGCGGGTGCAAGGTCACAAAGCGAGGCGTCGCGCCCGACAATATCGCATCAGGCCCGTAGTTCTCATAGAAAGGTTCGAAGACGATCACTTCATCACCCGGGTTCACGATGGCCATCATCGAGGCGATCATCGCTTCGGTTGAGCCGCAGGTGACCGTAATCTCGCGCTCGGGGTCCACCTCGAGGCCCAGATACCACGAGGATTTCTCGGCAATGGCATCGCGAAACTTCTTAGCGCCCCAAGTGATCGCGTACTGGTTCACGTCAGCCATGATCGCATCGCAAGCGGCGAGCTTTATCTCTTCGGGCGCGGCGAAGTCGGGGAATCCTTGCGACAGGTTGATCGCGCCGTACAGGTTTGCCTGGCGAGTCATCTCTCGGATGACCGATTCGGTGAACTGTTCTGCTTTGTGGGATATGATCTGTTTGGACATGAAAGGTTCCGGGTTTCGGGTTCGTGGTTCCGGGTTCCGAGTTCCGAGTTCGTGGTTCCGAGTCGCAATCGCTTCAAGGTAAAAGTCGCAACACTGCAGCCAAAACCCTGAACTCCGAACCCTGAACCCGGAACCCTGAACCCTGAACTCTGAACCCGGAACCCTGAACTACCTGGGGTTTTCTTCCTTCAATCTCTCAATAATCGATTCAACTGCTGAAGCATATTCGCCCTCAGGGTCGAGCCGCAAGTAGTTGCGATAAGCTTCAATCGCCTCTTTGTTTCGGTTGGCTTTTTCTAGAATTTCTGCGAGTTGATAGTAGAGTATGGGCTCGGTCTCCATGTCCTGGATTATTCCGATTCGATACTCCCGCACCGCTTCGTCGACACTCCCTTGCTCATTGAGGGCGATCGCCAGGCCGATGTGCGCTTCGAATGAATTCCCGCGCGCAAGTCGAAGTGCTTTTCTGTATTCGACAATCGATTCGTCGACAAGACCTTGACTGCGCCTGAGGTTCGCAACAACTGTCTGAGCTTCAACAAGCGTGCGACCCCCGATTTTTATTGCGGTTTGAATTTCATTTTCGGCTCCCTGAAAATCCTGAAGCGTGATCAGGGACCGCGCCATCGCGATTCTCGCTTCTGCGAGAGAAGGGCGCAGCACTAGAGCTTGCTTGTATTCTGCGACGGCATCTTTGTTCTTCCCCTTTTCGCGCAGCGCGTCGCCTCTTTGATGGTGCAACGTAGCTTCGTCGCTGGTTTGCTGCTGGGTTACTTTGAGCGTGCGGCTGACGCCACGGGCGACGACTACCGGCCCGGTCCAATCAGCGTAGCCGACTGTCCTCACTCGCGCAGGGTACGAACCTGCTTTCACGTGTGGCAGATCAAGCTCGCCTTTGTCGCCCGTCGCGCCGTGGCGAACGTTGTTGATGAAGATAACCGAGCCTGGCACGCCGGTGACGACCTTTAGCGCCCCAGTAGCGGCCGTGCGCCGAGTCGAAGCACTGGCTTGAGGTGTTTGCCTCGGAGCCTTTGGGATACTTGCTTCGATCGTGACAGGAAGACAAAGAATGGAGACCAACAAGCTGAGGGTCAGGCGGCGAGCTAACCTACTATGTTCCATCGATCACATCTTACTACTCTTTATAAAGCCTTCGATAGTTCGCGGCGTAGCGGAGCACTCCTTGAACGTAGCCGCGCGTCTCTGAAAAGGGGATACTCTCGATCCAGTCTTCAATGTCCATCGAACCGCGCTCTGCAATCCACCGCTGCGCTCGGGACGGCCCCGCGTTGTAACCTGCCGCCGCGTACTCAATACGCCCGAACTGTCCGAGCATTTGAGCGAGGTAGTTCATCCCGAGCTTGATGTTGAGCGTTGGATCGTAGAGGTCAGCGGCGGTTATCGTGCCGTTGCCCTGGCGCTTTGAAATCAACTGCCCCGTAGCCGGCATAACTTGCATGAGCCCGCGAGCCCCGACGCGCGAAATGGCGTTTGGGTTGAAAACACTCTCCTGACGAATTAGCCCAGCGACTAGGTAAGGATCGATCCCATAGCGTTTGGCTTCTTGCTTGATCGTGTTCCAGGCGACCAGTGGAAAGAAAATCTCCCACGCTTCACGCGGCACATCCGAGTCGCGATAAGAGTACAGGTCGGGATAGCCTCTTCGCAGAACTAGCGTCGCTTGAAAGCTCTCGCCACGCCGCGAGTAAAGCCCGGCAAGACGAAGATTGATCTTCGGCGACGTAGGCGCGGCATCAAGCGCCTTGTTCAATTCTCTGACCGCAAACTCGTTCAGCCCGATGACTTCGAGATCATTTGCTTTCGCGACGCGCCCGGCTTCTGATCCGTCGGCTGTTTCACGGGCTGGCTCAAAATACGTAACGTTCGCGCGAATTTTGTCGAGCTCCGAGCCAGGGTTCGGCTGCTCCGGTTTGAGCGCCGGTTCCGCTTTGCGCAACGCCGCCGAGCGAAGGCCGGCGACGTAACCGTGATACCCGTAGCGGTAACGCTCGTTCACTAAGTCGTAAAGCACCAAAGCGCGTGATTTGTGGCCGAGCCGTTCCTCGGACTTCGCTGCCCACAAACCAGCTTCGCCGATGAACTTCGTGTCGGGGTAACGGTAACTCGCCAAATGCTGTTCGAGAATCCGCGCCGCGTCAGCGTAGTTTTTTGAGCGATACGCGAACCAGCCAAGGTTATAGGAAGCTTCGGGCCCGTATTGGCTCTCCGGATACAAAGCGAGAAGCTGGCGATAGCGGTTCGCTGCTTCGGCGTCGCGGTCCTGCTTTTTAAAGTACGCGGCCAGATTGTAAAGGGCTTCGCTAGCCCACCGAGCCTTAGGATACTGGCTTAACAAGCGATCGACCAGCGTCCCAGACTCCGCCGAACGACTTGCGCGGCGCAACGCTTCCGCCTGATAAAACATCGCCTCAGCGCGCAGGTCCGGTTTGCGATCGCTCACACGGGTTAGCGCTGTGACCGCCTGAGCAGGCTGCCTGTTCAACAAGCTCACACCGTGGCGCAAGTGAATCTCATCGATCCGGTCTGCTTCCGGAAAGCGCGCAAGCAACTGCAGATATGCGCTAGTGGATTCCGCATACTGCTTCGCTTCGAACAGCGCGTCGGCTCGCGAGCGCTCCTCGCCAAACGAACCGGCGTTTTCTTTGGGAGACGCGTTGAGCGCGGCCAGCCTCGCTTCGGCCTGCACACTTACGCTGGTCGCGGACAGTTCGTAGTAAATCCGCCGATACGACTTCACCGCCTGATCGGTCTTGCCAAGTGCCTCGTAAGCCTGCGCCATTACATAAATCGCATCGGCATCGTTCCCCTCAACCATTCGCGCGAGCTCTTTGATTGCGCTCCCAGGATCGTCGAGCGCGACAGCCATCTCAGCGGCTCTCAGCTTTGCGTCGCGAACCTTCAAGGAATCGGGATACCTCGCGTAAACCGCGCCGTAATCGCGGCGCGCCTCGCTCTTCGTATCGCTCGCCGCTTCGCTCTCGGCACGATAAAAAAGGGCATAATCGCCAAGCGATGTTGTCGCACTGATCGCCCGGGCGTCTAAGGCGTCTATTGCCGCTTGATAATTCTGAGCTGAGAAATAGAGATAGCCTCGCAGAAACCGGGCGAGCGCCGCACTACGCGTCCGTGGGTACCGCGTCTCGATGCGAGTCAGATCGCTAACCGCGGGGCGGCCGGACGCGCTGCGCACCAACTCGCGAAGCTCTTCGATGCCGGTGTCGGGATCTGACAGGCCGCGCTGACAGGAGACCGTCATCGGAGTGATGAGCGTCAGCAGTAGCAATACAACGACAGCCAGGCTTCTTTGAGGATTCATCAACTGACGGCGAAGGTGCGTTGCCCTGAGCACGGAACTCCTCTTATACCGGTGTGTAATGGGGCTGAGGGGATTATTGCTAAACCGTTCGCGGAAATCAAACTAACCGTGATGGGTTGAAGTAGCATAGATTTTAGTCTGTGTGCAGACGAGCCGCCTAACTCTAATCAACAGCACACAGACTAAAGTCTATGCTACTTCGTCTTACGTGCTCGCAGTTACCGATGGGCCCGGGCAGTCGGAGCCGAGCTTGGAAGGATCGCCTTCCGCCAATGTGGCGACCAACTCGTCGTAGAAGTAATCAAACTTGGTGGCTACGCTGGGTGTCACCCGCTTTTCGTACATCTGCCGGCTTCGGTCTATGTCCTCTTTCAACCGATCGTACAAATCGCCCCCACGTCGCCCCTCTGCCACCTTCTGCTCGTTGTAGAGTTTTATCTCGCTCACGAGCAATCGAGCGAATCGACGCGCGTTATGGTGCGCCGTCTCTTCTTCTCCAAGCGCAGCGCTCGCCGATGCGGATGACGCGGACTGCGGCGTTGAAACAGCGGGCTCCGCTGTGGGCCTAAAAAAGGTCGGTGCCGCTACGGGTGGCAGCAGCTCACCCGAGGGTATCGGTACCGCTTGCGTAGTAAGATCGCGTGCCGCCTCTCGGTTAGTCTGCGGAAGTGCGCCTGATGGAATACCTGGGCTGGGTGCCGCGGGCTCAGTGGCCGGTGAGGGAGACGCAGGTTGAGCCGCACTTTGAGTCTGCGGAAGCGAGCCTGATGGAACGCTTGCGGACGCGGCAGCGGGCTCATCGGCCGGCGGAGGAGGCACAGGTTGTTTGGCAGGTTGTGCGCCCTCTGACATTCTGGCGCGAAGCGATACTAGCTCAACCACGAGACCCGCAGTGTGAGCGAGAAGCTCGATCGCTTCGACGTTGGTTGCGACCTCACCGCGCTCGGCGGAGTCGGCATAAACCAGCGCCGCTGTCTTGCCTCGCACTTTTAGCGGAACGGTCAGCACTCGCTGTGGACGAATGTTGCCAAGTCGTCCGAATAGACTCTGGTTCTCAGACTGCAGATCGGGTGAGCCGTAGAAGGTCTGCTGCGAGCTGAGCGCTACGCGCAAGACCGTATCTGACTCTAAAGCGATTGACATACCCCTTACCGTGTTATTGACTATACCATCGTCCAATCCGCGAGCCGCCCACCCTACGGCGTTGCCGCCCTTGACCACAAACAGCACGACTCGCGGCGCGAAGTTCGCAGCGCGAGCCACAAGCGCATTTAGCACTTCGGCCTGAGTGCCTTGTTCATCAAGCTCGGCAACCGAGTCTCTGAGTAATGCTATGTCCGCGCCGAGCCTTACGCTCTCAGCGCCTGCCTGATCGACTTGCGCGGTTACCTCAGCAGCTATCTGCGTGAATGCATCATCGTCGTCAGGCATCCCAGCGGCGAGATCAGTCTGTTCGAGCAATCGGTTGAATGATTCGTTTACTTCCCGTTGCAGATTGCTGATGTCTTGCTCGAGCGAGCCCACGCGAGCTCGTACCATCTCTTCTATTCGTCGGCGCAGCCGAACCTCACGCTCCTTTTCCACCTGAGTTCCTCCCACCTAGCGAAGATGATTCGCGGGGACTGTCATTGGTTTGGGGTATCGAAAGCGATTATTACTTAGGGTCTATCCGTTGTCAATAAAAACGACTTTGGCCGCGTTTTGCTTTCTAGCGCTTAGCTTGCTGAGTGTTGGGCGGCGTCGAGCCACTTGCGATAGAAGTTCGTTACCACCTCAAGATGATTTTGGCTTGCTTCTAATGACCAATATGGCTATCAGCAACCAAACGCTTCCATACCCCATTAGTTTTGAGGGACTCAACGAGTGACGGCTTTCTTTTGCTTTGATCCAAGCTGCCGCGTACAAGGGCTTTGATTCTCCTGGAAACGAGGCCGATGGTAAAGCAAGTGCGGCGCGCTACTTGCCTTTTGTGGGCGCGCGGCGGTATTATGATCAGCTTGCTGAGAGAGTGGGCTTGGCCCACTTTTTTTCTTGGGATAATGACCGAGTTTGATCGAGAGGAAGTTGGCAGAATCATAGAGCGAGTCGCGGTCCGAGAAGGACTCGAGCTAGTCCACTGGGAGTCGGTTGGTCCGCGCAACAACTTTGTGTTGCGAATTTACATCGACAAGCCTGGCGGCGTTAGCCACAGTGATTGCGAAGCGGTCAGCAGTCAAGTCGGAACGTTGCTCGATGTCGAAGACCTGATCGCAAATCGGTACATCCTTGAAGTGTCGTCGCCTGGGATAGAGCGCGGCCTTTACAAGCGGGCGGATTACGAGCGCTTTGCGGGAAGTCGGATCAGGTTGAAGACGTCTCAGCCCATTGACGGTCAGCGAAACTTTCGAGGAAAACTAATAGGCCTGGTTGGCGATAGCGTTAGTCTTGATGCCGATGGGCGAGGTCAGATTGAGATACGTTACGAGAATGTCGTAAAGGCGAATGTTGAGTACGAGTTTTAGTCAGTGGTCCGTTGTCCCTGGTAACTGACTAGACACTCTTGAAGGAAAGAGTTTATGTCAACGAGTCCTATTCCGCAGACCATAGACATTCTGAGCCGGGAGAAGGGCATTGACCCACAGGTCATTATCTCGGCGATCGAGGATGCCGTGGTGACTGCCGCGCGAAAGCAGTTCAAAACGGGTGAAGACCTGCGCGCTCGCTATAATCACGAGACGGGCGATGTCGAGCTGTTCGCTTTGATGACCGTCATCGATGAAGTGCAAGACCCTGCTACCGAGATCAGCCTGGCCGACGTTGAAGCAATGGGAGTCGAGGGAGCCGAGGTCGGAGACCAGCTGGAATTCCCGAAGCCTCGCGAAGAACTGGGTCGCATCGCCGCTCAAACAGCGAAGCAAATCATCTTTCAAAAAGTGCGCGAGGCCGAACGCAATAATGTTTACGACGAATATATCGGCCGCGTCGGCGAGTTGGTGCACGGTTTCGTCAAAAGGTTCGAAGGTGGGCGCATAATCGTCGACCTGGGCAAGATCGAATCAGTCCTCTCAAAGCCGCAGCAGTCGCGCGCTGAGGCATTCAGTCAGGGAGAGCGCATCCGAGTCGTTATCAACACGGTTTCGAAAGACACCAAGGGTCCTCAGGTTGAGGTTTCGCGCACGTCGCCGGAATTGTTGAAGCGGCTGTTTGAGATGGAAGTGCCCGAGATCTATGACGGAACGGTTCAAATTAAGGTCGCCGTTCGCGAGCCCGGCGATCGCGCTAAGATCGCGGTTATCTCGACGGAACGTGACGTAGATCCTGTAGGTGCGTGCGTTGGGATGAAGGGTTCGCGTGTGCAAGCGATCATTCGCGAGTTGCGCGGGGAACGCATCGACATCATCGAGTGGAGTGAGGACCCAGCGGTGTTTGCGGCCAACGGGCTTTCTCCGGCCAAGGTTTCCAAGGTCGAGATCAACAGCTTCGAAGAGAAGAAGCTAACGGTGACGGTTCCCGAAGACCAGCTCTCGCTCGCCATCGGAAAGAAGGGACAGAACGTGCGGCTGGCGGCGAAGCTTGTCGGCTGGCACATCGATATACGCAGCGCAGAGGAGGCTGCTCGCGCTGCCGCTGCGCAGCTTGAAGCGGTAATGGCTGGCGGCGAGGCCACACTCACTGACATACGCGATTCCCTGGCGCTCGATCAGATTACGGCTGAGCGCTTGAGACACCGCGACATCGAGACGATCGACCAGCTAGCGCTGATCTCGGTGGACGAACTTGTTGATGCGATCGACGTAAGCTTCGACCAGGCCAATGAGATTCTCGAAAGAGCGCATCGACTGCTCGCTCAGAAGCACGCGCGCGAAGCGCGAGAAGCACGCGAGGCAGAAGAAGCCGCTGCTAAGGCAGCAACTGAGACCGACGGCGGCGAGCAGGTGGCCGCAACCGACGAAGGTGAAGTAAGCGGCGCGGTGGAAACGGTTGAAGAAGAACTATTGCCTCCCGCGAGTTTCGAAGCTGAAGAGATTGGCGTCGAAGAGGCGGCCCCCTCCGAGTCTCTTGCCGAACAAGAGCAGATTGCGGAAGGGGCTGCTGTAAATGCAGCAACTGAGACCGAACCCGACGACCGCGTGGCCGCAACCGCGAAGGGTGAACAGAGCGGCGTTGAAGAGGCGGACCAGCTAGCGGCTCTCACCGAATCTGAGGCGCCGATCGAATCGAACACCACAGAACCGGCTATTGCGCCTGAAGCTACGGAAGAGCACGAGGCTGGAGCCGAGCCTTCGCCGGAAGCAGCGGCTGACAGCTCAGAGACCGAATCCGAAACAGTGGCGGATGAAAAACCGGAAGGTGCTGACGACGACAACAAGCAGGACAAGAACGAATGAGTTAAACAATTAACGGCTTCGAAGAATTGAAGGAGTGCCCCGTAATCGCAGTTCAGATTAACTATGCCGACTGGTCAACAAAAGATAAGAATCTACGATCTCGCGAAAGAGCTGAAGCTCGACAACAAGAAGGTGATGGAGGATGCGCGTCGCGAGGGTATAGATGTAAGTGTGCCTTCGAACACAGTGCCGCATGAAGTAGCCGATCGTATTCGCCTCAAGTACTTTCCAAAAAAGGTCGCTCAACAAGTTGGCCCGCGCCTTGTCAAACACGTCAAGCACGTCGAGCCAGTAGAAGCTCCACCGGAGGCGCCGGAGCCTGAAGCCCCGCCCGAGTCTAAAGCAGCAGCCGATCAGAGGCTCGAACCCGCGACGGCGGAGCCGCCGAGGCCCAAAGTCCGGGTCTTGAAGGCCACACCCCAGCCGCAGCCGAGCGCACCGGAGCAGGCGGCTGCCGAAGAACCTGAATCAGAAGCTGCAGAGCCAGTGAAACCCGGCTCCGTGTCGGCGCCACCGCTTGCCGGTATGCCCCCCACCCAGCGCCCTCCTACTCAAGTGCGCGTGCTGCGGCCCAGGCCTGGCGCACCCCCACACCTGGCCGGACGCGGAGGGACTGCAACTTACCCTGGAGCCGCCAGCGGCTCTGGCGTTCGCACGGTGGGGGCGGAGGGGGGAGTAGCTACCGAAACCGGTGTGCCGGCAGCGCGTCCCAGAACGACCTACGTTCCTCAAGACACCGGCCGTCCGCGTAAGCGAACACGCCGAGGGAAACGAGGCCCGGGCGAGTTTGGCCACGAAGACGGAAGGCAGGTAGAACTTCCGCGGCACATGCGCGGCCCGGGCACGGTCGTCCAGCCTAAGGCCAGACCGGTTTTCACCGAGTTGAGACCTTTGAAGCTGATCGAAGGTACAACGGTAAAAGAGTTCTCTGAAAAGCTCGATGTAAAGGCAAAGGACGTGGTCCAGATGCTGCTCCAACGCGGTGTGATGGCGACCATAAACCAGACGCTGAACCAGGACATCGCGAAAGAGATCGGCAAAGAGTTCGGCTACGACGCAGCCTTTGTCCCGTTTGAAGAGATGATCAGCGATGCCGAAGAAGAGAAGATCATCGAGTCGGGCGAAGAGGGAACGGTCCCTCGCGCAGCGGTCGTTACGGTGATGGGTCACGTCGATCACGGCAAAACTTCCTTGCTCGACGGGATACGCAAGACGCACGTAGCAGAGGGCGAAGCAGGCGGAATAACTCAACACATCGGCGCGTATTCGGTCGAAGTCGGCGATCCGGATAATCCTGAAAAGAAGCGGCGCATAGTGTTCCTGGACACGCCTGGCCACGAAGCGTTCACGATGATGCGCGCGCGGGGCGCGCGCGTGACCGACGTAGTCGTGCTGGTAGTCGCAGCCGACGACGGCGTGATGCCTCAGACTCTGGAAGCTATAGATCACGCCCGCGCTGCTGAAGTTCCGATCCTGGTGGCCATAAACAAAATTGATAAGCCTGATGCGCAGCTTGACCGTGTCAAGCAACAACTCGCTGACCGCGGCCTACTATGGGACCAGTGGGGAGGCGAGACGGTGATGGTCGAGGTGTCTGCAAAGAAGCAGCAGAATCTTGACTCGTTGCTCGAAATGATACTGCTGACCTCGGATGTGCTCGAGCTCAAAGCCAATCCTGACCGTCTGGCGAGTGGAGTCGTGCTCGAGGCCAAGCTCGACCGCGGGCGCGGAGCAGTTGCCACCTTGCTCGTGCAGCAGGGCACACTGAAGGTCGGCGACCCTTTCATAGCAGGACAGGTCTTCGGGCGGGTGCGCGCGATGTTTGACGACCGCGGGCACCCGGTGGAGGGCGCGGGCCCGTCAACACCGGTTGAAGTGCTAGGCTTGCAAGGCGTGCCTCACGCGGGTGATCAGCTTCAAGTTGTGAAAGACCCGACGCAAGCTCAGAACATTGCGGCGCAGCGGCAGATGCAAGCCCGGCAGGCTGCAATCGCACGGACGTCGGCGCGGGGGCTTGAACAGCTCTTCTCGGATAAGAACCAGGTCAAGGAACTGCTAGTCATTCTGAAGGGTGATGTGCAAGGCTCAGTCGAAGCGGTGCGCGACGGCTTGAACAAGCTCTCGACCGAGCGGGTCAAGATTCGAATCATCAGATCGGGCGTAGGAGCAATCACCGAGTCCGATGTTATGCTGGCGGCTGCATCTGCCAATGATATGAACCGCGCGTCAGTTATCATCGGCTTCAATGTGCGGCCCGAGACGCGAGCGCGAGAGATAGCCGAAGCCGAGCACGTCGATATTCGCCTCCACACGGTCATCTACAAGATCGAGGAGGAGATCCGCGGCGCGATGCTCGGCCTGCTCGAGGCAACCAAGCGTGAGGTCATTACCGGCCACGCCGAAGTGCGCCAGGTCTTCCGTGTGCCGCGCGTCGGACAGATTGCAGGCTGCTATGTGACCGACGGCTCTGTACGGCGTACGACCGCTCGCATCTTGCGCGATAACGTTGTCATATTCGAGGGCAAAGTAGACTCGCTAAGAAGATTCAAAGACGACGTGAGCGAGGTGAAGCAGGGTTTCGAGTGCGGCATCGCGTTGGAGCGATTCCAGGACGTCAAGGCCGGAGATGTGATCGAGGCTTACACGACAGAAGAAGTGGCCCCTACCCAGTTGTAATCCCTCGGATCGAGGAACCCGACGGCATTTTCCATTTTCCATTTTCCATTTTTGATTTGTCATTTGCCATTGACCTGTAAGTCGCTAATCAATGACAAATGGGGAATGACATATGGAAAATGGAAAATGATTCGGTTGCAAGTTCGGTGATTTCTGTTTAGCATAGTTAGTTTGATTCTCGCCTCGATACTTGACTGAGGGTGCGTATGCCGGGGAGAAGGCCTGAACGGCTTGCGGAACAGATGAAGGAAGAGCTCAGTCTGATCATCGGCGGTGAAGTCGAGGACCCCAGAGTTGGCTTCGTCACGGTAACCGGCGCAAAGCTGAGCGCAGACTTGCGAACCGCGAAAGTATACGTAAGCGTGCTCGGCACCGAGGAAGAGGTCAAGGGATCGCTTGCGGCCCTCAGACATGCTAGCGGTTTCATCCGGCATCAGCTTGGCGCGGTGCTCAGAATGCGGCACACGCCTGAGTTGCACTTCGTATACGACGACGCCGACGTGAGGGCCGCGAGAATAGAAGAGTTACTCATCGAGGAGGCAGCTAAGGCGCGGGAGCGAGACCAGGGTATGCCCGATCAGGAGGCTTCTGAATCGAGCTACGCTGACGAGCAGAGTTGATGCGATTCTGGATTGGCGATCATAGGGCTTGCATTCGCAATTCTACACTACGATCAAATCCAGGATCTGAATTCTAAGATGGAAAGGCCCGCAGCTATTATTTATTATGCTTAGTCAGGTTGTACAGCTTATAGAACAACAGCAACGCTTCATGATCACATCGCACATCCGTCCCGATGGCGACGGGCTGGGCTCGGGTCTTGCTCTGTACTGGATGCTGCGAGACCTGGGTAAAGACGTAGACGTCGTCTTGCGCGACCGTGTGCCCCCGGCGTACAACGTGCTGCCCGCATCGGATTTGGTCATCGTTCGGGACGACGTGACTGAGATTTACGATGCGGCCTTTGTCATAGAATGCAGTGACGTGGACCGGCCCGGATTGCCCAACCTCAAGGATCAATTCGTCGTCAACATCGATCATCATTCCACCACCGTTCCATTTGGCGACATTAATTGGATCGACGCGACAGCAGCCGCTGTCGGCGAGATGATCTACAATCTCTGCAAAGCGCTTGGCGTCGACGTGACGAAAGAAATCGCCGAATGCATATACACAGCTTTGCTCACCGACACCGGAAGCTTTCATTTCTCGAACACAACTGAACGAACGTTGAAAATCGCTTCCGAACTCGTACGGCGGGGCGTCGAGCCGGCGCGCATCTCACAAGCGCTGTTCTACTCGAATCCCTTTTCAAAGATCAAACTGCTTGGCTTGGTACTCTCAAACATCGAGCGCGACGAATCGGGCCGCATAGCATGGATCAACGTGGACCGCGTGACCATGTACGAAGCCGATGCCTGCGAAGAAGATTCTGATGGGATAGTCAATCACGCGCTCTCTGTGGGAGATGTTGAAGCGGTCGCTTTCTTCAAGGAGCTTTCGCCTGGCGCATACCGGATAAGCCTTCGTTCGAAGGGCAAGAACAATGTGGCAAAGGTGGCCCAGTTATTCGGGGGCGGCGGACATCGCAACGCCGCCGGTTGCCGTATCGAAGGAGACTTCGAAGAAGTGAAGCGGCGAGTGATCGAAGGACTTCAGAATTGCATAGGAGTGGCGCCGGTTTCAGCTTGAGACGCAAGCTCTTGGCTGTTTTTTCGCCAGGCCACAAATGAGCTGCCACGTGTGGCAACAAAAGTATTGATGACGAATTCCTACTGCCGTACTCTGTGAGCACCTGCCCCCAAAGCGTTAAGGAGATTGCTCACCAACTGTGCAATCCGCTCTTCAGAATACACAAGAGGTCGACCGGCAAAGTCGCTGATTGGTCGGCGGCCGGCGAGACAGGCGTATGCTCGAACGCACCGGGCCGAATCGAGGCGAGTTAGCGAAAGCCCAACTGACATTGCAGGAGTCAGAGGCTAAGCTCGAACGCGTCGTTGTCTTGTTAGCGGAGCGCACCGCTGAGCGGCGTGATCTCCAAACCAGCATCCGGGAGACCGCCGCGACCGGTGATATGGACACGCTTATAGCTCTACAGTCGCGCGCGGCGTTAGTCGAAAAAACTATCGCGGAATTGCGCGCTGCGGAAGCAGAATGTGCTGGGCGAGTCGAATCCTCTCGACGTTATTTGTACACACTATACGTGCGGCTGGAGAGGCTCCGGCAGGAATTCTCGGGCCTTATGCGAAGCCTTGCATCGATGGATCAGGGCGAAAATATCCCGGCAGACGTGCAGACCAATATTGGCCGGATAAAAATCCAGCTTAAGGCGATAACAGGCGAGAACAGCACCGGCCGTTTGTGAGCAGCGTTCCGCATCCTCAGCACCTGACCACTGACTACTGATCAAACGCCGTCATAGATGATCGAGGAAGTCTATGAATGATTCCCTCGACTGCGGGTTTGGGCGGAGTTCTCATCCGACCGCAGTTGATTCGCGTTGGTTTTGCGCGGATGCTCCCGTGTCACCTGAGCGGCGGTTGAGCGTGCCGCCGTGCGCAGGCTCGCTACCCGGCGTAGCCGCTTCAGTCAACTCTTCGAGATCCGGAAAGCTGCGCATCCAGAGCGCAGGCTCATAATTCAATTCTTCGATTATGCGCTCCAGTAATCGACCGGCGAACGATCGCGCACCGGACGTGTCGGCATCGGGGAGCAATATCACCAGATCGTTGCGCTGATTCGTAGACGTCAGGTCCGAGTCGCGCGCGAGCCCACCCACAATCTCCAATAACCGAAGCGCCGGCCGTCCGCCGTTAGCAGTCATCTGCGGCAGCCGGCATCCTACGATCGAGAATGGAGCGCCGTTGTCCATTGCGGATTTGACTCTCTTCTCAACCTCCGCTGCGAATTCCGTGTATGGAATAAACAGCTCGTGAGACTCGGTAGAACCAGCCGCTGGTTCGGAGCCGCGGGCAGAAGACAGCGCGCGAGACTTGCTCGACGGGTTTGTTATCCAGGAGCTGATACCTCGGTAGCGCGCGATTAGCTGCCGTGCTTTATGCTTCAGCTCTTTCGCGCTGAACGGCTTGGTGAGGTAATAGTCTGCGCCGCGCTCGGATGCCATCACGCGATCGATTGCACGCATGCGCGAACCCGACACGATTATGATTGGCACGTTGAGCGCCGAACGGATCAGCGTCAAAACTTTGAAACCGTCGATAATAGGAAGATCGAAGTCCAAGACAACCAGATCTGGCCTGAAGGATATCAATTTCGCCAATCCGCTCACGCCGTCATGCGCGACTTCGACCGTGTAGTCGCCGAGTGTCTGGGTTAGAAGATCGTTGGTCTCCGGGTCGTCTTCGATGATAAGAACGTTGAAGTCTTTCGCCTGGACTTCATCCTCACCTATTGGTTCGGGTTGGCGCGCGTCACGAGCCGCATGCGAGTGCGCCGGGGGACTTGGCGGGAATGAAAATTCTGAGCCTGCTTCCGGCGGACTCAGCAAGAGCTCTACGGCTCGCGCCGCCATCGCGGAATCAATCTTGAGGTCGGACGCCCTGCCGTGTCCTGGCAGGCGCACCTTCGCCGGATCGGGATCGGGGGAAGCCGTTTCACCGAGATCATGAGAAACAGAAGACTCTGCTTCGTGTGGTCCAACCTCGGGTTCTTCCCCGCCCGGCGCTGCGCTGCCTGGGAGATCGATGCTCGACCCGGAGGTTTTGGGGTTCGCAGATTCAAGCTCCGGCAGATCAAGTTCGAGCGGAGAAGTCATACCGGTCAGGTCGTCGAGCAAATCAGACAACTCGTCTAGCGGCACTTCGCTGCCCTGCGCCGCCGGTGCTGAAGATGCGAGGGGTTCCGCGAACTGGAGGTCCAACTCCTCATTGGGTGTCAATTCCCGCGGTTGTGAAGTCACGCTCTCTCGCGGAGCTTGGAACTCTCTTTCTTCCATCGGCGTCAGCTTCCGCGTCTGACGAGTATCGCTGCGTTCTTGATCAGAGATTAGGTCTGGGGGATCAGGAGCGCGCAGGCTGCGATCAGTCTGGCCGAACGCTTCAGCCGTCAGATCGATGTCCGTCAGCTGTTCGGCTTCCTCGTTTTGGATTCGATCGCGCGCCGAGCGCAACTCCTCCCTGATCGATGCGAGCTCTGCTATGGATGGAGGATGAGGCGCAGCTTGATGCGCGTTTTCGTCTGCCGGCGCATACCAACGTCCTAAAAGAAACACGCCTCGAGATGGATCAACCTCGATAGCCTGATCCGCAATAGCGGGTGATTTCTCGAACGCAATAAAACGCGCGGCGCGGTCGCCGGATTCTCTAACGTCAAATCGAAACGACTCAGCAACCAGAGGCTCGAAGCACCTGATGATCTCTTGATTGGAGTCCTTTGCGATCAACACAACCGTCGCGCCGAACGAGCGCGCCCACTCGGCGAATTCGCGGGCGGGTGATTCGAGGTTGCCTTCTACCCCCGCCAGGACGCTTGTGAGTGGATCGAAGATCAAGCGCTCAGGCCGGGTTTCGCCGAGCAGCCACTCAAGCTCGCGCAGCACCGGCGTAAGCTCGCGCAGCTTTCCAATCTTCTGAATTATATCGTCGGAGTATTCCAGTATCACGAGCCGGCCGCTGTACACATCTTCGAGGCAGTCATAGCCGAGCCGCGCGAAGCGCCGCACCGCATCTTCCGGTGAGTAGCGAATCACGAGCGCCCCGTTCTCGCCCCGCTTGAGCCCTTCAATAAGAAACTTGATTCCGAAAAGCGACTTGCCCGAGGCTTCGCCGTGGACCAGATAAAGTTCGCCGCGATCGAGTCCGCCCATCAACTCGTCAACGGGCTCGATTCCACTGATAATCGTGTTTCCAGATTGCGATTCCATTTGTTTGCAGGCCGTTTAGATTTACCCAGGTTGGAACCTCATGACAGGATAAAGTTGTACCACCGCCGAGTCAACTAACGTCCTCTTGCTTTAGCGGTCACCCTCCACCCACGAGACTAGTCCCCGTTACCAAGTGTTTCTAAATGCTAAATAGGGTTCGTTTACCACCGAGTAACCCGGCCGGGTGAGAATGAGCTGGGCGGGGAGAGATCGAGGACGACTGCGCGTTAGAGGTGCGCCAATGCCTTCAAGCCACCAAGGCAGCAGCGCTTCGGAGACGTGCGACCGTACGCTGCCGACCCAGCGTCACTATGATGTCGAACATTCCCGGACCGACCGACTGGCCCGTTAGTGCCGTGCGCGCGGCGTTGATCAATAATCCTGCCTTAACGCCCTGCTCCTCCGAATAGACTCTCAGAGCCGATTCCGCTGCGTCGTGTGTGAAGTTCTCAACCAACTCCAGCCGGTCTGCCAGGCCGGGCAACAGGTCCTTCAGCCGGTGATCCTTCAAGTTCTTTTTGACCGCGTCAGCCTCATATTCGAATTCGTCAGAGAAATACGGACGTCCCAGCGTTGCGAAGTCCTGGGTCGTGCGATAACGCGCCCTTAGAAGATCAATGGTTCGAGCGAGCCAATCGCGCTTATTCGATTCGTATTCTTCGTGCCAAAGGTGAAACGTCTTTAACTGTTCGGCGACCAGGGGAACCAGTTCGGTCAACGGCATTGCTCGGAGGTACTCTGCATTCATCCACAACGCCTTCCGGTCGGTCCAGTTGCTTGGATCATGCTCGTCAAAGTTGAAGATCGCAGACGACTTGTTGATTCCATCGAGAGAGAACTTCTCGATTAGCTCATTGCGCGACATCACTTCCTTATCAGATCCGGGCGACCATCCGAGCAGAGCCAGATAGTTTATTAGTGCATCGTGGAGAAAGCCTCGATCGCGATAGGTCGTCACGGAGACGACTTCGCCATGCGTGCGCTTAGACAGCTTCTCCTTTCCGGGCGCCATTATCAGCGGGAGATGCGCGAACTGTGGTACGGGTGCGCCCAGCGCTTCGTAGATGAGTACCTGCTTGTGCGTGTTAGTCAGATGGTCCTGACCACGAATAACGTGAGAGATGCGCATTTCGATGTCATCAACGACTACCGACAGATTGTAGAGCGGATGCCCATCTGAACGAATCAACACCAGGTCTTCGATATCTGAGTGATCGCGTTCTTGCAAACCAAAAACGAGATCGTCGAATCGTGAGACGCCTTGCTCGGGGACCTTCAGCCTGATCGCTGCGGCCTCGCCCGCGTCGATGCGAGTAAGCGCTTCTTCAAGGGGCAAGTCGCGAAAGGGGTTTGGCTCCCTGGCGGCGCCGCCCTGCGCTCGACCGCGATCCACGATTCTGGCTTTGACGGTACGGTCATCGGCATGTTCTTTTGGCGTGAAGTCGTAGTAAGCCTTGCCCTCCTCGACCAGCCTGCGGGCGGCGGCGCGATGCTGGTCCACAAAAGCAGACTGAAAGAAAGGCCCTTCGTCCGGATCGAGCCCGAGCCAATGCATTCCATCGAGAATGCCTTGAACCATTTCTTCAGAAGACCGCTGGGTGTCAGTGTCTTCGATGCGAAGGATAAACACGCCGCCGTGCTTGCGAGCGAAGAGCCAATTGAATAGCGCCGTGCGAGCGCCGCCAAGGTGAAGGTACCCCGTGGGTGAGGGCGCAAATCTAACTCTCACGGTGTCGGTCATATCGAGGAATTATCAACGAGCGGAGAAAAAAAAGGCAAGAAAGGCGAACACAAAAAGCCAACATCTTTTTTGTCTTTGCCGGGGCCGTCTCTAGGAGTCTTAGGCGTATTAACCCGAGAGGCCCGGTCACCCGCAAACGGATTTACGAAGTTCGGGTCAGTGACGTTTCCCGTGACGTAACTCCTAGCGATGCGCGTTGATGTGCTTGTTCTTATTACAACTGAAAGATGATCCTTCCACCTTTTGTCGAATTTCAGCCGCGTGTAAGGTTCCGCCTCAGTAACTACATTTACGCCGTATGTATAATCATGGACATCATAGACAATTACGGATAATCGCATCCACTTTCCAATGGTAGCCGCATGAATCACACTCGAATTGATTACGCTTCTGAGCGCGAGAGATTTTCGCGCTTTCGCAACGGATGCAGCGAACGTGCATTTGGTAGCGACCAGATGCATACCCCGCGTCGCGACGTTGACAATCAAACACTCGCGAAGTATTTTAACGCTGTCGAACGGACCGCGAATGGTTGTGGCCCTCCCTATTGAATGGTAGCCACAGGTGATATTCTTTTTTCAGCACTAGGTCGAATCTTGCAGGAAATTGTATGGACGATCATAAAGGTATTCAATCGGATTGCACTGAGTCAAAAAAAGACGAAGGCTCGAATTCAGGTAACTTCTTCAAGAAATACAGATTGTTGATGCCGCGCGAGGGGGACGGTTCTAATCAGCGTATCTTCAAAAAGTACGTACCACCTAGCATGAGCAGCGATGAGGGTAATGCCGACCGGCAGTCAGCCGAGGAACTCAATTTGGCAGACGTTTCAAGTACGGGCGAGCAAATCCCCAAAGATGAAAGGCGGAGGGCATCTGTCTATCTCTGGTGGGGACTAGTATCTGCAATTCTGCTGTTGGTGGGAGGGATGACAGTCCAGCTTGTACGTCACACTCAGGCACGGAGTACTCGACAAGCCGAGACGACTACGACGCCATCGGCACCGGAAACGCCTTACGACGTCACCACGCGTCCAGAGCTGTCAAGCTCGATCCCTTCTGGATTACTAGAATCTGCATCTGCGGGATCATTAGACGGTAATCATACGTCGAAGTCTGTTCGATCACTCCGCTTGCCAATCTCCTCATTCGACTTCCAGCGTAACGTTATGGTGGCGCGGGCGCGAGAATTCGAGGATCGAGGAATGCTACCGGAAGCCGAGCAGGAGTATCGAGCGATTGCAAGCAGTTTTCCAGATGATACCTTCGGCCAGTTTGGACTGCGCCGCGTGCAGAGCTTGCTGTCAGCAATGCGGCAACGCGAAGCGTCCCGCATAAGCCGCGAGGTAGGGCTTAGAAAGTTTAGGATGTCCGATTACAACGGTGCCGAAAGAGATTTGACGGACGCGGTGAATGCTGGTCGCACGGACACTTCGACTCTTTACGCACTGGGAATGTGTTCCCTCAAACTCGGCTACTATGTTAATGCCCGAACAGCGTTACAGCGCTGTATTGAGGCCAGTCCCGACTACGCGCCTGCATTAGTTGGGCTAGCGCAAACAAGCGCTGCGACCGGGAGGGAGGATGAATCCTTGTCGTTACTACAACGAGCGCTGGAGCTCGGGGGTGGAGCGGAATTTACGCCTGCAAAAATCAAAGAGATGATTTCTATGCTCGCTCCGAAAACACCTTCTCCTAGCGCTTCTGCTCGGTCGTTGACTCCGCCTCCGCGTTTGCAACCATCTTTCTTCGCACGCGCCGTTCACGGGCACTCCTTTCCGTTAACCTGGTGTACTGGCGAATTGGAAATCGTTAATTCAGTTGTACACTTCAATGCGACGAACCCAAGTCATAGCTTTCACGTTTTGTCTTCGGGAATCACCCGGGCGCGCGTAGCAGGTAATGTTTTGCATTTTGATTTGAACGGCAAAGACTATAGTCTCACACTGAAGGGACGTCCAGCACGAGACTTCCTGGGTGCGTTGGGCGGTGATAACTGACCAACGCTCAATGTCACACTGGGATATGCACCAAAACCCTCAAATAAGCAGCCCGATCGTATTAAGATCCAGAACCCTTTCGGACCAATGTCGTCGGAGCACCGTAGCGTACGGGCACGGGTGGTAACGCCGCTAGCCTTCAATCCACAAGTGGCGGATGATCAACGTGGACGACTTTGGATCGAGCAGGACTTCTCAAGCCTAGTTGCTTGAGCTGAGCGAGGATCTCTTGCGGATTCGTCCGCGAGCCAAATTTGAATTTTAGCTTTGCCGTTGCAAATGACCCGGACTTCATTCGCAGCCGGCTGTGCATCCTTGTTCGTAAGCCGAGAGAAATGACTTTGCAAAGAGATGCGTTTAAGGATGTAGAGGGGCTAACGTTGAAAATTCCGATTGTCGCTAACTAGCTCGCGTTGGCTGACCACTTCTGTCATTGAATTGTGGGGAGAAGAGCAAAGCGGTGGCGAGTTGCGACTCACCACCGCCGGTTGAAGTTTAATCAGACGAACTGGCTAGAACGTGAACCTCGCTCCGAATTGCATCTGGAACGGTTCGCCACCTGTGTTCGTCAACAGCAATTGTCCAAAGCGCACACTGGTCGGGCTTCGATCAATCGTTTGTAGGAAGTTCGGGTTCGTTGGCCCAAGGAACCCGCAGTTGCTAGAGGCAGTCTGTGTGCCGGCGCAATAGTTGGTCACAGCGCTGCCTGAAAGCTGAATATTGCTCAAGTTGAAGATGTTGAACATCTCCATCGAGAGTGTCAGGCGCATGTTCTCGCCGTGCAGGTTGAATCGCTTCTGAGCACGGAAGTCAACGTTGTATACAGGCAGGTTGCGGAACGCATTGCGCTCGAAACTCACGCCAGGCCCGAGGTACGGGCGGTCATTGTTTACGGTGTCCTGATTTACGTCACTGCCGATCCTTGCATCGATCGGCCTCCCTGAACGCAGCCTGATACCGCTTGAAACGTCGAATCCTTTCGGAAGGAATATGACAGGGCTGACAACGACCTGGTGCCTTCGATCAAGGTCCGACGGACCGTACTCTGACGAAAAGTCATAGCTGTCCTGATAAGCCACACCGCCCGCGCTACGCTCATTGTCGTCATCCGCCAATAACTTCGACAGCGTGTAGAAGGCGTTGACTTGGCCCCATTTACGCTGGACCTTCATGCTGAACGTCAGAGCGCGGTAGAGCGACTTTGCTGACGACTCACGAAGCTGTAGCGAGCCCTGAAGCAACGGATTTGGGCGCAGTCTCGACTGGTTGCTCACCCCGTAGACGGGTCTGAAAGTCGTAGCAGCAAGTGTCGGCAACGGTATGTTCAACTCACGGTTGCGTTCGAGGTGAACTGCCTTGACATAGGTGAATTGAGCTCCAACAGTGAAGCTGGGGAAAATCTCGCGTTCAATGCCGAGGCCTGCCTGGTACGACTTCGGATTCTTGAAGGTGGGCGACACGGAAATCAACTGCGCATTGAAGAACGGATCGGCACTGACGCCGAGCTTCGTTGCGATTTGTGAAAGCTGGGCCGGCGTGAGCACAGGCAGCTTATCGAGCGTGAACTTGTTGAAGTCTATGCCGATCAAGTTGAACTGGCAATGGATTGTTTGGCAGGTCTTTAGCGGGTTACTCGACGGAAGGCTTGCTGTGTTGAACGGTAGCGTGAAGGTAACATCCCCCGGAGGCGTCCGGAAGTTATTAACCGGAGATGCAAATAGAAGCAGAGGCGTGCGCGCGAAGTAGATACCGGAGTAGCCGCGAACCACCATCTTGCCATCGCTTGCAGGGTCCCACGCGAGTCCGAGTCGCGGCCCCCACTGACCACCTGAATCCGGAATTATTGTCGGGTCATAAACTTGTCCCGACGGGAACTGGAACCCTTTGACCTTATTGATAAGTGTGTCGTTGTTAGCTTGCGCTGCGGGATTGTACTGCTCCTCCCAGCGAAGGCCGTAGTTGATTGTCAGGTTCGGACGAAGGCGCCAGGAATCCTGCCCAAAGAAGGCAAGTTCGTCCCCTTTATACGCCGCTTCGAGATTGCCGATCTGCCTCTGGTAGGTGACATTGATCCCTGCGCAAGCAGTTATTGATGATATGCAGTCGAATCGGTTCACGACTCCCGTCGTAACGCTGGGCGAGAACGACAGAATGTCGAGAAGAACTGGGACGTTGGAACCTGACAGGTTAAAGGTTCCGAACTGGTTGAAGCCGAACGTCTGCGCGACAAACGTATGGTTATACTCGCCGCCAACCTTGAACGTGTGATTGCCCTTGCTGAAGGTCAAGTTGTCCGCCATCTGAAAGCGCTTGTCAAACTGGACGTTTTCCCCGAGGAAGCTCACTGTGCCGAAACTGCCAATCGTTGCGTTCGTCACAAGCGGTTCCCTGGCATTGGCCGGACGTGGCCGTTCCTCACGCGCGAACTGGGCGCGCATTTCGTTGACCATGGTTGAAGTGAAGAAGCTAGTGAACTGGCCCATGATAGTGTAAAGCTGGTCTATCTCGGTGCCGTTGTTTGAAAGGGAGCTTGAAATCGTCGGGAACAGCGCGTTGCCTACTGAGACTGCGTTCTCTTCTACGGTTCGATTGCGGCTGAAACGGACGTTGAAACGGTGATTCTGGTTGATCTCGTAATCGCCGCGCACCAGGAATGCCCTGGCTTGGTTGGTTTGTTGGTAAGGCTCTTGCAGCGACTGATAGAAGTTGAATGCTTCCTGCGTTGCCGAAGTACTTGCTACTCCCACCAAGTTATCAAAGAAGACCTGGCGACCGATGCTTATCCGCTGCTCTTCATAGGCCCCGAAAAAGAACGCTTTGTTCTTAATAATGGGCCCTCCGAACGACCCTCCATACATGTGTCGCGTGGGCGCCGGGACGAACTCAACCGGGTCAAGTCCCCGGTTCTTTCTCGTGTCGTTGAGGTTCTGCGCGGTCGCTTCGAAGAACGCAGTCTTCCTGGAAGCCTGCTTCGGACGCTCCGAGAAAAACGCCGAGCCATGAAAGGAATTGGTTCCGGACTTGGTTACGGCGTTGACAACGCCCCCAGTCGAGCGGCCAAACTCAGCCGAGTAGCCCGCAGCCACAACCTGAAATTCCTTGATAGACTCTTGTGGGATCGTGAATGCGGTATTGGATCGCTCGCCGCCGCGTATGCCCCCGAAGAACGGCTGGTTGTAGTCCACGCCATCGACGTTGACGTTAGAGTTAATGCCGCGCTGTCCGGCGAGCGAGATCTGACCGCGCGATGGGTCAACCTGAGCTGTCGGCGTGAGAGTGACGAAGTCCTGGAAGCGGCGACCGTTGATCGGGAGATTCTCGATGGCTTTTTCGTTCAATACAGAGTCCGCTTCGGATCGAGTCGTCTGAACCTGAATCGCGCCCGCCGTGACGCTCACCATTTCCTGGACGCCGCTTACCCCCATCGAGATATTGACATCTCTAACTCGGCCAACGGTCACCTCCACGTCGCTGATCGTGCTTGCGGCAAAGCCGCTCGCCTCCGCCGATACGTTGTAAGGACCGGGCGGTAACAGCAATATGGCGTATAGCCCGTCGTCATTGCTGGGCGACGAGCGCGCGAGGCCGGTGTTTTTGTTGGTGGCGGTAACGGTCGCCTTCGAGATGGCTGCTCCCTGAGCATCAGTCACAATGCCTCTAATCTGTCCCGTGCTGGATTCTGACTGCGCCATCGCCGGAACAGCCATCGCCGGAACAGCGGCGGTGCACAGACACAGCGCCAGCAGCACTGCGCAAATCGAGTGGAATGGTGTTTGTTTTGACATTTCCTGCCTCTCCTGATGAAAAAGTGTGGTCATTGATTCACGGGTGATGCGCGCAATGCCGCAGCGACACCCAAAAACTCTTTGTGTCATTTACACGGCTTTCTCACGCCGATTGATAGAGAGGCCGGCTGCGCGGTGAATCGTCCTGCTGAAAGCAGCATTCTCCTCCCTTGTATCAAACCTTCCTGCTTGCGGCTCACGACAAAGCGTTCGAGGAATTTTGTGCGTTCATTCTTACGTAAGCGATCAAGCGAAAACGATCAGCCTGAAACGAGCGTCCCGCGCGTATCTAGCCTTTTAGCTCCGGCGAGAGCGTAACGGGCTCGCTTGAATCGTTACTTCCGGGCCTGCTCGTCGCCATCTTTGTGAAAGAATTGAATGCCAGCCTCGCGGGAATGCAAAGGCTACTTCAAGGGTGGAGTCAAGTCAAGGAAAATAGGCGTTAAATCAACCGACGCCGGAGACACACTGCGGCCCCCGACGCCCCAAAGTAAGCGATTTCCAGATGAGCCGGCCGCAGCCTATACGCTCCTAGCAACGCGGAGATCGCCCGGTCATGTTTAGTTGAATTCGTCCCTACTTTCGCTGGGCTAGCACCTCAACGAACGCTTTGAATGTTCCAACATTGTCGGAGAGCAGGCCTTCGTTGACCGATAAGAAAAGAAGGCCATCACGCGTAGCGGTGAACTCCGCCGACCGGCCCAGGAAGATGAAATCATCGTTGTCGGACGAGATAACGGCAATGAGCGCTCCGGTCGGTTGGTCGGACATGAGCTTCTTAGGATCAGCCAGGTCGCTGATGCCTTCAGGTCCGCTGGTGCGGCCGCTCACAGGATCCAGCGTGATGCTGCCGCTCGCGGTAACACGAATGTGGTCGCCGCGCTTGACTATCAGTCCTGAGCTTGTCCAGTCCTTCCTTGCAGCTACATCGACGGTCATCGTCTTAACAGGCACAACTGGCTTGCGAGTCAGGCGGTCGCCCTCGGCAGTCTCGGAAGCAGGTGCCGTAGTCACCGGTGAAGTACTGGTAACCGCAGGCTTTTCTGGTTGGGTGGATTCAGGTTCTCGCACAGGCGGCGGCGAATCAGGAGGACCCGTTTCGCGCGGCTGAGGGTCAGGCTGTGCGCTGCGCGCTGGTGTTTCGCTGGCGGGAACATTGCGATTCTTTGTTTCGCGCTGCTGTGTATCGCTCGTAATGCGCGCTGGGGGGTCCGCGGGCGTTGTGGTGCTGCCGGTATCGGCTGCCGTCGCCGGTGTGGGGTCAAACTCTATTCGGGCAACGTCGCCCATGTACACCATGGCTTTGCTCAGAAAGCGGCCCGAACCGGTGTCGAGCATGACGATGAATTGATCATCGGCGAAGCTGGTCACTTTGCCTTTGAGCACACTGCCATTCTTCAGGTGTATAGTATCCCCGAGAGCCGAAGTCGCGATGACTGCGACACACATCAGCGAGGAGAGCAAAGACTTCCGCATTGTTAGGCCTCCGCCGTTATTCGATTTTAGATTTCGATCGCAGAGTATATCAGAGTGCTTTTCGACTGTGAAACCTGAAGAGTCAGTACCGCGAGCGGCTAGCGAGCACGGACTCCCTCAATGAGCCAACTGACAAGCCGCGCTCGCTACCGCTCGCGGTACTGACTCGCTGTGGGATCTTGGGGAGGAACCGTCACTCGCCTTCGCGATTAACCCGATCGTTGTAATCCTCGGACGATGCCGGATCGAGTTCCCAACGCTTGCGATCACGCTCTTCGACTTTCTCAGTTGTACGCAGCGGCTCATTATCTTCGTAGGTCAGGCCAACAGCTTCGCCCAATTCATCGACTACGTCCTGGTCGGGCGTCGGAGCGGACCCGCCTACTGTCTCGTCTCCGATGTCGGCGCGGGCCCAATCCGCATCGACGTCACCCGCAGAGAGAACAGGCGTGCGCGAGTGGTGCTCTCGAAGCTCGCGCCTTAGCTGCTCGCCTCCCGAGGCTAGCCGCTGTGCTTCTGAGAACTCCTGCTGCACTTCTTCAGCTGCTACGTATTGTTCAGTCTCCGCAGTCCCGGCGTCTATAAATTCTTCCTTGCCCTTGTCCGCCATAAAAGAGTCGCCCCCGTTGATTCCACGCTTTCCACGCCAAAAAGTCTAGCACAGAAACATGTGAGGGAAAACTGAGGGCCTTCCGAATTATCGTTGAAGTGCGTGCGAGGAACTCGTAAGAGAGAAAAGGCGAGCCCGGCGCTGCCGGACTCGCCAGCAAAAGCACGACTAAGCAACCGCCGCGATTACGCTGCTCGCCGCCAGGCCTTTTGGGCCCTGGGTGATGGTAAACTCAACACGCTGCCCTTCGTTGAGCGTCTTGTAACCTTCAGCCTCTATGGCAGAGTAGTGAACGAACACGTCGTCACCGCCTTCGCGGGTGATAAACCCGTAGCCCTTGGTCGCGTTAAACCACTTAACAGTTCCAGTTTCTCTCAATGCTTTCTTCTCCTTTTCATCTAGAGTGAATATGCAGAGTGATGATCGGAGCTAAAGCAAAGAGCGTTGCGGTTAAAACTTCCAAACGCGCAATACCTTAACTTCAACTTCAGTCCTCCTCACACTACTGCTGACAAAACGCGCCAATCCTACACATCCCATAACAAGCTGTCAACTAAAATCCGAAGGAAGAAACAATCGCGAACTCATTCGTGCTTGAGTGTCTTAGTGACGCTCTGTGTTGAGCCACCTTACGCTCATTGGTCATTGTCATTGGTCATTTGTCATTTGTCATTGTCATTCGTCGTTGCTTCGCAATCCTAGCCTTCGCAATTGAGCCTTGTTTAGTGTCAAAGCTTGCTGGTGGTACCGTAGGGCGCCAGACGCATCGCCCTTGCCCACAAGGATGTTCCCGGCAAGGACATGACCGGACGCAAGATCCTGCCGCGCCTGCATGTTGGTGGGATCTGCAGCAAGGATGGCGCGAACAGTGTTCAGGGATTGACCGCACAACTCCAATGCGTCATCCCTCTCTCCCTTTTTTTGCAACAGGCGGGCGAGCGTGTCTTGTGAGATCAGTAGAGCTCTCAGCATTCGCACGCTGGTAGGGTCGGCGGACACCAGGGCGTGAGCGATACTCAGAGCCTGGCGCTTGTATCGAGTTGAGATCAGCGCTAATAATTGCTATGCGCTTACCACTTGGACGGGGTTGGCCCGGCGATGGATGGGAGGAAGAAATGTCTACGAGAGAATACGTTAAGCTCGCGCGGCTCGCGGTCCTTGTCGCCGCAGCAATAGTGCTGCCAGTGGCAGATGGCCCCTCAGCCGGCACGGCCCACCCTTCTGTAACCTTGGCCGGGGCGAGCCAGTCAAACGCGCCTGCTATCGAATACCAGTCCCTCTTGAACCTGCGTTACTACGAAGCACACGGCGGCTTCCTGGTGGACTATCTACAGATTGTGTTTCCACCTCAGGGCAATCAGAAGCTGGTGTTCGTCATCACCCGAAAGACCGGCGAAGAGGTCGCCCGAGTTCCGCTGCGGATTGAGTCTCTTCGAGAATTTGACACTTTCCGCCTGCTACAACCCGCGGGCGTCCCGGGAGTCATTCGCCTCGGCCAGCAAGGTGATTTCGTGATGGCCGTGAAGGTGGGCGATCGGGCGATCACGACGTTGCCCTTCAGCCTGAAAGAGGAGAAGAGCGCGGATCCTTACAATCCGAAGAAGACGTACGTGCGCGAAGGACCGTGGCGCGACCTGGCTTACTTCTCGTCTCCTATTGATAACCCGGGCGCTCCGATAAAGTTCAACTGGTGGGTGAGCTTGCGCGAGCTACCGGCGGGAGTGAGCCGTCCACTATGCACGATCCATGTGATCCAAGGCGGCCAGGAGATTGCCGCGACCAGATCGCCGGTCGTGCCGGGCTACGTCGACTGGCAGTTCTATAAGACAGAGCTCATCCAACCGAAAGGCCTCGGCGGCGGGTGGCTGACGCTCGCGGCGCTGACGAAGAGAGACGGAGAGTTGACCATCGTCATCAAAGTAAACGGGCAGCCGGTCAAGTCCTACCGCGCAGAGGTTAGGGGCGGGCAGTTTCAGCGCCTGGCGCGAAACCAGATGGAGTTTGAGCCCCATACTGATTTCATAGCTCCTCGGCTTATTGACATATCCCGGGATGGCGGCTGCGAGTATTGCATGCTTGACCTTCTCTGGGTCAAGGCGAGGGAGCGATAGGATTAGTTGCGCGCCCTTCACTTCAGCGAGATCGAGTTCTTCATCACGATATCCTGGTAAGCATCGCACTCGCCTGCTGCACACTGCTTGATCAGGTCATCGATTCGCTCCATCAACTGCGTGCTGAAGTGATTCGGCTCGGCTTGAGGGTGCGCGGGCGCGTAGTAGTTGAAATAGCTCCTGATGATCATGCTGCGGCTGTCGATGGGCAGGGACCTGAGGTTCTCGACAAACTTATCGAACGTACCTTGCCGCTGAAGGTAGAACTCGACGTTTGAAACATAGAAGGCCGACACGCGCTCTTTGATCTCCGCGATGTACTTGCCGATGGCCTTCACCGCCTGCGGGCCGGACAAATCGCCCACCACCGGGATGATCAAGTCCTGGTCCTGGAGCTTCTTGATGAATTGAAAATCGTCTTCGGAGTTGAAGTAGTTTTGTTGTTGACCCGCGAGGTCGGTCTCGAGCAGCAGATCGCGATAAGGTGGGTAGATCGAACGCGGCGGGCGATGATAGCTCGAGTAGCGTATGTCGAGCCCCGCGCTGAAGAACGCTCGCTGAACCTTCCCGATGGTTTCCAAATCGGCTTGGGACAGTGGGATCCCGTATTTCTGCACGTCCTGGCGTACGTCCTTCAAGGTCTTCTCGAACAACCTGGCGTCAGACGCGGTGCCGTCGATGTATTCAACCAGGTCCTTTACGCTGCGATTCTCCCAACCCTTCGTCTTTGGAAACGGCTTGCCGAAGTACGTGCACAGGTACTCGACGCGATTGCGCGAGCGAGAGAACAAGGACTTGAAGAGCAGATGTTGGAGCAGGTTGTCTCGTCGAATGTCGATGAGAATCGCCATCTTCGGGCGAATTCTTGCGATGTAAGAGAAACTCTGATCTGGCCCGACCCCCATGTACACGCCGCCGCTGACTCCCAACTCCCGCAGCTTGCCGATCACGTGAAGATAGGAAGTTTCGTTAGAAATAAGATTGTCGGAGTCGAAATAGCCGCCGGGCTCAGACAATCTGGCGGAGAGCGCGGCGAAAGACCTGTGATCGCGAGAGGCATTAGCGATCGGGCTCGCGGCCACGCTCAACAGGAACACTACGAGCAAAGGTACAACTGAAAGGCGATTCAAGAGCGCCGCTCTCTTCTCCATAAGCTATACTCCGGTCTGAATTAATTTGCTGCTCTTCGTCTATCCTGCAAGAAGACCTGGCAGACTCGAACCTCGCGTTTGATGCTTTCAGCTACAGCACCAGACTCTGCAAGGCGCTCATCGATAGCTTCCAATGTGCGTGAACACCGCGTCGCTCTCCGTTTAGGGCTTCGACTCCGGAGAACGCGCCGAAAGCCTGCGATAATAATCTTCGATCACCTTGCGATAACGATCGGGTGCATCGCCATCACCAAACGAACTGGGACCGTTGTTACCGAGCTTCGCCTGAAGCCTTCGCGCAAGCTCGATCTCTAGTTGTCGCAGGGGGTCTATCACTTCGCTCTTGAGCAACGCGAGCTGAGCAGGGTCTGAGAACGCGTTGGGGTTTATCCGGCGCAACTGCTCGACTGCGCGGTTGAGGTCGCGCGCAAGATCGCTGTTGCGGCCAAGAGCGCGTTTCAAATCTTCAGCGTCGGCGAGTCGCTGACGAAGCTCGCTTTCGAGCTGGCGCTGTCCACCGCTTGGCGGTCCTCCGCCCATTGTTCTGGGGTCCTCCGCGCCGCTCCTTGAAGGCCGCCCCCCCTGCTGGTTACCTTGCTGGCCGCCCTGCTGACCATGGCCGCCCTGCTGACCCTGTTGGCCTTGTTGACCCTGCTGGCCGCCCTGCTGGCCTTGTTGACCTTGCTGACCCTGCTGACCCTGCTGGCCTTGTTGACCCCGCTGGCCTTGTTGACCTTGCTGGCCGCCCTGTGGGCCTTGTTGACCTTGCTGACCCTGCTGGTTCTGCTGCCCACCCGCTTGCTGACCGCGTTGGTTGCGGCTTCCTTGAGATTGGCCCTGCCGGCCATTCTGAGCCTGTTGCTGGCCGGACTGGCTTCCCTGCTGACGTTGCTGCTGCTGCTGCTGTCCCGCTTGTCCCTGTTGCTGGCCGTTCTGATTTTGACCGCCCTGTTCGCCAGATTCCATCTTGCGGCGCAGCGATTCAAGACTGTCAGCCAGCTCGCGCGCGCGATTTAGCGCTTCCTCCATGCCCTCGCCCTGCGCTCGACGTGACGCGCCCCCTTCTGCTGCTTGAAGGTCCTTGAGCACCTCTTCGAGATTGCCTTTGATAATCTGCTCGCGTTCACGCGCCTGATCGTACCACCCGTTAGCAATCAATTGCTGGTTCTGCCGGATGCGATCGGGGATCCTATTCTGACGAATCGCGCCGGCAGCTTCGCGGAGCTTGTCGCTCGCCTGTTGGCGGTCCTGACCCATGCCTCGGGCCGCTTGATCAATGTCGCGTTCCAAGCCAGCGACTTGATCCGCAAGCGCCTGTTTGCGCTCGCCAATTTGTTGCTTCTTCTCTTCGCCGCCTCCGGCTTGTCCGTTGCGGGCCAGCTCATCCACGCTGCGTGAGATTTCCTCCTGACGCTTCAACGCTTGTTCTGCTTGCTGTCGAAGCTTCTGCACATTCTGCTGTCCGCCCGAGCGTTGTGCCGATTCAAGCGTCCTTCGAGCCTGCTCCATTCGATCGAGAGCGCGTAGCTGTTGCGCGGTTGATTCTCCGCCGCCCTGCGAAGACGACTGCGATTGAGACGCCTGCGCTCGCTTCATCTCTTCGGCAGCCTGCTGCATTTGCTGAGCAGCCTGGGCGAGCTTCGGGTCGCGGCGGTCTCGCGACAGTTTTTCAAGTTCGCGAGCCATCTTCTGCGCCTCGTCGATCATTTCCTGTTGCTGTCGCTGCGAGCTGCCTCCGCCGCCGCCCTGCTGTTGCATCTGCGAACGCATTTTCTGCTCGAGCTGTTGCTGCTGTCTGCGCGCAAGCTCCGCAAGCCGCCGCGCGATCTCGTCCTGCTGCTGACTCTGAGCTTCCTGTTGCTGGCGCTGAACCGTCTCGTACTGGTTCTTCATCTTGTCGAGCTGTAGCTCGAACAGATCGGCCAGCTCCTGTTGGTCCTGCTGGCTGTTGCTCTGACCCTGCCCGCCTCCACGCGAGACTTGAATTTCGCGGAAGATCGCTTCGGCTCGTAGCAGTTGCTGAAGTGATCGTTGCTCGGGCGGAAGTGCTTCTTTTGTTTTCTTCGCGCGCAGCTCGTCGATGGCCCCGGTCATCTCCTTCGCGGCTTGCCCGATGTACTCGACAAGTTTAGCGAAGTCAGGCTGCGAATTAAGTTGATCGCCGAGTCTCCGCCGAATGCGCTCGGCAAGATTCTCCGCGTCCGTCTTGAGCTTTTCCTGACTCAGCGTAACCGCGCCAAAGTTCTCATCTTTCTCCGGCGGCGTGTAAGTCGAAAGCTCGCGCTGAACGCGGAACGTCGCGGCAATTATTTCGCGTTGGCGACGGGTGAGCGCATTCGAATCTTGCTCACCGCCCTGCCCCTGACCCTGTTGTTGATTCTGACGGAACTCGCGATCGAACGGCCGCACTTCCATGAAATAGATATCGCTGGTCGATTCTTGAGGGTTGGCCGAATTGTCACGCGCCTTCGCGTAGTACGAGATGAAATCGCCCGGTTGCAGTCCGTACTCTTCAAGGAAGAATGTGTGCGCGCCCGAAAGCGTGTGCGCAGCGTCGCTCTTCAGGTCTTGCAACTTTACTTTCTTTTCCTCTCCTCCGTTGACCGAGTAGTAAAGCTCGACAGACGACACACCGAAGTCGTCGTCCGCGCGCACCTGCGTGAAGACCTCTTGAATGCTGCTGACTTTCATATCGCGGCCGGGCTTATCAATCACGACGGTCGGCCCGTGATCTTCAAGCACCGTAATGTCGTATTCGTTCGATCCGTTGTAACGCTCGCCGCCGTCGCTCGTGAGCTCAATGCGATATGTGCCGTTCTGCTTGACCGTGAACTGGCCGGTGAAGTGATTATCGTCGCCCGGCGTCATCTCAACCTTAGTGCCGTCGCTGATCACGATGCGCGCAGCTTTTGCGTTCGCGCTCAAACCGGCGGTGACCTGAACGACCGTTCCTTTGAGTGTCGCGACCTCTCCGCCGTTCTCGATTTTCTTACTCGCGAGCCGCGTATAAGCGGGAAAGTTCAACACAAGGTCGATCTGCTTGACGAACGGGAGGTCTACGACTTCCAGCGAGAACTCCGGCGACTTCACGTCGTTCGCTTCGATATAGTAGGTGACTGAGTCTTGAATGTTGAAGATGAGGAACTGAAACTCGCCGTTGTTCTTTGCGGGCTCCATCGTGTGAGCCACCCAATTGTCAGCGCCGGCCTTGCGGACGAACACTTGAGCGAGTGTCGAATCAAAGCCCGAAAGCGCCGCCTTCAATTTCTGATCCGACCCGCGAGGCACGCGCGCGGTGCCCGGGCTCACGTTGATGAACATGGAGCTGGCCGCGACCGAATCGTCATCCGCCGAGTAGAGCGCCGAGAGCCCGCTTGAAACCGATCGAGGGGCGAGCACCAGCGCGGCTATCAACGCCAACAGTATCAACGCCGCGGCTGAGCCGTAGGCGTAACCATAGCGTCGATCGACGACCTGATCGAGATTGAGGGAAGAAGTCCGGCGGGATGCGTCCGTGATCAACCGATCAACAATGGCGGGCGAAGCGCCGCGCGGATTCTCCGAGTAGTCGACCGACGTAATCAGTCGGTCTTCCAGCCTGCACTTCTCCTCAATCAGACGGGCTATCCTGGCATCCTGAATCTTCTCCCGCAGAGGGCGGAGCATGAACAGCCACGCGGCCACCATAGTCAGGGCGACGGGCAAAAGTCGAAGGACTATCAGCACGGCATGCTTTTGCTTGAGCAGACCGGCCACCGCAGCCGCAATCAACAGCGATCCTGCCGCAACCGCAAGCGTGATAGCCGCGCCTCGCAGCGCCTGGCGAGTGCGAATTCGCCTGCGGACTTGTTTGATGACTTCACTGACATTCTGCGACTGAGGACTCATTCCGCGACCCTCCTTGAAGCTGTGGGAGTGAGTATAACCCGATTTCGGCTCGTGACCAATAAATACCGGGACTTAACCCCAAAGGCACAAAGACGAAGGAAAAATGACGATCGCTCATTCCTAACTTGAGTTCTTCTTTCTCCATTTCTCTTCGCCCTTTTCCCTTTGTGTCTTTGTGCCTTTGTGGTTAATCCCCGCTAGATCAACTTCGGAACTCGAACTCGCCGCGAAATGATGGCTTCGGCTACAAACAACGCCAGCGCCATAACAAGCAGCGGAAGCCACAATCGCTGTTTCGCCTCCTTTTCTTCGGCCGTCAATCGAGGGGACTGAGCCGACGGTGCGTTAATATCGCCCGGCGACACGGAGACGCTCGCAACCAGCTCGTCGACGTTGAGCTTCGCCAGGTCCGATTCCCTTGTGTCGAGATTCACCGCTACAAACTCGTCGCGGTCCCGGTAGCGCAGTCGATAGAATCCGATTTCGCCCGCGTCGACTGATTGCTCTCCTGATGAATTCTTTCTCGGGTCTTCAACTCGCTTTCCACCCGGAGTGTCGATTGCAGGCAAAGAGCCATCCTTGTCGGAAGGTGTGTTGAATGTTTGGCCTATCGTGTAGGAGGAAGCCCCTTCGCGCCCGCCCAGGTACTCGAGCATCTGGCGCACGAGCGGAAGAAACATCGGCGTAAGCGGCAAGTCATTCCAACTTGTGTCAAGCGTAGTCGCGACTAGCAAGACCTTGCCTCTTCCCGCCGAGCCTTCGACTACGATCGGGCTCCCGTCATCCAGCGCTGCAATGGTCAGCGCTCCTTCCTTAGCGGTTCCGCGGTGGTAACCGTAGACTCGTGTCGAGGTCAATCGACCGCTTCGAGCAAACGCGGCGAAGATCGGATGATCCGTCTTCACCTGACTCATCAAAGCGTAACCGCGCGACTGAACAACCTCGCCAAGCTGGGCGGGCGCGATCGATCCAAGCAATCGATTGAAGTCGCTCGCGTCGGTGTGCTTGCCAGCCGCGAGGATCAGCCCTCCGCCACGCTCAACAAAATTCTTCAGCCCGGAGGCGAGTCCTTCGTTGATGCCCGCGGCGTCGTTGACGATCACGACCCGGTACGGATCAAGCTCTGATGGGTTCACGCTCCCAGCGGTCTTGACCGTTAACGCGTGTTGGTTGTTCTCGCCGGCCGCGAGTGACTGCTGGAGAAAGAAGCTCTCGCTGCGGCCGCGCGCGGCCGTGTCGATCGCAAGCACGCGAGTTTGATTGTCGCGTCTGATCGTGAAGAAGATCTTGTTGTCGAGGGTGAAGCTGTCGCCGGTGATCTCAACCGTCGCGCGGTTCGATCCATCGGGCACGTTGAAGCCCGTGAACTCGACATTCTGCGTTGCTCCGGCAGTGAGCTCCAAGGGTTTCCTCTCGACGGGCAGATCGTTGAGCTTGAACTCGAGCGCCGCGGTGTCTACATCCTCCACGCCGAAGTTGCTGATGCGGGCAACGGCCTTGCCCGCGTACTTCTGAGCGTAGACGACAGGATCGGCAATGACCCCGGACACAACCAGGTTAGCAGCGTTCGCTTCCGACACGTCGATAGGAAACAGCTTCACGTCGGGAGCAAGCTTGACCTGCGGCGCCGCGCGGTTCCAACCGGCATCCTGAAAATCAGAGATCAGGTAGATGCGGTGCTGGCCGCGACTGGCGTCTTTCAGAATCGCGTCACCAGCCTGGATCGCCTGAAGGTAGTCGGTTGCGTCAAGCCCCGGTTGCATCTGGTTCACCGTTTCGGCCGCTTCGGCGTGATCGGACCTCAGCGGCATTAGCACCTGATAGCTCTTAGAGAAGAGCACGATCGAAAGCTCCTCGTCGGCCGCCGCATCATTAATCATGTTCCGGGCAGACTGCCGCGCTCGATTGAACACCTCGCCGTAACGCATGCTATAAGAGCCGTCAACCAGGATCACAGTGCTGGTGTGATCTCCGGACGCGGACACTGGATTAGAACCCGTAAAGAAAGGCCTTGCGAACGCAAACGCGAGCAGCAACAGAGCCGCACATCGCATCAAGAGGAGCAGGAGGTTCCTGAGCTTGCGTCTGCGAATAGTCTTCTGCTCGATCCTCCGGAGAAACATCAATGATGGGAATTGAATTCTTGGCGCGCGGGTTCGACGCACCAGATGAACGAGCACCGGCAACGCCGCCGCCATCGCGCCGAGAAGAAAGATTGGGTTCAGAAAAGCCATTGTCAGTGTTTAGTCGTCAGAATGATGTTGAAGTGGCGGTCAGTCTCCACCGCCCGGCGTATTGACCTTTCCTCAACATAGAACTCTTATCCAAACTGCGAACGCCGAGCCAGATACGCGAACAACGATGCGTCCAGCGGTTCCGACGTCCGCTGCAACTCGTAATCTATCCGGTTGCGAGCCGCCCCGTCTCGCAAAGCCTCGATGTGCGAGTTGATCGCTCGCAGATATTCGTCGCGCAAAACGTCGGGCAAGACGTGTAGCTGTTCTTCGGTCTCGGCGTCTTCAAGCACCACCGGCTCGATGAAATCGAAATCGAGTTCCTGCTTGTCCATAATGTGAAACACGATCACCTCGTTGCCACGAAACCGCAGATGCTCGAGCCCTTCAATCACGCGTTCGGGCTCGTCGTAGAGGTCCGATATCAGCACTACGATCCCTCTTCGCGTGAGCAACTCCGCCGTGCGATTCAACAGGCCGGCAATCGTCGTCCCTCGGCCGGGCACCAGCCGCTCGATTACGCCAAGGATCGTGCGCAGATGGCCCGCTCGCGAGCTCGGTGGAACGTGCTCGATCACGTCTTCATCGAACGCGACCAGTCCAACAGAGTCGTGTTGACGAACCCCAAGAAACGCAAGCGAGGAAGCGAGGTACTGCGCGTATTGGAGCTTGGTGACTTCGCCGCTCGCGTAGCCCATCGAGGCGCTCGAGTCGACAAGCAGGTGAATCCGCGCGTTCGTATCGCCTTGATACTTTTTGATGTACAGCCGGTCGGTGCGAGCCAGTAGTTTCCAATCAAGATGGCGAAGGTCGTCGCCGGGCATGTACTGGCGATGCTCGGCAAAATCAGTCGAGAATCCGAGATAAGGCGAGCGATGCAAACCCGAGATGAATCCTTCGACGACGGAACGGGCGATGAGCTCGAGCGAGCTGATGCGCGCGAGGACTTCCGGTGAGAGGAATCGCGTGCCGGTTTGTTGCGTGACGTTTTGCATCTCGAGTCAGGCCAGCCGAATGAGTCAGAGATTGAAGTTGAATGTGATTGTGCCGATGACCTTGACCGGCATCCCTGAAAGCATAGTTGGGGTAAATTCCCACCGCCTCGCCGCATCAACCGAGGCTTCGCGCAATTCAACAGGGCCGGAGATGGCCCGCGCAGAAATCACCCTTCCCACTTCATTAACCGTGACTTCGACAACCACGGATCCGAAAACTCGCGCCGCCTGCGCGTCCGGCGGATATTCCGGCACCACCCGCTTTGTCGCACTGCCTTGAAATAGGCCGCCGTCCTTGCGAACGATCTTCGGCGGCGGCGGGCAAGGCGCGAGTTTCGTTGCGTCAAATCTTTTGCCAACCGGTTGCGGCTGCGCTTGATCTTCCTTCGACGAATAATACTGGAACTCGCGATAGGATATTCGAGTGCTTTCATGCACCGAGCCGTCGGGCAGCACGCTCGAGTTCTTCGCAGTCCTTCTTATCCAATTACCGTTTGCAGCATACTCGTAAGCGTAGTGTGATCTCTCGCGGCCCCTGAAATCCCAGTCCTGGCACTTCTTTTCGCTTGCCAACCCTTTGTCGTTGTACTTGAATTCGCAACGCGACGGGGTTGAATAGTATTCATAGTTTTCCTTAATGACTTCGTTGAGGCGTCCCTGGTCATCATACTTATAGAAAGATTTTCCGGAGAGTTTTCCAGTATTGTCATACTCATCAATTTCAGAACGCCTGCCGGCTCCGTCTATCTTGAAAACCTGTTTGTAAATTCGGGGTGAGGCGGGCGGTTGCAACGGATCTGATTTGCCGGCGGCGACCAGGGCGCTGCCCGAGCAGATGGTTTGCGTTCTACTGCCTTCAGCGTCATAGCTGAACACGTGGCGCGATGAGACGCAATCTTTTCCAAAACCGCGAATCGCTTCCGTCACTCGCCCGCTCACGTCATACGCTACGATCTGTTCAAAGGAGCGCGTTTCGGTTTTGGGAGCACCTGGTTGGTCTCGATAGTCTTCCACCTCGACTCGCACAAACCGAACCGGGCCATTCATTTCATCAAACTCACGCTCAGTTTTCTTACCCTGCCCTGACGATTGAAAAAGGAGCAAGCTCAAGACCAACGCGGTGATGATGGACTGCATACAGTTCTCCCCCTTATAGGTCGCTTATACAATTTAAGCCACCAACCACATCGCACTGTCCGGCACACATTCCTGCTGAATCCTGCCTACCACCTGCCGCGTCCAGGTTTAGGAACCTCGTATTTGAGCGTCATCGTATCTATCACTCTTACGGGCACTCCATTGAGTAGAACCGGCTTATATGTCCGTTTCTTCACTTTTTCTTCAACCTCCCGCACGTCACGGGAAAGCACCTCGCCGCCGGATATCACTTTGGCAGACTCTACATTGCCCTCCGTATCGATCGTCATTTCTACCTGGACGGTGCCGCTCGTGAGTGGTCTCCCGAGCGATTCGTTTGAAGACGCAGTTGAGAGGGCGGATCCGGGTCTAATCGGTCTTATTTCGGACGCGGACATTGACAAGACGGCATCCTCGACGAGTCCTCGGTCTTCAGGGTTGGCTGTAGTCTGGACAGCATTTGGTTTTGAATAGTATTTGAAGCTTCTGAATGTTACCCCTAAGAGGGATGGCATGAGTTTTCCGCGGTCGTCAAAGAGCTGTGACCTGGTCTTCCTGGTCCAGTTGCCCATCGAGTCGTACTCATAGTTGAACACCCACACGCTCAGGCTGGCTTTGTTGGCAAACTTCTCCTTGATCACGTTTCCTTTGTCATCATATTCGTACTCCCATTTCCACGCCGGCGAACCGTTGGGACGGAAGTGCTCAATGACACTTACATTGCCCTTCGGGTCGTAAGTAGTGACGGTTCTGCCTTCCAGATTACCCTTCAAGCCAGACCTCGATTTTTCTACCGTGTTCGCTTTGTCATCGTACTGACTTACAATCTGGTTGGGGATGTCACCTTTGCTGTCATAGGCGATGATAGCGCTCGTTCTTCCTTCTTCGTCATAGGCAAATACCGCTTTGCCATTCGGCTTCTCATCTTTGTAGGAGACCTTTTCAATCAGCCTCCCTGCCGGGTCGTATCCGTAGACGATCTTGCTGGTGAGTTTGCTCTTTTCGTTGTACTGGAGACTCTCGTTCCTCTTTCCCTCCGCGTTGTAGCTGTGAGCGATTCTCTCTACAAGCAAGTCCTTTGGTTCATATCGGGACTCTTCGACTAATCTGCCTTTCTCGTCGTACTTGAAGAGCTCGCGTTGAGCAACGCTGCCGCGGGCGTAGCGTATTGACTCCAGGAGATTGCCCTTCTCGTCGTACAGATAATCCAGTTGGCGTTGGCGGGACTCTACGCGCGGTTTCGAATCCCCAACCCCAATCATCGCGATAATGTCACCCGTTTCGCTGCGCAGCGACTGGACAGGTCCGGCCAAATACCTTTGCCTTTCCACACCCCGCGTTTGACCATAGGCCGCAACTGACAGACATACAATCAATGGCAGAAGGAGAAGAGGTCTTTTCATTTTCATCTCGTCCTCATAGCCCGGACTTCGGCTCGGGCACAGTTTCGATCAGACGCCTTATTACGTCATCGGGCTTGACCCTTTCGGATTCGGCGTGGAAGTTCAACAATATCCGATGCCGAAGTATCGGATACGCAAGCGCGCGAACGTCTTCGATTGAAACGTTGTATCGGCCGTTCATCACCGCGCGAGCTTTGCCGCCGAGAATCAAGAACTGCGAAGCTCGAAGCGAGGCTCCCCAATTCACCCAACGCTGTATGAAATCGGGCGCGCCGCCGGTGACCGGGCGGCTGGCGGCAACGAGCTTAACCGCGTAACGTGTCACGGATTCGGCGACAGGCACTCGACGGACCAGCCGTTGGAACGCGAGTATGTCCGGGCCGGTCACGTTCTGCTCGAAGTTGATGTCTTGAACCGAAGTCGTTTGATTCACCACATCGACCTCATCGTCTTCGCTCAGGTAGCCGATCTGGATGTTGAACATGAACCTGTCGAGCTGCGCTTCTGGCAGCGGATACGTGCCTTCCATTTCGATGGGGTTTTGAGTCGCCAGCACGTAGAACGGGCGCGGCAGATCGTAGGTCGTACCCTGAACAGTGACCTTGCCTTCTTGCATCGCTTCCAGCAGCGCAGCTTGAGTCTTGGGCGGCGTCCGATTGATTTCGTCGGCCAGGATGATGTTCGCGAACAGCGGACCCTGGATGAACTCGAGCCCACGATGTCCAGTCGAGCGGTCTTCCTGGATGATGTCGGTGCCGGTGATGTCTGAAGGCATCAGATCGGGCGTGAATTGAATTCGTTTGAATGACAAGTCGAGTACGTTTGCGAGGGTTCGTATTAACAGCGTCTTCGCAAGCCCCGGCGCGCCCGTGACCAGTGAGTGGCCGCCTACGAAAAGCGATATGAGCGTCTGATCGATGACTTCGTCTTGCCCGACGATTACCTTGCGCACTTCGTTCAGAACCTGCTCGCGCGCCGTAACGAGCCTATCAAGCAGCAGCTCGTCTTCTTTGATGATCTCCTGAGTGTCTATCGCCATTCTCACCTCGAATAAGGTTCCGAGTTTAGGGTTCAGGGTTCAGGGTTCAGCGTACTAGTCATGTTTGGACCCGGAACCACGAACCCGGAACCACGAACCACTCTTTCAATGCGTCAAAGCGTAAAAGACGTAGTTGACGCCGAATTTGTAAGCGCTGTTCGTATCGTCGATCGGCATGAACGGGTCGTTGGACCATTGCCAGTAATCGCTCACGTCGTTGTTGTAGTTGATGATCATCATCAGCCGGCCGTGCTTGTCTTCGAGGCCGAGGAACTCCGGTCTATAGCGATCGTAAGGGGGATGCACGTCGAGCGACTTGATCGTAAAGAAGCAGTTGAATATTGGATGGGTGAGGTCAAGTGGTTTGATCTGATATTCGGCTTCGGGAAACGCTCGCTTCACGTGATATTCAAAATTCCGCATTTGGCTCGACCCCCGGAAGTCATCCACCAGCAGGAACCCGCCTCGCAGTAGGTACTCGCGCATTCCCGCTATCTCTTCATCGGTTAGTTGCATAAAGCCGACTTCGCACATGTAGGCGAAGGGGTACTTCATCAAGTTGGGATCAGCGAACGAAAAGATGTACTCATCTGTGTCAAGCACGACCTGCAGTTTTGATAGCTCAGAAAGAATCTTTGAGAAGTTCAGACCAGCTTCGGGATAATCGTGCGACCATTCCTCGCCGCGGTCGCCCAGGTGCGCGCCCGGATACATCGGCTGGATTTTAACGCGGACGAACTTGAACTTGTCGGACTCGTCCTTCTTTTCGCCCAATCGATCGTCTTCGTAGCGAAATGCTTTTCCGGTTGTCCCGCTGGCCGCTGAGAGGGTCACCGGTACGAAGGCGGCAATCGAGACTATAACCAGAATGAGAGTTCGCTTAGTCAAAATGAAAAGCCCGTAACTCGATTTTCAGATTTCAAGATTTCAAGTTCTCAGACCTCAGATTACAGATTTCAGATCTCAAATCTCAAATCTCAAATCTCAGATCTCAAATCTCAGATCTCAAATCTCAAATCTCAGATAATTTCAAGATCTAAAATTATCTAAAGTCTCAGATCTGAGATCTGAGATTTGAGATCTGAGATCTGAGATCTGAGATTTGAGATCTGTGATTTGAGATCTGCAATCCTCAATAATCCTCAATATGAAGAGCCTCTTGCAAAACCCATTCAACCTGATGGTTTTTGTAAAAGGCAAAA
>JBBPIH010000042.1:0-68225 GCA_038040455.1 Acidobacteriota bacterium
TGTCTTTTGCCTTTTACAAAAACCATCAGGTTGAATGGGTTTTGCAAGAGGCTCTACAATCTTCGTAAATTACCGGAGCAGAAGATGGACTCACGCATCACCGCAGTACTCACTTTTGGGTTTATCTTGGGTCTTCGCCACGCGCTCGACCCCGATCACCTGGTCGCGATTTCGACAATCGTCAGCGAGCACAAGAGTGTAGCGCGCTCATCGCTGGTCGGCACGTTCTGGGGACTCGGACACTCGGCTTCACTTCTCGCGATCGGCGTCGTGCTCCTTCTGCTCCGAGCATCGATACCTGAAACAATTACGCTGTGGATGGAAGTGCCGGTTGCGGGCATGCTCATCGCGCTGGGTGTAACGGCTACATGGCAAGCGATGCGAGAGCGCGGATTGCGGATCCATACTCACACCCATGCCCACGAGGAAGCTGCGCCGCCGCACAAGCATCTCCACCTGCACGCACGCGACGAACACAGTCATCAGCATCGCTTGATTCGCATAGGCCGGCGGCCTTTCATTCTAGGGATGGTGCACGGCATAGCCGGAAGCGCGGCGATCACGCTGGCCGTGCTCACGACTATTCCTTCGGTTGCGCTCGGCCTGGTCTACATCGCCGTGTTCGGGATCGGCTCAATCGGCGGAATGCTTTTGATGAGCGCGATCATCGGTCTTCCTTTTGCGGTGACAGCTCGACGCTTCTCGATTGTCAACGGTGGGATAAGATTGTTTGCGGGACTGTTCAGCATATTGTTCGGGCTGGTGCTCGCGTGGAAGCTACTTCACGAAATTTGGAAGGTGAGTTCATAACCCAACGGCGCGAACAGTAGCTCGATACGTCTGGGCTCCAGATCGTTTCGTCGATGGTTTTCTCAGATAAAGATGTCACTGCCTGATCCTCCCAACTCTCCGCCGCTTCCATACCTCAACGCTGATTTCTTGAAGAGCCCAGAAGCGAGGATCATCAGAATACTGTCTGAGTACCTCGAGCCAGCGACGCGATTGCGGCGGCATCGCGTGCGCGACACGATAGTTTTCTTCGGTTCGGCGCGCTCGGTATCGCCCGAACAGGCAGCCGCAGAACTGGAATTGGTACAGGAAGGATTAGAGCAAGGCGTTGAGATTACGCGCGAGGTGCAGGCAAAACTGGCGCATGCAGAACAGGCGACGAAACTGGCTCGCTACTACTACGACGCGATGGAGTTGGCACGCAGAGTAACCGAGTGGTCAAAAGGTCTGACCGGAAACCATCACTTCATCGTGTGCTCGGGGGGGTCACGCGGGATGATGGAAGCAGCCAATCGCGGAGCATCGATGGCGCGCGGCCAGACGATTGGCTTGAACATCCAGTTGCCGCTCGAACAAGAAGTGAATCAATACGTCTCTCGCGAGCTGGTTTTCAACTTCCACTATTTTTTCATGCGTAAGTTCTGGTTCGTCTATCCGGCCAAGGCGCTGGTGGTTTTCCCGGGCGGGTTCGGCACGATGGATGAGCTTTTCGAAGTGCTCACGCTGATCCAGACTAAAAAGCCCAGCAAAACCATGCCGGTGATACTCTTCGGCTCGGAGTTCTGGGACGAGGTTATTAACTTCGACGCGCTGGCGCGCTGGGGTGTTGTGAGCTCGCTCGATCTGGATATATTTCACAAGACCGATTCAGTTGACGACGCGTTTGAGTATCTGACGAGCCGGCTTGAAAAGCTCTATCTCTCACCTAAGGGACTGGAGCAGGTGAAACTGACGTGATGCTTTCATCCGCGCATCGGTTCATACCTTATCTACGGTGTCAATCACCTTCTCGATCTGAGCAAGATACTTCGCAAAAGTCTCGTTAGTTTCGGACTCCAGCCACACGTCTTTATCAGGCCCGTATTCGAAGACATGAGCGAGAGCTTGCTTATCCAGCTTAAGCTCGTCGGCCAGTTTCATCACACATTCGCGCTTATTAAATGGCGCTTCCTTTCCGAGCATTATCAGAAAGTGGCGAAACAAGACCGCGAAATTGTCCAGCGAATCAGCCATGAGCCGGGCGAGTTGGTTGGCATTTCTTGACGCGGGGATGTACAGCCTTCGGAGCCGCAGCAGCTTAGCGCGCAGCTCATACTCAAGTTGATGACGAAGATTCTGTGTTGGAATATCCAGTCCATCAAAGGGGTCCTTCCCGTAGAGGACGTGGTGGACCTGACTCATATCAATGAACTCTATTGGGAACACATCCGACGAGTCGGCCATCTCTTTGGTTGTGAAGTACACGGGGACCGGATTGCCTTCTGATCGCCACCACTCGGCAATCCCATGCTCGGCCTTTAAGTCCTCAGGCGCGATTCGATTGAGCACGATAAGAACCTTCTTTGGTCGATCGTCATCAAGCTCCCCTCCAAGAACTGCTGAGCCGTAGAGCACCACCGATCCCAGATTCTCCCCGTGCGCTTCGTTCAGCTTTTCTACAAGTTCTTTCAGTTCATTCGCCAAAGGACCCTCCGACCGATGATGAATGACAACTATTGCCATTCACTGATCATCATTTCTTCCTACCAGATTTCTTCCTACCAGCTATCGCTCGCGCCGCCGCCGCCGAAATCGCCGCCGCCGCCAAACCCGCCGAATCCTCCTCCGTCACTACCTCCGCCACCGCCGCCCCAGCTTGAGTCTCCGCCGCCGCCGAAGCTATCCCAGCCACCTCCTCTGCCGCTGCCAAACAGAACCGCCCACAATAACCAGTCGGATCCGAGTCCGCCTCGCCGCCCTCCGCCTCCTCCACGCCCCCCACCAAACAGCGCCCGGAGGATCGCGAGGGCGACAAACACAATGATGACGATCGCAAACAGCGATATTCCGCCTCCCCGGCGGCCGGGTGCACGCGCCGGCTGCCGGACGGGTTGCCGGGCGGCTTGAGTCGCATCGACCCCGTCCATCGAGACTCCAAGCCTTTGAGCGAGGGTCGCCAGGATCGTCTGTGTGCCAGTGGTTAGCGCCTGATCAAACCGCCCGGCGCTGAAGTCATTTCGCATCTTGCGGATGAGCTCACCTGCAAGGATGTCGGGCACGTCGCCTTCAAGGTGGCGGCTGACTTCGAGTCTTGTGCTTCCGTGATAAACGCCTTGACTGTCGGGCGGTTTGATGGCCACAAGAAGCAGCAAGGCTCGCTTCTCCGAATCGCGTCCGACGCCCCACTGCCGCCCCAATCGAAGCGTGAAGTCTTCAATGGGATAGCCCTGCATGTCATCGAATGGAATGGTGACGACCGCGACCTCAATGCCGGTGCGGTCTCGAAAGTTTCGAAGTAGCGTCTCGATCTGCTGTTTACTGGCGGGGCTAAGCTTGCCGGCAAAGTCGCTCAGCATGCCTTGCTGCTGAGGCAACTGCAAATCGGCGAACGAAGCAGTCGCGAGTAGAATCAGGAGCGCCACGCTTATGAAAGGTAGTCTGAGTGGTCTAACCATAAATTCCGAAGCTGCCCCGCGGATCGCTTGAGGGGCCGCTTCCATTGCTGCGTTTGTCTCGTCCGGCTTGACGAAGACCGGTTGCTCGGCCTGACGTTGCCGCGAACTTGGATTATGACTGATGGCTGCCCGCGCGCAAAAGGAAACTACAAGACCCACTTTTGGAGCTGATTCTTGAAGCATTGACAGACTGCCCTCTGAAACATATACTTAGCAGTCTCACTTGAGAGTGCTAACGCGCGCATGTATTTCCATCTCATCAGCGCTTAGCTTCAATTCATTTGGAAAGGAGCAACGAACACGTATGGCAAGTATACGCCCACTTCAAGATCGTGTGATCATCAAGCGGATCGAGGAAGGCGAGCAGATCCGTGGGGGCATCATCATTCCAGACAGTGCCAGGGAAAAGCCGCAGGAGGGCAAGGTCATCGCCGCCGGAGCAGGCAAGAAGCTCGATAGCGGCGAGCGCATGGCGATGGACGTCAAAGAGGGAGACCGTGTGCTATTTGGCAAGTACACCGGCACTGAGGTCAAGCTCGATGACGAAGAGTATTTGATCATGCGCGAGGACGACATCCTCGGCGTGATCGAGAGGGCCTCCGAGCACTCGAAGGCAAAAGGAAAAGGCAGATAGCAATTCTTAGAACTAGGAGAAGAATAAATGGCTAAACACATAGCATACGGCGAGGAGTCCCGCCGGGCCCTTCTAGCCGGCATGAACCGTCTGGCGGACGCAGTGAAGGTGACGCTCGGCCCCAAGGGTCGAAACGTCATCATCGAGAAGAAGTTCGGATCCCCCACGATCACCAAGGACGGGGTCACCGTCGCCAAGGAGATCGAGTTGGAAGACAAGCTGGAAAACACCGGCGCGCAGATGGTCCGCGAGGTCGCTTCGAAGACCTCTGACATCGCAGGCGACGGAACTACAACCGCTACGGTTCTGGCTCAGGCAATCTTCCGCGAAGGTGTGAAGACCGTAGCCGCCGGAGCGAGCCCGATGGCGTTGAAGCGCGGCATCGACAAGGCCGTCGAGAAAGCCGTCGAAGAGATTCAGCGTTTGTCCAAAAAGGTGAAGGACAACGAAGCGATTGCCCAGGTCGGGACCATCTCGGCTAACGGCGATGCCACCATCGGCAATCTGATTGCCGAAGCGATGGGCAAAGTCGGACAAGACGGCGTCATCACTGTTGAGGAGTCCAGGACGCTGGATACGGCTCTTGAAGTGGTCGAAGGTATGCAGTTCGACCGCGGTTATCTCTCACCCTACTTCGTAACCGATCCCGAGCGAATGGAAGCCATCATCGAAGATGCCGTGGTCCTCATTCACGAGAAGAAGATCTCGTCTATGAAGGATCTGCTTCCGCTCCTCGAGCAGGTTGCGCGTGGCGGCAAGCCGCTGCTGATCATCGCTGAAGACGTTGAAGGCGAAGCGCTGGCGACGCTGGTGGTGAATCGGTTGCGCGGCACCTTGCAGGTGTGCGCGGTGAAGGCGCCGGGATTCGGCGACCGCCGCAAAGCGATGCTTCAGGACATCGCGATTCTGACCGGCGGCAAGGCGATAACCGAAGACCTCGGCATCAAGCTCGAGAGCATTCAGCTTGCAGACCTCGGCCGAGCGAAGAAGATCGTTGTTGACAAAGACAACACCACAATCGTCGAAGGCGGGGGCAAGTCTGGCGAGATCGAAGGTCGCGTCAAACAGATTCGCGCTCAGATCGACGACACCACTTCCGACTACGATCGCGAGAAGCTGCAAGAGCGGCTTGCTAAGCTCGTGGGCGGCGTGGCTGTGATCAAGGTCGGCGCGGCTACCGAGACCGAGTTGAAAGAGAAAAAGGCTCGGGTCGAGGACGCCATGCACGCGACTAAGGCTGCGGTCGAAGAGGGCATCGTGCCGGGCGGCGGCGTTGCTTTCCTGCGCGCGCAGAAGGCGCTCGAGAGCTTCAAGCTGGAGAACGAAGACGAGAACATCGGCGTCGGCATCGTAAAGCGCGCGCTTGAGGAGCCGATTCGCCAGATCGTCGCGAACTCGGGTCACGAAGGAGCGGTCGTTGTCGACAAGGTCCGGAGCAACAAATCGGCGAACTACGGCTTCAACGCGGAGACCGAGGAGTACGGCGATATGCTGGCGATGGGCGTGGTCGATCCGACCAAGGTGACGCGCTACGCGTTGCAGAACGCCGCTTCGATAGCCGGCCTGCTGCTCACAACCGAAGCCCTGATCTCGGAGATGCCGGAACAGGAGAAGGAAGCTCCCCAGATGCCAGGCGGCGGCGGCGGAATGGGTGGATTCTAGTCCATCGGCGCTGATATATCGACTATCCGCTTAGAAGGCCCTGCTCCGAAGTAGCATAGACTCTAGTCCGTGCCGTGCGTCGCCAAACAGGTGAGGCACACAGACTAAAGCCTATGCTACTTCGGAGCGGGGCCTTCGCATTTCATTGGGCGCGAAGAGTTACAAGCGGCTTGCGAGACACCACGTCAACGGTTGCCAGGGTGCCCACAACGGTGACCAGGATGATCGTAGCCCCGACGCCTCCGAGGTTTACTACGGGTGTGAAACGCCACGGAATCTCGAACACGAACCGCGATGTCATATAAGACAGGCCAATTGCCGCGAGCGATCCAATTACGCCGGCCACCAAACCTATCAGCCCATACTCTGCTAGAAGAATCTTCAACAGTATATTTCGTTTTGCCCCGAGCGTCTTAAGCACCGCGACTTCGTAGATGCGCTGGAACTTCGTCATTGCAAGCGAGCCGATCAGGATCAGCGCCCCGCTCAACAGAACGAATGCGCCCACGAATGAAACCGCCAGCGTGATGTTATTGATGATTCGCTCGATCGCGCGAACAACGTCCACCACGTCGATCACAGAAACGTTCGGATACTTATCGACCACCGCCCGTTGAAAACGTGAGCGCTCCAATTCACCGGTCGGCCCGTTGAGAGCGCCGACCATCATCTGAGGCGCGCTTTCAAGCGCGCCCGGTCGAAACAGCACCATGAACCCGGTCCGCGAGTTTCGCCAGTCAACGTGACGTATGCTCGTCACTCGAGCCGTCAGCTTGCGGCCTTGAACATCGAACGTGATCTCGCCGCCCACATCGAGCCCTGCCATGCCGCGCATGCTCTCCTCGATTGAGATCTCAGGCTCAGCCGAAGACGAAGAGTCCCAGAACTCCCCGCCAATAATCTTTTCGTTAGACTCGAGCGTCGGCCGGTAGGTAACCACGTACTCACGGCTCAGCCGGCCGCGATCGCGCTTCATCTCAGCTTCGTTGAAGTCGACCTCCTTGCCGTTGATCGCAACGATGCGAACTCGAATCGTGGGAACCAGAATCGGCCGCTCGCCCGTTATCTGAGAGACCAGTTCCGAAAGACCTTGCTCCTGATCCTTTTGAATGTCGATCAAAAACATGTTCGGAATGTTCCCGCTGCGGCCCAGATCAAATTCGCGAATGAGATTAGATTGAAGCGATTGGATCGAGATGACCAGGAAGACTCCCAGCCCGACGACCATTATGATCACTCGCGTCTGATTGCCCGGGCGATGCAGACTGTTAATGGCCTGCTTGAGTGCGAACGATGTGAGAAACCGCGTGCGCCGCACAAGGAAGATGAGCAGGGTCGCCGCCAGGTACAACGCTCCCGCGGTCAACGCGAGTCCGCCGAGAAAAAACAGCCCCACGCGAATCGAACCCGCTTGCCATGAGACCACCAGTAGCAAGCCGAGCATCACCAATCCGGCCGTAGCCCATCGCAACACATCTATCGCGCCTCGCTTCGAGACAGCGCTCTCGCGCAGGAGTACGTTTGGTCTTATGTGACGAATGCGCAGCAGCGGAAGCGCCGAGAAGAGGAGCGAGATCAATATGCCTACGCTGAGTCCTTGCAGAGCCGCTCCCGCGCGAAGCCCGTAAGTCATATAAGCCGGCAGCTTGTCAGCGAAGATATGCTGGATTAGAAGCAGCACCGCCTTTCCGAACAAGAGTCCTAGACCACTTCCGGCCACTCCCATCGTGAGGACCTGACCCAAATAAGCAACCGTTATTCTTTTGCCCGTCGCGCCGATGCACTTCAATACGGCGATTGTCTTTCTCTTTTGCTCGATGAATACACGAGTGACGTTAGAGATGCCGATCCCACCGAGCACCAGGATCACAAGTCCAGTCAACGACGAGTAGTCTTCAGCACGCGAGAACTGCTGGCTGAGGTTTTCCTGCGACTCCTTGTAGGAGCGAACGTTGACGAGATTATTCTTCAATTCGTCGCGCAGTTGACGCACTAGTGCTGCGATCTTATCTACCGGCGTTGTGAAAAAGATCTTGCGCCGCGCGCGGCTCCCGAATCCAGTAAGTCCGGCCGCTTCCACCGCCGTTCGCTCGATGAACACGCGAGGACCGATACGAAAACCGCTCCCGCCGCCAGGCTCTTTATCGATCGTACCGCGAATCTGAAAGGTTGAGTTGCCGATCTTCACCTCGTCTCCAATCTGGAGCTTCAGTCGATCAAGCAGCGCAATCGACACGACCGCGCCGTTGTTTTGAATGAGCGAGTAGCTAACGGGTTCCCCATTTGCCAGCTTGAACTCACCCACTAGCGGAAAGCTGGCGTCGATGCCCTTCAGTTCGACCATCATCGCGCCTTCGTGAGCCGGATCGGCCGGACGGAGCATCGTCGGCGATTCGATCGTTTCTGCTCTTGCTTCGGCAAACGGCAGCGCGATGCGATCAATCGCGGCAAGTGTTTCGGGAGTCCAGGGGCGGCTGGAATCAACCTGCACGTCGGCAGTCAGCAGCGAGCGAGCTTCGGCAGCGATCGCGACGCCGGCGTTTTGAAGCATCGACCGGCCCGCCACGATCGCGCCCACGCCGATCGCTATGCAAGCGAAGAAGAACAACAGCCTGCGCCACGAGGCTCGAAGCTCCCGCCGCGCCATCTGTAGAATGAACGTCACGAGCGGCTCGCCTCCACAGTGCCTTCAACCTCGACGCCAGCGTCGCTCTCATCGCTGTCGTTGACGACTCGGCCGTCCCTCAGCGAAATTCGCCGGTCGGCCAGCGCTGCAAGCTCGTGATCGTGGGTGACCAGGACGAGCGTCGCATTGTGCTTTCGATTCATCTCGACCATCAACTCGAAGACGTGACGGCCGTTGTGCGAATCGAGATTCCCCGTAGGCTCGTCCGCAAGCAGGATCGACGGCCCGTTGGCGAACGCGCGGGCGATCGCGACTCGCTGCTGCTCACCGCCGGAAAGCTGCGAAGGATAATGATGTGCGCGCGCCACCAGATCTACATCTTCCATCAGATGCTGGGCCCGCTCACGAGCATCGCGCGCGCCCGCGATCTCCATCGGCACTAATATGTTCTCGAGCGCGGTCAAGGAAGGGATCAGATGAAACGACTGAAACACGAAACCGATCTTGCCCCCGCGAAGCTCGGCGAGCGCGTCTTCATTCATAGTTGTGATCACCTGGCCATCGATGCGAATCTCGCCTGAAGTAGGCTCATCCAGGCCGGCAATCAGCCCGAGAAGCGTCGACTTGCCGCTGCCCGAAGGTCCTATCACCGAGATGAACTGGCCGTCCGGAATCGTCAGGTCGAGCGAGTGAAGAATCGTGAGCATCTCCGCGCCCGAGGGAACAACTTTGGAAACCTTGTATAATTCAATCATGAATCGCTTTCTGGTTTACCTGGTCCTTATCGCGATGCTGGTTCTAACGGCCTGCCGAGGCAACGCTCCGAAGGAAGTGTCTCCAGTATCGCCTGCCGCTGCCGCAAAGCCTGCGAAGAGTTTACCGAAGATAGTCGCATTCGGCGACAGCCTCACGGCAGGATTCGGACTTCCCGAGGGTTTGAGCTATCCGGCGCTTTTGCAAAAGAAGCTCGACGCAGACGGCTTGGCCTATCAAGTCGTCAATGCAGGTGTCTCGGGCGACACATCGGCGGGCGGAGTGAGACGCATCGATTGGTCGCTCGAGGGCGACGTCAAGATCGTGATCCTCGAGCTCGGGGCGAACGATCTCTTGCGCGGCCAGTCAATAGACGCGATGAAGAAGAATCTCGCGCAGATCATCCAGCGAGCGAAAGCGCGCGGCGCGACAGTGTTGCTGGCGGGAATGGAAGCTCCAACGAACACCGGCGCCGAGTATCGCAAAGCGGTTCACGAAGCTTTTCAGTCTCTTGCGCGAGAGTACAATGTGCCCCTGATTCCTTTTTTCCTCGACGCAGTGGCAGGAATTGAATCCTTTAATCAGAGAGACGGCATCCATCCGAATGAGGAAGGAACGAAGATCGTGACGGAGACGGTGTACCGGTCGCTTCGGCCGCTGCTGGAGAAGCAAGGGTTGTGAACCCCCCGGCGCGATGGAAGCATTGAATCGCCACACAACTCTCCACCCAAAACGAGTACCTCGTGTTTTCGAGGGAACAGAAATGGCAAACCTCTAATCCACCCCTTTGGCTAACTCCTCGTAGGCCTGCTTACGGCGCTCGAATACAGATTTGGTTGCCGCTTCGAGCTTCCGGGCCCGCTCGACTTCGTCCAAGCGGGTTAGAATTACTGTCCGATCTACGATAGACACATCCACCTCGTCCCCATCTACGACGCCCATTTCGTCTAATAGCTCCTGGGGCAACAGCAGGGTCGAGGGGTTCTCAGATACGTTGATTCGTTTGCGTGACATCCTGGCTCCTTCTGCAGGAGATTGTAGGTGTCTGACTCACAAAAAGCCAAGGCTACGGCGTTCGTCTAATTAGGATCAGGCACCCGAACAGCGTTGAAGAATCATAAACGAATTGCATTTTGATGCACCCCTGACTCCCGGTTGTTATATTTCGATGTGAAGACACAATCCTATTGGAGAAGAGGTGTGGGGCGCGCTTCGGCTCGCTATTTCCTGGCGAGTGCGGCAACTTGTTCGCACTTCTCGTACAGGGTTTCAGGAGCAATGTCCGCCCCGTTGGGCCAAGCGATGGTGCCTCCTTCGATTCTTGCCTGCCGGAAGAAGTCGCGGTCCTTGAGTGGGGCAAAAATGGGTCCGCGTTGCAGGTACTCCGAGAAATCAATCACAGCGCTGGTGCCATCATCAAAAACGATCAGGAAAGAATAGCCTGCTTTGTACTCAATCTGTTTGACGTCGTTGAGATTCCACATGGCTCACCTCAATCCAATGGGTCGATCTTCTTGATTTCCTTCCCCGCCTGGGCGAGATCCCAATCCTCGAGCAATTCGGCGACGTGCAAGTCGATCCATTCACGCACGAGCTTGATGGCGGTTCGCGATTTCAGATTTCCCCGTGTGATATTTCCACTCAGATCAAACACCGCCTTGTTACCTTGATGCTCCGCATGGATATGCGGGGGATTATGCTCGTCAAAAAACATCCGAATGATGATCCCGAAGAACCTGCTGATCTCAGGCATTCACCATCTCCTTCTAATCGTTCCTAATTGCCTCACAGTACCATACGCCCCGATCTTTGTCAGTTTCTATTCCTGTGCGAACGCTCGCGTTCAACCGGCGCGGCCCTCTGTGTCAACGTGACTGAGACACCGACCGCCCAATAGTTTATTGTATGAGGGCGGAATTGAGCCTAGTATTTGGCAGCATGACTAGCCCGATTAATACACCTGCGGCATTCATGAGCTATGTACGAATTCGACGACGAGCATAACAATGGTCGTCTCACAGAATTTCGAAAAAATCTTAGTGCGGAGGTGAAGGCTCAAACAGGTAACGAGGTTCCTATCTTTCAAGACCGTGATGCAATTGAGTGGGGACAAAATTGGAAACAACGGATTGAGCGATCAATTAACGAAGTGACGTTCTTAATCCCGGTCATCACCCCGAGCTTTTTTCGGAGTTCTGCATGCCGAAAGGAACTAGAGCTATTTCTTGAGCGCGAGAAGAGGCTAGGACGGAATGATCTTATTCTCCCGCTCTGTTACATTGACACTCCACTCCTAAGTAACCAAACAAAGCAAGTGACCGATCCTTTGGCTGAGATAGTGGCCTCTCGTCAATATGCAGATTGGCGTGATTTGCGTTTTGAGCCATTTAGCTCTCCTATTGTTGGCCGAACGCTCGCACAACTTGCGATTCAGATCCGAAACGCTCTTGAACGCACCTCATCATTCCCTCATACGGTGACGGAGCAAACTAAACAGGAAGAGGAGTCGCAAAGCAAACGAGGTGTCGTCGAAGCTGGTCAGGCTGTCAAAGAATTACTATCCGAAATCGAAAAGATTGGGCCTGCTGTAAGTAGATGGATGAACAAAGTCGATGAACAAATAGATCGGTTTGAGAAAGCTACAACACCGGCACAACAACAAAGAACCGCGACCCTCATGGCTTCTCATCTCAGGAATGGTTCGAAAGAGCTTGAACAGATGCTTCCAAAACTCGATGAAACTGTTGACGTTGCAATTGAATTTATCTCTGCTTATATCGCGCGACGTAGTTCACTGACGCCCACCGACCGAGAGGAGCTTTCGACATTTCGACGACAGATCTCAGGGATGCTTGAAGGAGTTAAACAACTTTTAGGAATAATGCGTAGCCGTTCCAGTACGGTCCTGAAGCTCGGGGATATTAGCGCAGATATGGATGGAGCAAGTAAAAGGATGGCGAAAGGTCTACAAGGAATAGTCTCATCATTCATGCGACTAGAATCTTCCTGCTCCAGAGCTATTCTAGATATTGATGGTAAGCTGAGCGACGAAAACAGCGAGGGCGGCGATTAAGAAAGCGGGGTCCAACAATCTAGTGCGCAACTTCGGCTTCAGCGCTCGACAGTTAAATGTGATTCGACGCACGATCGAGACGCATCGAGCCTCGATTCTGGAGGCTTGGCATGAACATTGTGGCTAGCAGGGAACCAGTCGTCCAAGACGTGCAGGTCACCGACGACGAAATCATAGCGACGCTTGCCGATGGTCGCGTGATTAGCGTCCCGCTAGCATGGTCTTGGCGACTGTCTGAGGCAACTCCTGCGCAGCGAGCAAACTGGCGGCTAAGCGGGTCCGGCCAAGGGGTGCACTGGCCAGACATCGACGAAGACCTCAGCGCCGAGGGTTTGCTTCACGGCGTTCCCGCATATCGTCCACCTTCAGTTGCAGCCGAGCCGAAAGGAAGCCGCCGCCAGCCGGCTAAGAAACACGTGCAGGCAGGACGCACAAGCACCTTGCCTCGGCGAGGTTCGAACCGAACCACGGAAAAGCCACGATAACGTCGCGCAGAACATAGCGAAGGCCCTTCCTGCGCCAACCGCGATTCAAAGTTTAGCTGCCGAGCAAAAATCATTCGAACGCGCGGCGCAAGACCGCTAACAATTGAGCCTTGTTCGGTCCGCCGATGGCCTCTTCCGCCCGTTTTCGCATCGTCGTGTCGTCGCGGTAGATGTTCAGCGCAGCGATCGCCGCAGTCGCCATTCTGACCTCGCCGGGCTCCAGGACCGTTATCAGGAAGTCGCGTGCCTCTTCAGATCTTGTCAGCGCTATTGGAAGCAGCAAAATATGCTTGAACTCGCGATCGAAAGTAGCAGTCCATTTCTCCTTCAATAACTCGAAGACTCCAGGCAGCCGCGACTCCGCAAGCGCGAGCGCGGCATGCTCATAGAGCAATGGGTAATGTGGATCGACAAACCCGGCGAGGAATTCGAACGAACCACTCGGCGATAAGGCCATCAACCCATTCAAGCATTCGGCAATCACAGCCGGCTCCTCGTCACCTGTCAGCACTTTGAATCTCAAAAGCGGCGCCGCTGTCGGTCCGCAGTGACCGAGCGCTCCCGCCGCTCCTATGCGGGCATCGGCCTCTTTGTCGGCGAGTAGTGCCGCAAGTTCGTTCATCGCGTCCGGAGAACCTACCTGGACCAGACCCAGACCGCAGAGCGCTCTCAACGGCGCGGCGGTGTCGGCGCGCCCACCCCAGGTTGGTTCGAGCTGAACGTGCCGGATGCCGGTTAGAAAAATCTCTTCGTCATCGCAATCGGCGGCAAGCAGCGCTTTGACGACGGCGGTCTTGGCGGCGCAGCCCTTGTCTGTCTTCACCGGGTTCAGCATAAAGCGATGAAAGGCCCCGATAAGTTCGGGAACGACCTCGTGGTCCTCAATATGAGCGACGATCTCCGCGGCCTTTGCCACGACGAGGCTGACCTTGCTCGTAAGGTGCTTTTGTAGTTGCTTCCGAGTTTCGGGAGTATCGGGCGACTTGCTGAGCCTGGCTAGGTCCCCGAGTCGATCTTCTATTGAGGCTGCTTTAGCCACGCTACCTCTGCTCGACAGTGACTGATTGCTCTCGGATTCTATCGGCGGCGAGTGCGTTGTGGAAACTTTACGCGGCGGTAGACTTGACCGACCGTGAGCGTGAGACCGATCGATTCGACGCGCAGCTCATCACCGAGTTCGGTGAGGACCTCCCAACTCCAGCGGTCGCCTCGCCCGCGGCGGAACACCTCGATGTGCACGCGGTCCTGTGAAACAATCGCGTACTCTTTCAGACTCTTCACCTGTTTATAAGCCAGCAGCTTCTCAGACCTGTCGATACGTTCGGTGCTGTGCGAGCTGACCTCTATGATGAGTCGCGGTTGTTTTCGATAGTACGCATCCGCGCCGGGGCCGTCGCACGCGACGACCACATCCGGATAGTAAAAGACAGTCTCGCTGACCCAGACCTTCATATCCGAGATAAATGGTTCGCAAGGCCCGTCGCCGAGATGGTCGTCCAATCGATTGTAGAAATTGCCTGCGACGCGGTTATGCCGGTCGCTTGAGCCCGCCATCGCATAGATCTGACCGTCGATGTACTCGTGGCGGACAGGCGTGTCCTTCTCTGCCTCCAGATACTCGGCGACGCTCAATCGCTGTAGTTTTGTCGGCACACTCATGGTCTTCCTCGCGGCAATCTTAGCACACGATGCGAAGTTTTTATCCCAGCCGCGTGCGTGTAGAAAGCGATCCTGATTCTCTCTTCACTAGGGTGAATTCCGCGCTTTGATTAACGGATTCGATTCCGGCTATGTCACTCGCTTACGACGTGCTTCGAAAAAAATCGCAGGCGATCGCAGTGGAATTTAGTCGAGCCGCACCATGTTCTTTGTGGTAAACTTCCACCTGCAAACAGGGTGCACCGAGAGGAAAGCACGGATGGCAACCGACCGGAAAGACGTTCCTCAACACTACTACACGCTGGACGACTATTTCGCGCTAGAGCACGCGGGCCACGTGCGCTACGAGTACTGGGATGGCGACATCGTTTGCATGAGCGGCGGCAGTCTTGCGCACGGCCGGCTTTGCAGCAACGTGCATTTTAGACTGAGGCTGCGATTAAGCGACGGGCGGTGTCAAACGTTCACCTCTGAGATGCCAGTGAAGACCCACACGCTCCTGCCTTATCGCTATCCTGACATAACGGTGGTGTGTGGCGATTTGCTAGTTGAGAAGATGCGCGGTATCGACGCGCTGGTGAATCCAGTCCTCATCGTAGAAGTGCTGTCGCCAACGTCTGAAGATCGCGATCGCCAGGACAAGTTCGCCGCTTATCAAGCAATCGCTGGCTTCAACGAGTATCTGCTCGTAGCTCAGGACACGCCGCATGTAACCCACTACACGCGTCAGCAGGACGGGAAATGGACGCGCGAAGATCTCACCGACCTGAACGCCGTCCTGACTTTGAGTTCCGTAGGTTGCACTTTGCCTCTGAGCGAGATCTATGAAGACGTTACCTTCAGCGCTGTCTAACTATGCTCTAATCCCCAGTCAACGATTATGCGAATCATCAGTCGCGCTCTCCTCGCGTTTGTTCTAATCTTGCCGGGCATTTGGATCGAGGCAAGAAACGACAGTTCTAAAAGTGCTATCGTCAAGACGGAGTTCATCTTTGAACAAGCGCCCTTCCCGTCATGTCACGCGTCAACCATAGCCGAGACAAAAGGCGGCCTGGTTGCCGCCTGGTTCGGAGGCACGCGCGAGAGGAGTCCCGACGTTGGAATCTGGGTCTCCCGACGCGATAAGAACGGGTGGTCCAAACTGGTGGAGGTAGCCACCGGGGTTCAACCAACCGGCGAGCGTTACCCTTGCTGGAACCCGGTGTTGTTTCAGCCCGCGCGCGGACCGCTGCTGCTCTTCTACAAAGTCGGACCGAGCCCAAGCGAGTGGTGGGGCATGCTGATGACTTCCATTGACGGCGGCGCGAGTTGGTCGAAGCCGCAGCGACTGCCCGACGGTATTCTCGGCCCGATCAAGAACAAACCGGTTCAGTTGCAGGACGGGTCACTGTTGTCCGGCTCCAGCACCGAGCACGCGGGCTGGCGCGTTCACATGGAATACTCGAGCGATCTCGGCGCAACCTGGCGGAAGAGCGAACCGCTGAATGATCGAAGTCAGTTCGGAGCCATCCAGCCGACGATCGTGGTTTATCGCTCGGGCGGGATCCAGATTCTCTGTCGCAGCCGCCAGAGCAAAATCACCGAGAGCTGGTCTACTGATGGCGGAAAGACCTGGAGCGCGATGAAGTCTACCGCGCTGCCGAATCCGAGCGCGGGCATCGATGGGGTGATGCTCAAGGACGGACGCGCTTTGCTGGTGTACAACCACACCGAGAAAGGGCGCAGCCCGCTCAACCTGGCAGTTTCATCTGACGGTAAGACCTGGAAGGCGGCTCTGACATTGGAGGACCAGCCCGGCGAGTACTCGTACCCTGCGGTGATACAGACCGCTGACGGATTGGTGCACGTTACCTACACGTGGCACCGCCAGCGAATCAAACACGTGGTAATCGATCCGCGCAAACTCGAGCTTCGCGACATGCCTGACGGGCGCTGGCCCGAATGAAAGATGGTTTCTGGTTTCTGGTTTCTGGTTTCTAGTTTCTGGTTCCGGCGCGAGTCGGGACCGAAGCATACGCGAACCAATGCTTGAATCGCTTCTGGTTTCTAGTTTCTGGTTCCGGCGTGACTCGGGACCGAGGGCATACGATGCTTGAGAGAGTTGCCAGCGTGAAACCAGAAACCAGAAACCAGAAACTAGAAACCTACAAATGGTGGGTCGTGGTGATGCTGTGGTTCGTGTGCTTCTTCAACTACGCGGACCGGCAAGCGATCTTTTCCGTCTTCGAACTCCTCAAATCAGAAATGAACCTTAGCGACGTGCAGTTGGGCATTGTCGGCGCGTCGTTCATGTGGGTGTACGCGGCAATCGGACCTGTTGCGGGTCTGGTGGGTGATCGAATCAACCGCAAGACTCTGATCATAACCGGGCTCATCTTCTGGTCGTTGATCACCATTGCGACCGCGCTCTCAACAAAGTACTCACATCTGGTCTTGTTCCGGGCCCTGGAAGGTTTCGGCGAGGCGTTTTACTTTCCCGCGTCTATGTCCATGTTGAGCGACTACCACGGTGCGGGGACGCGGTCGCGCGCGATGTCGATCCACCAATCGAGCGTTTACGCGGGGACAATCGCCGGAGGAAGCGTCGCTGGAGTGCTCGGCCAGCATTACGGCTGGCGTTCGAGCTTCTACCTGTTTGGCTCATTGGGAATACTATTGGGCGTGCTGTTGCTTGGTCTGCTTCGCGAGCCCGCTCGCGCCCATTCAACTGAGCCCAGCTCCCAAGAGCCCGGCCTGTCTGGCGGCCCAGGCGAAGCCGAAACCGCGACCAGTCGCAGCGGTCCGTCCGTGCTCGTCGCGCAGTCATTCGCCAGCCCTATCGTGCGATCAATGTTGGATCTGCTCAAGCCCATCGGAGAGCTGTTCGCTAACCCGATGGTGCGAATTCTTACGGCGGTGTTCGTCGGCGCGAATTTTGTGGCGATGATTTTCCTTACGTGGATGCCGTCGTTCCTCTATCGCAAGTTCAACCTCAGCCTGGCGATGGCCGGCGTAAGCGCTACGGCGTATTTACAGATCGCCTCGGTGCTCGGCGTGTTGAGCGGAGGCGTTCTAGCGGACCGGCTAGCGAAAGCAAATCGCGGCGGACGGATGATAACGCAAGCGATCGGGTTGACGCTTGGAGTCCCGTTCATCTTTCTAGCGGGCTGGACGCTCTCGGTACCGGTCGTGATCGTGGCGCTGACCGGGTTTGGATATTTCAAAGGGCTTTACGATGCGAACATCTGGGCGTCGCTCCACGACGTGGTGCGGCCCGAGCATCGAGCATCGGCAGTCGGCTTCATGAACTCGCTGGGCTGGATCGGCGGCGGAGTCGCGCCGGTGGCAATCGCAGCGGCAAGTGAGCACTTCGGCATGAGCGCGTGCATTAGCGCGAATTCGGTGATTTATCTTCTCGTCGCGGCGTTGTTGTTCTACGGCATCCGAAGGCACACTATCGGACCAGCAAATCGCTAATTGCATTGCATGCACACAGTATGGGTCCTGATCATTCTGTTAGCAGGATGCATAGGTGCTCCAATCTATTTCTTTGTCAGGCGGCCAAGGCGAATTCAGGAAGTTGGAAGATAGTCTTAACTCATGCTAATAGTGCTAAAGTAGCGGCGCCTGATATGGGGCTTTGCCCCGGCTGAAAGGAAAACTGGAGTCATGATGAGAAAAGCAATATTCGTAGGAGCGATGATGTTGCTACTTGGTTTCTCAAGCCTCGGACAAGTGAAGATGAATTTGCCCTCCTTTGCTCTAAATCATTTCTATATCGTTCTAGACTCTTCTACATACAAGGCCATCGAACAGAATCAATTCCTACGACGAGAATTTGCCGTTACAGAGCAACGAACGACAACCCGAATCGATATGTCTTACACTGCTTTGTACTTTTACGGCAAGAACACCTACTTCGAATTCTTTGACGCTTCCAATCAAACCATAGGGCAGTTGGGCGATGGGGGTATTGCCTTCGGTGTGGATCAGTCCGGCGGACTGGATGCGATCAAAAGAGAACTGGCTTCTGAATTCACAGTTGCACAAGCGCCAATCACCAGGCAATTTGACCAAAAGCAAGTCGCCTGGTTCTATACGGCTGGGTTTAGAGACTTTCCGCCTGATCCTGGTCTGAGGGTCTGGGTGATGGAATATCATCCTCGCTTTTTGGCTGAATGGAATCCTCAATCCAACAGCAAGAGCGAAGGGGTGAGCCGAAAACAAATACTGCAACGATATGTGGCCGTACTGAAAGATAAGCCCGCGAGACCATACTTCGGAGATGTAGTTGCACTGACAGTTGCTGTGAATGAATCAACCCAAAAGAGATTCGCTGAGATGGGCAAGCTGTTCGGTTATCGCTGGCAAGTTGACGGTATGACGATGATGTTGGAAGGACCTGATATTGTGCTGCGCCTGATCCCTCAAACAGATAAACAGCGGGGCATCCAGGAAATCACAATGCGTGTAGGGCGTCAGCCTGAGAAGCAGACTGAATTTCGCTTCGGAGCAAGATCAGTCTTGAAGTTTCACGGAAAAGGTCTCGCAACCTGGTCATTTTGATTCTGAAGATTCCTTATGGATCCTCCGCTAAGGTCGCGTTGGCGACCGAATCGTTCCCATCGTTCGGCGCAGGCGTTAACCCGAGAATTCTGGTCATCACGTTATACAAGTGAATGTTCTCAAACGGCTCGATGATGCTGCCTTTCTTGAACGCCGAGCCGTGAGCGATGAAGATCGCGCGCATCGAAGGAAGCTCGTTGTCGTAGCCGTGTCCCCCTCTCAAACCGTTCTTCTGTCCCTTGGCTTTCGTCTCATTAACTTTTGCCCGCGTAGTCAACGTCCAGCCTTCCTCCGGCAACACCAACAACGGAGCAATGCGCGGGCTGTTCGAATAGTGAAACCGCGCAGGTATTTCCGCTTTCCGATAGACCTTCGCTTGCGGCGGCAACTTGGCTTTCAGCCTTTTGTAGATCGCGTCTTCTTTGCCTTCTTTTGGAAAGATGCTGACGATCTCACTCGTCCATATGATCTTTTCGGCAAGGTTCGCATCGACAAGCTCATCGAGCACAATAGTGTTCTTAGGATCCTGGGGAGCCATGCCGTGATCGGAAACAATGATCAGGTTGACGTGCTCGAAAAGCCCCCGTGCTTTGAGTCCGTCGATGAGTCTGCCCAGATCTTTATCAACCTTGAGCACAGCGTCGCGTGTTTCAACCGCTTCGGGACTGAAGTCATGCCCGGCATTGTCAACATCGCTGAAATACAAACTCAAGAAAGTCGGCCGCTCGCTCAAAGGCAGATCGAGCCAGGACAAGATCGTATCGACGCGCGCATCATTCGGCACCTTCCCGTCATAAGGCTTCCAATAGGTCGGCCGCGTGCCCGCTATTTCAGCCTCGCTTCCGGGAAAGAAATACGGAGCGGCTTTCTGTCCCTGCTTTTCGGCGGTGACCCAGATCGGCTCGCCCAACCACCAGCGACCATTCTGCACTTCTTCGCGATTGCTCATCGTGAACATAGCATTAAAGCCTTTATCGAAAACGTTGTTCTCGACAATTCCGTGATTTTGCGGATACAGCCCGGTCGCGATCGTGTAGTGGTTAGGAAACGTCTTGCTTGGAAACGCAGGAATCATCCACTTCGCCTGTACGCCTTCTCGAGCCAGAGACCTGAGGTTCGGTGGTTCGTATTTCTCCAGGTAGTCGCCGCGAAACCCGTCCAGCGAAATCAAGATGACCCTCGGCCGAAGGTCTTTGATAGATTTCGATTGAACGCAGGCCGAGAGGCATACAGTCACCAACACACACGCTGTAAGAAGCAGGTGATCGAGCCTTGCTCTGACTATTCTTTTCATTAGTCCTCCGCGAAGAATCTCCGAACGACGGCTCTACTTTCGTCTGATAGCGCTGCTGCTGGCATGGTACTGCTCCTTTCGAAAAGCCGGCGGGAAAGTGTGCAGGGGTTACAGTGCGCGTCTTGAATATCATTCAAGCGTCCTGAATGTCGTGCGCACCAACCGACTACCAGAGGTGAGCCGACTGTACTCCGGCAGGTTCGGTTTGTCAATTACTGGTTGCAACTTCTCTTAGCGGGCGGCGTTCAATTGTGCTAGATTTCTTGTGCGCCCCAAAACGCTCGAGCGAGGATCGACTTAGTGATCACCACCGCCGGGAAGCTGGAAGAACTCCAAGCCACAATCGAGAAGGTCATACACGGCAAGTCCGATGTCATCGAGCTCGCCCTGGTCACCCTGCTCGCGGGCGGGCACTTGCTGATCGAAGACGTCCCCGGCGTCGGAAAGACCACGCTCGCGCAAACTCTAGCGCGAAGCTTCGACTGCACGTTTCAACGCATCCAGTTCACTTCCGACATGCTGCCATCCGACATCGTCGGACTCGAGGTCTTCAACCAACAGACGAGCACGTTCGAGTTCAAATCGGGGCCGATCTTCGCCAACGTGATACTCGCCGACGAGATAAACCGCTCTACTCCTAAGACTCAGTCAGCACTGCTCGAAGCAATGGCCGAGGGCCACGTCACGGTCGAGCAGGAGACGTATGCGTTGCCGCGCCCGTTCATCGTTCTGGCTACGCAGAACCCCATCGAGCATCACGGAACTTACCCGCTGCCCGAATCGCAGCTCGACCGCTTTATGATGCGGCTGCGAATGGGCTATCCAGACTCCGAAGACGAGAAAACGATACTCCGACAGCAGACTCTGAACTCCGCCGTAGACCGCGTCGTTCCGGTGATGCACAGCGACGGCGTACTCGCGCTGCAACACGAGGTGCGAGAGGTGACCGTCGACGAAGCGCTTATCGATTATTTGATCCGCATAGTTCGAGCCACGCGCGATGCCGACATCCTGGACCTTGGCGTGAGTCCGCGCGGAAGCCTTTCGCTCTACCACGCTGCTCAGGCGCTGGCGTTTATAGAAGGCCGCGACTTCGTGATTCCCGATGACATCAAACGCCTGGTGGTCCCGATCTTTGCTCACCGGATCGTAGTCAACTCGCGCTACTCGACTGGACTGCGCCGCTCGGACGAAGCCGAAGCCGCACTTCAGGAAATCCTTAAGACGGTAAACGTGCCGCTGTGAGGTAGTAATGAATCGGCAAGCGTGGCGCGACTTCTTCATCACGGTATTCTTTCTCGGCCTCGCTTTCATAATCGCACTGCTCAGCTCGGCAGCAGCTGACCAACAAAGCACGCGCCTGGCCGCGGTCGCGGCGGCAATCTCTCTGGTGCTGGCATTGATCGGCGCGCTGTACATCATTCCTCGACTCGCCCGGAATGTGCGTCTCGAAGTCCTTCGGTTCGCCATCCGAACAAGTTTCACAGTTGAAGGTCTTTTGTTCGTCGTCTTCCTTGTAATCATCGGTTTCGCTGCGTGGAACAATGGCAACAATCTTCTGTACCTGGTGTTGTCGGCGATGATCGCGTTTCTGATTGCGGCCAACCTGATAGCGCGCATTTCGCTTGCGGACGTATCGATCCAGTTGCGCTTTCCCGATCACATATTCGCCGGCGAGCCTGCGAACATCAGCGTCACCCTTCTAAATCACAAACGCTTCATGCCGAGCTATAGCTTGATGGTAGAAGCGCTGTCGGAGGCAGGAGAAGAGGAAGACGACGAGGAAGAGGACAAGAGCCGCGCTGCAAAGGAGGCGCCCAGGAGAAAGGCCGAAAGAAAGGCGTCGGGCGGCGCGCCGGCTCCGCGCAGCGGCCTGGGCAAGCTGGCCTACTTCGTTCTCGCGCCGGCGCGTTCGAGCGCAAGACAACGCACCGAGCACACTTTCGAGCGTCGCGGCCGCTATCCGATAACCGGCTTTCGCATCGCTACGAAATTCCCCGCCGGCTTCTTCAAGAAGTGGCGAAGGATCGACGCCGCCGGTGAGATACTCGTCTACCCGAAGCCGCAGCCGCTCGACGATTTTTATCACGCGCTACCTATGCTCGCCGGACAAATTCAGAGTCACGCTCGCGGGTCGGGCGACGATCTATATGCCATTCGCCGTTATCATCCCTCGGACCATATGCGTTATATCGATTGGAAAGCTACGGCGAAATCGTCAGCGATGATGGTGCGCGACCATATGCGTGAAGACGAGTGGCGGCTGACGATCGTCTTCGACACGGCGTTGCCGGCCGGTATAGCCCCGCGAAGCATAGCATGGGACAATTCCAAGAAACGGACCGACGCGGCTGCCGAAGAATCGCGAAGCCACAGTACGAGCTTGGATACGAATGATTTTCGCGAGCGATTCGAGAGAGCCGTTTTGATGGCGGCATCGCTTGCGAATCATTTCATACTCGAACGCGCTGAAGTCGAGTTGATAACCACAGAGCAGCACAATGTTGCCTCGAGCTCGGGCCAGGAACACCTTTATAAGATACTCGCATCGCTTGCAACGCTTCAGCCGACTGAGCCACCTGATGAGCGTAGTCACGCCGATGAAGGAACACGCAGGCGAGGGTGGTTGTTTCTGCGGAAGTCCCGCCGGCAGGCAGAATCAGAAGTTGCTCGCGATCCCGCTAGCGCGCCCCGCAAAACAAATGGAGGGATTGCGTGGCGTCTGCTTGAAGACGTGCCGGTGCTTCGCGACGATCGCCGCTTCAAGGTTTTGATCACTTCGGCAAGAAAGGGAACGATTCCTGCGCACATATGGCGTAGCGCGCACGTTGTTTTCATGGACGACCTATAAGAGCAGTGGCCAGTGGCCAGTGGTCAGTGGCCAGTGGTCAGTTGTCAGGTGGTATTTGCTGACAACTCACAACTGACAGACTGACCACTGACCACTGACCACTGACCGCTGACCACTGATCACTGACCACTGACCACTGATTGATGGAAGCTTATTTTAGGACAACTTCATACGCACTCGTCACCACGGCGTTTGTGGCGTTAGCGATGACCGGCGAACTCGACGGCGTATCCATCGCGCTGTATTCGTTGGCCGTCGTCGTTTGCTTCTACCGGGACGCACGGAGCTCAAACCGGCTGCGGCTACGCGAGTGGATGTGGCGCACGCTCAGCATCGCTTACGTGCCGTTCGTCTTCATCGATGGAGCGTTGATCAGCGACCGTATCCTGGCGCTTGTCCACATGACGCTGTTCGTTTCGGCGGCCAAGCTTTTCCAAAACAAGCGCGACCGCGACTGGGTGTTTCTGTACCTGATTGCGTTCTTTCAGATGCTGCTCGCCGCGGGGCTGACCTTCAACGCCACGTTTGTAGCCTCGCTCGCCACGTTTCTATTCTTTTTCATCTCGACATTGGCTGCATTTGAAATTCGGCGGGCCCGCCGCGAGGTCGGCCATCGCGAAGAGGAGATCGTCACTCCGCTGAAGCAACCGCAACGGATCAAGTATCGCTCAAAGGAGGCCCCCATCCGCGCAGGAGGAAGCGGACGCGTGCGCTATCTTCTCGGAGCTTCGACGGCGCAGACGCTCATAGTCGCCGCGCTCACGCTGCCTTTCTTCTTCTTAATCCCGAGACTCGCGGGAGGCGGCGTCGCTCGAGGCTTTGGCGAAGGCGACGCCTTTACCGGATTTTCAGACCGGGTAGAGCTTGGACAAGGCGCGTCGATCAAGAAGAGCTCACGCGTAGTTATGCGCGTACGTCTTGACCGTAAGCCACCACGATATCTTCGCTGGCGGGGCGTCGCGCTCGAAAACTACGATGGGCGCGCGTGGAGCGTGACCAAAGAGGCGAAGCGAGAAGAACGCAAGGCCCAGGGTGTTAGCTCCAGCGGCGAAGTGGCGGCGAGGAACGCCCCGTTCACGTATAGGCATGGACTGGAGACTAGTCCGAGCAGCCATCCAGTTTTCCTCGAGCAAAGATTCGTTCTCGAGCCTCTAGACACGCCCGCTCTATTTGCCGCGCAGCGGGCCCGCTCGGTCCACGGTCCCATGGCGACGCTCTCGCGGGATTACTACACGGGCGCCCTGACGGCCATTGGACTCAAAGGACGCACACTATATGTGGTCTCCTCCGACATAAGCGTTCCTAGCGAGCAGGAACTCCGTGGTGACTCGCCTGCTTCGTCTCCTGACGACGTCAGGCGGCTCGACCTGCAGCTATTACGCAAGTTGGACCCTAGAATCAGTCAGCTCGCACATGAAATCACGCGAAGCGCGCCGACCCCTTATGAGAAGGCCAAGGCGATCGAGAATTATCTCAAGACCGAGTTTAGTTACACACTCGAGTTGAAGGAGATCGAAGGTGATCCGCTGGCGGAGTTTCTGTTTCGAACGCGCGAAGGTCACTGCGAGTACTTCGCGAGCGCGATGGCGATAATGCTGCGGACGCTTGAGATTCCAGCGCGCATAGTGAACGGGTTTCAGATGGGCGAGTACAACGGCCTCAACGATATGTACACGGTCCGCGAGAGCGATGCGCACTCGTGGGTTGAGGCGTACTTCCCGAAGACCGAGTCCTGGATTGAATTTGATCCGACGCCTTCGGCAGGCATCAACGACTACACACAGGGCGGGTTGCTGGCGAGTTTTAGAAGGTACGCTGACGCGATGGAAGTGTTCTGGCTCGACTACATCGTCACGCTGGATAGCGACGAGCAGGCTTCGATCATGGTCGACCTGCAACATCGTTTGTTAACCGCAAAAGACCGTCTGCTCGTCTACTATGTCGATGCGAAGAAGTGGGTGCGGAGCGTGCTTAACAGCTTGATCGCTCGAACGTGGAGCATCGGTGAGCTGCTGAAGCTGGCAACCGCGCTTGCAGTTCTTGCCTTATTGCTCGTGTCGCTGTACGTAGTCTTCGCGTACAAGAAACGCCGAAGGCTTCCAGCAACCGGCTACGGACCCTGGTGGCACCGACTCTTTGTTTTGCCTATGTGGCGGCGCAAGTTAACGCGGCGCGACTATCGACAATCGGCGGTGCTGTTCTACGAGCAAATGCTTGCGATCGCGAGACGCGCAGGTCTGGTCAAGCAACCTGATCAAACACCTGTTGAGTTCGCCGCCGCCTCGGGGCTTTCACCGATTCGCGAGATCACCACGTTGTACAATCGAGTCCGGTTCGGCGGGGCGGAGTTGGACGAGCGCGAAACTCGCCGAGTGTCGGAACTTTTGGGAGAGCTGAAGCGAAACGTCCGCCGCCGGCGATAAGCGCGACATGCAAATGGCTCTGGCAGCCACTTGCATGAAGATTGAAGCGCGGATAGTCGAGTGCCGGCTCTCGCAGCAATATGCTGAGAACACAAGCAGTACTTTACCTCACCAGCTATAAAAAAAACATTATGTCAGCGGCGATCTTGTCCATACCCAGTCGGCCAACCATGACAAACATTACCCAGTGACTCGGTTTATTAAAGGTTCCCGGAGAGAGGATTGATGTTAGAAGGGGCTTTTACCTCAAGGTTGGCTGCCAGGATGTTTCGATTCAAATCTCTTGCGAAACGCAGGTTTATTGTGGGATTGCTTCTTCGCATATCGACTTCTGAATTTGACAACCATCATCGGGGCGAAATAGCATGCGTCGGGTGACAAGGAAAGGCCAGAGGGTATGAAAATCTATGATGTGACGGTTCCTCTCTCAAAAGAATCAGTTGTTTATCCCGGCGATCCACACGTAAAGATCAATCGCAGAACAAAAGTTAATGAGGACGAAGCGAATTACAATCTGAGCCGGTACTCTTTCAGCTCGCACGCCGGAACGCACGTGGATCCGCCGTTCCACCTAATCGAAGGAGGCATCACAGTCGACAAGCTTCCACTTGAGATGCTGATAGGACGCGCTCGCGTGGTCGAGGTGACTGCTCCATTCATTGATGAAGCGGTGCTTGAAGAGTTCGACTTCACGGTCGATGCTAGAGTGCTGTTCAAGACGCGCAACTCGTACCTGTGGAGCAACAAGAATTTCGTTAAGGACTATGTCTATATTACGCCGGGCGCGGCTCGCTCGCTAGTCAACGACGGCATCAAGCTGGTTGGGATCGATTACCTGTCCGTGGACAAGTTTGATAGCGAGCCGGTGACGCACAGGGCGTTGCTCAGCGCGGGCACGATAATCATTGAAGGGCTCGACCTGCGCGAGGTCGAGCCCGGCGATTACGAATTGATTTGTCTGCCGCTGAAGGTCAAGGACGGAGACGGTGCACCCGCTCGCGTCGTTCTGAGGCAAAACTGAAAGGGAGTCCGTAGTCCGTGGTCCGTAGTCCGAGGTCAAGTTACTTGTCAGGGGTCAGTTGTCGTTATCAAAGAAGCAAGCGCCACGGACTACGGACTACGGACTACGGACCACCACGGGCCACAGACTACGGACCACGGGCCACGCACCACGGACGTTATCCGATCATGAAAGACTCTGAACTGGTCAATTCTGTCGCGGATCACAGAGTCTTTGCGGTGGTGAGGGCACAATCCGCCGAGTCCGCGGTTCGAGCAGCCGAGGCTGCAATCGTCGGTGGAATCAAGCTTGTTGAAGTCGCTCTGGCTACGCCCGGCAGCTTCAGGGTGATCTCAGACTTGCGTCATCGCTACGGCGACCGCGTCTGTGTGGGCGCGGGTTCGGTGACAAACCACGACCAGATGGACCGCGCGATCAAGGCCGGGGCGCAGTTCATATCGATGCCTCATACAAGCGTGGCGCTGGTCGAAGCCTGCCGCCGCACGCACGTGGCCCCCTTGATCGGAGCCCTCACTCCGACAGAAGTCGCGACCGCGTGGGCAATGGGGGCGCCGATCGTGAGCTTGTTCCCGGCAGCGTCGTTGGGGGGGCCGAACTACGTTGCGGCGCTCACGTCGCGGATCAGCGATGTTCGGCTTACGGCCGCTGGAGGAGTAGGCCCAGAGAACATCGTCGACTATTTCAACGCCGGCGCTTTCGCGATCGCGGTTGGAAGCCGCTTGTTCACAAGCGGAGATCTGAAGAATGAAAACTACGTGGCGATAGCCGAGCGCGCTCGCGGAATTATCCGTCTCGCCGGCGTAACGTAACCCGCCCGAAGCCAACCGAGCCTATCTGTGTGCCTTGTGGCTTACGCTTCTAAGCAGCAGACTCTTCAGCCGCACTTCATCATCGCTTTGGAGTTCAAGTTGAGCCGCGTAAATCGGGACATCGCCATGCGTTAGGCCTTCCAGCCGCACAGCATCCTTTTCGGTGGTGACTATCGCATCTGCTCCTGCCGCCTGGGCGTCGCGGCTAATCTGATCGAGGTCTTGTTGGCCGAAAGCATGATGGTCGGCAAAAAAGCTCTCGCTCACGATGTTGATGCCCGCTTGAAGAACGTCTTCGGTGAAGGCTCCTGGGTTAGCGATGCCGGAGGCAACGGCGGTATTCCAGCCGGCAAAGTTCCTGGCTTCATAGACCTCGCCAGTTGCCAGATGCCGCAACCCGGTGATCGTCGAGTAGAGATACATTATCGGTATTCTGTCGCCGCAATAATACTTGATGATCGCTTGGGTCTGACCCTGGTCGAATGGCCGGTCGGCACGAGTGACGATTATCGCGTCCGCTCGCTTGATGCCGTAGAGCGGTTCGCGCAGGCGGCCAAACGGGGGCATCTCAAATCCGCCGAACGGATCAGTCGCGTCAATCAGCAAAATGTTCAGATCGCGCGCCAGCGCCAGGTGCTGATACGCGTCGTCAAGCACCAGGACCTCTGCGCCCCACTTTGATTCGGCCCACAGGCCGGCTTCGTATCTGTTTTTGTTGACGATGATCGGAATGCCGGGCAAAGAGCGCGCGAGCATCAATGGTTCATCGCCGAACTCTCGATAAGACGGGGCCGGGCTCGGTCCGCTATCGTTCGACGGGTCATTCAGCACTCGCATGCCTGATGACTTACGCGCGTAGCCTCGCGTCAGTATCGCGACTGAGTGCTGTTCGGATTTGAGATAGCGGGCAATGTAGTGGGCGACTGGCGTCTTTCCCGCGCCGCCCAGTGTCAGGTTGCCTACGCTGATCACGGTCGCATCGAGCCTCTTCTGCTTAAGGTAATCAGTCTCGTAAGCGGCAACCCGCAGGCGCACCGCAAGCTCGTAGAGCTTAGCCGGCGGCCACAGCACGGCGCGCTTGAGCCTTTCGTTTTTGCCGATGATCATCGGATTCACGCGGCGAGGATTGAAACCGAGGATGTGGCGCAGACTTCAGTCTGTGTCTGGTAATTAGTCCGGTAGCGGAGTTACCAGACACAGACTGAAGTCTGCGCCACATCTGCGGGTTCAATCCTCGATCTTCATTATTTCCCTGATGGCCGCAACGGTGCACTCAGTCGCGCCGCGATTCGCCAGCAAGATATCACGGGCCCGCTCGCCAATCGCGCGCGCGTGTTCGCCATCGGACAACAGACATATGAGGTTGCGCGCGAGACTATTCACAACGTCTTCCTCCGCACTGATCTGAACAACAGCGTCCGCGCGCTCGAAGTCCGAAACGATCTGGCGGAAGTTCTCAGTATGCGGACCGATGATAATAGGCTTTGCAAAGGCGGCTGGCTCAATGATGTTGTGCCCGCCGCGCGGGACCAAGCTGCCTCCCACGAAAACCACTGCAGCGAATCTGTAGATGCCGGCCAGTTCACCTATCGTGTCCAGCAGGATTACGTCTGCCGCTCTCGGGCCCGTTGGGTCCTCTCCGTTGAACTCGGTTTCAAAAGACAAGTCAGCTCGCGCGGCTCGGGCCTCTGTCGCTGATTTCACTTTCGCCTGCGATCGGCGGGCGAAGGTGAAACCCGATCGCGCTATCAAGCTTGCTACCTGATTGAATCTCTCAGGATGACGGGGCGCGATTATTAACCGAGTGCCCTCCAGCCCAGGATGATTGCGAACAAGCCTAAAGGCAGCGAGCAGCAGGTTTTCTTCCTCTGGAGCTGTGCTTCCGGCGGCGATCAGACGAGGTGACGAGGAGAGTGCGAATTGACGATCGATCTCAGCGTAGGGATTGGGCGTTGGGAGTGGGGGGTTGGACTTCTCTTTACTCGTTGCCCCTGTCTCACCCCTAACCCCTAACCCCCAAGCTCCATCCCCCAGAATGTCGTACTTGAGGTTGCCGCACACGCGCACCTGACCGGGAGCACCTCCGAGCTGATGCGCGCGTTCCGCGTCCGCTTCCGATTGCATGACCATCAAGGAAAAGTCTTTTATTACGCGCCTGACAAACGAGCCTACTCGCTGATATCGACCCAACGAACGCGGCGAGATGCGGCCGTTTGCCAGAATAGTGACCACCCCACGCCTCCGGCACTCGCCTAAGAAGTGGGGCCACAATTCGGTCTCGAGGATGATCACGACGGAGGGGTTGACCTGATCGAGAGCGCGGCGCACAGAAAACTTCCAGTCGAATGGAAAATAGAAGGCGCCGTCGAACAGGTTCGAGTGCGAACGCGCGAGCCGCTGGCCGGTGAGCGTCGTCGTCGAGACCACGATGCGATGGCCGGACAGATCGCTCTTGAGCCGGTCGAGCAACGGCCGCGCCGCCAGGAACTCGCCGACCGAGACGGCGTGCACCCAGATTGTCTTACGGCCGTCGCCGCGCAGTGATTCCGGCAGCCAGCCCATTCGCTCTTTGAAGCTGCCGGCATACTTGCCGTGACGCGCGGCTTGATAAACGAAGTAGGGCAGCAGAGCGAGAAACAACAGCGAGAGGGCGAGGCTGTAAAGGAAATACATGCTTTGCGGGCGCTAGAAACCTGAGCAGAACCGTGAAACGGGCTTCAGAAGCCTGTTCTGCGACCGCGTCGCGGTTGAACGTCTATAGCTGAAGAGGCGCGTGCTACGCTCACTCCTTTAGGAGTGAAATGTGCCGGCAGTTGAAACACGCTACTCACATTGACCTCCTTTGGAGTTCGTACGTGCTCACCCCTCGTCGGCTATAAACATTGAACTCCTGACGGAGTTCGCTATTTCACGCGTTCGAGGTAGACGCCCTTCGAAGGATCGACCCGTATGCGGTCTCCTTCCTTTACGAACGGCGGCACCTGCACGGTCACGCCGGTTTCAAGCTTCGCAGGCTTCGGGCTGTTGGAAGCCGTGGCGCCTTTCAACTCGGGCGAGGTCTCGACGACGGTCAATTCCACCGCCGGCGGCAGCTCCACCCCGATGGGCGCGCCTTCGAAGAACTCAACCTGAATCTTTGTGCCCGGAGTCAAATAGTTGGTCGCATCGCCCAGCGTTTCGGCATCCAGCGCGATCTGGTCGTAAGTCTCGGTGTTCATGAAATGATGCATGTCGCCGTCGGAGTAGAGGTACTCCATCTCGTGATCTTCCAGCGCCGCGCGCTCGATGTTTTCAGTCGAGCTGAATCGAACTTCAGAAGACGAGCCGTTCTTGAGGCTGCGCAGCTTTGCTTGAACGAATGCGCGAAGATTGCCGGGCGTGCGGTGCTGAAAATCGAGCACGCGATGGGGCCCGCCGTTGTACATAATTATCATCCCGCGTCGGATGTCGTTTGCGTTCATCTCAGTTTGATTCCCTTCGAGAGTCAGTATGTCACGAACAAGGCCCTCGGGCCAACTTTGTAAAATACAGCAATGAAAACGCCGGATGCAAGGCAGGGCTAAACGCAAGGCACGAAGACGCGAGGTTCCTCTCAATCGATGTTCCAGGTTTGTATTGCGGGTGGGTGTTCGCTTAACCAGTTTGCCTTAGATCGCGAACTCGGTTTCCATCGCGAGCTGGGCTTTGCGCAACTCGAATCGTGCGCGTCCGACGTTGCCGCCGTGATTGAGCGCGAGCAGCAGGAAGTATTCAGGAGTAATAGGCCGAAGCAGAAAGCTCATCGTGTCAGTCACGAAGACCATCTCACGCAAATCGCCGAGTTCGGTGTCTGAAGCGCTGCGCATGCTGCGCCTCACCAGTGTTGTGAACTCGGTAGCGACCGTCTCGATGTCCAGTGAAGCATCCAGGTCTTGAACGTGCCGCTCTATGGGTATGCCGTCGATGCCCAGGATGACGACGGCGGCGCATCCTTCGATGCGATTGGCAATGCCGGTGAGCGTGTCAGTGAAACCCATATTCGATTGCGGATTGCGGATTGCAAATTGCGGATTTGGAAGGCAGGTTATTTTTGCAATCCGCAATCCGCAATCTACAATCCGCAATTCTCTCCCTAGTGTCCCGCTTTTCCGCTTGCGGCCGTGGTCGCCGGCGGAGCTGGCTGAGCCGCTTTGGGATCTTGCTTATTCTCCGATGCGCCGGGCGCGGGCGTAACAACTGCTCGCTGCGGCGCGTTCGGGTTAGGCATACCCTCGACCGAACTGCGTTGCGGAACTCGCGGGCCAACGGTGCCGTCGTTTCTAACAATGCGCGGCGTCAGAAAGAACAGGATCTCATCGGTTTCGCGCCGCGTGCTTCGCTTCTTGAACAATTCGCCTAGCAGCGGTATCCGCGACATCCCCGGAGTACGGTTGATTGAGTGACCCTCCGTGTCGATGTTGATCCCGCCCATAACCGTCGTCCCGCCATCAGCAACGAGCACCGTTGATTCCGCCGATTGAGTGTTGATGCCCGGCGTTCCATTGTTGAACTGTCCGGCCAGTGCGAAGTTGACGGTGTTGTTCTCCGCCACGACATGCATCAAGACCTGCCCGTTCTCTTCGATTATCTGGGGTGTGATCTCGAGCCTCAGTGCAGCAGTAACGAACGTCGTGGTGATCGTGTTGTTCGATACTGTCTGTACTGGTATCTGCACGCCATTGACTATCTCGGCGGTCTTATTGTCAGTCGTGGTGACGCGTGGGCTGGCGATAGTTCGGATCTGACCCTTGGTCTCAGACGCCGACAGCGCCAGGGAGAGAATACCGGTTCCGATCGCGCCCGTGGTCAAACTTAAAACTGTGTTTGCAACTCCAGCGCGAAGCGCAGTGTCCGCAAACGGACCGATCAGGTTCGGACCCAGGCCCTTGCTCGAAGAACTGTCCGAGCCACTGCCCGAGCCACTGCCCGTGCCTGTGCCAGTGCCGGTCCCCGAGGAGCTGCCGGAGCCGCCGTCCTTGCCTCCAGCCGCCAGCCCGGTGCCGTTGATCGCAACGGGCGTCGTCTCGAACAACCCCCCGCGTCCGCTCTTGGCAAACGCTCCGCCTGCCAGCTCGGTGCCCACGTCTCGGAGGAAGTTTCGGTTCGCAATTACTATTCGCGCTTCGATCTCGACCTGAGGCTCGGGCCGATCCAGCTTGGCGATCATCTCCTCGATCACCTGTGTGTACTCAGGCAGGTCGGTAATGATCAGGCTGTTGGTGCGAGAGTCGACTTCGGTCCGCCCGCGCGGGCTCAACCGGCTGTCGACTATCGAAAGCAACGAGCCCTTACCTGCGGCCCCTCCGCCTGCAGCCGCACCGCCACCTCCGCCCGATCCTCCTCCGCCCGACCTGCCGCCGCCGCCGGCTCCGAGTGCTCCTGTAGCGCGAGCGTACTTGAGGTGAATGATTTTGGTCACAAGCGGGATTTGCTTGGCCTTTTCTTCAACTATCGCTCGTTGCTGCTCCTCTTCCTCTTTCACTGCCGTCAGCGTGGCTATTCTGATGATGCGACCGTTGCTTTCGCACACCGCGCCCAAACGGTTCGCACGCAGCACCGATTCCATCACCTGATTCCAGGGTATGTCGGTTACGCGGATATCTACCGGAACAGCGCCGACCGATTTATCGACAATGAAGTTCACGCCGTATTGTTGCGAGATGAAGCGAAGCATATCGCGGATGTCGACTCCTGCGCGCAGGTCGAAGCTTATCATTCCGCCGACGTAGCCCGGGTCGCAAAACGCCAGGTCGCTGCGCCTCGGCGTGTTCGGTTGAGCTGAGCGCTGAACATCCATCACACTGCGATTGACTGAAGGCGGCGCTGGTTGAGCCGCGGGCTTTCCGGAACTGGGTTGCGCTGTTGGCTGCGAAGGCAACGGCAGCGACCTGCTCGGCTGAGGCGTTACTCGCTGCCCCCCCGTCTGGGCAATCAGAGTAGAAGACGCGATCGTGTCTCTTGCACTTTGATCAGCCGGCTTCTTGTTATCACTCTTATTCTCGATGCGATCGCCGGCAACTCTAACCTCGGGCTTGGGCTGAGGCTCAGCATCTTTTGTCGGTTTACCGTTCTGCTGCGCTTTCAAATCGACCTTCGCCTTCGCACTTTCATCACGCGAACTGCTGGTGTCGCCTACGACGATGACGAGCGCTGCGCCCTCGCGAACCACGCGATATGGAACTTTCGATTTGGTGTCGAGCACTATGCGAACGACATTCGGGCTCGGCTGACCTACGCGCAGGCGCTCGACTGAAGCTGCGTCTACAACGATAGACTTGTTACCGAACACCGAACGGACGCCAGTGATATCGAGGACTATGCGCCACGGGTTAGGCAGCACAAAGTCTTTGTATTGCGCCGCGCCGTCAGCATCGACCACAATTCGAACGGCCCCGTCGCCAGCTTCCGGGCGAACCGCGCGGATAAGCGTGGCCGGCTTCAAGTCGCTCGGCCGAGGCTTGACTGCCTCGGGCGCGGGCGCTGTTCTTGCCGCCGAACTCTTAGGCGTAACTGGAGCCGAGTACACCATCACTCCTGGCACTTCCTTGCGCGTATCGCTGTGTGTCTGGCTCGCACGCTTTGCGTCCCTGGCTCCCGCGGCCATCTCCTTCTCGAGCTTCGCCCCGGCTGGCGCTGCCTTGGCATCTGGGGAGATCTCGAGCACAAGCGTGTTGCCATTAACCGTCGAGCGGTCGCGAGCACCGGCTCGAACGGTGACTTCAATTCTGGCCACCGAGCGTCCCGCCGTGGTGTTGCCGCCGACTCGCGACTGGCGAACCACAATCGAGTCGACCACCGCGCTCTTGACGCTGTACTCGTGCGCAAGACGAGAAGCCTCCCCGCCCGGCAGATCAATGACGATCAGCCGTTCCGTCGGTCTAAAAACTGTGTAGAGGGGTGGCGCGCTCGACTCGATGAGGATGCGCGTAAGCGTTCCCTCGGTCTCGTGTTTGAGCGACACCAAAGCGAACGCCTCGGCTGCTGTGCCTGCGTTCAATGCTGCAAACACGCTTAATTTGCTCACAAGCGCGAGTAGCGCTAATGATACGACAAGCCTCCTAGCAATCATAGCCATTGTCTCCCCTCTCATTATCGAAGCTAAAACGGACCCTACTCGGAGGGCTGTTGATTGATTCCGTTGTTCGCCTGACCACGTTGAATCCATCTTTGCACCCGAAATTCGAATGTGCAGCTCAGCGCCGATTATCGGCCGATTAAACTGCGGTGATTATAGTGCGATCCTTTGCTAACACAAGACGGCTCACTTCTTTTCCCCCGCCGACTTTGTCACTACGCGTTCCAGCGGGGACTGTTTTCCGTTGAGTTCCTGATAGGACACTTCGCGAAACATAACCTTCGCGCTGCCGGGATCAGAGGCGTCACCGCCGATTCGAACCACCTCGCCGTTGTAGCACCGCGCACCGTTGCGCACGAAGAACATAGTGCCGGTCGGTTGTGCTCTAACGAACGCGCCGAACCCGCGATCGTCGCGGAACACGCCGGTGATATCAAGCTCTGAAACCAGGTATTGCGAGACCGGATCGGGCTCGGCTCCATCGCGTGCCCGTGCCTGTTCCACTTTCTGCCTGAACTCCGCGCGGCGCACGTCCAGCGTCGGAAACCCGAGCATTCGCGCTTGCGCCTGTTTGCCGCGGGATGTCTTTGGTTTAACGGTCTTCTTAAACGGATCCCGCCCCGACGATCTATAAGGCCGAATCGAATCGGCGGTCGGTCCGAGATATTCCTTACCGGTCCCCACCTTCTGAGGCTGAGGCGCCGCATCCGGATTGACCTGCGGTTGCCCCGGTTTATCCTGCGCCGAGACTATGACAACCATAGTCAGAAGAAGCAGGCAGTTCGATGTCATTCGCTTGATCGTTTTTACTTTCATAGCACCCACTCCGCTATTTCGCCGGAGCCTCTGGCCCAGCCGGTGTTACCGGCGGCGGCGCGGCGGGCTTTTGCATGGTCAGCTTCTCGAGGTTCTCAGGCGCGATGTAGTAAGCGGTCACTACAAACGAGCCGTTTATGGATCGGCCCACCTCTTGTCCGCTATCCTCCGCCTGCTTGACCTCGACGTCGGTCACGCTCAGGATGCGCGAATAAAATCCCAGCCGGGAGAAGAACTGCCCGAGCGAATCGTATGATCCGGTCACTTCGATCTGAATCGGCTGCGCGGTGTAGAAGTCAGCGGAGACCGCTTTCATATGCACGAACCGTTTCAACTCAAGCCTCTGCTCGCGCAGAAAGTCTTTTATGCTGTCGTAGACGCGGGATATCTCGACCTGATCCGGAAGCAGATCGCGAAGCCGGTCAATCTCCTCGCGCTTCTCTTTTAGTGTTTGCTCTGTGGCCGCAAGGTTTTGACGTATGATGCTGCCCTGCGCGTTCTTAGCCTTGAGCTGTTGAACCTTGTCCTCGATTTTTACTGTCTCGGCACGCTTCTCACTGTAAAGCAGATAATCGGCGGCAAAGATCAGCAATCCGGAGAGCAACAGCAGCAAGCCCATCTGGTAGTACCACGCCATACGGCTGAAGAAGCTGCCTCCCTCTTCGGTGCCCTTCACTAGAGTAGTCATCGTCGCTGCCATAAATCGTCTCCTTCACTTGCCCTGTGGCGCTGACACCGGCTTATCACCTTCCGCGCGCGGCTTGTTGTAATCACAGTCGATCGTGAACTGGAAAACGCGGGCCAATTCCGGGGCTTCGTTCATCTTATCGGCATCCTTCGCCCCCATGTCCTTCTTTTGGGTGTCTTTCTTATCCGTATCTTTCTTCTCGCTCCTGTCGGACAGGTCGTCGAGCTTCACCTCTTTGCCTTCGATCGAAAGCATCAGGTTGCTAAACAGACCGTTTGAGAATTCAAGCTGACGCGAGAAATCGGCGATCACCTGCTGGTTGAGCGATGTGCCAATGATCTGAAGGTGACTGCCCTTCTGCACGATCGCGTCGAGGCGAAAATCAGCCTGGCCGCCGGGCATTCGCTCGTTGATCGCGGAGAGCATCGCAACCGGGCCCTTCTGTTCGGCTCGAAGCTGCTTGATGACCTTGATGCGTTCGTCGACCTGCTTCAACTCGGCTTCCAACTCGTTCTTGCGCTGGATGTCGGCTTCAAGCTTCTTGGCTTCTTCCTCTTCGCGCGTGAGCTCGGCCTGGGCAGCGGCGTGCGCGTTGTTGGTCCAAAGATGATCTATGCCGATCGCGAGCACAAAAATCACAAGCGCGCTTGCCAGCATGAAGAGCTGCTGTCCGCGGCGAGCCGCAACCTTTGTCTTCTGCACCGCAACGCGATGCTCGGCGGTCCCGCCAAGTAGATTGACTCTCATCATTGCGTCACCTCCGCCACTCGGACCGCTAGCCCTACGGCCACGGCCATATTGGGTGAAAGCTCTCTCAAGTACTCGTCGTCGAATTTTTTTGAATCGATCTTGATCGAGCGGAATGAGTCGAACCGCTCGACCGGCATCTGGAACTTGTCCGCCAGATACTCGGTTAATAGATGGACCTTCGACGAGCCCCCGGCGATCAACATCCGATCAATCGCCGGCGAGTCAACTGCTGTTGCCCTGAAGAAGTCGAGAGTGCGCTGAATCTCGAGCGCCAGCATCTCAGACACGCTTTGAATAGCGGGTTGTATCTGCTCCATCGAAAGCTGCTGGTCCGGTGTAGCTCCGCGCTTCAGCGCTTCGGCCTGCTCGAATGTCAGGTTCAGTTCTTTTTGAAGAAGATCTGTGTACTGGTTTCCGCCCGCCGAGATGTCGCGCGTGAAGATCGAAGTCGTGCCGCGCACGATGTTGATAGTCATTACCGAAGCGCCGATGTCCAGCAACGCGACTGTCTCACTAAACGCGGGATGGTAGTTCACGTCATAAGCGTTCTGCAGCGCAAAGGCGTCGACGTCGACGATGATCGCCTGCTTGCCAGTCTGCGAGATCACCTGAGTGACCTGTGCGATCTTGTCGCGCTTGCAGGCCACCAGGAGAACATCCATGTTCTGGCCCGACGCATCGTGGCCTATGATTTCGTGGTATAGGTTCACGTCGTTGATGTCGAAGGGAATGTACTGCTCGGCCTCCCAGTGAATCTGTTCGTCGAGTTCCTCTTCGGGCATCGTCGGAAGCAATATCTTTTTGACAATGACTGCGTGACCCGAAAGCGACGTGGCTACCTGATCGGTTTTTATGTTTTGCTCGGTCCACATTCGGCTGATGGAGTCGCTAACGTGGTTGAGGTCGATTATGTGCCCGTCGACGATGGTGTCAGATTGAAGATTCTGATGCGCGATGTGGACCAGCTCGTATCCGTTGCGCGTGAGCCTAAGCTCGACCGCCTTCAGCGCGCTGGAACCAATGTCGAGTCCAACAACGCTCTTCTTCTTTTTGCCTAGCATGTATGTCCCCCGGGGTAGGTGCTCGACTTGTTGACGATTTCGAGCCGGCGATTGAAGTAGTTGAGCGAATCAACTAGCCGTCGAAAATCGCATCGAAGGGGCAGCGTCGATTTGGGGACGAGGAGAGAATTGCGAGACTTTCGAGGGGCGGAGCGCCTAAGGGGTCAAACAATCCCGAAGCTGGGATCAGTCTCTACAAACTCTCAAATATCAGATGGTACTTTGTGACGCGCCATTTCTAACACTCACCCATAGTGAAGTCAACAATAAATTCCTTTGAGTCTTTTCGGGGCCTGAAAATCACCCGTTCAGGCGGCGATTGCCAGTTGCCACTCGCGTTGACTCACCCTATGGCATCACTTAGAATCAGTGTCGCATGACCGCACTATTGAACAAAGCTGCAACTAAGATCTTCGGCAGCGCAAACGAGCGATTGCTCAAACGCCTGTGGCCCATCGTCAGTGAGATCAACGCGCTCGAGGCGGAGATGAAGGGTCTCTCTGACGACGAGCTTCGCGAGAAGACCACGAAGTTTCGCGAGCACTTCGAGAAACGCATGGCCGGCGCTGAGTTGACGGGCGGAACCGCCGACGAACAAAAGAAAGCGCTGCGAGCGGCGCTCGATGAAGTCCTCGATGAGATATTGGTCGAAGCGTTCGCAGTCGTGCGAGAAGCTTCGCGGCGAGCGACCGGCATGCGCCACTTTGACGTTCAGCTCATTGGCGGAATGGTGCTTCATCGCGGGATCATTGCCGAGATGAAGACCGGCGAAGGTAAGACGCTGGTTGCGACTTTACCGGCGTATATGAACGCGATCGCGGGCCGCGGAGTGCACGTCGTCACCGTCAATGATTACCTTGCCAAACGCGACACAGAATGGATGGGTAAGATCTATCGCTTCCTTGGGCTCACCGTTGGGTGCATACAGCATGATATGGATGACTCCGAACGTCAGGAAGCTTACCGCGCGGACATAACCTACGGGACCAACAACGAGTTCGGGTTCGACTACTTGCGCGACAACATGAAGTTCGAGCCTTCCGCGATGACGCAACGCGGCCACTACTACGCGATAGTGGACGAAGTCGACTCGATCCTGATCGACGAAGCGCGAACCCCGCTGATCATCTCAGGCGCCTCAGAAGATTCGACCGAGAAGTACTACGTCGCCAACGACTGCATGATTAAAATGAAGGAGGCACAGCAGAAAAGCATCGCCGGGATTAAGGCGGCCGATGGCGATGTCGATCTCAAGAAGGACCCGCGCTTGCTGTATCACGTCGATGAGAAGCAACACAGCGCCACGCTCACCGAAGAAGGAGTCGAGATGGCCGAGCGGTTTACCGGAGTCGACAACCTCTACGACCCGGCAAACATGGATCTGCTGCATTGCGTCGAGCAGTCGCTAAAGGCACACTCGCTTTATCACCTCGACAAGCAGTACATCGTCAAGGACGGCGAGGTCATCATCGTCGACGAATTCACCGGACGCGTCATGCCCGGCCGCCGATGGAGCGATGGTTTGCACCAGGGCGTCGAATCGAAAGAGGGTGTGAAGATTGAAGCCGAGAACCAGACGCTTGCGACGATCACACTTCAAAACTATTTTCGAATGTACGTTAAGCTCGCGGGTATGACCGGAACCGCGGAGACCGAGGCTTCCGAGTTCGCGAACATCTATAAGCTGGACGTTGCCGTCATGCCCACTAACCAGCCGATGGTCCGCAAAGACTACTCGGACGTGATCTATCGGACCGAACGCGAGAAGTTTGACGCTGTAGTCAACGAGATAAAAGAGCTTCATGACAAGGGCCAGCCGGTGCTGGTAGGCACCGTGTCGGTCGAAAACTCTGAAGGGCTGGCGGCCAGGCTCAAGAAGGCGCACGTCCCACACAACGTTTTGAACGCCAAGCCTGAGCACGCGGCCCGCGAAGCTGACATCGTGGCGCAGGCCGGCCGTAAAGCTCAGGTGACGATCGCGACGAACATGGCTGGCCGCGGAACCGACATTTTGCTCGGCGGCAACCCGGAGTTTCTCGCCAAGCAGTATTTGAAGGAGAAAGAAATTAACCCCGACGAAGCCAGCGAGCGGCAATGGGAGGACGCGCTCGCTCGCGCCAAGCAAACAACCGATGCCGAGCACCAGGAAGTTGTCGGCGTCGGCGGTCTTCACATCCTGGGCACCGAGCGGCATGAGTCGAGACGTATCGACAATCAGCTTCGCGGACGCTCAGGGCGCCAGGGCGATCCGGGTTCATCACGGTTTTACCTGTCGCTCGAAGACGACCTGATGCGCATCTTCGGCGGCGAGCGCATCAAGGGATTGATGCTGCGTCTCGGTATGGAAGAAGGGGTGCCCATCGAATCGCGGATTGTGTCGAAGCGAATAGAAGGCGCTCAGAAGTCCGTCGAGGGACACAACTTCTCTATCCGCAAACATCTCCTCGAATACGACGACGTCATGAATAAACAGCGCGAGACTGTTTATGGTCTGCGTCGTGACTTGTTGATCGGGTTTGAAGGCGACACGCCGGAAGAGCAGAGCACCAATCAGCGCAACTACGTTCTCGGCATTTCTGAAGACAACTTTGAAGGTTTGATCGAACAGTATATGCCGAAGGACCAGCGTCCCGACGAGTGGGACACTATAGTATTGAAGGAACAGCTTAGATTGAACTTCGGGTTTGACGCGGAGGCTGAACATCTGGAGCTTGCGGAGATGGGCCCGGAAGAAGCTCGCGAGGTCATCTGGCCGAAGATTGAAGAGAGGTACAAGGAGAAAGAAGTTCAGTTGGGCGTTGACGCTCTGCGCAACCTCGAGCGCTACATCATGCTCAACATTGTAGATGCGCAGTGGAAGGACCACCTGCTCGCTCTCGACCACTTGAAAGAAGGCATCGGTCTGCGCGGTTACGGGCAGAAGGACCCGCTGGTCGAGTACAAGCGAGAGTCTTACTACTTGTTCCAGGCGATGCTCGACCGTATCGACACCGAAACGATTCGATATCTGTTTAACTTCCAGGTGCAAGTGGCTGAGCCCGTCGAGCAACAGCTACTCGAGCGCCGCCGCCGCCAACGCCGTGGGCGAGTCGCTTTCACAAAGGCCAACGAGACCGCTTTCGCTGGAGGCGAGGAAGAGGCTGCAAAGCCGGTTCGCAACAAGGGTCCTCGAATCGGGCGCAACGACGCTTGCCCATGCGGCAGCGGCAAGAAGTATAAGAAGTGCCATGGCGCATGATTCCAATCAAAGTAAGAAACCCGGCTGAGAATTGATCGCAAGTCAACTCCCGTTACTTTATTTTTCGCGTTGGACCCCGTCTCAGGAGAGGTCAGCAGAAGCCGCAGCTTTGCCTTGACCGCCTCCTGATTGCCTCCGGAGGAGCAACCCTGCGCGAAATCGCCCACCAAATCGCAAGAACGAAATCCTCCGGCGTTCAAAAGAGTGAGTGAGAAACGACAACGACTCATTGATGACTACCCGCCCACGAGTTCCGGAGAGAAAGACCATGAGACTGAGAATGCTTGCTCTGTTGAGACTGGGAATGCTCGCTCTATTCGCGCTGCTGCTTTTCGGCGCCACTTCCGCTTACGGACAAGGCGTGATCCTGCCGCAGGAATGCCGCAGATGCCCTCCGCTGCCAATGCCAAGACCTGTTCCAATTCCGCGCGTGCTCAATATCAAATCGGTGAAGATCACTGTCAAAATTGATGCGCAGGTGGCGACTACCAAAGTCGAGCAGGTCTTCGAGAACGACACGCCTTATCGGCTCGAGGGCTCTTACTTCTTCCCCATCCCGGAGAGCGCGTCCATCTCGGACTTCGCTATCTACGACGGCGACAAGCGCATGGCCGGCGAGATCGTTGAAAGAGCGAAGGCGCGGCAAATCTACAATGAAATCGTTCGGCGGCAGATTGATCCCGGACTGCTCGAGTACGCCGGCAAGGATTTGTTTCAGGCCAGCGTGTTTCCCATCGAGCCGCGCAGTACCAAGAAGATCGAGTTGACGTACTCCCAGGTGCTCAAGAACGAGGGCGGCACCGTGAGCTATCGCTACGAGCTTGGCTCGGGCCGCCGCATTCAGCCTCAGCCCATTAAGGAAATCGCGGCGAGCGTCGAGATCAATTCGCCCATTGATTTGAAAAACATCTTCTCGCCATCGCACAAGATTTCCGTCAACAAAGACGGCGAGCGCCGCGCGCGCCTCAGCTTTGAAGGCAAACACGAAGACACGCAGAGAGATTTTCTGCTCTACTATTCGCTTTCGGAAAAAGACTTCGGCCTGTCGCTTTTGACGCACCGCGAGCCGGGCAAGGACGGCTATTTCCTGATGCTCATCTCGCCGAAGTCGAACATCGGCGAGCAGCAACGCGCCGCCAAAGACATCGTCTTTATTCTCGACACCTCCGGTTCGATGAGCGGCGAGAAGATTGACAAAGCGAAAGCCGCGCTCAGATTCGGCGTCGAGTCGCTGTCGCCGCGCGACCGCTTCAACATCATCTCGTTTTCCGGCGAAGAGCATCTGATGAAAGCAGGCCTCATCGAAGCCAATGGCGACGGCAAGCACACAGGCCTCAAATTCATCGAGAACCTCCGAGCCGAAGGTGGCACGAACATCAACGACGCGCTCGTGCCCGCGTTCAGGCAGTTTCAATCCAGCGAGCGTCCCGCGATGATCGTCTTTCTGACAGACGGCTTGCCGACCGTTGGAACGACGGACGTGAAGCAGATCATCAAGAACGTAGCGGAGGCGAATCGCGCGGGCGTGCGCCTGTTTTCGTTCGGCGTCGGCTACGATGTCAACACTACCCTGCTGGATAAACTTTCGGCGGAAAATCGCGGCTCGAGCGACTACATCGAGCCGCAGGAAGACCTGGAAGTTAAAGTGTCGAATTTCTTCGCCCGCGTGAACTATCCGGTGCTGTCGGATTTGAAACTTGATTTCGGCGGCGTGGAGACGGATTTGACTTACCCGCGCATGCTCGGCGATTTGTTCAAGAACTCGCAACTGGTCATCGTAGGGCGATACAAAAACAGCGTGAACTCCGCTACGGTTCGACTGAAAGGAAAGGTCGGGTCGCGCGAAGAAGTCTTCACGTTCGGCAAACAAAGCTTCCCGGAGGAACGCACCGACAATCCGTTTCTGGCGCGACTGTGGGCCACGCGAAGAGTTGGATACTTGCTCGAACAGATTCGCTTGAACGGCGAGAACAGAGAGTTGAAAGACGAGATCATTCAGCTTGGCACGCGCTACGGCATCGTCACTCCTTACACGTCTTTCCTGGTGACGGAGGATATGAAAGACATAGGAAGACGAATCCTCCCGATGGAACAACGCCGCGCTTTGGACAGCATGTCTCGAGGGCCTGGTTCAGGAGGTGGAATAGGAACGGGATCGGGAAGAGGACGCACCGAGCAGGTAACGGTCACAGGCGAGTCCGCCGTTGTGTACAGCAAGACGGAAAAGAAGATGAAGGAATCGGATAGAGTAGAAAGCCCCGAATCCTACCTCACCAGTATTCGCACCGTCGGCGACAAGACGTTCCAATTGAAAGGCGAGGAGTGGGTGGACACCCAGCTCAAGGAATCGTCAACACTGCCGAAAATAGAAGTGCAATTCGCCAGCGAGGAGTTCTTCAACCTGATTGCCAAGGAGCCGAAGCTGGCCGAATTCTTCTCGCTGGGCAAGAAAGTCGTGGTCGTGTTCAAAGGCAAAGTCTATAAAGTTGTTTGATCGAACAAAGTATGGAATCCAGAAACCGGCGAACCAAGTTGGCGCTCCAATACTGACGCAACAAGAAAGAGGTAAAATGCCTGGCGTTTATCAGGAGGGCAGTCTACGTGTCGGCGCGTCATCTCCTCCAAACAAACGATTGAATAGCGGGCCTGCCTATAGTAATCTGCTCTTCACTACAACCCCCGCTTATGCCCCTTACCCCGTAAGCCTCTAAAAAGCAGATAGAGGAAAAACCATCTCTAACCACATTGTAGAAGCGATCAGATCGGGAACAGCTCCGGACGCGGTGAAGCTAGCGGCGGCGAGAGGTCTGCTGCCTCTATCGAATGAGGAACTGCTCGAATCGTTGGTGACGCTGAGTGCGGACGCAAGCGAGGACGTGCGCGCGGCGACTACGGCGACGCTGGGCGCAGTGAATCCCGAGACTTTCTCTCACCTCGCCGCTCACACCGAGACTCCCGCGGACGTGCTGGGGTTCCTTTGTCTGTGGCCGCGCGCGCCGCGCGAACTGGTTGAAGCCATAATCTTCAATCCTTCTACGCCCGATGCTGCTCTAGCCCAACTAGCGTCTCGCAGCCCCGATTCAAAAATCATTGAGGCTATATCGCTCAAGCAGCAAAGTCTCATTCGATCGCCCGACATCATCGACGCCATCCTGACAAACTCCGCCAGTAGCTCTGAAGCCGAGCGTCGCGCGCGCGAGGTGCGAGAAGAGTTTTTCGAAAAGCAGTTCGGCGTGCGCATGATCGCCGATGAGCAGCGGGTGCAGGGTGACGCGGCGCGCGAAGCGGAACGCACAGAACGCGAGACAGTGTCGATCGGTGGCATCGATGACTTAATACGTCTCGGCCTAATCGAAGACGGAGTAGACGACTCCCTGATCACCGAATATGAACAAGAGTATGGTCCCTTCGCCGTGTCGCCCCCCGATCCGGACAAGCAACTCGACATACAGCGCGTGGTCGGAGAGATTGCGGCTGAAGCGTTAGAGTTTACGGTCGACCGGGTTCCAGTCTTCCAGCGGGTCGCCTTGATGAGCGTGAAGGACAGAGTAATGCTCGCGATAAAAGGGACGCGCGAAGCTCGAATGATTCTGGTCCGCGATCCCAATCGCATCGTGGCCGGCGCGGTGATGCGGAATCCGCGGCTGACGGATACGGAAGTCGAACAAATCGCTTCAGTCAGGACTGTGCCAGAAGAGGTGCTGCGGCAGATAGGTCAGACTCGCGCGTGGACGCGTTCGTATCTTGTTATACACAACCTTGTGCGAAATTCGCGGACGCCAATCGCAACCAGCCTCGCCTTTATCAATCGGATTCAAACGCGCGACCTGCGCGCCCTTTCCCAGAACAAGAACATACCCGACGTGATCCGGCAGACCTCATACCGCCTGTATTTGAAACGCAGTGCGACTTGATCCCGTATCTAAATCACTTCGATCCTCAGTCCCGCGTCAAACCAATCTTTCTTGCCTCCAGCATAGTTACGCACATTCGCATACCCTAACGCGGCCAGTTCACTCGCGGCGTTTTGCGAATCGAGGCATGTCGGGCTGGCGCCATAGACAATTATCTCAATTGTCTTGTCCGGCAATAGAGTGGCTGCCAGCTCTGATATCTGATCAGGCGGCAGGTTAATCGCCCCCGGCAGACGCGCCTGGTGATAGGCGGTGGAAGGCAGAGTTTCAACAAGAGCAAAATCACATCCTCGATCTAAGCGCTCGATCAACTCGTTTCGTGAAATGGTTGAAATCATTTGTAGTTCCCTCGGCTTCCAATACTTAGCAGCGAGTGTCGCATCAGACTGCGTTGCTTCACTACGCCTAAGTCCTCGTTTCATACGCTGACACTGTCAATCACTACATCTTAATCGCGACTCAAGCGCGCGAATCCGGTAATTCGCAAGCTGGATGCCACGTTTCGTGGACGTACCGGTCTCACTAAACCAGTTGGCGCCGTCGAGCAAGATTCCAGCGATCGGATTTGTTTCGGTCTACCGATTGCACAGCCACTACCTGAACCGCCTCCGCTGCATTCGCACGGAGAGGGATGAGTGGCGCATTGAGGTCAACTAGCAAGGATAAGGCATCGCGTTCACTCCATCGAGTTTACGAAAGGAGAACATCATGTGGAATGAGGACGAAGCGAAGGGTAAGGGAAAAAAGATCAAGGGAGCGGTTAAGTCAAAGGTCGGTAAGTTGACTGGCGATCGCGATCTTGAAAACAAGGGTGAGGCCGAGCGGACCGGGGGAGAGATACAGGAAAAGTTCGGCACCGTGCGAAAGAAGGCAGGGCGGGCTATCGAGAAAGCTGGCGAAGCAATCGCAGGAAAGCGATAGAATCTGTGGGCAAGGGCCGAGCTTATCTTGAAAAGTGGCTCTGGCATTCGCATTGCACTGTAGCTAACTTTGATTTCTAAGCCGATCAAGGAGGGCTTATTTTATGGCGACACTTGTTACCGGGTTATTCAAGACTCGATCAGGGGCGGAACATGCAGTTGAAAGCCTCGTGGACGACGGATTCTCACGTGACGACATCAGTCTTCTCATGTCTGATGCTACGCGGGGTCGCGAGTTTAGTTTGCAGATGGCTACCAAAGCGCCCGAGGGGGTTGCGACTGGCGCCACCGTTGGCGGTGTTCTTGGCGCCATCGCCGCGGGGCTAGTAGCACTGGGAATCGTCGTTGTTCCGGGCTTGGCCCTGGTTGCGGCGGGACCCATTATTGCGACACTTGCTGGCTTGGGCGCGGGAGCAGCAGCCGGTGGCCTGGCTGGGGGTTTGATTGGGCTTGGCCTCCCCGAACATGAGGCGCGGTTCTACAGCGAAGAAATTGAAAAGGGCGGAATCCTCGTGGGCGTCTATTCTCACGATGACCGTTCTGATCAAGCGCATAGAATCCTCGAGGAAGCGGGAGCGGATAAGGTCAAGTAGGGTAGATTGAGACTTGACCCAATCGTTCCCCTTCCTTAACGGGCTGGGCGACTGCCACGTGTTTTATTGCGAGCGAACAAGGGGTGTCGGGGTAAAGGCAGTGAGCCATCCGCAGTCGCCCAGAATAATATTCCGATTAGGCAATCGATAACGATGATGCCGGAATGAAGCAGAGGTGAAATGACACGGCGAATGTCGTTGCCTAGTTTTCATCGACAACGCTATGTGCATCAATCAGCCATGAGAGAACCAAACCCAGATGTAGATCAAAGGCCGGACCGAGTCCCTGACTCAGACCATGTCCCGCTGCCCCCAGACGTTCCCCCCGGCATCGATAACGACGCGCCGGTAAAACTCCCTCCTCCCGATCAGCCGGGCCTCCCCGAGGATGATCAGCCGGACCCGCCACCGCAAGGCGATCCGCCACGAAACGAACCCACCCGGCTGATTTAAGTCACTCTCCAAGTGCACCGCGTCCTACAACTGAAGTTCTCGTCGCGCCACTGCACTTAAGCCAGTCGCGGGCGTGATCGAGTGATGGAACAAACATCTATGACTTGTACCTCAGTTGTACCTCGAATGGTCAGGAACGGTACGAGGTGTAGGAAAGCAGGACACGGTTTGTGAGCCTTGCAGCGGCCTCTCTTTTGCACTTAACCCCGCGGACGAGTAAATCAATTTTAGTCATACGTGTTGTGAGACTTATTTAACCAGCAGGTCTAGTCCAGGCACTCGTTACAAAATCGAACCGAAATGACAAGCTTTGGAGGTAACCAACAATGTTTATACCACGAAAATTCCTTTCAGCGGCACTAGTCGTCGCGTTTACGATAACCTCGATCGGTGCCGGTCTCAGTGTATCGGCACAACAGCGTGCATTTCGCGTAAGCCCCCAACAAATCGACCAGTTGCTGCGGCGCATAGAGCTGCGTTCGACACAGTTCCGTCAGAGCTTGGACGCGGGACTCGATCGGAGCCGGATCGATGGGACCCGGCAAGAAGACAATATCAATGAGTTCGTCGCAAACTTCGAAACTGCGAGCTCCACTATCCGGGACCGTTTCAGACAAAGACGCGACGTGGCCAGTGATGTTAGTGAACTGTTAAACCGCGCCGCTTTCATCGACCGCTTCATGGCGCGCCATCGTATGGCCTCCAACGCCGAACAGGATTGGACCGCTATCCGTTCGGATCTCGACGTACTGGCGGGCTACTACAACGTCACGTGGCGTTGGGATGCCGGGGACTCGGGCCGCGCTGAAACCGGGACCGGGCGATGGGACGGACCCGGAGGCCGGGGTCGTTTGGCTAATCGTCTTACAGGGACCTATACGATAGACACTACGCGTAGCGATCGCGTTGGGCGAGCAGCAAGGATTGCGACGCGCGGGGTCTCTCCGGAGGAGCAGCAGCGTCTTCGCGATATGATCTCGCGACGCCTCGAAGCGCCTGAGACGATCGCCATCCAACGCGAGGGTCGTAACATTACGATCGCTTCGACCCGCGCGCCACAGGTTACCTTTGAGGCTGACGGACGCGACAGAGTGGAGCAGACGCCGCGGGGGCGCACCATTCGCGTCAATGCCAGACTCATCGGAGATCAACTGGTAGTCGCGCAGACCGGCGACCGGGGTAACGATTTCACCGTAACTTTCGATGCAGTTGCCAACGGCCGCGAGCTTCGTGTCACCCGCCGTATGGAGGTTGAAAGTTTGACTCAGCCGGTAATGGCCACCAGCTACTACAACAAAACTTCAGAGGTGGCTCAGTTGGATTTGTACAGAGAAACATCTCCAGTTGTAGGAAGCCGTGTGGGAACGTCGGACAGCACACAGCTAGTCGCCATTCTCGACAACGCGCTGTCCACCAGACAGGCACGTGAGGGCGAGCGTTTTACCATGACCGTTCGATCGCCGTCACAGTACGACGGCGCCATAATCGAAGGCTATCTGGGCCGCGTTGGCCGCTCGGGTAGGGTTACGGGACGTCCCGAGCTCGCGATGAATTTCGAGCGGATTCGTTTTCGAAACGGATCGACCCGTCCCTTCGACGGCTATATCGAGAGCGTCCGTACTCCAAACGGTGACGACGTTCGCGTGGATAACGAGGGGATCGTATCCGAACGTAATAGCCAGACTACGACGACGGTGGCGCGTACGGGCATCGGCGCAGCTCTCGGCGCAATCATCGGGGCAATCGCGGGTGGAGGCAAAGGGGCGGCTATCGGGGCGGCGGTCGGCGCAGGTACCGGAGCAGGCTCGGTTTACATTCAGGGCCGCGACGATCTCGAATTGATCAGGGGCACCGAGTTCACGATTCGTGCCAGCTCGAATCGAGATCAGCCTGGCGATTAATGGTAGGAAAGGATTCCTATTCGCGGGAGATTGAAGTGGCGAGTGTACCAGCGGTGGACAGCGATTACTTGCAGCCCGGCCTGCCAGACAACCCCGGCGAGAGCCCTTGCGGCTGCGGGATGGTTGGCTGACAGGATGGGCTGAGGGGGCACGAGATGGCTGAGTCAATGATTCTGATAGTTGCTTCAGGGGTTTTGACTACGCTGCTGGGAGTCGGCTTCGGGTGCCTGGTACTCGAGCTCGCCGTGAGGGCGCTGCGGCACAAGTTAATCGAGCAACCGCCAAAGGGCGTGTCAATCCACAGAGCCTCTTCACAATGGCTGGTAGCCGCACGCAAGTAAGTGCTTTCGCCGCGTAGCTGCTACCTGGTCCTGACAAGAGTGCTGGTAGTCGCTACGCGGATGGGCGAGCGATTGCACTCGAGCTAGAAAGGGGTTTCACCACACAGCAAGTCCTGCAATCGTTGGCTAAGCTTTTGGTTCTCTTCAGCAAAACAGCACGCTCGCAATTGCCAATCAAATCCCTCGACGAGTCGGGGGTATTTTGGCGTAGCTTTCAGATAAGGCCCATATTTTTTACAAGCTCGGTAACAGGTCCTTTGCTACTCCGCCTCATTGCCGCATAGCTACATGGTTTTTATGCTTGGTCTGACTCGGCCGGGACTACATTACCCAATCGCGGCGCTGAGATTAGGCGGGTTTCAGTTTAGAGACTCGCAGTGATGCCAATTTCGGAATAGGACACCGAGAATGGAAGTTCAGATTATTCAAGTCCCCTAATGGTCCGACAAAAGACGGAGGCGAAAAGCATGGATCGTTATTCTGGACAGTCTATCTCGATCTGGATGGCACCGTCAGAAGCGCAGGAACAATTTCCGCTCACCGAGGATACGCATACCGACGTGTGCATAGTGGGCGGAGGAATAGCCGGTATGACGACCGCATATTTGTTGGCGCGTGAAGGCAAGTCGGTCGTTGTGTTGGATGATGGGGGCATTGGCGGAGGCATGACCGGACGAACGACGGCGCACCTTTCTAACGCTATCGATGACCGCTATTTTGAGATCGAGCGTTTACACGGAGAAAAGGGCGCGCAACTCGCTGCCAAAAGCCACACGGCGGCGATTGATCGCATCGAGGCCATCGTCGCCGAAGAAGGAATTGATTGCGACTTCGAACGACTCGATGGATACCTTTTTGCCCCGCCGGGCGTGTCTAAAAAGGTGCTCGAACGTGAGTTGAAAGCAGCGCATCGCGCGGGACTCATTAATGTTGAGCACGTTGAACGCGCGCCCATTGATTCTTTCGATACGGGTTCCTGCTTGCGCTTTCCGGATCAGGGTCAGTTTCATCCTTTGCAATATCTCCACGGTCTTGCCCGGGCTATTAAACGAGACGGCGGGCGAATCTACACGGGAACGCACGCGAGTGAAGTGGAAGGCGGTGGAACTTCGCGGGTCGAGACATCAAATGGCCACACAGTGACGGCGGAGGCCATCGTTATAGCAACGAACACGCCGATAAATGACATTGTCACCATACACACCAAACAATCCCCTTATATTTCTTATGTCATCGGCGCACGAATTCCACTCGGCTCAGTTACAAAAGCGCTCTACTGGGACACACTCGATCCATACCACTATATAAGAGTTCAACGTGTCTCAGCTGAAAACGACGACGACTTCGATGTCTTACTAGTCGGGGGCGAAGACCATAAAACTGGACAAGCGGACGATGGCCAACAGCGATACTCACGACTTGAGGCCTGGGCGCGAGAGCGGTTCCCGATGATTGAAGACGTGAAGTTTCGCTGGTCTGGTCAGGTGATGGAGACTGTGGACGGTGTTGCCTTCATCGGCCGCAATCCAGGAGACCCTCGAAACCTGTACATCGCAACTGGCGATTCAGGAATGGGTATGACGCATGGAACCATTGCGGGTATTCTCGTCACGGACTTAATCATGGGGCGGGAGTGCTCCTGGGCATCGCTCTACGACCCTTCGCGCAAAACTCTCCGCGCTTCTCTTGAATTCGCAAGAGAGAATCTCAATGTTGCCGCCCAGTACGTGGGGGACTATCTGACAGGCGGCGACGTTGATTCAGTCGACGAGATTGCACCAGGCGAAGGGGCAATAATTCGACGCGGGCTGGAGAAGATCGCAGCTTATCGCGATGAACGAGGAATTCTGCATCAACGCTCAGCCGTGTGCCCACACCTTTGGTGCATCGTGAGCTGGAACACCTCGGAGAAGACGTGGGACTGCCCCTGCCACGGCTCGCGCTATGACCAATATGGACGAGTGATAAACGGGCCAGCGAACAGTGACCTTGCTATTGTGGGGGAAGAATAAGAGGAACTGTCCAACCAATAAAGGTGCGGTGAAGGTCGTTCAATCAGCCGCGGGAATGTTGGTTGCGCAGAAACATCGAGAGGCCGAACCAGAGTCCATAGAAGAACAGCAACATTGCTGCTGAAAAAGCCGCTGCGAGCGAGGAAGCCGTCCCCGCGATCGATCTCGCTCTATCTCGCATTACTCTTTGGAAATAGTACGCGGTCGGGAGCAGCGTTGAGTTTCGCAAGCAGCTTTTTGATCAGCCTCGTTTTGACCCTTCCGGATTCCTTCGGGTGAACCAGATAGCGAACTATTGCTTCAAGCCATGTGTTGCTGCTGGTGCGAAACAGCACCGAGGGGTGTTCCCTTACTTCCAGCGCGTCTACCGGTGTCTGTGCGAGAAGTTCACGGTAAACTCTTATTCTTTCCATCATATCCTCGCCCACTTCTTCCTCTGCGACCTCCTGCATCGTCTTGGACACGAAGTCCAAATCACTGTCGTAGGCTATGTTGAATGTGATTTCGTTCCACACGTACGGGAACAGAGGCCAGGTGTAGTTGTAGACCGCCGATCCAAGCACTTCAGAGTTGGGAAACCTGATTATCCTGCCGCTAGGGTGGTCGGTTGAGAGATATCCGCCAAACTCCCATAGCGTCGTATCAAGGTAGCTTACATCAATCACATCGCCTTTCGCGTCGCCTATCTTTATCCTGTCGCCTACTCTGTATGGCGCCCTGACCATAATGTAGATCCATCCTATGAAGCTTGTGATCGGGGTTTGAAGTGCAAACCCAAGGATTAGTGAAATCAAACCCAACGAGAGAGCAGTGGTGTACCAGCCAGACCACATTGTGATCGCAGTAAAGGCCATCAACAGACCCACAATCAGCTTCTGAATTCGTCTAAGGTTATAGCGCGGAACGGGGTCCTCTATGCGTCCGATCAGGTATACGTCCGAGGCTTTCGCGACGCCGAGAATCAGAGTAAGAATCATAGCGCCTCTAGCGAGCTTTATGACCCACCCTACGGCGCCCTCGGACAAACCGAGAAACCTCAAGTTGATCAGATAATAGAGTCCGCCAATAGCGATCAGAAATAACACGTATCCGCCGAACCATACTTTGTCTCTTGTCTTGGCCACGGGGGGAGCGGGTTCTTGTTCGGTACCAGTCTGTTTGAGCGCAGTCTTAATCTCTACCTGCTGTTTAAGCTGTTCGGCTTTGGCTCTCTCTTTGGTTTGCATAGGTCACACGCCGCCGTCACGGCCTACATCCATGCGCATCTTCGCTGTCATAGTGTTTCCATTCATTTTTGGATTCTCAGCCACTATTAGTTTTTGATGGGGCATCCAGCGTGCCGAAAGCCCTTGAGGATTTAACATAGTTCCGTGGCTTGAACGCCGTACCGTTGGCATACGCGCGGTGCCTCGTCTTGTACCGAAACCCAACTCTCATCCCTGATCTCCCACCTTCCAAACGGAACTGAACGCCTTTAGGGCTGGTCTGTATTTCTCGATCGCTGGAATGCCTGTTGCGTCTCCTAACTTGAATGCATGTGTGTCCGAGAACCGAACTCGATTCGAAAAGGAGGAACTCAAATGGACAATGATAAAGTGATCAGCGTTCTCAACGGCCTGATCGAAACCTGCCGCGATGGACAGGAGGGATTCAAAGAAGCAGCGGATAACGCAACCAGCCCAGAACTCAAAAACTTCTTTCGGGATGTCAGCCGAGAGCGGGCGCGCTTTGTCGGAGAACTCCAACAGGAAGTGCGGACGCTCGGGGGAGATCCGGAAAAGAGTGGATCAACGGCGGGCGCTCTGCACCGGGTCTGGATAGACGTCAAGGGCACCCTCACCGGCAAGGACGATGGAAGCATTCTCAATGAGTGCGAAAGGGGCGAGGACTCCGCAGTGAAGACGTTCGAAGATGCGCTCAAGGAAGGCCTGCCCGCCACCTGCAGATCGACGGTTCAGTTGCAGTTTAGTGAGATCAAGCTAGCGCATGATCGAGTCAAGCAAATGCGCGACGCAAAGCCGGCAACTGCTGGGCGCAAGTAGCAAGATTACCCGGCGGCACGCGGAACAATGACGCCGCCGCTATGACGTGGCCCAGAGCGAAGCGTCTCTTCAGGGACGCTTCTCTGGGCCGCACGCTGCGTCCCGGCTTGCGGCATTAGGCCGGCAGTCTCGTGCTGGCGAACTAAAAGGAATTCGCTTGCGACCGCTAATTCTAATCCAATCGGTAGGAGAGATCCGTGGCATCAAAAGAGAAACCAACCAGACGGGCTTCGTCTGCTTTAAAGCCAAAGATTCGCTACGCCGTAGTTGGGCTTGGATACATCGCTCAGGCCGCCGTACTCCCCGCATTCGCTAAGGTTAAAGACTCCGAGCTTGTTGCACTCGTCTCGACGATTCGACAAAGCTTGAGAAGCTGAGCAAGAAGTACAAAGTACCCCTGACATGTGTTACGTGTTGTTCGTGAGGTTGTGTTTCTTGATCATGCTGTAGAGGCGCGGCCGGTAAACGCCAAGAAGGTTAGCCGCTGCTTGTTTGTTGCCGCCCGTGCGATCGAGCGCGGCTCCGACGATTGCGCGTTCGACCTGTCCGAACACGTTAACAGGCTCTCCTCCGGACTTGGGGTCGGGCACTTTATCGACGATGATTCTGCCGAGCTCCTCAAAGGAGAGGTCCTTTTGGTCCACCTTCTGTTGCACAGGATCACCCGTGATTGGTTCGCCTCTTGATGTAGCGACGCTTCCGGCCGCAGAGCCCGCTGACGCCACCGCCGACACAGCTCTCATCGCCGCCTGCCCGTAGGGTAGGGTTCCGACCTCTATCGTCTCGGTTTTGCATAGAAGCACGGCGCGCTCGACGGCGTGCTGAAGCTCACGCACGTTCCCCGGCCACGAATACTCGAACAGCCGCTGGTAAGATTCCTGCGATATTTTGCATACAGGACGCTGATACTTTTCGGTTAGTTCCTGTAGAAAGTGTTCGGCTAGATGCTGAATGTCGTCGACGCGTTCGCGCAGTGGCGGCACCCGGATCTCGATTGTGTTTATGCGATAGTACAAATCCTCGCGCAAACGCCCCTCTTGCATTGCCTCGAACGGATCTTGATTGGTCGCCGATATAAGCCGGAAGTCGGCTTCCTGGGCCCTTTCGCTGCCCAACCGGTAGAAAACTCGCTCCTGAAGTACTCGCAGTAACTTAGGCTGCAACTCGACGGGCATCTCGGCGATCTCGTCGAGGAGAAGACTGCCATTGTCGGCCCGGCTGATGAGCCCGGTCTTATCCATCGTTGCCCCGGTGAACGCCCCCTTCGTGTGTCCGAATAACTCCGACTCGATCAACTCCTTGGGCAGGGCTGAACAATTGATCTTGACGAAAGGTTTCTTGGCCCGGCTGCTCTTGTAGTGAATGGCGTTCGCGATTAGCTCTTTGCCGGTTCCGGATTCTCCGATGATCAAAATGTTGGCGTCACTTTCGGCGACGCTGTCGATCATCTCGTAGATGTCTTGCATCGCTTTGCTGCTGCCGATGATGTTGTAGTATGAGGCGCGGCTGGTCAGGCGGCCACGCAGTTGCTTGATCTCTTCGGCTTGCTGGCGACGCTCAACCGCCTTTTCGATCAGGACCATCAGCTCTTCAAACTCTACGGGCTTCTCGACAAAATAGAACGCTCCAGCCTTGGTCGCCTCGACGGCCTTTGATACCGAGCCATGCCCTGAAATCATGATGATCTCGGTCTCGGGCGAAATCTGCTTGAGCCGTTTGACGACTTCAATTCCGCCCAGATCGGGAAGCTGCAAATCGGTAAGGACCACGGCGAAGTAACTATCCTCAACCAGCTTCAGCCCTTGCTCGCCAGTCTCGGCACGCCTCGTTTCGTAACCCCTTGCCTGAAGGTGAAACTCCGCGAGCTCGAGCATGGACTGGTCATCGTCAATTATCAGGACTCTTGTTTTTGACATAAGCATCACCTCGTAGCGTTTGGTATCGTTTGATAATAACAGGTGAGATCGGGTAGAACGATCCACCGTAGCCTCCAGGATTGAGGCGTCCCTAATGCTGCCGGCAAAAACTCATCCCGCTTTCATAACTCTGCCGGCGCGTCCGGTAAGGCTTGCAACAACAGTTGCCAGTTCTGCGGGTTCGACCGGCTTCGGCATATGCATCTGAAAGCCAGCCGACAGCGCGCGGATGCGATCGACGGATCGGCCATAAGCCGTCAGCGCCACCGCTGGAATGCGCCCGCCAAGTTCTACAGACAGTTCTCTCACCCTCCGTATCAACTCATAACCATCTACATCCGGCATACTGACATCGGAAACGATCACATCGGGCTGCTTCCCAGGCTCGCCGGCTGCGAGCACCGCCAAGGCTTCCTCGGCAGAGGCCACCGCGGTCACCCTCGCGCCATATTGTTGAAGTAGCGTCGCGACCAGTTCGCGAGCATCAGCCTCGTCATCGACAACAAGCGCCCACACTCCGCCGAGGGAAGGAGCGCTCAACATTCCGCTTGCGCTGAACACCGGCGGCGCCCCTTCGGTGACTTGCGGGAGCACCGCGCGCAACGGCAGGTTGACAGTGAAGGTTGATCCCTTCCCTTCGCCGGGACTCTGGGCGTAGACTGCGCCGCCGTGCAGCTCGACCAGGTGGCGCACGAGTGAAAGACCCAGCCCAAGACCGGTGTGCCGTCGAGTGCTCGTGCCCTCTGCTTGATGGAAGCGATCGAAGATGAACGGCAGATACTCCGGAGTGATGCCCTTACCGGTATCGCTCACTGTAATGCGCATGTGAGGATCGGCCCGCTCGAGATTCAACTCCACGCGCCCGTCCCGGGGCGTAAATTTAATGGCATTGGAGAGGAGGTTTGAAACGATTTGCTGCAACCGATCGGCGTCGCCGGTGATCACTTTCCTTGCGGCGTTGAGGTTGAGTCGAACAGCAATCCCTTTGCCTTCGGCGGCAGGGCGTAACACTTCGACTGCATTTTCAACGACCGATGTAAGATCCACCGGTTTTATGTCAAGTCGGAGCTTGCCGCTGACTATACGCGCGGTATCGAGCAAATCCTCAATCAATCTAGACTGGGTTCTGGCGCTGCGTTCGATGATTTCAACTGCGTGAGTCATCGTGCTTTCGTCAACTTTAGTTGACCGCAAGATCTGAGCCCAACCAAGCATCGCGTTGAGCGGCGCGCGCAGCTCGTGCGAGACCATTGCGAGGAACTCGTCTTTGGCACGGCTGGCGGCCTCAGCTTGCTCACGAGCCGCCTGCTCCTGACTAAGCAATCGCTCCCGTTCTGCTTCGGCGCGCTTGCGTTCGGTGATGTCGTTCGCCGACACCAGCAAGGCATGCTGCCTTCGATATAGTAGTTCGTGCCAGAAGACCTCGGTCTCAATGATTGTGCCGTCCTTCTTCTTATGCCGCCATTCAAGGGCATTCGGAACGGCATGAGGAATCTTAGAGACATACCCTTCCATCAAGGCAACATCTTCGGAAGGCCGGATGTCCCTGATAGTCATGGTCAAAAACTCTTCTCGCGAGTATCCGTACTGGTTGACTGCAGCTTGATTGACTTCCAGAAACGCGAGGGTTTCGAGATCGCAGATCCAGGTGGGGAGCGAACTACTCTCAAACAAAAGCTGATAGCGATGTTCAGTCTCCCGTCTTGCTTCTTCGGCGTCTCGCATGCGGAGGAGCGCCTTGACGGTAGCGATCAACTCATCTGGTTCCACGGGCTTTACCAGATAAGCGTCAGCCCCACTCTCTAAGCCACGGCCCCTATCTTCATGAGTCACATATGAAGCTGAGATCTGAAGTATCGGGATCGATGCGGTAGCGTAATCGGCTTTCAAGCGGCGGCACACCTCGTGTCCATTGATGTCTGGAAGCTTCACGTCAAGAAGCACTAGCTGCGGCTTGACGTCCGCCACGATCTTTAGCGCCTCGATTCCAGTCGCAGCTTCGAAGACGGCAAAGCCCTCCAGCCGCAGGATTTCGCTTGTCGCCTCCCTGCTGCTTGGATGGTCCTCCACATTTACTATTTTGATCTGAGACATCCTCTGGCTCTCGATTCTCAGTCTCGATGACAGAACTTTATCAGTTTCGTTTTCAAAGCGCACTCTCGTGAAGTGAAAGCGGCGCCGTGCTTTTTCGAAGCCGTCCTGTCACGCTCTCGAGCACGGTCACCAGCTCGGCAGGCTCTACTGGCTTGGGTACATGCATCTGAAAGCCAGCCGCTAAAGCTTTCATTCGGTCCTCGGCCCGTGCGTAAGCCGTTAGCGCCACGGCGGGGACACACCCCCCACCTTCAGCGGGCAAGGTTCGCACCCGGCGGATCAGCTCGTAGGCGTCGGAGTCGGCCATCTCGATATCAGAAATCACTACATCCGGCAGCCATTTGGCACAGTCGGCGAGAATCGCAAGCGCTTCACTTGATGAGGCGGCTGTCTTCACCTCAGCTTCACATTCAGCAAGGATCGCACTCACCAGATCACGGGCATTCGCCTCGTCCTCGACGACGAGCACCCGCAGGCCCTTGAGTTGAGACGGGTACTTCAACGTGAGCCTCTTGCTTTCGGCGGCTGGGTGCTCTCGCTCTTCGTCAACTTCGATGATGCGGCTCGCCATGATTGGAAGTTTTACAACAAAGGTTGCACCCTCCCCATCACCCTCGCTCTGTGCGTGCACGGTGCCGCCGTGCAATTCAACCAGGTGCCGCACAATCGCCAGCCCCAACCCTAATCCACCCTGCTTGCGAGTGCTCGAGCTATCGGCCTGGCGGAAACGATCAAAAACAAAAGGAAGAAACTCGGGACTTATCCCTGCGCCGGTGTCGCTGACTATTATTTCGACGTGCAAACCAACCTGCTCGAGCCTGACCTGGACAATGCCTCCACTTGGCGTGAACTTAATGGCATTCGAAATCAGATTCCAGACAATCTGCTGGAGGCGGTCGGGATCTCCGGCGATCGGGCCGGCCTGGCGGTCAAGCGCCATCTGTATGCTAATCCCTTTGGCGTCGGCGGCCGGTCGTACCGCCTCCACTCCCGATTCGATCACGGAAGCCGGTTTCAGAGTTTTTACATTAAGGTGCAACTGTCCGTTAATGATCCGCGAGACGTCGAGAAGATCACTGATGATCCGATTCTGAGCTCGTGCACTGCGCTCAACCGTCTCGAAAGCCCGCGTGGCGGCCTGCGCGCTCAGCTTGCCTTCCCGCAAGAGAGTCACCCAGCCGAGTATCGAGTTGAGCGGCGAGCGAAGCTCATGCGAGATGGTGGCGAGGAACTCATCCTTCATGCGGTTGGCAGCTTCGGCTTCAACCCTCGCTCGCTTTTCCGCTTCGTAGAGGCGCGAGCGCTCGATCGCCGTCGCCACTCGGTCTGCCGCCAGTTGAAGCAGGTTTACATCTTCCTCGGTGAAGCGATGGGGTTCCAGAGTGTCGACGTGGATCACGCCTATGACCCTGTCCTCGATCATCAGAGGCGCGCCAACCAGAGAGCTAGCGTTCTCGCTCAGAATTGAGCTCACTACTTCCACTTTCGAGAGGTCCTCCACTATGAGCGGCGCGCCGCTTACCGCAATACGTCCTGCAACGCCCCGGCCCATCGGCACCCGGACCCTTGCTTCCTCCTCAAGGCCGATCGCTGCGCGTCCGGCCAGGTATTGGCCGTCCTCGGTAACCAGCAGAAGCGCAGCGGCGTCGGCGCCGAGCAGCTCCTGGAGGCGGACCAGCACCTCGGGTAGTAAGTCGTCGAGCGCAAGGTGCGACAGCGCGGTGTCAGTTACGGTCTGAAGCCGCCGAACTATTTCCGCGGTTTCTTCTGCCTCCGAGCGGGCGGCCCGCTCGAGGACCAGAAGCTGATTGCGCTCGTCCTCGACGCGCTTGCTGTCGGTAATGTCGCGGGTAAAGCATCGGGTGTGGATGAACCGGTCACCATCCCACAGCACATTCGAGTTGATCAGCACGTGCTTAATCGAGCCATCTTTAGCTCTAAGCCTGGCTGGATAGTCAACGAGCGTCTCACCCTGCCAGAGATGCCGGAGAATATCCGCAATGACTTCCTCATCTGCATGAAATTCGGATATGTGGTGTCCCACATACTCCTCTCGCTCGTAACCAAGCATAGCTAGTTCGGCCCGGTTCACCTGCTGAATCATGCCGTCCGGTCCGACCCAATGCAGACCCACAACCGCATTTTCAAAGAAGTCCGCGAGCTCCTCTTGACTACGGCGCAATTCTTCGGCGACGCGGCGGCGCTCGGCGATCTCGACCCTTAAGGCATCGTTCGCCGCAGTCAACGCCGCGGTCCGACTTTCAACCCGCGACTCTAACTCGTCGTTTGATCTTCGAAGCGCATCTTCTGCATGCTGTCGCTCGGCATCCATCAAATGCAGCAGCTGTGCGTTGCGCCAGATAACCACCAGAAGAAGAATGACGTTCGCCGCCAATAGCAGCGACACGCCGAACTCCCGAGTGTATAAGCCCGCCTGAGTACCCGCTACGTTCAACCAGCCCAGGATTGATGGAACGCCTATAACGGCCAACACCAGGCGCCGCAGCATGAATCCGCCTGGGCTCCGGCTGGTTGCGACTGCCATCAGCCCCCGGTCCGCATATGCGCTCAAAATACCTGAGGAAAGTAGGATGAACGCTACAGCGGTGTTAACAGCCATGCCGGGATTGAGTTGATAGAGTTCGCGGATACCGTAGCTGTAACTAAGAACGGTCAACAGAGAGGTCAGTACCACCGCCAAAGCAAGAAACTGCGCCGGCCGGATCCCGCGTCGAGTTTCAATATGAAGCGTCAACAGAGCGATCCCGGTCATCACAAAGCCGATCGCGGTACTGACCGGCAGCCGCCCCGGACGTTTTACTGCTTCCAACTTCGATTGAAACAGCCAACTCTCAACTCCGAGGTTCCAATCAAAGAGATATACGATGAGGGTTACCAAGCCTAGCAGCGCAACTAGCACCGCGCAGAGGCCGCCGAGCTTTCTCATGGCCTGATTCAGCCCACGCCCTGCCAAGAGCCACAGTGATGCACTCCCCAGGATCAGACCAACGGCGACGTAGGGCCGCATAGGCGGCATCGTCGGCAGGACGCCCTTTAGGACGCGGCTGTCCATCGCCCAACCTGCCAGGACAAAACAGGCGATGAGAACGACGCTCAGGCTGGCAATCTCTGGCAACCGCCTCGGAGCGGATCCTAGAGTGGAATTACTCATCAATCACCCATCGATACCCACACGCAGATGCACATAGACAGCGGAACTTCAGCGCGCGGCAACGCTGCTAGATCCGTTTAGCTCCTGCGTCGTTTCGGTAGACTGTCACAGTTTCTGTAATGCCCTATCTGCGATGAAGAGGCCCGGTTGCTTACGAATCTTTCGGCCTTGACCCACCTGCTTACTCGCGGAGCGGCTCGACTTTCTCCGACTAGCCACGGGCCAGCGATGAACCGATCCCGCAGCCAGCTAGTCCCTTGCCCCCACCGAGTTCTGCAAAGTATGGACCAAGCACACTGGACCGCAGCTAGTTCGGGCACAGCAATTTCCCGAGAATAGACTAAAGAGACAAAGGGTCAAACCTGTACGCACTGCATACGGCCGGTCGAAAACCATACACCGGCAGCCCAAAAGGGGTTTTTCTATTCGTGTATCGCTAAAAGGAGAGGTGCGCCGAGAGACGCAGGAAGAGATTTCGCAGCACGCCCAGCAGTCCGATGAGCAGCATTACGCAGAGACGGCTGCAATCGGCGCACACCTCAAGGAAAAAGCAATCAGGGAAGTAGTTCGCACCGAAGCGGCGATCGATAGGGGTCGTGCCGCAGCCCGCGTTTCACAGGTTGTCGATTATGTCTTCTATGTGATCTATGCCCTCATCGGTCTCGAGATCCTTCTCGAATTGTTGGGGGCCAGGGAAACAAATGCCTTTAAGAACTTCATCGACGCACTGACCGCTCCGCTCCTGCTGCCTTTCAACAGGTTAATGCCTTTCAATCGGTAGCAGACCCAGGACGAGCTACACGCGGCAAGGTGTTCAGTCTTGTCCGCTGACGCGGCCGTCTTGACAGCGTGCCCGGCCGTGACAAGAATCGATTCTCAGCCTCAGGGTATATCGAAATGAAATCAACGGCCGAACCCGACCTCGAATCGAGGGTGAAAACCTCACGTAACTCGCTGGACTTGTGGGTTCGCGAGATCGTCGAGTGGCACTTCAATCCGGAGCACGGCTGTCAGTTCTGGTTGGAGTACGCCAAGAACCTTGATTGGGACCCGCGCCGCGAGATTCGCGGCTACGACGATCTCGCCAGGTTTGGTGGCTTCCAGGATGAATGGCTGCGCGGCGGCCCGGCTCGACGATGGGTGCCGAAGGCGTATGCTGATCGCCCTGTCTATGCTTTTGAGACCGGCGGAAGCACTGGCGTGCCCAAGTCGCGAATCAACATAGATGACTTTCGCATAGACTACGAGGCATTCAGCGATACTCTGCCCGACGGAGCTTTTCCAAAAGGTTCGGACTGGCTGATGCTGGGGCCATCCGGCCCGCGAAGACTCAGGCTCGCAGTCGAACACCTTGCTCAGCACCGCGGCGGCATCTGCTTCATGGTGGATCTCGATCCGCGCTGGGTCATCAAGCTGATAAAGATGAACCAGGGCGAGATGGCCGAGCGGTACAAACAGCACGTGATCGAGCAAGGCCTGACGTTGTTGAAAGCGCACGACAACATTCGCTGTTTGTTCACGACGCCGAAGCTGCTTGAAGCGCTTTGCGAGAAAGTTTCTTTGAAGCGCGTTGGAATCACCGGAGTATTTTGCGGCGGCACCGAGATGACTCCACAGTTCTATCGCTTTGCTGTAGAAGAATTGTTGGACGGGGTCTACTTCGCGCCGACTTATGGGAACACTCTGATGGGACTTGCGGTTCACAAGCCGCGTCTGCCCGAAGACAACTATGCCCTGATCTACTATCCGCCTGCGCCACGCGCGATGATAGAAGTAGTTGACCCGGACAATCCCGAAAGAGTCGTGGAGTACGGCGAGACCGGCCGCGTCCGGCTCACTACTCTTACACGTGAGTTCTTCATGCCGAGATTTCTGGAGCGAGACGAAGCTGAACGCGAAGCTCCCTGTGAGCTGTACCCTTGGGACGGCATTAGAAACGTCAGGCCCTTCTCGCGGTTCCAGACGAGTGTTGTTGAGGGAGTGTACTGAATGCTGATTTGGTTCAGAGTTCCGAGTTCAGAGTTCCGGGTTGTGTCCCACAGAGGGCTGCAACCCTGAACCACGAACCCGGAACCCGGAACTCGATCCGCAATCCGCAATCATGAAGATCCTCTCTATCACGGCGGGCGCGGCGGGTATGTACTGCGGCAGTTGTCTCAGGGACAACGCGCTGGCGGCCGAGCTGCTGAAACAAGGACACGACGTTCTGCTTGTCCCGATCTACACCCCAACCCTGACGGACGAAGAAAACGTCAGCCAGCATCGAGTCTTCTTTGGCGGGATCAGCGTCTATCTCGAACAGCATGTTCCACTGTTCAGGCACACACCAAAGCTATTCGACCGGCTGTGGGACTCCGAGGCCGCGTTGAAGATGGTCGCGCGTCGCTCGATCGCAGTCGATCCGAAGTCGCTTGCAGAGCTGACGATCTCGATGTTGAAAGGTGAAGACGGGTATCAGCGCAAGGAACTCGACAACCTGATCAACTGGCTCAAGTCCGAATCACGACCCGACGTCGTGAACCTGCCCAACTCGCTATTGATCGCGCTGGCCCGGCCAATAAAACGAGAACTGAATCTTCCGGTCTTTTGCACGCTCCAAGGCGAAGACCTGTTCATCGACGGTCTCGGTGAACCTTATCGAAGCGAGGCCCTTGAATTGATCCGGTCGAATGTCGAGTTTGTAGACGGCTTTCTTGCGGTGAGCGATTTCTACGCAAAGAGGATGTGCCGTGACCTGGGCATTCCGGAAAACAAGATGCACGTCGTCCCGCTTGGCATCACCTTCGACGGCTTTGAGAAGAGAGAGCGCCTCGAGGCGAGTGAGTTCGTAGTCGGCTATCTTGCCCGCATCGCGCCTGAGAAGGGGCTGCACGTTCTCGCGGAAGCGTACCGGCTGTTGAGACAACGAAGGCCCGAGCGGCAGGTCAGGCTCGAGGTCGCTGGCTACCTTGCGCCGGAGCATCACGATTATCTTTCAGGGATCGAGCGTCAGATGAACGACTGGGGACTTGGCGATGAGTTTCAATATCGGGGCGTGCTTGATCGCGAAGCGAAGATCGAGTTCTTGCATGGGCTCGACGTAATGTCGGTGCCGGCGACATATGATGAACCAAAGGGTATGTCGCTGCTTGAGGCGATGGCCGCGGGCGTGCCGGTTGTTGAGCCCCGCCGGGGCTCCTTCCCGGAGATCATCGAACGAACCGGCGGCGGATTGCTGGTTGACGGTTTCGACGCTGCGAGTCTAGCTTCGGGGTTGCAAGCGTTGATTGAAAGCCCGTCGCTTGCCGCTGAGTTGAGTGAAAAAGGGTTTGCCGGCGTGCGAGAGCATTACTCGGCTTCGAGCATGGCGAAGCGTGCGATCGACGCTTACTCATCAGTAGACGGTCACGCACCGAACGTCGGGATCACTTCGGCCGTCAAGATTGCGCATGGGTGATTATCGAGTTGGGCGATTCTCGTTTTTATCCGATAGTGATAATCTGGAAGCCGGATCCGGAGGATAAGCATTATGCAACATCGTATTGAGACAGAGGTCGAACAGAGCGGAACAATCATCCTGCGCGACCTGCCTTTCCACGAGGGAGAAAAAGTTGTTGTTGTCATCACTACTCATCCGGCTGAAGCAGTTCAGGGGAACGGCTATCCGTTACGCGGGTTGGCAGTGGAGTATAAAAATCCGTTTGACTCGGTGGCAGAAGATGACTGGAGTGCGATGCAGTGATTGTACTGGATACCCACGTTTGGATCTGGTGGGTTCACAACGATCCATTGCTACCTCAGGATGCGGCTCAGGTGGTGACGGCATATGAGTCAATCGGGCTTGGAATCAGCGCGATTTCCTGCTGGGAGATTGCAAAGTTGGTCGAGTACAACCGCCTGATTTTGCCGCTTCCAGTTAGTGACTGGATGAAACAGGCGTTGTCATACCGGGGCATCAGGCTTCTGGAACTCACGCCCGAGATTGCCATTGAATCCACCCAGTTGCCGCAGCCGTTTCACAAAGACCCAGCCGATCAAATGATTGTGGCAACGGCCCGGATACATGCTGTTCCGCTGGTCACTTGTGACACGAGAATTAGGGCGTACCCACACGTTCAACTATTGCCGTAACCTTGCGAGGGGATAAGATGTCAACAGAGATTACTTCAATCCAAGTCGAGCCCGATATTGCCGATGCCTATAACTCCGCGTCTCAGGAAGATCAAAAGAAAATACAGCTACTGATGCGGCTTTGGCTACGAGAGCTATCAACACAACCCAACATGTCTCTCACCGAGGTGATGGACATGATCAGCGACCGAGCCCAAGCGCGCGGCCTCACACCAGAGATACTGGAGTCCATATTTGTCGAGGAGCAGCGCCAATGAGCGAAGTACTAACAGTCGCAGAGATCAAATCGAAATACGATTCGGAATGGGTATTGATCGAAGATCCGCAGACGAACGAAGCTCTCGAAGTGCAAAGCGGTAGAGTGCTTTACCACAGCAAGGATCGGGATGAGTTTGACCGTAAGGCTTTAGGATTCCATCCTAAGCGGTTCGCTGTGCTGTACACAGGAAACCCACCCGAGCGAATGGAGTTCGCGCTGTGAGCTTCGCGTTCTTGTTTATGCATTTGTGATTTGCTGGTGCTCAACACTGAGTGCGATAGTTTCTCCTGGTTCAAGTTGTAGTGAGGTGAGAAGTAAAATGACCAAACTTCTGCAGAAGGCATTCGAAGAAGCATCAAGACTTCCGGAGGCGGATCAGGATTCGTTTGCCGAGACGCTTCTGAGTGATCTTGCATCGGAGGAGCGCTGGTCAGAGGCGTTCGCGAAGTCGCAGGACAAGTTAGCGGCCCTTGCGAAGGAAGCCCTGATCGAATTCAAGCAAGGCAAGACGAAACTCATAGAAGAGAATAGTGACTTCTCACACGACTGAGAGATTCAGGAAAGCCTTTCAGGAGCTTCCCGCTCGTATCCAGCGTGAGGCGAGGAAAGCATATCGCCTTTGGAAGACAAACCCATATCACGCGAGCCTTCAGTTCAAAGAAGGTACATACGATCAAACCAGTGTATTCAGTGCGCGTCGCCATTGGTTGGCGGGCCCTCGGTACAAAGACGGACGATACGATGGTGTGGTTCTGGATAGGTTCACATGCGGAGTACGACAGGATATTGTCTCAATTGTGAGGGTTCGCCATATGCGTGACGAAAACTTGATCTGGCGGAAGGACCTCTTCACTACCAGGGGAGCACACCGCGCGGCGTGCTCCCGGAAAGAGGTGATGAATGAAGAGGTACCACGAAGAGCGGGCGCGCATCCGAAGGGAGCACCGATTTCATCTTCGAGCAATCCACCACTGGCCGAAAGAGCCCGTCGACTGCGGATGCGAGCTGCAACCCGGGCGATTCCGCAAGACGAAGGCGCTCGATTGTGGGAAGGCCGCCTGCCTGCTCTGTCACTACGAGAAGATCTTGGGGATTGCTTCGCATCAGGACCGTCTCAGGCTACTTCGGGCGAAGGACTCGGTGGCGGACTACTTCGAGGGCTTGAATGAACCATAAGGCGCCTACTGCGGACTCCGCAGAGGAACGGCGATGCGACCGAGCCCAAGAAGTGTGCCGCGTTATTTTTCCTGTTAGGGATCGGGAGTAAGCATGACCCTTATCGAAGTACACCAAGGCGTGCGCATCCCTGAAGTCGAAGTGCCGAAAGAGCTTTACTGGGTTCTGCAGGCTCCCGCACCGCTAGCTGGCATGAAGTACCCTCGGTCGTCATTTCCGTGGTCAAACCTCAAAGCGGCTGGGTTCAGTCAGGTCGTTTCGCTTCATCCGGGTTCATACAATCCCGCGCCGTTGACGATGGCCTTTTCCGAGTATCTCGAAGATCTTGTTAGCGGAGGTCCGCCCAGAAATGAGGCGCAAGAGAGGGAAAAGATCAAGAAAGCTGTGACCGCTACATTAAGCATTTTGCGATCCGGGGAGAGTGTCGTGGTTCACTGCGTCGGTGGCCGTGGACGTACCGGCACGGTTCTCGGCTGTACGCTACGTGATCTCGGATTCGAGGCACACGAAGCAATCGCTTTTCTTGATAGGGTTCATAAGGCACGCGGCAAACCAGGGTGGCCGGAATCACCTTGGCAGAGTTCACTCGTGTACGCGTGGAAAAGCGACGCCTAACCGCGGGGCGATGGGGCTGTGACCCCCAACCTTTCCATCGAGCAAGCGTCAGGTGCCAATGATGAAGAGGCTTGCCAATGACAGAAACGGGACCGAGATTTTTGCACGGCGAACCCGGAAAAACCTCGAATATATCGCAAAGTCCAGGATGAACGGCGAGGACGTACACCCAGTGACTCAGGCGATTCTTGCACTGCTTGGTATTGTCGTCTTTCCTTGGGAAACATCGGCCTTCGATATTGTGAAGAAACGTAAGCTCCCTGCTCTAAGTGCAGATGGCTGGCCCAAGTGGAATCTGAGCGGAGTCAGACGTGTTATTGAGCTCGGAGACCTGATAGAAGTTCTAAGACACGCAATCGCCCATGGGAACATTGAGTTCAGCTCTGACTCTGGAAATCCCGCTGATGTCACCATCTCGTTCACAAACATCCCAAGAGGCCAGAAGGAATCAGATTGGGTAGGCACTATCACCGGCGATCAACTGATTGAATTCTGTCGTTGCTTTAGTTCCGCAATACAGGGAGAGTAGGCTGATGAGTGTTGCCGCAACAGACTTGCTTCTTAGAGCGCAGGAAGCAAAGACCCAACTCGATGTCCACGTGCGCGAGATCGTCGAGTGGCATTTCAACCCCGAGACTGGATGCCCCTTCTGGCTGGATTTCGCCGCGAAGCTCGGTTGGGATCCAAGACGGGAGATCAACTCCTTCGAAGATCTCAGGAAGTTCCCGCCCTTCGAAGACGAGTGGTTGCGCGGCGGGCCGGTGCGACGCTGGCTGCCCAAGGGACTCGAGGGCAAGCCCATCTTCACCTTCGAAACTGGAGGCACGACCGGCGTGCCCAAGAGCCGCCTCCAGATCGAGGACTTCCGCACCGATTATGAAATGTTCAGCGACACGCTTCCGGACGAGTATTTTCCGCGAGGGGCAAACTGGCTGATGCTCGGGCCGTCGGGTCCACGCCGGCTGCGGCTTGCAGTCGAGCATCTGTGTCAGTACCGCGGCGGAATCTGCTTCTGTGTGGACCTCGATCCGCGCTGGGTGATCAAGCTGATCAAGTGGGGCGAGTCCGAAGCGCTGGATCAGTACAAGGCCCACGTGATCGATCAGGCGATAACGGTTCTCGGGGCTGGCCACGATATCCGCTGTCTGTTCACGACGCCAAAGCTGCTCGAATCGTTGGCCGAGGAGCTCGAGAACCGTGGGACAACCATCAAGGAGTCAGGGATCACCGGGATCTTCGCGGGGGGTACTGAATTCACGCCTCAGTACACTCGCTTCGCGATGGAAGAGCTGCTCGGCGAAGGCGTGTACCTGACGCCGACTTACGGCAACACGTTGATGGGGCTGGCCTGCTCGAAGCCGGTGACCCCGGAGGACGGCTACAAGATCGCGTACTACGCGCCGCAGCCTCGCGCCGTCATCGAAGTGGTCTCGGTCGACGATCGCGATCTGGTCGCCGACTACGGCGAAACCGGACGCGTGCGATTGACTACTCTGACTCGTGAGACATTCATTCCCGGGTTCTTAGAGAGAGACGAAGGCGAGCGCGAGAGACCCTGCGACAAGTATCCGTGGGACGGCGTGAGCGGCGTTCGACCGTTCCGCAAGCTCGCCGGCCAGACTACCGTGGGGGTTTACTAGTGGCCCGTAACCGCAATTCGACAGCGTATCCGTGCATACCTGTCAAATCCGTGTTATCCGTGGTATATCACTCGCGGAAGACTCCAATATAGACCATCTATGAAGCGGCAGTTGGTGTCAAGAATTAAATGGACACACTCTTG
>JBBPIH010000109.1:0-6322 GCA_038040455.1 Acidobacteriota bacterium
TCCCCGATGACGCTTTTGCACAGGCCAAGCCCATGATCGTGCCCGAGCCCACGGCTCCCCTTGGGACTCCCCTCTCGATCACGGAGGAGAGGTGGGGCCGGATTCCTCGGTACTACATAGAGTGCTTGGCAGACAAGGCCATCCCTCCCGAGGTTCAGAAGGCCATGTACATGGCCATACCGGTCAAGAAGGTGTTCTCCATGAACGCGAGCCACGCCCCGAACTTCTCAGCGCCCCAGGAGCTGGCGGAGTATCTGTTGGCAGTGGCAGCGGAATAAATCTCCCTGCCGGGTTCTGAAAGTTCGGTGTTTCCCGTGGCGTGGGAGAAACTAGCCGCCGCCTAACAGTCAACGCAGCGGACGCGGCCAACCAATGCTTTGTGTACTCCCGATGTCACAGGCGGCACCCGGTCAACTCTGCCGTTAGGCGGCACTCCAAAGAGGTAGATTATGACAAGCACGACGAGCCTTGGTCTCAGTTCCGTGGTTGCTCTCTGGCGCTATCCCGTCAAATCCATGATGGGAGAGGAGTTGAACGCAGCGGACCTAACGCAACGCGGGCTCCTGGGGGATCGTGCGTATGCCCTAGTGGACCGGTCCACTGGGAAGGTCGTGAGCGCCAAGAACCCCCGAAAGTGGTCGAAGCTCTTTGACTTCCGGGCCGCCTTCGTCGAGGCTCCGCGCAGCGGCCAGAAGATTCCTCCGGTCCGGATCACTCTCCCGAATGGCACCATCGCAACCACCGAGCAGGGCGATCTCGAACAAGCCTTGTCGGACGTGCTCGGCCGCGATGTGACACTCGCGGCAACGGCACCCGAGACCCCGAGCCTTGAGGAGTACTGGCCGGATCTGGATGGCCTCGCCCACAGGGAAACGGTCACTGACGAGTCCATGCCGGCTGGCACGTTCTTCGATGTTGCCGTCATCCACGTGCTGACGACAGCCACGATCGACCGGCTCCGGGAGCTCTATCCGCAGGGGCGTTTCGAGGTCCGGCGGTTTCGTCCAAACATCGTGGTGGAGCCTGACTCCGGCGCGAAGGGCTTTGTTGAGAATGACTGGATCGGCCACACGCTCGCCATCGGGAGAGAGGTTCGCCTGAGCATCACCGGCCCCTGCTCCCGCTGTGTGATGACAACGCTGCCCCAGGGGGATCTACCTAGGGATCCGGGCATCCTGCGCACGGCGGCCCAGCACAACCAAGTCAACGTCGGTGTCTATGCCAACGTGGTACGGGGCGGCGTGATCGGTCGCGGTGATCCGGTCAGGCTCGAGTAGCGTTACTCTATGAAACGCCGCCTAACGTGTTAAGACTTCGCGCGGCGCGGCCTGGGCACACTCTTCCTCAGACCCGATCCGAGCCGCCGCGCAAGTCGGTGTTGAACTAAGCCCGGTTCGCTGTCTACTTGGAGTTTGAAGAGTGTCTCAGGAGGCTCGCAGCTCTCTCTCACCGGCGTCATCGCGCCTCTTACATTCCGCAAAGACTTTCTCCCGGGGCATAGCGCCGGACAAATCTCACGGGCTTTATCATTGGACCCCCAACCGGTCCTTTGATCTCTCTCGCGGGCAAGCTGCTTTGACCCCAACCACACACGCCTTACATCACGCCGCTAATCAAACAGGCGCTTGAGCCCGCCAGTGATGCATACAGTACGGCTGATCTCATCAAGGTGGCTCTCGTCTTTTGCCGCTGAGCGTTCCCGCGCGAATTGCGATTTCCATGGTTACAGCCAGTGCCACCCGCGCGCCCGATAAACCCGGTCGTTATACCCCTTGTTTGCTGTAGGCAGAGCGACTTGGCCTCGCTTCTCAACTAAGGATTACAATGAAACCTTGCTTAATTCATGCGCAGAATCACTCGCAAAATCTCGCTTACTGCATACGCTTGCTAAGCACATCAGTTATTCTGCTGAGCCATTGGCACTACGCGTTTACGGAACTATGCAGTCTTCCAATATTAAAAATGCTTTTGAATTGTCGAAACCGCCTCCCAGCCCGCGAACGGTTCCCTCGACCGTGGCTTCCTTATGCGCACTTAGCGCGGCAACACGCGAACTCTGTGATTTGTTGAAAAAGCAGCGGGCATTATTGTAAGTTGTGATCGAAGACTTGAACGTCAAAACGATCCTTCCGTCTTTGCCGATCTCGATTGTATTGACCGTTCCGTAAATGCGCACCCGTTTTCCGACCCAAACCTGATTAGCGCGAACTTCATTGTTCTCAAATTCTTTGACCAATGCAGCTGCGTGCATTGCTGCGGCGTTAGCGGCCGGGGCTTGGGGTAATGATTCTTCACGCTGGGGGGCCGGATTGTCTGCGGCGGCTTTGTCCATTTCTATACTGCCGACAAAAGCCGCTAATTGAGTCATATAGGCTTCGTCGTTGAAAACGCCGAGAACGCTGACGGTTTTTCCAAACCCGCTAAAAACAGTCAGAAACGCAAGAGATTTGCTGCCTTGGAATTCTACGGATGCCCCGCCAGCGATTACTGTCCATCCGTCAGCCAATTGCGTTTCCGTTTTTGGATTTGCTTCTGCCTGTAGAGGTTTGACAACCAGATTATTCCACTCCTTGGTAAAATCATTTTGCGGATTACCCACACTCGGTGTCGCGCCATAAACTGTAATAATGCCGAAGCCGCCCGTGGTTTGGTTGAGGTTGCTCCATGCCACCACGTTATCCTTAGGTGTTCTATTCCAGCCTTTCGGCGGTGTGTATTGAACAATGCCCAACTTTTCCGTTTGGCTAAAAGCCATTTGCGGAAGGCACAAGCAAATGATATAGGCGACGAACAAACCGAAAATGATTTTGGATGCTTTCATGATTTTCCAGTTTTCAAAACCCCGTCCTCTGTTTGGACCCGCTCTGCCATCAGTCAAATCCCCATTCGGGATTATACTCTGAACTGAATACTTAACCATTGGCTCGGTAGAACTCTTCAACTCAACGTGGTCCCGGCCTTCGGATGGAAACATCCACACTGGGTTGCGATGCGTTACCCAGTACTCGCGCAACAACTCCACCGTGCGCTCGGGCAGCGGCACATAGCGATCCTTCCCGCCTTTCCCGTGTCGCACGTGGATCATCCTGCGCGCGCTGTCTATATCCGCCACCCCAGATGCGTCCCCTCCTGTAGGCGCAACCCGCACGAGTAAATCGTCCACAAACATGCCCGGTACCGCGGCAGTCTGAGTCTTCCAAGCATCTTCCCAACCTCTTCCGAGCTTAGGATCACCGGCAGTTTCTTTTCCTTCTGCGCCCGAACCAGCGTGAACGTCGTCCAGTTGCGATTCAGCGTTTTCTCGTAGAAGAACTTGATCCCGCAGATCGCGATCGTCGATGCTGCCCGCGAGTACTTCTTGACATTCTTGATGTACTGGAAATACTGTCGGAGTTCTTCCTCGCTGAGGAGGTCAGGCGCCTTATGGTAGTGCTCGGCGAGCTGACGAACGGCGCGCACGTAGGCTTCTTGAGTGCGCTCGGAGAGGCCGCGAAGTTGAAGACACTCGATCATTCTCTTTCTCAGTTCGGTCATAGCTACACCTCCTGTTTGGATTTGTGTTTTTGGTGAAGGAAGTGTAGTGGATCAGACTTGTCGCTCGAGAATGATCGAGGTATTTCTCAGGTAGGTTCCTGACTGTGCGCGCAGCGCTTAGTTCAACAACGGCATGCAGCGGACGCGCAGCGCAGCAAGTCTCTTATCAATCAGGGTTCGTCCGTGCCGCTGATGCCGGACGTTATGCATCAAAGCGGCAAAGGAGTGCTGAGTGCTAGAGAGATGGAAAAGGGCCGTCGTTCACCTTGAGTGCGCGACCGATAGTGAGCACATCTATGATTGGATCAAGCGGATTGACGAGAAACGTGCGCAGCTTGAACAAGGGCAAATAAGCCACGAGCAGTTCGTTGGGGAAATATCCCGCCAAAGCCGGGATATTCGGTATCATGGGACGGCGCTGTTTTTGCTTCACTCCGGTCGCCGATATCTTCTGACGGCGCGGCATGTAGTGTGGGATGAGGTATCTGCCAAACGCGAGTTGGAGGAAGAGAGTCAACGTGCGTTGTCCTGGCCAGAGCACACGCGGTCTCGTCTTCTTGAGTCTGCCTTCGAGCGTGCCAAGGACAACATCTTCAACGTCATTTTTCGTGTACCATCCATCAACGAGGTGATCGCGAATGGAGGTCGTCGCCACCGAGAGTTTCTGATGAACCTTGGTGCAGGCCCATCATTTGCGGTTCCATACACTTTCTCAACACCAGATTTGGACTTGGCACTCATTTCCCTTGATCAGCGAGCTTCCCGCTTCGCAGATGAGCTCCAGCAACTTGGGTATGAGCCAGTGGCATCCGATGACATCACAGATGGTCCTAGCGGAGAAGGCTGCGACGTCTACACCGTCGGCTTTCCCAGTTCAACCGCTATTATCGGTCAAGTCACTCAACAAACCACATTAGCCCATTGGTCCTCAAGTCACTTCTCAGTCCCAGTATTTTCCTTCGGCAAGGTATCGATGCTTCATGATGCATTGCCATTTTACTGGGTTGACATGAGCATATTTCCAGGTAACAGCGGAGGCCCTTTAATCGAGGGCGGCCAGCTAGTCGGAGTGGTAAACGCTCAAGCTACTGTGCCCATTGATGACGCACCACAGGTTAGAACACGCATTCCGTTTGGCCGCATAATCAAGACAAAATACGTACGAGCTCTGCTGGAAACTCAAGAGCAGAAAGATCGCCAGTAAATGCATAAAAACACCGATTCAGCGGAGGCCGCCCAACGGATGCTTCGATTACCATCAATACCTCAGACCGGGAAGATCATGGCGACACCGGACGACGCGAAGGCCAAGGCCACTGCCACTTACAACGCGGCGGCTGACTTCTACGACGATCCCGCGAACTCTTTCTGGGGTCGCTTCAGTCGCAGAACGATCGAACGACTTCGTCCACAACCCGGGGCACGCCTCCTCGACGCGTGTTGTGGGAGCGGAGCCTCAGCGATCTGCTCAACATAAGTACGATCATCAGTATGGCCGCGTGAGCAAGATAGCCGACTCAAGTCTACTTATTACGGTTGGCGGGGCTCAAAGGTAACCTTCGATTTTCTGATCTCGAAGGCGTGTTTGAAAGATCTACTTGAGTCTAGGATAGATTCCCACGAGCCCAATTCGACATTCGCTTGACTTAGATTCGTCGCGCGGTGTATTAACCCGCAGCGGTTCACTCTTCATTCCAATGTCATCCGGGACCTTCCGACAGAACCGCCCTGGGTTTTTGCCGGCTGCTTCGCTCTGATTAAAGATCGATGGCCGAAGGCTTTTGTTTTTCAAAGTTGCTAATAAGTTCCAGGGCTTAGTAATTCCGCGTTTATCTGCTTATTGTTTGGATAGGACACGATGGCTGTCTCGAGCACTACGAGATCAACGAAGAGTGAGAACATTCGTGTCGAGCCGTCGGACGCGGAAAAGCCAAAGCCGAAGTTACTCGATCAGGTACGGCTTGCGCTTCGTGCGCGTCACTACAGCCGCCGGACGGAACAAACCTACTGCCTCTGGACCAGGCGTTTCATTCTCTTTCATAACAAACGGCATCCAGCGGAAATGGGCGAGCCCGAGATCAACGCCTTTCTTACGCACTTGGCTGTGAAAGAACATGTGTCCGCATCAACCCAGAATCAGGCGCTGAGCGCTTTGCTGTTTCTCTATCGATACGTACTCGATCGTGAGCTTGGCGAGCTAGGGAAAATCATTCGTGCCAGAAAACCCGCGCGGCTGCCGGTTGTGATGACACGCGAGGAGGTGAAGGCAGTTGTGAGCCGGTTGAAGGGCGAGCACTGGTTGATGGGGGCGCTGATGTACGGAACCGGAATGCGCTTGATGGAATGTTTGCGATTACGTGTCAAGGACATCGACTTCGGTTCTAATCAAGTTACAGTTCGCGAGGGCAAAGGGGACAAAGATCGAATTACGATGCTGCCCGAAATTGTCAGAGGAAGACTGAAAGAACATCTCGACCGTGTGAAGAAGATCCACGCGCGTGATCTCGCTGATGGGTATGGCCGAGTGCAGATGCCTTATGCGCTTGCGCGGAAATATCCAAACGCCTCGTCGGAATGGGGTTGGCAGTTCGTGTTTCCGCAAATGAAGCGGTGGGTTAATGCGCGAACCGGAGAGCAAGGGCGGCATCACGTGGACGAATCGATCTTTGGAAAAGCAATTGCCGCTGCGGTGCGTGAAGCCGGGATAACCAAACACGCGACGTGGCATACGTTCAGGCACTATGCCGAGTTCCCGACTATGCCGAGCGATCTTAGAACAAGAGTCTCA
>JBBPIH010000043.1:0-68103 GCA_038040455.1 Acidobacteriota bacterium
ATAAAATAAATGACTTACGTACTTGAAATGTCCAAACACCAGTCACCTCACTGAAAGTGAGGTGTTAACCACCAACTGAGTTGATGGGACAACCACGTAGTGGTTGCATGTTTATAGCCATCGAGCCCGCGAAGATGCTCACTCCTTTAGGAGTGAAATGTGGTTGGCGGCTAACCGGCACATTGAACTCCTGACGGAGTTCGCGCCGTCTCACCTCTCGCTACCATAAACATTGAACTCCTAACGGAGTTCCGGCCGCAGAATTCCGAGTGTCCAAACTCTAGTCACCTCACTGAAGCGAGGTGCTAATGAGATACTTCGATAAGCCCGTCTCTTTGATTGCTCTCCAATGGAAGGCAGATTGGATTCTGCGCCCGTCTCGTGAGTGCGAGATTGAGTCTTCCGCATCGAACGGCATTGTGCGAGAGGCCAGCGTCTATTATGGGATACAGCAGTTTATTTCTTAACCAGCACCACAGGCGATTGTTCCGCCGCGCGTATTCGCTCAAAGAAGCTCCGGACCTTCGGGTAGTCCGCAACTGGAATAGTCGCCTGCCGCACCATCAGAGTGCGCGTGAACAGAAGCTGCCCATCCTTGACGACGTAGCTCGTAGAGTAGCTCCCGAACGGCGTGTCCAGCTTGACCGCGTCGGGCAGCTCATCAACCTCGAATCCAGCAGGGAGCCTGATCCGTTACTTCTGAAAAACGGCCGCGACGGGAACAACCTCAACCTTCTTCGGATTCAGATTCAGCTTGTAGCTCTCGATGACCTTGTCTTCATCCAAGATCTCTTTCGGAGGCAGTGATGTGTAGCTGATTGGTGAAGGCTTATTATCAAGGGCCGCTTGCTTAAATGCCTCGGCGTCCTTGGTTACCACGACGATCTTCGCATTCTCAGCTTGCAGGTGTTTCTTGATCGCTCGATTCACATCTTCAAGCTTGAGCTTCGAAAGCTGATCGCGCACATAATCAGTGAAGCTGGGTATGCCGTAGTATTTGCTGTCAATCGCGTAGCCCAACTGCGCGTTCTGCGTCTTCGTCAGAGTGTTCACGTTTTTGGTAAGAAACCGCCGCGTCGCCTCGAAGTCCTCTTGTGACATTCCACTTTGCACAAGTTTGTTCAGCTCATACAACGCGGCACGCAAGGTGAACAAGCCGTTCTTAGGCTCGACGGGTCGAATCCACACCTGGAAGATCTGCTGGCGCCGGCCGAGGTTCGGGTCAGGGTCAAACTGAAACATCCCGCGAGGAAAGTATTCGATATAAGCGTAGTCGCCGTAGTTCAATCCGCGAATCTGCCGAAGCCGCTGATACAAGTAGCTGTTACTCGACCGGTGCTGGCCGAAATACGACTGCACGAGCAGAAGCGCCGGCCAGTCCGGATCAGACCGCGTGACCGCAATCGGAAAGCCGAATGATAAAGCCGTGCCCGGCGTGTCCTTCTTAATGACCTGCATCTCGAGCCCGCTGATTTTCTCAGGTTGAGTCAGCACCAGCTTCGGCGCCGCGCCCGCTGAGAGCTTTGCGGCGACATCCGCTTGAACCTTTTCCTCGAAGCCCTTTGGATACCCACCCGCAAGCCCGAGCACGAAGTTGGCCCGCGTGTAGTTGTCTCGGTAGAACTTCTTCAAGTCGTCGATCGTCAGCTTCTCGAGCGACTCGACCGTCCCGACGTTCTGATGACCATAAGCGTGACCTTTGTAGATCGCTACGTACAGCGCTTCCTTGCCAAGTTCTTCGTCGTTGTTGCCGCGCAGGCTCTCTTTCAAAAAGTTAATCGCGTCTGTGCGAAGGCGCGTAAAGTCTTCTTCGCGAAAGCCCGGATCGAGCAGCATTCCCGAGACGATCTGATAATACTTCTCAAGATTATCGACGTGGGTTGTGCCTAGGAAGACCGTCATCTCTTTATCAACTTGCGAGCCGAAGCCCGTCGCCATCGGATACATCGCCTGAACGATTTGCTCGTAGCTCATCGCGCGGCTGCCGCCGCCCGAAATCATAGAAGCGGTCAAGGCGGCTACGCCCTCTTTACCCTTGGGGTCCGACGCTGACCCGGCATTGAACAGCAAGCGAAAGCTTACGAGAGGTGACGAGTTTGGCAAGAGCACTGAGGCCATGTTTGAGGAAGCCTTTCCGGCCCGCGCGAGGCCAAGGCCTGGCGCAGCAACCGCTAAGATCAACGTGACTGCAATCAGCGTCAGCCGGTTGCTACTGACTCGCATTCTGCTTCTCCTTGTGCGCGAGAACGACCGTCGTGCGCCTGGTCTCGACGAAATACTTGCGGGCCATTTGCTGAATGTCCTGCGGCGTGATCGAAGCGTACAGGTCGTAAAGCTTGTTCAAAGTCTCAGGCGTCCGCTTCAGTGAAATATACGGTGCGAGGTTGGCGGCTATCGCTTCCGAGTTATCCAGCCTCAGCGCGAAGCCATACTTCAGATTCGACTTCACGGCGTTCAGCTTATCGGCCGCAACCGCAGCGGTCCTGAACGAGTCGAACGCCTTGATGATCTCGCCTTTCACGTACTCGGTGTCCTTCGGGTCCTTGACGCGAGCAGCGACCGTCAACAAGTAAGGATCGCGATGGTCTTCAAAATCGGCGAACAACATGTCAACCTTTTGCTCTTTGATAACGACCTTCTGATAGAGATCCGAGGTCTGAGAGAAGCCGAGGCTGCTGATCAAGTCGAGCGCCGGTTTGTCCTTTTGATCATCCGAGTAGGCCGGACCCTTGAACGAGACGGCGACCCACGGAAGAGTCGGCGTCGGCCACGCGACTTCGGTAGATAGAGGAGCGGTCTGCTCGGGTTCGTTTGGAATTTCGGGCGTGTAGCTCCCGCGCTTCCAACCGGCCCAATACTTGTTGACCAGTTGGTTAACCCCTTCGTGTTTGACGTCTCCAACTACGATAATTGTCACGTATTCCGGGCGGTAGTACCGCTTAAAGAATTCGACGCTGTAGTCGTACATGTTCGGCATGTTCTCGATATCGCGCAGGAAGCCCATCGTGGTGTGCCGATACGTGTGCGACTTGAAAGCGGTCTCCCGTAGCGCCTCATAAATCTTGCGTACCGGGCTCGAAGCGTTCTTGTTGTACTCGCCGAGCACGGCTCTAGTCTCGGTCTTGAATAGATCGAGCGGCACCTTCAGATTCTGGAAGCGGTCGGCCTCGAGCATCATTATCTGATCCAGGTCGTCCTTCGAAAACACGGTGTGATAGACGGTGCGGTCGTCGCTGGTGTAGGCGTTCGAATCCGCGCCGGCGTTCTTCAGGGCTTCATTGTAGGCATCGGCCGAGACCTTCTCTGTGCCGCGAAACATCAGGTGCTCGAACAAGTGAGCGAAGCCCGACTTGCCTGGCTCGACCTCGTTACGAGAGCCGGTGTTCACGGCAATGTATAGCGCGACGATGTTGGGATAGTCGGTCGGAATGGTGATGACGCGCAAGCCATTGGGCAAATCGTCGGTAAAGTACTTGTAGGGGAAAATCTTCTGAGCCGGCGTTGTTAGTGGCATAACCATACTCAAGAGAAAAAGTGATGCTTTGAACAATCTCATTTCAGCTTACCTCGATTGTTGATGATTCAATTATCGTTTGGGGGTGAGGGGGTTCGCAAGTCGGCGAGGTGGAGCATCAATCACGCAAGCCCGCGTAGCGGGCGACAGCGGTAGATTCCCTCAGGGAGGACGGATGGCTTCTACGGCGAGCTACAAACAACGCTCTCCGACCACCGCGCGTTGGCGAGTAATATCCGAAGCAGCCGCTGAGCTTAAGCCCATCCTCTCTTCGCCGAAGACATCTCAGGGACATGCTGTCGCCCACATACGCGGCCTTGCGGCATAGCCCGGCTTCCCACGGCTGCACAGACTTGCCGTGGGCTACACGCTCTCGTCCGCGTACGCGGGCTGTGCCTCGTCCGATGTGCCTAATCTACGAATGGGGCTCTGACGCCACAAGGGCGAAGTCCGGATTGTTCTTGCGGCGCCAGATGAACCCGTCAAGAACGTAATGCACGAGTTGAGGAAGAGCTAGCAGGGGCACGAGCACTAGCTTGAAAACACCAATCTCCCACGGCGAGCCGAACAGCCAGCTCCGGTCTTGCCACACCCCGCGATCCCAGAACATCTCCTCGATGTAAGCGATCGCCCACAGCGTCACAAGAAACACCGCCGGACCCTTGGCAAAAATTCGATATACGCCTCGTCCAGCGGTTTGCTTCATGCGCGTGCGGCTGTACCAATAGATCAGCGCGAAGTAAGGCACTCCGTGAATCACGACGTTGGTCACTGTAAACGCGTAGTCCGAGTTGTATCCCACGATCCCAATGTACCAACAAAGCGCTGTTGTCACGACGACGATATCTTTGCCGGGATTCCCTTCCCTTTTCACTAGCCAACCATACAAAGACTTGAACCCGTAAGCACCAAGCGCGAGCCAGTAGATTGGTGCAGCAACGCGCTCGATCACCGTTGGAATCTGTGCAAAGTCGTTTGTCAGAAACCACCAGAACTGTCTCGGCAGATGCGTGTGCCAGTATATAAGCGGATAGAGCGTCGCCGCGTAGATCGCAATCCTGTCGATCCATTTTCCAAGAGCATCACGCTCGCCGGCACGCGCTCGATAGAGGGCTACCCAGCCATATTGCTGCCTGATGAAATGAAACACAGCCAGGTAAGCGAGTGCTCGCCAGAAGACAAGCTCGCCTTCGGAATAGAGGACAACTCCCATTGCAAGACCAAGCACAGGAACAAGCGAGTACAACCACGGCCTGCGCTTCAACTCATCTGTGTCGGTATAAACACGAAAGCTCGTCGACCAAACGTGCGCGACGTCGATCAGCAATATCGCTGGCACCCAGGCCCAGTCAGGCGTGTCTCCGTCGAGCACTCCCGCCCGCGCGCCGATCCAAAGGGCGAGTAGCGACACTACTGCGCTGCCGAGGAAGACGGTCAGGTCGGTTCGCGCGGAAAACAACCACGCGAAGTGACGCGGCTCCACGGAGACACGGACACTCGGTGATTCAACGGCTGAGTTGTTGGTTGCGATAGAACTCATTGAACGCTCTCAACGATTCAGACTAGCCGGGGTCTATTTCTGACGACCGCGCCGGCGTCGAGATACCATCGTGGCTTTAGCCGATGGAGTTTCAGCTTTGGCCTAACAGCACCGCGCCAGCGCTTAGGGATACCATCGTGCTTTAGCCGATGGAGTTTCAGCTTTGGCCTAACAGCACCGCGCCAGCGCTTAGAGATACCATCGTGCTTTAGCCGATGGAGTTTCAGCTTTGGCCTAACAGCACCGCGCCAGCGCTTAGAACCATCGAGCCTGCGTCACGCTTAGGACGAAGTTGAAACTCCATCGGCTGAAGCCCGATGGTATCCACCGAACCAGCTTGAAGAGAGCGTGATGATATCCACTGAGAAAGCGTTGCAACCCTCCTGCTCACGCTGGGGCTTCATACGCTTGACCCTTCCCTGACTCGCTTCTTCACGCCCTGGCCTCAGAAAGCACTTCTTCAGCGGCCCGGAGGCCGTGGTAAAACGCCTCTTCAAACAGCGCAACGCCGCTCAGATCCGTGTGTGCGAAGTGAATTCTACGATCCGGCTTTGACGCGGCCCGCCGAGCTTCGCTCCACACGAAGCCCGGTCGCGGTCTTATCATCGCGTGACCCCATCGCATCACATCAATCCGCTCTGCCAGCGAGCGTATCTCCGGATGCGCCCGAGACAAATCCGTAAGCGCTACATCAGCCCATTCGTCGCGACCGGCAGCCAGCAGTTTTGACCTTGCCTCGCGGGGATCGGCATCGCACAGCGGATAGTAGTAAGTGAACACCGTTGGGCCGCGATCTAATCCGCGTTGATGAGTTGCAACTACGTACCCGAGCGACGGACTCTTGTAAAGCACGTTGTCCCACGCGAGCGGGAAGCCCCGGTCTTGTGGCCTGTCTTTCAAAAACAGGTTCGCCACCATCCATGCGCCGTACTGAAACTCAGCGAAACGAGGCGGCGGGTTCTCGCGATAAGGCCGAATCAAATAGCCGCCCAGAAAGTGCGGCGCGGCGAAGATGACTTGATCGGCGTGAAAACCCACAGCGCTCTGGCCCTCGTGATTGACTGCAATCACATCGACGCCCTTGAGGCCGTTCGCATCATTGGGAATGATCTCTGACGCCGCGAGTCCCAGCCGCACCTTCGACTTCACCTTACCGTAAAGGTGAGACACCAGCCGCCCGTTTCCTTCGGGCCACGTCATCAAGGGTCGCGCTTCGTCGCCTGGCTTGGCGACGCGCGCCGCAAAGTAAAACAAGCCCGCCCATGCGCTCGTTTGATCAATCGTCAGCCCATAGTCGTCGCGGCAACCATAGTCAATCAGCCACCGAAGCCGGGGCGAATTCCACCCGCGACGATCAAGCCACTCGCCCATCGACACTCTGTCGAGCGCTGTTACCTCTGCGTCATCCGAACCTGTGGCTATCGGTATCGCAAAGGCTCGACGCCCGCGACCGTCGCGCCACGCTACCCAGCGATTAACCTCGGCGTTAAATGCCTCGAACTGTGCGAGGTCCTCAGCGCTCGCGCCAGCGTGGAGGTAGAGACCTTCGTACCAGCGGCCTTGATGAAAGACTCGTTCTTCGGGATCGCGGCAGAGGACCTGCTCGGCGACGACAGGCTCGCCATCATTGTCGCGGCCTTCGAGAATCCCCATTTCATCGAGCAGCGACACCAGCGCCGTGTTCTCTTTCATCGGGGCCGGCAGATAATGCGCGCCCCACGGATAAGCAATAAGCGGCGATGTGCCGCTGCGAGCGGTCCCACCCGGCGCACGCTCAAGCTCGATCAAAACGAAATCTTCGAATCCGGCTTTGATCAGTCGCCAAGCGGCTGAAAGTCCAGCGATCCCGCCTCCAACGATAACAACCCTTGCGCGCTCCCATTGATCGCGTGAGGGCGTGATGCTCAGGCCATCGCGAATGCGGTGTCCAATCACATCCGACGCGCCGACGAGTTCGCCGTCGGGCAATCGAGGCGCCTCACGCGAGCGACAAGCTGCGATCGCCGCCGGCAAGCCCAGAAACGCCGCAAGCACCTCTCGTCTTGTTAAGCTATGACCGCTTGATGAACCAGCGCACATCTTGAAACAGTCCAAGAATCACAGGTTGGGAAGGGTGGCTTGCCCCCGCCCGATTGAAGAGTCACCTACCTTTGCAAAGGAGCGGGGGCAAGCCACCCTTCCCAACCTGTGATCTTTGCACCACACCGATCGCCTTTTGATTTGCTTCGTAGAGAGCTCACTTTAATGCGGGTCTCCGCAGAATGGAAACGACCTCTGTTCCACCAATCAGCGTGTCGCCCACGGTGACACCGACAAAGATGAATCCCTCGGCGCCCGCTGATTCTCCTTATTCGTAACGTTTCCACTCAGACTCGTAGTAACGAACGAGCACTTGATTGTCCAGTCGATTAATCTCAACTGGCAACTGGCTCAAATCCGATGGCAAGACGAACAGCGCCGCCATCGATTGATCGTCGAGGAATCGCAACCCGGCTGGCGCTTGCGCAGGTGGATCGAACGGCGCAACCCGAGCGAGCGCGAACCCCCACACGCCGAATGAGGGCACCGCCGTTTGATAAGGCTTCACCGCAAAGCCCGCCGCTTCGATTGTCTTCATGATGCACCAGTAGGACCTTCTGGCGAACAGCGGCGAAGTGCACTGCACCGAGATTGCCGCATCAGGTGAGAGGCTCGCTTTAAGCAATCGATAGAAGCGCGTCGTGTAGAGCTTGCCTAACGCGAACGTGTTCGGGTCGGGGAAATCGACGATCGCAGCGTCGTAAGGTCCGCGCGCGTCATCAAGCCAGATCATCGCGTCCTGGTTGACCACGTGGATGCGCGGGTCAGACAAGGAGTTGTTGTTGAGCTGGGCGAGCGGGGAGAAAGCCTCGGACAGGTTCGTCATCCCAGGATCCAGATCAACCAGCGTCACCGATGAAACTGACGGGTAGCGAAGAATCTCTCTCAACGCCAGGCCATCACCGCCGCCGAGCACCAGTATATTGCGCGGCGACCCTGCGAGCATCATTGCCGGATGGACCAGCGCTTCGTGGTAGCGGTATTCGTCGGCTGAGCTGAACTGCAAATGCCCGTTCAAGAAAAGCTGAAAGCCCGCCCGGCCTCGGGTGACGACGATCCGCTGATACTGCGTCGTGCGAGTGTAGACGATCTCGTCGGCGAACAGCTCATCTTCGGCAAGCGTCGTCAGCGCGTTCGATTTGATTATGCCTATCACCAGCAGCGCGATGACAATGACGGCTCGTCCGCGCAGCCCGGAGACCTCCCCTTTGATCAGCGGACGCATGAACCACGTCGCCCACAAACCGACGCCAGCATTCAGAAGGCCGAACACCAGCGACGTTCGCACAAGCCCAAGCTTCGGAACCAGGAAGAGAGGAAACAAGAGTGAAGCGATCAGCGCGCCCACATAGTCGAAGGTCAGCACGCGTGAAACCAGCTCTTTGAAATCGAGTACGTCTTTGAGAATTCGCATCAACAGCGGCAACTCGAGCCCGACTAGCACGCCTATAGCGAACACGACGCCGTACAGCACGAGGTGAAAGTAGCTCAACCGCGAGAAGCTCAGAAACAACAGCGGCGCCGACGCGCCTCCAAGCAGCGCGACTGCCAACTCGACCTCGATGAACTTGCGCGCGAGGCCCGTCTCGATGAATCTCGAGAGCCAGGCTCCTACTCCGAGAGCGAAAAGGTATATTCCGATGATGAGCGAGAATTGAGTGACCGAATCCCCGAGCACGTAACTGGCGAGCGTCCCGGCGAGCAGCTCATACACCAGCCCGCACGTGGCTATGATCAGCACGTTCAGGAACAATACGGGCGTGCGATTCATCAACTATCCGTGGATCGCGGCCGAGACGATCAGCGCGATGCCAATTATCACCGACGCGATCACGATTCCCAGTGCCATGTTCTGATCGTCTTCAAGCTCCTTGCGAATCGAAAACGGCGAGACCTTCACGATGATCCAGAATGCTATCGCAAACAGAATCAGTCCGGTCAACGTAAACGCGAGGGTTGTGACGATGAGATCGACGAGTTGGTTCATCGGCACTACCAGAGCGATAGTGGAAGAGAGTTTGGTGTCGAGCAACTTCAGCATGTGTGCGGGCATTTATTTTCCTCCTCGGTAGCCTGCGTGCCAGAAATGAAACGAGCGATAGCCGCCCGGCGATTGGCGCACGTCGGCGGGCACTCGCTGTCTTTCAGCGTCGCCGAATTCTTTTCCGGTAAACGCGACGAATCCATACGCCGCGATGATGATTGCTCCGATGATCAAATAAACCTTGGTGAGCATAAAACCTCCTCTGTTCAGGGTTCAGGGTTCGGGGTTCAGGGTTCAGGGTTCCGGGTTCAGGGTTCCGGGTTCAGGGTTCCGGGTTCAGGGTTCCGGGTTGCCGGAAGAGCCTACTTGTATTTGACTCCTTTCATACCCGACTGACGAAGGTAACTGATCAATCCTCCGATGAGCCGCTTTGTGGGACCGGTAAGTCTCTTGATAGAGACGAACTCTTCCTCATTAATGTAAGCCTGATCGAAGGCTACGTAAAGTTGCGCCTCGATTTCCCCTACGGAGCCTTTTGCAATTGCAAGAAACTGCACGAACTCCTTTGTACCGCCACGCTCAAAACCCTCGGCGATGTTTGACATAACAGAAACAACCGCGCGACGCATTTGATCTCGGAGCCCGAAGTCCTTTGAAAACGGACCACCTTCGAATGCCTGTACACCTCGCGCGCCAACTCCCGGGCCTTTTTCCAAGCTTCAATGTCTTCAAACCGTTTGATAGTCGCCATCTGAATTCTCCTTCTCTCGATGTTTTAAACCCAGGAAGTCGAACAGGAACCCGGAACTCTGAACCCCAAACCCTAAACCGGTTTAGCTTCCAAACGGACTATAATCGCTATCCGCCCAGCGGCGTTTCTCGAAACTGAACTGATAAACGACCACCATCAACGGTATCAGCGAGATGAACAGCATCGCCAGGAACAGATGCAGAACTCTTGGTACTCCCTGGTCGATTCGAACGCTGATCATCGCCGGCTGCTGCCACCTCTCCCATTGCGCCTCGAGCCGCAGCACGTACTGACCCGCAGACAACGCCGATAGGTGAACGTTTGGAGACTGACTCCCTTCGCTCCAGGATTCACCGCTGTCGACGCCGTGATAGTACTCGACTGGCATCGAAAAGGCTTGAACGTCGCCGGTCTCCTGATTAATCAAATCGCCTTCGACATACAGCCACGTGTTGTCGACGCTGGACCGGAGCTGCACTCTGTTGTTCCGGAGAGACTTCAACTCAAACGGGTCGCTGAAGATCACTTGTGTGCCTTCTGCGTTGGTAACGGGCGGCAGCGGGTATGTTGCCTCGAAGACTTTCCTGCGCGCACCGGTGATCATCATCATCAGCCCCAGCAGGAACGCCGCCGCCAAAAGCAGGCCCCAATACTTGTAGACCTTCTTGTGTAGGAACGGTTGATTCGGCGCGACCTTTGACGTGCGAGGCAGCCCGCTTATACCAAAAGCTTTCTCGAGCTCTTCGCGTTTCACATAAGTCCCGAGCGACCAATTGATCTCGCCCGTCGGCGCCGAGCGCACCTGCTTCCTCTTTTTCTTCTGCCCAGGCTCGGCGACTTCATCCACACCAACCCGCACCAGCGAGGCTTCCATCGACAGCATGCGCGGCGGATGGATGTAGTCGGCGGCCCGTGTCTGCTCGCCCACTTCAACTTTCCAGTAGAACTCTCCAACTACGTACTCGACGCGCGCAACAGCGTCCTGATAGAGCTTGTAGCGCTCGCCTTGAAAGTGAACCGTGTCGCCCTTGCCGCCAAACGCCCCGCTCCGGTGCATCACGTCGCCGGGCGGCACCGCTTGCACGTAGCTCCAGTTGTCGTCGCTTCGGACCAGCCAGCGAAAGCCGATCTGCGGGTTGTAGAGCAGGTACTCTTCCCAGTAGTAGCGCACGCCTTCGAACTCGACGCTTCGCTGCATGAATCCGATCAGCATCTGCTTGACGCCTTCGAACTCGCCCACCGAGCCGATAGCAATTATCGGGGGCACCTTGCCAGGCTGAAGCGCCTGCATGAACTCGAGCCGCCCGTAGCTCACGTCGAGCAGCGAGCCACAGTTCGGGCATGTAACGCGAAGAGTCTGATCGGGTGCGCGCAGCTCAAGGGGACCCCCGCACTGCGTGCAGTTCAGTTGGGTAGCTGCAACGCGACGGGCGTCTCTTTCTGGCGCGATCGCGGACGCCAGCCCCAGCTCTGTAAGCGTCACCTGGCGTCCGACAAAAAGCAGTGCCGGGGTCTCGCTGTAGTCGAGGGTGGCGAAGATGCCCTGCGGCCCGGAAAGATCCGCGTACTCGTACTCTTCGCCGGGCACAAGTTTGTAGGGTATCTCGCCTTTAGCGCCGAGCTGAGTAGCTACGCTCTTTTCGGCGACAGTCAGCGGAACTGAAGTTGATAAAGCAGCCATCGGCTGGCCGAGTTGTACCATCTCGAAAGGCGGGATCAAGCTCTGCTCTGGGAGGGACTGCTGAAAAGTCAGGTAGAATCGGCCCTGGGCTTCCGCTATCCATCCCCAGCGGCCGTCTTGAAAGGCGGCGTACCACTCGTCCCACATACCGCCGGCCTGGTGACCAAGTTGCGCGCGGCCGGTCAGCTCGAACGGAACGCTTTTATAAGCGCCTCGCAGACCGACATCGAGCGGCGAGCCTGTCTCGACCAGGTCGGCGACCTTGCCGAGATCCTCGAGCTTGCGATCGCCGCGCGCGACTACTGAATGACAGAACTCGCACACGACGACTATCGACGAGCCCATCTTAAAAGCGATCGGTGCGCCACACGCTGGACAGGAGGCTTCAACGCTCACCGGCTGCTCACCTCGCGCGCAGAAGGTAGTTCTGAAAACTTGGCCGCAAATGAAGCGTGGTCGCTCGCCGCTTCCGAGCCACGAGCAGCCATTCGAACGGTTACTCGCCTCGCAGACAGCAACGCGCGCAGCCGGTCCTCCCAGGCAAAGGGCGGGCGCGGGCGGCAGCAGTACAGGTTGAAGGTTGCTATTCTCGTCTCAGGAAATGTGTGGCAAGCAAGGTGAGATTCAGTCAGCAGGTACAAGCCGGTCACGCCGCCCGGCTGCGGGAACTGATGCCACAGCGACTCGCCGACAACGCGCAGACCGAGATCCGCGACGACTTCCTCGCACACGCTGCGAACTGCATCGAGATCGCGAAGAAGGTCCGCTGAACAACCCTCCGCGTCGACTAACCACTCTGTTCCAACATTCATTATGATTGCTTAGATTCCCCTTGAGCTTCGCCGCCGAGACGACTGAGAGGCTTCGATTCTGACGACGAACGGTGACAGGTTACAGGGAGTGGTTGCGGCGTGCAAGGCTGTAGAGTGTTGACCGTACCCGCCGGTACACCGAGTGCAGAAAGCTTGCTCGCACATTGCGTGAAGTGTACTATGCGACTCGTAAGGGTCCGCACAGATTCTGAGGACGAGAGTATTCGGAATGAACGGTCGGGCTAACACGTCGAGAATTGAGCTCAGCTTTCTAACAGCAACCGATAGAGTTTCGGTAGAATACTAACCAGTCTCAATCGAGTCGTCCCGGATTATCCGGAAGGAATCGTCGGACAAAAAGGGATCTTTCACAATCTCCATGTACAAGGAGAACTGTCATGTTCAACTATCAGTATCAGCTTGAGCACATCTTCTCATTTGGCGTGGCACTCGAGAGCCCTCCCGAAGCCATTGGACCAGTGGCCGAGGGCATTCGGGTCAATTTCTACTGTCAAGGCGGTGAGGTGACAGGCCCAAAACTGCAGGGGCGCTGCCGCTCCGTCGGGGGTGACTGGCTCACGATTCGCACGGACGGGGTGGCGATTCTTGATGTCCGCACCACCCTTGAAAGCCATGATGGGGCACTGATTGCCCTCACCTACTCCGGGGTCGCAGACTTAGGGAACGACGGCTATCAGCGCTTTCTTGAGGGGAACCTCCCGGCGCGCCTGACCCTCCATGTGGTGCCCCGGTGTCAAACAGCGCATCCTGGATATCTCTGGCTCAATCGGGTGCAGTGCTTAGGGATTGGGGAAGTCGACTTCGGGCGCTCGTACGTCAGCTATGATGTCTATGCAGTGCGCTAGTTTGTCGTGCTCTCGGGGGTCTGGCCACTCCTAACAAAGGCGTTAGGTGTTGACGAGTTCCGTGAGTTTAAGTTTCCTACAAGCTGAGTGAGATGTTTATGATCCCGTTTCTTCAAACCGCAATCGTTCTATTCTTGATGTTCGGCGGATTATCACCTCGTTACGATTACGCTGGCTATAGTGGACGATGGGACATGACCTTTGAATTGCCTGATGCAGAATTCAGCACATCATTCGATCTTCAGGTGAGTCGGGATGGGACGATTCGGGTCTACACGATTGGGCCGCCTGGCGTTACTCTGACGGAAGGCAAACTTGAAAATAATTCCCTCCAACTCAAAGGCCAGTCTGCACGTGGGCCGATCCAGATTATTGGGAAAATAGAGGACAACAAAATTGATGGGAAATGGCGAATTGCCGTTGTTAGTGGCAATGTTAGTAGCCTTAAATATCGCCCTCAGAACTTGCCCTCACGTCAGGCAGTTTTTGATGACACTTGCAAAAAGCTTGAGCGGAACTTTTATGATCCGCAGATGAACGGAATAGACTGGAGGGCAGTGCGCACACACTATCGCCAACTTGCAGCCAAGACAACAACAGATGGAGAGATGGTTCAAATTATCCGACAAATGCTTGAGGAGTTGAAAGTTTCACATCTGTATTTTTCTACCCTCTCATCGGAAGAGGCTTATCGACCGAAACTTACACCTCAGAGCAAAGATGCTAAATCACCTACTCCTTCTACATCGATTATCTGGAAAAAACTGTCACCAGAAGTTGGCTACCTAAAAATATCGAGTTTTGAGGAATCAACAGAAGCTGTACGGCTGGTAGATCGAGCTTTTGCTGAGATCGGAGAATTGCCTTCTCTGGTTCTGGATTTGCGTGGAAACGGCGGCGGAACTTTAAGCGTCGCTATGCGCCTTGGCGATTATCTCTTTCCAAAGACACAGTTTCTTGGCTGTCTGGCCACACGAAAGGGGCTTGAGCAGTATAAAGTGAAATCAATGGATAAGCTGAAACAGACCAGCCTGCCAGTTTACGATGGTTATAATGTAAATGACTTTCTGGTTCTTCTACGGAAAACTGGCGCGGTCAGTCTCAGGACGGGCGGTCGTGTTTTGCAGAATATAAATGTAAACAGGCAGCTGGCAGTCCTTATTGATGAGAATTGCGCCAGCACAACTGAGGCTGTAATTGCCGTAATTAAAGAGACAGGTATTGGAAAATTGATTGGGCGTAAATCAAGCGGCGCAATGCTTTCTTCAGCTAACATCAAAGTCCTCGGTGGGTGGAATCTGCGTTACCCAGAAGCCGATTATCGCACGCTGGGCGGACGACGTGTTGAAGGAGCCGGCGTTGAGCCAGACATTGCTATAGCAAAGAACGGGTCTCAGGATGCTCTCAATCGCGCCCTTGAATATTTGACAAGCACTGAACTGAAAAAATGACTCAGTTTATCACCCACAACGCACCTAACTTTCGATGCAGCGGGGCGCGCGCAACAGTCTTCAAATGAGCCGGTCTTTACGGCGCGCGCCCGCTGATCGTCTCGTTATCGAATTTCTGTCGGGCGACAGTCAGCTCGGAAAGGTACTACACCGCTGTTAAGAGGAGCCTTAGATTGGATGTATTCGGCCCGAGTCACAAAGCGATCCGCACACACTCTACTTACCCTGCCGCTTGGACGGATACCCGATGTGAATATGCGCCCCCGTCGCCGACCCCTTCACAGCATGCCGAAACGCGATGAACGGAATGCCCGCGCTGCGCAGGTAAGCCATCAACGCCTGACCTTCGCTGCTGTCTGGGCTCACGGCTACATCCATCGAATTGCGGTGGTCGAAGCCAAGGTGATCGTGCACCGCTGTCTGTCCGTACGCGCTGATGGGCATAGCATGCCTGAACTTCGACGCGAAGAAGCTCTGCACCTTCACGGCATCGGTAAGCACCCAGTGCGCGGGCCCGTTGTATCGAATAAGCGCGGCGGTTGTTTGATAACTCCCGACCCGCGACGGCCCAAGCTTCGCCAACTGCATTTCTCCGGTTGCTTCCGCGATCAAATTGTTAGTTTCATTAATCTGCTTCTCGGTGATGGCAACTTTCGACTGCGCTGTTGAGAGAGCCTGCTCGCCCTCTTCAACTTCCTTTTTTGAGATGATGCTTTCAGCGAGCAAGGCCTTTCGTTTTTCAAGCGTCTCGGCAAGTGCCGTCACGTCGTTCTCTTGTAAGATCAGCAGCTTCTCGAGAGTCACTTTGTAATTGTTAGCAGCAACGACGACGTCCGCCTTCGCCTTTGCGACTTGTTCGGCGAGGGATGGTTCGGATTTGGCAGGCGCCTTTTTCTTGCCCTGCGCGAGCGAGGCAACCGGTGTCGCAATCAACACAATAATCAGCATGATGCCGATGAGGTATGTGCCAGCCCCACGACAGAAGCGCGCACGCGGCAGCGAAGCGCGCGGATTATCCGCACTCTGGTGTACCTGTCTATGCGTTTCTGTCATTCCGCGATACATCAAATCTTCCTTCGATCGTAGCGCTCCGCAAGCCGCCAGCGTTGAACCATCACGACGTGACCATCGGGCTTAAGGCGCACGCTGATTTCATCTCTTCGGTTCGCCCGTCCACCTTCGCCGCGCTGGAGCACATCTACAACTTCGCCGTAGCGAATGACGCTTGTGAACGTTCTGAACCCCACAATATCGCCAATTCGCACCGTCTTAATCATAACACTCCGAGGCCGCCCTCACGCAAAGCCGCCAGGTTCTCCTGAACGTGGCGCGGACTTTAGTCTGCGTGGAGTTGCAAAGCTATACCCTCGCCCACAGACTAAAGTCTGCACCACATCTCACTGCTGAACGTGGCGCGGACTGTGGCGCGGACTTTAGTCTGTGTGGAGTGGCTAAGCTATACCCTCGCCCACAGACTAAAGTCTGCACCACATCTCACTGCTGAACGTGGCGCGGACTGTGGCGCGGACTTTAGTCTGTGTGGAGTGGCTAAGCTATACCCTCGCCCACAGACTAAAGTCTGCGCCACATCGCTGCTCAACCCTTCACGGCGATGCACTCGACTTCGATGGTCATCCCGCCGAGCAACTGTGTGCCGACGGTCGCGCGCGCGGGATAGTCTTCGGTGAAGTAGCGTTTGTAGACTTCATTCATTCTGGCAAAGTTCGCGAGGTCCGCAAGATAGACGTTCACTTTGACCACGTCGGCCAGCGTTGCGCCCCCAGCTACGACGATGGCTTTGACGTTCTCGAAGACCTGAACCGCCTGTTCTTCGAAAGTCGTGGCCATCTTCCCCGTCTTCGGATCGAAAGGTCCCTGCCCTGCAACGTAGATGGTGTTGCCCGCGACGATCGCCTGACTGTACGGCCCGACGGGTTTGGGCGCACGATCCGTCGAGACTTTTCTCTTCGACATCTTGCCTTTCGTTTGAGCTGCGTTGCCGGATGCAAACGTGCTGCCCGCGGTCCCCGCGCCAACAAGCGCAGTCGCGCCGGTAGTCTTGATGAATTTTCTTCGCGTCATTTCTATGGCTCCTGTTATGCGCCTGCGAGGCGCGGTGGTATTCGCTTAAGCGTGAGACCAAGCTTAACGCAACGACGCAAGGCCGCGAAGAGCGCAAAGTCTCTTCGTTCTTTGTGTCTTTGCGTCCTTGCGTCCTTGCGTTAAGTTCCCACTCACCTGTCCTGACCCAATAACTTCAGCGCAAGCACGGCGAGAAACCCTGCAAAAAGCATCGCCGTTGAGAAGAGACTTTCTTCCGCCTCAATGTTTTCAACCAGCAGCTCTTCCGCAATCAGGTAGATCAAGGCCGCCGCGCCAAACGATAAAAAGACAGCCACAGTGGCTTCAGAGGCGCCTTTCAAAAGAAAGAATGCGGCTACCGCTCCGATCATCAGCAGCAAAGCAATTCCCGTCGTTACTGCCAACCCTTGCCAACGTCTTGACTTGTTTTTATGAAACTCTGAGCCGACCGATAAGGTGAGGAAGAAGAGTTCGCCCCCTAAAGCGATAGCCAACAGGGTGCCGAGTTGGGGACCTGCGGAGAATCCTGCGCTGATAATAGCTCCGTCTACCAGCGTATCCACAGCCGCGGCGGCTGCGAGTCCTAAGGGGAGCTTGCCCCTACTTTTTTCCATCCTCTCGAATCTGAGGACCAGCCATTTGAGGCCTATCATGGCCAGGCCCCCGGCCGCAAAGCCGGAAAGGATGCCGAATGGCGTCCCTGTTTTCTCTACCTCCGGAATTAATTCCGAGGCAACGGCTGCGATAACCACGCCCGCCGCGAAATGCTGAACGGCGCTTCGTGCTTGTACCCCGGGGATCCAGAAGGAGGCGACAATGCCGCCTAAGATACCTGCGCCAGTGGCTATCATGATGTAGGGTAAGATTAGCTGTAGCTGGCCAGGCATGAATCTTTTTTATCTGAGGTAGGGGTCCATCTTTGCTCGGGTACGGATGGGTCAGGGGCCCTGTTGCGAGAGAGCAAAGAGAAGGAGTGGCTCCGGGAAGGGAACTACCTCCCAGTGGCTGCGCGCGCTACGCTGAAAGCGTTTGACCCGTCTCGAAGCCACTCATCATCTGCGTTGCTACTTCTTTTTTTCTTCTTGCTTCTCTCGCTTCAAACTACGCACGTATGCAACTAATGATTCGATCTCGGCTTGTGAAAGCTTCTTCGCGAAGCTCGGCATTGCCTTCGGCCCTTTCTTTATAGCAGCAAGGATCTCTTCATCTGTCTCCTTTGCCTGCCATTTCGCATCCGTAAGATTTCGCGCCCGTACCGATCTGCCGCGCAACGTCCTGGCCCGGCCGTCCTTACCGTGACACTTAGCACAATTCTTGTCGAACAGATTGGCTGCATCCGATGTGTTCTGTGCATTGCTTGGTTGGTGAAGTGCTAGAGGCGTGGTTGCTAGCAAGCTTAGAAAGAGCGCTGATAAGACAGTTAGCATAAGCTTTCCTGCTCTCATGGCTTCGCACCCTCCTTCTGTAGGATTAGCGCCCTTTTCTAGTTTAGCAAAGTAAGGCGTATACGCACAGGCGCTAAACACTTGCAACGCGAAGGGTCGTAACTCCTGTCAGACGGATTCTTCAGGCTTCCCGACACGCTTAGCCATCCAGATGTCCGGTTTGCCAAAGCCATTCGCGTCTGGAACGAGGCCGACAATTTCAAAACCAACTTTTTGATAGAACTCAAAGGGATGCTGGCGCAGATTCTGTAACACTCGAAGCTTGCCCAAGACATCCGGATAGAGGTCAATCCCTCCCACTGAGGTCCGAGAGTTCTCATCGTCGGTGCCTAGCATAATTGTCGTAGCTCCCCGCTGAGCGACTTGTTCTTCAAGATCCAACACCAGCGCTCGACCCACTCCCTGCCTCTGGCAATCCTGGCGGACGACCAACGGATGAAGCTCCCAAACGTGTCCGGTATACTCTTCAATCCCGCCGATCCAGCCTTGCACGTTGCCCGTCTCGTCAACGGCCACCCTGCTGATACGACCCGGTTGGAACGACTCTCTCACTTCAGACAGAGCGTCCTCGAGATTGGTCCAGTCCTCCGAACCAGTATCGCGAAAACCGTCCACGAGCAGCGTCGCGACTTGCTCTACCGCTCGAGTGTTATCAGCAGTGAGATCGATGATTGTCATAAGGAACATTTCAGGTGGCGTCAATGCAGGCTTCGGGGAAGACTTTGCCACCAAGACTCAAAGACCACCAAGCCGCACCAAGTAACTGAAACGCTTCGCACCTCGTGCTCCTTTGTGTCTTGGTGTCTTGGTGGCGGGAAGCTGGGGTCTCAGCAGCGCTTACAACGTCCTTAGAAACGCAATCAGCGCCTTGCGATCCGCATCTGAAAGATCGAGCCCGAACTCGTGCCCCTTCACTGCCCGCGTCGTCACTCCAGAGCCCTTGAATCCTGTCGGCACATAGTCGTCTCGCAAGCGCCGGCGGTCAAACCAATCCTCAAGAGTAGCAACGGAGCCGCTGTGCTCGAACGGTCCTCTATACCACACGCCCTTCAGCGAAGGCACTTTGTAGTAGCCTGTTCCTCGCCTGGTCTTCATAGTCAGATTCGGATCCGTACCGACCGACATCGACAGGATGTCGTACTTCTGACGATGCTCCGCCGGCGCTTTGAATCCATCCGCGGGCATCAGCTTGTTATTCGTGTACAGTGGAGGAGTATGGCATCCGGCGCATCCTTCGCGCTGGAACACCTTCTGCCCTCGCGCTGCCCGCGCATCAAACCTGTTCGGGTTCGGCGGCGGCTTCAGCGAATAGACGTACAGCGCAAGCGCGTAAAGCTGCTCGTCACTGTAGCGGCTCTCGGTCGCGGGGTCGGGCAGCTCTCCTTTAGGTCTGAAGCTTCCGTACAGGGAGAGCACATCGACCCCTTGGTTCAGCGCAGCGTAGCGCATCAGGTCTCCGATCGTTAGATGGCGAACAAGCCCCGAAGCGTCGAGATGGCGCCGGTCCTTTACGCCGATCAGATCAGGTATGCGAGCCGGAAAGAAGGCGCTCGATCCCAGTCTCGCGCACACGCCTGGCGGGATTGCCTCCATCACAGACGCTATTTCATCAACTGTCATCCGCTCCGGCAGCGCGTTCGGGTCATTGCCGAGCCAAGGCGCGGCATAACTCCGACGCATGAAATCTCTGAGTCCCTTTAATGCTTCATCTTTATCTTTCGCCTGTTCCGCTTCCAACCTTGACTCGTACCCAAAGGTGCGGTCGTCGGGAAAGTTCCCCTGCGCTCCTTTTATGGTGCTCCCATCCGGCATCACACGAGTATGGCACATCGCACAGGAGAGAATTCCCACTTCTACTTTTCCTTTCTCTCTGACCACGTATTGCATATTTGGGAAGATGCCGCTTCTCGTTATTGGCACTCGGTTCTTCTGATACCAGGCGAGGTCTCTGACCGCCGAGACCAGCATCCCTGAAGACACGAACTGAATCGGGGCATCAAAGACGATCTCTCCAGCCCTGATCCACTCTTGCTCTGTTCTAAGCTTCGAGGCGTCAAACGTGATCTGCGGCTCCAGCTTGCTGAGCCGTTCGAGATATCCTGGCGGCTCTTTACCCGGGGCGTAGATTGGATAGCTCCTGTAAATTGGCCGCACAGGAATGCGGTAGTAGTAATCGGCGGAGATGTGTTTGGGCGAGCTAGCAGGATCGGAGAGTGGTATTTCTAACGCGGCGATCTCGCCATCTACCCAGGTCTTTGGTATTTCAGGCTTCCAGATGGCATCAGTCTTCTGCGCATCACCTCTGCTGGCCAAGACTACGCACCCCAGAAGAAGCAAGAGAATAAGGAAATACAGCTTCGAGTTTCTGTGAGTCATCAGCGCCTTCGTCGCTTCAAGGGTCAACTTCTAGTTTGAGGGTGCGCGTCAGATTCTTGCGTTGGACCTCGCGCGCTCATACCCGGCAGTGCTCCTCGCAGAGTGTGCGATCTGCACGAGCAACTCCGTAGGGAGTTGAATGTCTATAGACAACGCATCGACTGCACGTCGCACCCCAGCGGGGTGCTATGTCTTAGCGTCGACTAGTTCTACAAGCGCGCGCGGCGAACATAGCACCCCGCTGGGGTGCGACTGCTTAACAATCTGCTCGCTATCTAAATTCAATTGTTCACCCCGCCGGCTCGTCAGCCGTCGGTCCATAGATCGATGGCACTTTCGCTCCTACTAGTCTCAAGTAAACAGAGAATTGGCCGCGATGATGAATCTGATCGTGAAGCTCTGCCCACAGGGCATCGATAGCCCTTATTTGATAGCCATAGAAATCAATGATCCTGTTCAACTCCTCATCACCCGCCTGAGCGATCATCCCCTGAACTTCATTGTGGATTTGATTCAGCATCTCAAGCATGTCGTGTAAACCAACCGGCATACTTTCTGGAGCATCAGCCCGACGGAGGTCACCGCGCATCGCTCCTCTGCAAACGTATTCTTCGCGTATCAGCGTCACCATCAATTCTCTTGCCGTGCGCGATTTCTCGGCGGGCTTCATATCCAGTTTGTCCTCAGGATATGCCCCCAGCACTTTCATGGTGGTTCCAAATTCGAGTGTACGAAAATTCACTATCTGTTCTTTGAACGGTTGCATATTGCTCCTTTGATTGCTTAACGAACCGCTCGGGCAAACAAAGTTACCGAAGCTTCCCCAAGAGCCAGGACTCCCTTGCGAACCCACCGTAGCCAGCGCGTCGATGTAAATTCTATCGGTGAATTCAGCCGCCGACAATGAATTCACGGCCGACTTATTGGATTAAGATGCGAGGCTATCAGCGATTTGTTCGGAAGTGGCGCCCACTACGCACCCAACGGGAACTCCTTGCTCTGGACGATCCGCGACCGATCATCATTGATTCTCACCAAACGTAACCTGTCCACATAGCTCTCATCATCTAACTTCATTAATATGTGGTCCGATCAGGTCTACCTCCGGGTCATATTTCTTTCTCAATTGATCGATGCGGCTGGTGTCAATATCGGGGTAGTGAACTAGCGCGTAGAACACGTCTGCGAGTATACCAGCGAAGACTGCCGCCGAGCCTTTTGAAATGTCCCGCCTACCGCAGCGCTGACGATCAGGCAGTATAACTCAGCTCGGCCCGGCTCGACCTGTTCGGGTAACTCTGCCTAACCTCTGATCCCCTGTGAGGATCAGCTCACAGGCCTTGAAGGTGTATTCCTCGAAGTCGTCTAGCGTGGAAGCCAGGATTACCCAGCCATTCTTCCCGGACCTCCAGAAGGAGCGCCTCGGTAGCAGGGGGAACTCCCGGCGTAAACTTTCAATGTGTTCGGCCAGAGTATAAAGCCAGACGCCATTGAATTGACGCTGCTTCACACTATGCCGGAGTGAAAGAAGGAGCTTGTCATCGAGGTAGACATAGGTGAAGCCGAACATCTGTTTGATGGCGGGACGAATCGGAAATAATTCATCAAGAACGAACTGAAAAGGAGACTGTCTCTTAGAGGAAGCACTTGTCTTCACTCGCAGTAAGCCTCGGTCAGCTTGCGAAAGTGGTATCCCATCGCCGCCAGCCTCATTGAATCAGCAAATGCTCCGCGATGATAAGCCAGCGTGTGCGTCATGAAACGCCAGAACTCCATCCGCTCGCGATCGCGCACGCCGAGCCTGAGCGTGATGCGAGCCAGCGCCGACACGTCATTGATGAAGCTGTTGCGGCGCTGTGATTTCGGCCCGGGCTGCGAAACTCGCTTCAAACACTCAAGCGCGCGATCATAGTACTCCCGAGTGTCATAGATCGAGCGCAGGATCGACTTGTAGCCTTCTACGAGCCGGGTGGAATCCATTCGCGTGACGAAGTTCAGATCCGAATGCGTATTGTTCCCGCCGCTCTCGCCAAGCAACCGCCCTTCCCCGTTTAGCCTTCGCCAGAGTTGTGTGTTGGGCAACGCAGTCAACAGCCCGACCATCGCCAGCGGAATAGCGCTCTCGCGAATGAAGTGAGTCATCCGCTCGAAAATATCTTCCGGGTCATTGTCGAAGCCGACGATGAAGCCGGCCATCACCTCAATGCCGTAGCTCTGAATCTTCTTCACCGACTCGAGCAGGTCGTGGCGCAGGTTCTGGCCCTTCTGTGCTTCCTTCAAGCTTTCCTCGACTGGCGTCTCAATACCCAGGAACGCACGGTTGAATCCGGCTCGTCTCATCCAGTCGAGCAGTTGATCGTCCTCGGCGAGGTTAACGCTGGCCTCGGTGATGAAGGTGAACGGACGGTCATGCCGCTCCTGCCACGCAGCCAGGTCGGGGAGAAGTTTTTTGACGTTCTTCTTGTTGCCGATGAAGTTGTCGTCGACGATAAAGACCGTCCCCCGCCACCCGGTGTCGCGCAACGCGTCCAGCTCTGCCAGCATCTGCTCGTTGCTCTTGGTTCGCGGCACTCGTCCATAGATCTCGATGATGTCGCAGAACTCGCAATTGAAGGGGCAGCCACGGGAGTACTGGACCGACATCGCGCTGTAGCGCTTCATATCGGCGAGCTTGAAATCAGGAATCGGCGTTAGAGACATTGCGGGCCGTTCGGGCGCCTCATACACTGGCCGGGCCTCGCCGCGCTCGAGGTCACGAATGATATCAGGCAAGGTCTCTTCGGCTTCGCCCAGCACGACGTGATCGGCTCCCTCTAACGGTTGCAAGGTGGTGGTAACAAACGGTCCCCCGACGACAACTCGCTTGCCGAGCGCCTTGCTCAGCTTGACCACACTCTCGAGCGATTTCTTTTGAACGATCATCGCGCTGGCGAAAACAACGTCGGCCCATTCGATGTCCGCCTGCTTCAGGGAGCGCACGTTCATGTCGACGAGCCTTCGCTCCCACGACTCGGGCAGCATCGCTGAAACAGTCATCAAGCCCAGAGGGGGAAACGCAGATCGCTTGCCCTCGAATGATAACGCGTGGCGAAAGCTCCAGTAGGTGTCCGGGAATTCCGGATAGACGAGCAGGACCTTCATGTGTGGTCTCCTTCCCTTCCTTGGTCACGTCACAACCGTCGAGGGATATTAGACTCCAGACGCGCGATCTTCTCAACTGCTTTAGGTTTTTTTCCAGGTCATCTCGCGAGGTAGCACAGACTTTAGTCTGTAAAGCACCGCGTAGCGGTGATTATGAGTTTTAGCCAGGTTTTTCAAAGCCTGGGGGAGGACCCGCGCCCCGCGCGGCACCGCGTAGCGGTGATTACGAGTTTAGCCAGTTTTTCAAAAGCCTGGGGAAGTGAGGACCCGCGCCCGGCGCGGCACCGCGTAGCGGTGATTATGAGTCTAGCCAGGTTTTTCAAAGCCTGGGGAAGTGAGGACCCGCGCCCCGCGCGCCACCGCGTAGCGGTGACGCACAGACTTTAGTCTGTAAGCAACGTGATGCGTGAGCCAATCCCACTGGTACAGACTAAAGTCTGTGCTACTGCCCAGTTGACCGTGATTTCAGCGAGTGCTTGCCGAACGAGCGGCGGTACCGTTGCTTGCAAGTAGAAACACACACCAAGGATCGGTCGTTAGCTCAGACCATCGGACCGGTTTCGGGGGATTGTTGGGGTTGTTCTGATTGTCGTCGGAATTGTCGAAGTACGCGATCACTTCAACTCGCGTTCCTTTCGGCAAGGGGACCGGCTGCTTGAAGTAATATGTAGGCTCCCAATCGAACTGATAACCGCGAGTCCATATCAACACTTCTTCTGAGCCATCTGGACGATACGCAGTCGCTTGAAGAGAAACCAGGATCGGATGAACGCGAGGGCGAATTGCAACCGCCTCGGTGTCACTCGGCACTGTGAAGGAAGCCTTGCGTTGCTGAGGCTCGGAGCCAACCGGGATGACAGAATCAGCACCAGTGATTGTCAAACCGCGAAGTTGTTTTGTTGGCGGAGCGGTTCCGAAGTAGAGCCCGACCGCGCTGAGGTCTCTGGTTGCCTCTGCTGAGGCGCGATAGTGAATCCTCACGCCAATGCGTGAGCCAGCCGGGAGCAACTGAGCCACTCCATGGTCAAGCGCGACGGTCTTCTGACCGGGCATCCAGGTTGTAAGCACCCAAGCATTCCGCAGATCCTCTAATGGGTGTGCCGGGTCCAATTCGTCGCTCTTAATTTGCGTCATCGAAGCGGCGGGCGTAGCCGAGTCGTTCCTTGACAGGTAGACATTCGCGCAGTGAACTACAGACCCGTTACCTGGCAGCAGATCGATTGCAGTCAACCACCGGGCTTCTTTCAGACCCGTAGGCAAGACGATGGTGCGGTACTCATCAGCGTCGGCCGCGATCTTCGTTTCGCTTTCCGGTTTGAGAATCAGATCCGGTCTGCCCAACTGCCAGTCATTCGAGAACAACGGACCCGCTGGCAAGTCTTTGTCGTCACCTTTGGGCGCGCCGCCTTCGATCCAATTGACCAACAAGTCAACGTCACGCTGCGTCAGCGAAGGGGCGTTGCGGAATTCGCCATAGCCCTTCACCGCGTGCCAGGGCGGCATTCGCTTCTCGAGCACTTCCTCTTTGATGGCCTTTGCCCACGGGCGCGCTTCATCGTACGTCGCTAGCGACATCGCAATTCCGCCGGGGTGATGACATCCAAGGCAACTGCGTTGCAGAGTCCGTATGACTTCTTTGGTGAACCTCACTTTGGTCGTAATTGGCTCGTGAGCACGCGACGCAAAGGCAAAAGGAAAAAGACAAAAGGCAAGAGTCAGGATAACCACGACTCGCGTCCTGACGCTTGCGAGCGTTAAGAGCGACGCCGCATCGGTTGGGACTTCTTCCTGTGTTTTTACTTTTGCCTTCATACAATTGAGGGCCGTCCAACCCCGCTGGTTGGATCGGCCCCTCAATTCTAGCGGAAAGTTTCGACCAACGTTACTGGTTCTGGCTGACGGCCTGCACCTGAGGCTTGTCCCAGGTAAAGCTCATCCAGCCGATCATCATCTCTTCCCAGGTCTGATCGCCCCATCGCACTTCTATCTTCGGATCGGGGTTGTATTTGTTCTTCTCCGAATTGTCGAAGTGCGCCAGGCAATCGAGCCGCGTTCCCTTTGGCGCCGCCAGCGGCTCCTTCAAAACGTAGTAAGTCTGCCACGCGAAGTCATACTTCGGCACGGATAGGATCACCTTCGAAGTACCATCGGGGTAGGTGACTTTGAACGTAAAGTCTTTCCCGCGAAAGTGCATATGCGGCATCAGCGAGTGGATGTGCGCGTCTTGTGTGAACGTGTATGTCGATTCCACCTTATGATTCGGATCGCCCGGCGGGATGGCGAATTTAGCATTCATGATGGGCCGCGTCACGACTTCAGCTCTCGGCGGTTCTTTGGCAAAAACAAACCCCACGTAAGACTTGTCTTTCGCTGCCGTCCCGTTCGGCGTGTAGTGGACCTGAAAGATCAGATTGGAACCGGCCGGAATCTTTCTTGCCAGACCTTTTGCGATCACCGCCGGCTGCTCGCCAGGAGCATAGCCGACGATCAAGCGCTGTGGCTCCTTTGGATTCTGAGCGAAGACGATTATGTGGTGGACGACCCCCCGAACTCCCGGGCGAATCTCAGCAGCTTGAATCCACTTGTCTTCTTTGAAGTTGGTCGGGACGGTGAAGTATTTGTACTCGACCACGCCTGTGGCAGGCACTGCGTATTCCGCAGGAAGATAAAACACGGCGTCCGGCTTGCCGATGTTCCAGCCTTCGAGAAACTGCGGCGCGGGCGGAAGGTCCCTGGCATTGCCCTCATTGGCCCCTTGATCGACCCATGCGACGATCGTGTCTATGTCCTTCTGTGACAGCCTGCGATCATTGGAAAACTCGCCGTAGTGCGGGTCGGCGTGCCAGGGCGGCATCACACCCGTAGCGACCTTCTCCTTGATTGACCGCGCCCAGGGTCGCGCGTCTTTGTAGCTCACCAGCGACATAGGCGCGATCTCTCCGGCTCTGTGGCACTGTACGCAGTTGTTATAGAAGATCGGCGCGATGTCCCTGGTGAAAGTCACTCTGCCTTTCTTAGCGTCCCCGGGGCCGGCTGCCATTGCGACGATGCAGAACGCGGCTACGACGAGCGCGGCGATCGAGGTTGATCGAGCTTTTCTCATGGTTTCTCCTTCGCTTCGAAGAATACAGTGCCCGGCAAATGATTGGGCGCGAGCTGGGTCTAAGATATCCCAGCAGCGCAAAAGATACTAGTCTTCAGTCAGGCCGGGTGCGCGTCAGATTCTCACGTGTCCCGTCCCAGCGCCAAAGAATCACGCAAAGCCCCTGTCGCGCAAGAGCTCGGCACCCCAGCGGGGTGCGATGTTTATAGAGATGAGCTTTTTGCGCGGCCGCACCCCAGCGGGGTGCAATGTTCATCGCTCCCTCTCGTAGAACTAAGCGATGCCGGTACATTGCACCCCTCTGGGGTGCGCAGTGCACTCGACGGGTTCTCTATAAACATCCAACTCCTACGGAGTTGCACGCGCAAACTAAGGAGTCTGCGCCTACTCTTTGTATTAGCCCCTGGCTCCGGCGCGAAAGTCTGACGCGACTTTGTTTACTTTCTTCGCCCGCAGCTTCATCCCATTGACCTCAAAGAGAAGCTCGATCACGTCGCCTCGCTCATTCTTCATAAAGGTAACCTGTGCGTCGATCACCGTGAAGAAGAACTTGGTTTCGGATTCAGGAAACGCTTCCACCTTACCCTGTCCCGGCACCGAGAACATAAGCTTGTCGCCTTCCCTGGTGATGGTGAAAAGCTGCGGCCCGATCGCATAGTCGCCGGAATAAGCGTCATAAGTCTTAAGATCGATCTTCGCAACCTTGCGAACCCGCGCTGCCGAGACGTAGTCGAAGTATCCAACCATCATCTCGTCGTAGGTCGGATCGCCGAATCTCACGGTCTTCGCCGGGTCAGGGTTGGATTTGTTCCGCTCCGAGTTGTCGTAGTGCGCGGTGACGAGCAGCTTCGTGCCTTTGGGAAGCGCGAGCGGCTTGTCGAGCTTGTACAACGTCTGCCAGTTGAAGTTGTAATTGGGGACGAAGAGCACGGTCTCGCGCCTGCCGTCGGGGTAGATGGCCTCGTATTTCATGTCCTTGCCGCGTACGTGCATGTGCGGAAGGAACGTTAACAACTCGACGTCGCGGCTGAACGTGTAGCAAGCCTTCACTTCGTGGTTGTCGGCGCCCGGCGGTATCTTGAAATAGTGATTGATGACGCCGAACGACGTGAGCACTCTTTCGGGAGGAGCCTTGGCGAAGAACAACCCGACGCTCGAGCGGTCCTTTTCGACTTTACCGGTAGTCTTCGAGTAGTGGATCTGAATTACGATGTTGGAACCAGCCGGAATTGATTTTGCCGTGCCCGGAGGAAAGACATCCATGTCCTTGCCTGGTGTGTAGAAGCACAGCGGAAACCCGAGACCCTCCTGCCCGCTTCCACGCGCGAAGCCGCCGTTGGGCGCACTGCAGCCGTCGTCATACGCGGGTGCGTCCGACTTCGTTCGGATCAGCGTTCCGTCTTGATAAAAGATGGACTGCTTCGAAGGCTTGCCTTGCGTGCTCTTCCATTGGGCCTGGAATTGCGGAGTCTGGATGAACGCGATGACGTGGTGGACGACCTTTCTATTTCCAGGATGAATCTCAGCCGCCTGGATCCAAACGTCCTCTTTGAAGGTAGTCGGCATCGTGAAGTTGATGTACTCGTCGGCCCCGCTGGCGTCCAGCGTGTACTCCTCTTGCATTGAGAGCACGACGTCGGGCTTGCCGATCTTCCAACCGTCTGCGGACCTCGGTGCAGCAGGCGGCGCAGGCAAATCCTTCCGATTGCCCTCCCTGGCACCCTGATCTACCCAGGCAACAATCGTATCGATCTCCTGCTGAGTGAGCTTGCGATCGTTCGTGAATTGGCCATAGTGAGCATCAGCATGCCACGGGGGCATCTCTCGATTGACGACCTTCTCCTTAATCGACCGGGCCCACGGACGCGAGTCCTTGAATGTGAGCAGCGACATCGGAGCAAGCTCGTTGGGGCGGTGGCAGTCGGCGCAGTGCTTGAAGAAGATGGGCGCCACGTCCTTGCTGAAGGTTACCGCCGCCGCGCCGCTGCTGGGATCGCTCGCGTTGACGGCACTTGACGTAATCACACCGAAAGCTGCCAGGAAGGTTCCGGCGAACAGGAGTGAAAGCGCTTTTTTCATGATTGATGCCCCTCCGCTTCCTAATCTAACGAGCCCGGCCGACCCGCGCCAGTCTCCACTTTCCTTTTTATGCACTACGCGCCGGCCACGGCAAAGTGTCCTGGCGTGACCGGCGCATCGTAGTTCGTGTTGCTAGTTCCAAGGTTACTTCCCGCTGGCCCTCGCAGCATCAGGCTTCGGAGCCTTGGCCGGATTGTCTATCGCCACGTCCATCCAGCCGATCATCATTTCATCGTAAGTCGGATCGCCCCACCTGACATCCTTCTTCGGGTCCGGGTTGTATTTGTTCTTCGTTGAGTTGTCGAAGTGAGCCGTCACGATGAGCTTTGTGCCTTTTGGAATGTTAACCGGCCGCTTCAACCAGTAAACCGACTGCCAGTTGAAACTGAACTTCGGCACCCACAGCAGCGTCTCGCGCTTACCATCGGGATAGATCGCTTCGTACTTCATATCCTTCCCGCGAAGATGCATGTGAGGCATGTAGTTGATGATTTGAATGTCGCGCGGGACTGTCTGACAGGCAACGACTTCGTGGTTCCCGTCGCCGGCCGGAATCTTAAACATAACGTTAGCGGCCGCGCTGGTGATTACCATCTTGTCGGGAGGTTGCTTGGCGAAGATCAACCCAATGCTGGTTCGATCCGTCACCGAGTCCTTGAGAGACCCTCTGAAGGCCGAGTAGTGCATCTGAAACATCAGAGTCGTGCCCGCCGGGACTCTCTTCGCGGTGCCCGGAGGGTAGACGGTGTTGCCCGTTCCCGGAGCGAAGCCCGCAAGCAACATGCCCTCGTTCTCGCCCTCGCCGCCGCTCCCGGGCTGCCGCCCACCTGGCGCCTTCTGGTCGCAAGCGTTGTCCATCACCGGCGCATCCATTCGCACACGTCTCAGGTTGCCGTCCAGATAGAACAACCCCGAACCGCCGGCGCTGCGCTTGCCGAGTTTCTCGCCTTTGGTTTTCGCGTCTTCCACCCGCTTGGCCATCATCTGAGGAGTCTGAATGAACGCGATCACGTGGTGCACGACGCGCCTGTTGCCGGGGTGAACCTCGGCTGCCTGTACCCAAACATCTTCCTTAAAGTTTGTGGGGATGAAAAAGTTGATGTAGTTGTCAGGGTCGCCTGGCTTGACGACATGTTCTTCAGCCATCTGAAGCACGACATCGGGTTTGCCGATTTCCCATCCTCCGCTGACGAAGTCGGGCATCTTTGCAAGGTCCTTCGCATTGCCTTCCTTAGCACCCTGATCCACCCACGCGGCTATCGTGTCAATATCTTTTTGGGCGAGCCGATGATCGTTGGTGAATTCGCCGTATGCGGGATCCGGGCTCCAGGGCGGCATCTCGCGATTAAGCACCTTCTCCTTGATCGACCGAGCCCAGGGCCTCACTTCTTTAAACGTAAGCAGCGACATCGGCGCGATGTCGTTTGGCCTGTGGCACTCGGCGCAATTGTTATAGAGAATTGGCGCGACATCCCTGTTAAACGTGACTTCATTCTTGCCCGAGCTACCCGCATTCGTCGCCGGCGACACAATAAAACACATCGCCGCAAGGCACCCGGATACTGCTGACAACAAAATCGCTTTCTTCATCAAAGTCCTCCGCTCAATCTTTAAGAGTGGCGCAGACTTTAGTCTGTGAGGAAGTGTTATAGCTTAGCCACTCACACAGACTAAAGTCTGCGCCACATCAGCTATCTTCGCGAACCAGTCGCAGTAGCATCGGGTCTGTCCATACTTACTTTCCCGAACGATTCACTGCCGTTTCGTCTCGCAGTCGCTGCTTGTCAACCGTGTAGCTGATCCAGCCGATCATCATGTCGTCATACGTGGGATCGCCGAAACGAACCGCCTGTTTCGGATCCGGGTTGAACTTATTCTTGGACGAATTGTCGAACCTGGCCGTTACGACGATCTTCGTGCCCTTCGGAAGCGCCGCCGGCTTCTTCAAGTAATAGACCGTCTGCCAGGAGAAGCTGTAATTCGGGACATCTATCAAGACCTCGCTGTGACCGTCGGGGTAAAAGGCTTCGAACTTCATCGCCTTGCCACGAAGATGCATGTGAGGCATCAGCGTCTGCAGGTGAATGTCTTCCTTGGTTGTCCAGCAGGACGTCACCTGGTGGTTGTCGGCGCCCGGCGGAATTTGGAAGTAAACGTTGGCGATACCGTGTGTATACACGTGTTTGTCGGCCGGTTGCCTGGCGAGCACAAAGCCGATCGACGACCGGTCCTTCTCGACTTTGCCCGTCGCCTTCGAATAATGCATCTGCAAGAGGATCTTCGAACCCGCCGGAATTCGTTTCACGGTACCCGGCTCCATCAACCCTGGAGGCATCCCGGGCGCAAAACCCACAAGCAAATCGAAGCCGCGCGATTCCTCTTTAACGTCCAACGACTCGCCGTTTCCACCATTGGGAAGCGCGCAGCCATCGTCGTAGACCGGTGTACTCGGCTTCATGCGCATCAAGAAACCTTCGTTGCGGAAGAGGGATTTCTTCTCGGCGTCGGCGCGATACTTCTCGATCTCTTCTTTAGAGAACTGTCTCTGCTTGCCGTCCTTTGAAGGAGGCGAAACAAACGCGATTATGTGATGCACGATCTTGCGATTGCCGGGCCGCGCTTCGGCCATCTGAACATACACATCTTCTTTGAAGTTTGTCGGTATCTCGAAGTACTGGTACTCGTCGGGCCCTGAAGCGTCGAGGGTGAACTCTTGAGGCATCTGCAAAACGATGTCCGGCTTTCCGATGATCCATCCTTCGACGAACTTCGGCGGCGCTGGCAAGTCCTTCGGATCGCCTTCCTTTGCGCCCTGGTCCACCCACGCGGAGATCGTATCAATCTGAGCCAGCGTAATACGGCGATCGTTCGAGAATTCGCCGTAGTGCGCGTCCGCGTGCCAGGGCGGCATCTCCCTGGTGACGACCTTCTCTTTGATGGACTTCGCCCACGGCCTGGCGTCCTTGTAGCTCAACAGCGACATCGGCGCGGCTTCGCCGGGGCGGTGACATTCGGCACAATTCTTGAAGAAGATCGGCGCGACGTCGCGGCTGAAGGTAATTTCTTTCTTGTTACCAGAATTGGCGCTGCTCGAGTTGCTGGTTGTGAGCGCGATTAAACAAACTGCGACGATAAGAGGAAGGGTTAGTTTCTTGGTCACGAGCCGTCTCCTTTTGATGTCTGCGATCCGCTGTAGTGAGTGGAATTCTAGCTCTCCTATCGTAAGTAAACTGTGCTTTCGTGTCAAGGAATTTTATGAATGACTTTACAGGTTTTTGGCCGCAAACCTGAGTTAGAGTTCATTTGCTTGAGCGCAATGGTCTCCCGCGCTTTATCACCTCGAAGGAAGCTTGCTCAAGCAGTCGTGTCTTAGCTAGAGTTCAAAGAAATACCAAAACCTACAGCATCGAACGAGAGACGACTTAAAGGAGAGGAGCGATGCACGAGCAAGGACTTATCGAAAAGATTCACAGGCTGCCACCGGAAAAGCAGGCCGAGGTTGAAGACTTTGTCGACTTCCTCAACCTTCGAGATGAGAATCGCCGGTTGACTCAAGCGGCGGCGGGGCTTTCAGAAGAGGCATTCCGACAAGTGTGGGACAACGAAGCGGACTCGGCCTATGACCAGTTATGAGTTTGGCGATGTTGTTTTAGTACCATTCCCTTTCACCGACCAGAGCGCACGTAAGAAGCGGCCTGCGGTGGTCGTCAGCAGCACTGCCTATCACTCCGATCACAGCAATCTGATTCTGATGGGTCTAAGCTCCCAGATCACCGCGTCAACAAGAGTCGGAGAAGTCACGGTCAGCGACTGGAAGAAGGCCGGACTGATCGGCCCTTCTGTCGTGAAAGCGGTGATGACCACAGTAGAAAGAAAGCTCGTCATACGCAAGCTGGGCGCGCTCTCGGATGCTGATTGCGATGCAGTGAAGAAAACACTTCGTCTAATTCTCGCTTAATGATTCTCTGCTCTCTTTCGCGTTGTCGGGATGAGGTCCTGTATTTCGCGGCATTTGCCTCCAACGTGAATCATCACGTGGCAATTTGCACAAACAACAATCAACTGCTTGAGACTAGTGCTTGAGGGCACCGATCTCTTCCCAATTGGCTCCAAGTGGTGGACGTGCGCGTATCCCTTCCCTATCTCACCATACGTCTCCTGAAAGTCGAATCCGCAACCTGGAACCTCGCATTGGAGCCGACCCTTTTGAGCGAGAAGTGCGGCCGCAATCTTCTTGTCCCTCAACACGCGTTCACGCTTTCGGTGAGCGACCAGTATTAGCCGCGGCTCTCCTTCTAGGGCCGAACCCTCGTCGTCGATCTCAGCGGCAGACCCGCGGTGCTGCGCCCAAAGTTGCTCCAACTCCTGAGCCGCGTCTTCTTGGATGAGTATCCCTGAAGCTCGAGCGTTCCAGTTTGACACCCGCAAGTCTACCGAACCTGAGCGCGGAGATTGGAAGAATCTCCCCGGAATCTGGATGAACCAGTTGATCAAATATCATCGGAACATAGTTGGCGTAATGTTGCTGACTCGCACGAGAATTATCCCAGTGCAAGTCGCGATAGCACTCGCCCGTGGCCCACCCAGAACCGATAATGCCCTTGGGGTCTGCCCCCTGCTTGAGAAGGAACAATCGATCTCCTTTCTCAATGTGTTTCTGATTGCCGGAGGTCGCAGTGAAGCTAACACGCTGCCCCGATTGAACGCGAGCAGAAAATAGCGTCTCCCACGGTCGTATCTCTTGTTTCCAAGTGAGCAAAAAAGTTCTCATTTCTACCTCCCTTGAAAGTGCGTCCCTCGGTCAGTTTCTCACTCCACCTGATTCAATCGCTTCGATCGTGTTGATCAACGCTCTGCCTACCGGCTCGAGAATCTCAGGGCCGGTCATCTCCGGGCTGTCTGCAGGTGTGTGATGGAACCGATGTCCCGCTGCGATTCCAAAGGTTCTATAGCCCGCCTTGAGCATGAACTCGAACTCGCCAACGGCGCGATCGACTGTTGGCGTCAAGCCCGAAAGCCCGGCGAAAGTAGTCGTCAGCAGCGGAACAAGATCACGACTCGTCATCAGATACCGCCTTGAATCTGGCTCCCGGAGCCGTTTTAAGCCGGTGGCCGTTTCTTCCCACGAGTAAGTCGCTATGCCGGCCCCCAGGTGTACCCAACACAACACGCGCTCGGGAGGCGGGGCTAGCTCTTTCAGAAATGCCTTCATCCCGAGTCCGCCGAGCTCATGGCCCGAGGTCGAGACGAACACGAAGCTTGCTCCTGAAGGCCGGCGGCTTGCCCATCGCGCGAGTCCCAGAAACAACGCGATGCCTGGCCCTCTCTCGGCCGCGCAGCGAAACCACCCGCTCTGCGGAGTCGATACCACGATCAAGTCTTTTCCGCGATCCACCCTGGCGATGACGTTTTTCGCTTTCGCCTCGTGATCGTCTTCGCCCTGAACCAGCAGCGAAGCTTTCGTGCCCGACCTCACCGCCGACATAAGCGCGGGCTGGTCTCGTGGTGAGACTAGCACTACGGGAATCGGCCACGGTTCAGCCCCAGCGGGTGAGTTCATTGCAATGATCTCTTTGGTAGCTCCCTCAGTCACCGCGACAATTGACGAAGCTCCGGCCTTAGCAGCGGCAAGAATAACTTCCGCGTGCCCCGAACCGTTGACCACCGCCCGACGAGCATCGAACGGAAACTTCACAAATGCGATCTTGCCTTGCACCGGCTGAAGCTCACGACTCATGTCCAACAATGCCAGCGGTGCGTTGATTGGAGATGGGCCGGTGGCGCGTGGGAACCACAGTGGAAACGCCCTGACGCTTCTATCGCCAACCGTGAGGCGGGTCTGATGAACAAAGAATTGTCGTAACCCAAAGGACTGAAACGTCGCCTTCACGCCCGCTGCCCGAAGCTGCTCGATTAGCCATTGCGAAGTTCGAAGATCCACCTCAGTCGCCGCCCGATGCTCGCCGAGGTTGTAGTACGCAATCACATCCTCGTATAGCCTCGCTCCTGAAAGCGGTCCTGCATCGGCGACGCGCACACTCTTGACGGCGCGCTTCCTTCGCAAACGTTTCCGTTTAGCGCTGCCCATCGAGCTGCCGCCAAGCAAAACGGCGCTGACAAAGCTGCCAGCGCCGCGCATTAGCTCACGTCGCGTTACTCTCATCGTTCTTCACTTGGCAAGACTGCAACTCGCCTTCCTCAAAAGATTCCTGGGGATCATTCCGGTAAGCTGTGGCCGCGGCTCTGCTCACCGCTCTAGAATCCTCGGGCCTCACTGCCGTCGAAGCTTGTTTATGTCCACCACCACCGGAAGCGGGTTGCCATCTTCACGAAGCTTGTATAGCAAATCATTCTCGACAGCCTTGCGCGCGGCCTTGATGTCAATATTGAACAAGCGCGCGGCGTTCTCGCCCAGTATTCTGTTCTTGACGTCGGTAGTGAGCGGCTTGTACTTGTTCTTCTCGATCATCTGGTCGGGAATCGTGAACGCCTGGAAGCCTTGAATCTGCCAGTGCGGCGGGCCGATCACCGGCGTGTCCGTTCCCCACAGGATGTGATCCGCTCCCAGTCCATCGATTAACGTTCCCATCATCGTTGCGAACCGTTCTGGAGCTTGAACCATTAGTTGCGCCATGGCGCCCATCTCAGCGTAGATGTTTTTCACCTTCGCTTTCTTCCCGTAATCAGCCAACTCCGCGTCCCACGGATACGAGCAATGAAACGCTATGAAGTTCAAATCCGGGAAGTCGGCTGCTGCTCGCACCATATCCCCCGTGTGACAGTAGTCCTCTAGGAACATACCGGGCAGGCCTTTGTGAACGGTTACGTTCTTGACGCCGTGCTTCCGCAACACTTCGTAGAGCGGGTAGGTGTTCTTCTCATCATCCATCCGCCAACCGCGCGTGTCGGGTCCGGGAGGGTAGAGTTTCAGGCCGTCGATCTTTAGCGTCTCGCATTGATATGTGAGCGACTCGACCGCTGATTTGCCATCAGGCGGATCGACGCAACCAAGCACCCTGATTCTCGCGGGCGCCATCGAACGAATCATCGCCGCTTCGCGTGGCGGGAAGAGATCGACGCCGTCGAACGCCGCTCGCATTCCGAAGCTGTTCAGGAAAGCGATGTCGGTCTGGCTCTGCATGAAGATGTCGTCGAAGAGCATAACGCGGCCCATGTCGGCAACGGGAACGGGCCGGCCTATGACCGAAGCTCGCGCGCCCGCTAAAGCTTTGAGAAAGGCTTCGCCTCGCTGCGTCATCTTGCCGATTCCGCCCGCGCGCCACCAAACGTGCGTTTGAAGATCGATCAGCAGCGACGGCTTGAGCGTTGCCGTATCGCGATCGGCGATGCGCTCGACTACCGTCAAATCGAGAAAGTTTTCCTTCGAGAGCGTCCGCGCGCCGGAGCGCCGTTGAAGGAAAGTGAGTCCGGCCGCGCCGGCGGCTGTAAGCTTGAGCATCTCGCGTCGCGATAGTTTTGGAGAGCCCATCTTGCGATCTTGCGAATTCGACATTCAGCCTCCTGGAAAGAGAGTGAGAGCAACCGCGCGGGAGAACTTATCACAAGATGCCGCGCCGAGCCACGGACGTAGCACAGACTTTAGGTACGTTAGGGCTTCTTCTCCGCCGCGCGCTTCATGGGCTCAAGCCGTCGCTTCAGCGCCTCTGCCTCCGCGTCGGCCGGCGGCGGATTCAACACTCGAGCTAAGAACTCCAGCGCTTCAGTCGTTCGAGGTCGAATCGTTCGCCCAACGTGATCAGCGCCGCGCACCAAATGATACTCGTGCGGTATCTTGTAGTCCCAGAGCACGCGGTGCATGAACTCGGCTGCTTCGTGAAGGTTGAAGCTGTCTTCATCGCCCACGTCGAGATAGATCGACAACCCGGATGCGCGAATCTTGTCCGCGTTTGCCACCGCGATCGAAGCAGGGTTGTTCTTCTCCCAGTGATCCGCGTCGAACGGCTTGCCGAAGATGGTCTCCATCAATTCATCGCCGCGCCAGAACCGGTTTCGCGGCTTCACGTCTTTCCACTTCAGAGCGGGATCGATGCCCGGCTCGAGCACGGCCAGGGCCTCAAACTTGTCGGGGTACTTGAACCCGAGCCTCAAACCGCCAAGCCCTCCCATCGAGATTCCGAACAGCAGTGTGCCCTGTCGTTCGCGTGTGACCTTGTAGGTTTGCCTCAAGTGTTCGAGAAACGGGCCGATGATGAACGATTCCCACTTCTGCGAGCCATCCTTGTAGTCCATGTAAAACGATCGTCCGGCGCTCGGCGTAACGATTACCATCTTAGGCAGAGTGCCCGCTTTCCACATGTCGTCGATGGTTGCGCGCATTCGATTGAGGAAGCCTCGATCACCGCCGCCGCCGTGCAAGAAGAGCAACAGAGGCATTGGGTCTTTCGACGTCTCGTAGCCGTCGGGAAGCAGGACGTTGAATTCAACTGGACCGGGCACGAGTTTGGTATTGACCTTCGCTTCGACGAGCTGGCTCGCGTTAGCGATGATCGGTGCAGCGAACACCACGCCGACTAGGATGACCATCAAGAACATCTTTCGAATCATGAGCAACACCATGAGGGGAATGTAGTAGATTCTCCGGCTCTTCATCGTGACGACTACCTTTGTGTTGATTGAGTGACCGTGCGACCTGAAAGCAGAGAAGAAATTAGCAGAATGATGACGGGAAGACCACCGAGTTATTCATTTACGGCTGCGATAGCTTCTATCTCGATCTTGAATCCATAATGGAGGTCCTTCACTGGAACGATTGCCCGCGCGGGCCGGTGGTCGCCCATAATTCTTGCGTAAACGGCGTTCACCGCGGCCCACAACTCGATGTCTGAGATGTAAACGGTCATCTTCAGCACTCGGCTCAAATCGCTGCCGGCGGCATTGAGGATTTCAGCGACGTTCTTCAAGCACTGCTCGGTCTGCTCTTCGATTGAACCGGTGAGCCTCTCGCCGGTGAGTGCATCGATCGCGAGCTGGCCGGCTACAAACACGAGCCCGTTGTAGACGACAGCTTGCGAGTAATGCCCCCCGGCAGCCGGCGCGTTAGGAGTAGCGACCGTTGTTATGTTCATAGCTCAATGACCTCCAACGATTTGTCTGAAATACCCCAACGAAGCTGGGGGACGAAACTTTGGTTATTCTCTCTCCAAATCCCACCAACGCAGTTGGTGGATCGTTCAGACTCAGCCTACATCTCGGCCGCAAACCCGTCCCGAATCCCACCAACGAAGTTGGTGGAACCCACCAACGAAGTTGGTGGATTGTTCATACCCGGCCTACTAACCGATTGCAACCGGCCGGTTCGAATTTCACTAACGCAGTTCGTGGGATTCCGAATGGCGCGCGCCCGTCGTTTTGTAGGCTGAGTATGAACGATCCACCAACTCCGTTGGTGGGATTACGAAGCCGGGCATACGCTGCGCAAAATGCAGCTTTACCTTATCTCATCAAACCTTCTGTTGTTTCCATTTCCCCCGCCGAAACACCAGGACCGCGACCACCGCAAGGAACGACTCGGCTATCGTGATCGCCGCGAACACTCCATCAGCCCCTAGCCCAAACGGAATCGCCAGGCTGTAGGCCAGCGGAATCTGGACCAGCCAGTAGCAAAACAGGTTGATCAGAGTCGGAGTATTCGTGTCACCCGCCCCGTTGAAGGACTGCACCATCACCATTCCGTACGCGTAGAACACGTACCCGTAGCTGATGAAACGCAGCGCCGACACACCGTACGGCACGACCGCAGGGTCGGTAGTGAAAATGCCGATCAGCCGCTCGGCAAAAACAATGAACGTGATCGCCACGAGTCCCAAAAAGCACATGTTGGCGAAGCCCGTCACCCACACCGATCGCTCCGCGCGCGCCGGCTTCCCTGCCCCGAGGTTCTGGCCTACCAGCGTCGCCGCGGCGTTGCTCATTCCCCACGACGGCAAGATCGCGAAGATAATAATCCGCAGCGCCACAGTGTAGCCCGCAAGCGCTGCGTCGCCGAACACGGCTACTATGCGCACGAGCCCGAGCCAGCTCGCCGTAGCTATCAGAAACTGGAACATCCCTCCCATCGAGATGCGCACCATTTTGAGCATCACCTGCAGATCGAAGCGTGCGCTGTGCCAGTTAACCTTCACGCGCCCCCTTCCGCTGAACAGATACCAAAGCTGAAATAAGACGCCTATACCTCGCCCGATCGTAGTTGCGATGCCTGACCCGGTCACGCCGAGCTCAGGAAACGGGCCGAGCCCGAAGATCAAGCAGGGGTCAAGAACGATGTTGATCACGTTCGCAATCCACAACACTCGCATCGCGATCGAAGCGTCGCCCGCTCCCCGAAACACCGCGTTGATCAGGAACAACTGCATGATCACGATGTTTCCGCCGAGTATCACCTGGGCATAGCCAGTTCCGCTCGAGATAACACCTGGCGACGCGCCCATCAGGCTGAGCATTTGCGGCGCGAATACGACCCCAATGATCCCGACCGGAATAGAAACGACTACGCCGAGAATGATCGATTGAACCGCGGCTACTGAAGCGCCCTGGTGGTCCTTCTCGCCGATGCGCCGCGCGACGGTCGCGGTCGTAGCCATGCTCAGACCCATCGCGACTGCAAAGACCATCGTCAAGAGCGACTCGGTTATTCCGACGGTGGCGGTAGCTTCAGCGCCTAGGCGGGCGACCCAGAAGACGTTGATGATGCCGAACAGCGACTCCATCATCATCTCCAGCACCATTGGCACGGCTAGGAGAAAGATGGCGCGCCCGATTGAGCCTTCGGTGAAGTCCTGCTGCGAACCGACTACCGCTTCGCGAAGAAACCCCGCCCAGTGCCTGAGTCCAGAATCAGCTCGCGGCTGTTCGTTCGAAGATGCGGCATCATTTAGTTCTGGTTTTCTCGCTTCCATCCATTAGCCTTCGAGTTTTCGGTTGAGAACAGTAATTGAGAACGATGGACTTATGCGCCAAGTTCAGCAGCGCTTACGGCGGTGCACCGTTGCGTCGTTCCACTCGCCGCCATCCCGCGGACCGCGCCGCGAGGCTTCGAGAAGGACCAGGTTGGGCTCAAAAGGTTTTCATGTTGGGGAAGTAAATATCATCCGAGCGGCGGGATAGTCAATAGGATTAGCGTTCTGCGCTAGTCTCGATAATGACAATTGGAGAATCTTACAGGCACATTTACTCGGTTGCTAGAGATCTTTCTTTCCTAGCGCGTTCTCGCTCGTGGTAATACTCGTGAACTTGGTCAGTAAGCGCATCCATTTCGGCCAGAATCTTTTTTACGTCGCCACGTTGTATTTCCTTATTGATTAAGCATCAACACAAAACCCGAGGCTCAACTTCGCCGCTACGCGACCCGCTGGCGACGCACCGCCGAGGCCATTCGGCTAGTTGCCCGCGATATACACGCAGTATATACTAGCCCGTGTGGGAGTCGAGTACGGAGGAACGCGCTTCGAATGGGACGAAGACAAGGCCGAAGCCAACATTGTCAACCACGACGGCGTCACGTTCTTCGAAGCTGCGGCCGTGTTCACCGATCCTCTCTCGATCATTGTAGATGACGACGAGCACTCGATCGAGGAGCAACGCTTCTTGACCGTCGGCCTTTCCAGAGAAGGGCGCGTCTTGATCGTTAGTTATGCGGAACGCGAGGATGTCGTTCGCATCATCAGCGCCCGCCAAGCCAAGCCGAAAGAGATTCGAGCCTATGAAGAAGCAGAATAAAACCATCGATCCGCTCCGGACAGAGCGCCATTTTGCAGGGAAGAAAGTCCGGCGCCGAAGCGACGTCAAGAAGGTAGTATCTGCCGCCGCTCTCGAGCCGCGCAACATCAAAGTGCATATCTCGATCAAGCTGGATGCGGATGTTCTCGAGTATTTCAAAAGGCGAGCGCGGCAGCCGGGGGCACCACCCTATCAAACGCAGATTAACCAAATCCTGCGCGAGGTCATTGATCGAGAAGGATCGCGCGGTGCCTTGTATTCGGACCTTAGCGCCATCAACCCGGCGTTGAGGGCTATCATCGAGCGAGACCAAGAGAGATTTCCGGGGGAAGCGTTGGTCCGTGATGACCGCTTCGTTGACGCTATAGCCGAACGGGTCAAACAACGACTCTGATTGCAAGCGAACTCCGACGAAGCCAGTGCATCGCGATATCAGTCGGCTCGCCCGTCGAAGTCTACGACTTCAAACTGGCGGATAAGATTTCTCCGTCCCTGGCTCGACTTCAAGCGACGGATGAACTCGATCCTTCTCGTCGTCTCGATCGAGCCATCTCTGCAGCATCAACCACCCGACGCCTGGAACCGCGAACGCCACTCCAAGCACGGTCGCCATTCGCCGCGCCCCGATTCCCGGGTAGTCCACGCCTAACCCCGTCACATAAGTCGAGACCGACATAGTTAGAGTCAACAGCGCCATCTCGAGAGCGAACACTCGACCGAGAAATCTGTCCGGCACCGTCATCTGCAAGAGCGTCGTCGAAAAAACCCATTGAATGCTTCCACCTGAGTGCGCGCCAAGCACACATATCAACGCGATAGAGAACGCCGGCGAATGCGCAAACAATAAATAGAAGGCGGCCGATACGAAAAAGGCGATTGAGATTGCTTTACGCATTGTGCGCGGCTCACCGCTGGTAATGAGTCCCGCGATTATTGGCCCGATCAATGCGCCGAAACCGCGAGCCGCATACAACCATCCTATCGACGCGGCGCCGTCACGGCCAATCGGGAATATCTGCTTGCCATAGATCGTCAGCAGCAGCAGCACCCCGCCCCCCAGACCCCAGCCGCTCTTTACCAATAGAAGAGCCATCACGCGCGGGTTCGCCTTTAGGTACCGCGCGCCTTCGATGAGGTCGGTCACGCCTATCGCGTCGGCCAACGACAGACGCTGAGCCCGCTCGGGCCTCTCGGCCGTTAAGCGCGCGCGCAGCGCCCAGATGTATCCGGCGGAGACGAAGAACGAAAGAGCGTCGATAATGAAAGCGGTGTTGCGCCCGAAGGCATCGGTCACCACTCCGCCCAGCGCTGCGCCGACTGCCAGTGTCACTGACCACGACGCAGCTGATAACGCATTTGCTGGAATCAGCTCTTCTTTCGAGACAATATTCGGGATAGCCGCCGACTTCGCCGGGTCGAAAAAAGTGGACACGGCTATTTCCAGGGCCGCAAGCACGTAAACGATCCACACATGCTCGGGACGTTGCACCAGCAAAAAGCCCAGCACCAGAAACCCGCGAACGATATCTGACACGATCATCACCGTCTTGCGGTTGAATCGATCGGCGACCACGCCCGCGAGCGGTCCGACAAAGAAAGAAGGCAGGAGCTTGATGATTAGGATGTAGCCGACCGCTTCGCCTGATCCGGTCATACTGAGCAGAAGAGTAAACAGCGCGACTGAGTTGAACCAGTCTCCGGTTTGCGAGACCAACTGGCCGATGAACAGATTGCGGAAGTCGCGATTACCGCGGAGGAGTTCGATGTAGCCCACGGCTCGCCCCGACGGGTTCTCGCTCATTCGAGCATTGTAGTGACGAGGTGAGAGGCTTTCAACGACGCTAACTCAGAGTTGTGGTCGAGAAGGCGGGCGTCGCTTCGCATCCAGGCTCCACGGTCCCGCGCCCGCGGCCGAGAAGTAGAGCAATACGAAGCAGTAGAGCGCGGCGGGCACACCACCGTTCATCGTCGGCCAGAATCCCAGCGGGAAGTGGAACTGGAAATACGCCACAGCCATCTCGCCGGCCAGAAGGAACGCGACGGGGCGAGTGAAGAGACCGAGGAGGAGCAGGGCGCCGCCGAACACCTCGAGAATGGCGCCAATCCCCATCTGGGACATCAGCGGGACGGTGCCGCCGTCCGGGGGCACGCCGGCCGGGAAGGCGAACAGCTTCATCGTGCCGGCCATCATGAACATGAACGCCGCCACGATGCGGAGCAGGCTGTGCAGGTACGGAGCCCAGGCCGACCACTTCGCGATTAGGTTCGGTTCGGTCACGATGCGTCCCTCACTTTCCACTCTCGTTCGCCAGGTATTCGGCGAGACGGTACAGGGATTCGGCCCAGCCCAGATCATTTCTTACAGTCAACGCCATCGGGGCCGTGCATGGACCAACGCCGCCCGGTCTAACGTCCATCTCGCGCTGGTTGAGTCGTCTCCGTGATCTTCGTCTTGCCGTTGTGTTCTTCGAAGGTCAGCAAGCGCCTAGGCAGCCTGGTTCAGTCGTTCCCCCATGCTGCCTACTTGGCCTTCGTCGCCTTCACATCCCAAAAGGTTCCCCATTTCGAGCCGTCGCTCGAGCGTTCCCATTTTCCCGTCCTCGTGTTACCGGCGTCGCTGAACACAGTCGTGCATCGCACCTTCGGCGACTTGGCTGCCGTCTGCCAGTCTCCTGTGAGCGTCCAGATGCCGTCGCGTTCACGGGCCTGCCATTCATTGGTCTTTCCATCGTTGTAGAAAGAGTGACAGAGGTAGCTCTGGCTTGCAGCATCGTGACCGATGATCTCGATGCAAGCCATCTCCTGGTCGTCCCCGCCCCCCTCGAAGCCCCCCTCGAAGCGGTGAACCAAGAAGAACCCTCCCGGCAACCACTCGTAGGTCTCCACTGCAGTGAGCTTCGCGGCCGGGCCGAACTCGCTCTCGTACTGCTGTCCTTCCATACTCCACTTGCCGACGAATACATCCAGGCGCCTATGCTCAGGGCCGGGCTTGGGCGGCTGCTTTGGAGTCTGGGCCGTATTGCTCTCGGCGGTGTTGCTCTTTGTCATGATGATTTCTCCTTTGGATTTGAGAGCACAGAGTCACGAAAACGATGCAACGTTGCGATAGCTCCAAACGCTCGCGAAGTACTACGGTTTGAGACCAAGCGACGCTTTGCCGCTCTCCGCGTCGAAGGGCACCGAGCTATGCTCATGCGTGACGATCCACTTGCCATCGATCTTGCGGTAGCAAACGGTCGCGCGCCACCACATATCGATTTCCCCTCCGTCTGTCTTCGTTCCGTTGACCCGGTTGAGGCTGTGGGAGAAGGCCACGTCATCGCCCGCAGTGATGCTGAGATCGCGAATCTCGTAGCCGATTGGGCCCTGGAACGAGGAGAACCACTCCTCCGCGCGTTTTCTACACGCATCTAATCCGGTTTTTTGCAGTGGGTTTACGACATCGAACGACACGATGTCCGGCGCGTAGTTGGACATAGACCCGTTTATGTCCTTGGCGCGGACTGCCTTTGCCTGATCATCCATTAACTTGCGTATCTGGGCTTCGGCGGTTCCTTTGCTATTTGCAGATGTCATATCCGTTTTCCTCGGTTGAACAATTTGAAGTCCTGGTCACCCAGTCGGTCCGGCACCCTCCGGTGCGAAGTCGAAGAGGCTCCCAAAGCGATTTGTTGAATTGTTGAATTGAAGAGTCGTGCCTCGGTCGCCCGGCCGGCACAAGCTGAGTTTCGTTGTCCATTGTCATCGGATTCTGAAGGCTCATTTCTTGCGCGTCGCGGCAGCCTTCTTGGCAGAACGCGAGCGCGAAGCGGCCGAGCGCTTGGCTGCAGCGCTTCGAGCGTGGCGCGATAGCGCCAATTCGGATGCCGCGCTGTGGCCTTCACGCTTTAGCTTACGCGAGGCTGCGCGCGAGCGCTTGGCCGACGTCTTTCCTTTTCCAGCGCTACGTCCTTTGCGAGTTTCGCGCGCAGCTTGTTCTCGTGTCTCCGTGGACGCGTTCTTCGGAGGAGGAAGCTTGACGCCAGCCCGGCGCGCTTTGGATAGTCCGATGGCGATAACTTGCTTGGCTGAGCGAGCGCCGTGCTTGCCCTCGCGAACATGTTCAATTTCTTCTCGGACGAACTCTCCGGCTTGTGTGCTCGCCGCTTTTCCTTCCCGCTTGTCCTTCTTTGCGCGTTCCAGTGTTTCCGTGTCAGGCATAATTCTCTCGTCTCCCTGGTCCTCCCGCGAACCGCGCGAGGAATCCGATCCCTCAAAAAGTAAGGACGGCCCCATCCGGTCCTGAAGTAGCGTCAGTACCGATCGAAGTTTCCGCCGGTTCCTGCACAACGACGTCAGCGGCCCGACGTATGCGACTTGCTAGCATAATCGAGATCCGCATACCAGTCACCTCTCCCATGAGGCGTAAGGTCGAGAATATTGACAGGGCACATCAGATCGATGCCGCGCTCGTTGATATCGTCGGCCATCCACGGATGGCAGGTGTAGAAGTGCCGCAACGCGCCGTCACTGTCCCGAGTAAAGATCGACATCGTCGAATCCTGATTGCCGTCGCGGTCCTCGCTGAGCAGGTCGTACTTGAACGTGCTGTCCCCGCAACTCAGGAGTCGCAAGTTGCGCCAGCCTCGTGTACGGGCATGTGCTCGAAGCGTTGGCGGATCGGCCGCCGTAACGATGGCGAGGTCGACGTTCTCGGTCACATGATGAGCAACCCCGTTGAAGCCGTCGATCACCATTGTACACATCGGGCACGGGCTGGTATTCCGCTGTCCATACATGAAGTGGTAGAGCACAAGCGACCGATTCGGCGCGGTAAACAACTCGCTCAGCCGGACAGTTCGTGTCGGAGTGTCGCCGTCGTCGAGTTTGACCGGGCCCTCCTCGAACGCATAGTCCTGGACTGTTGCACCCTGGGGAAGCTGACGCCGAAGCTCTGCGACCCGTTCGCGCTGGCGCATCAGATCGATTTCGGCTAGGCGTAGCTCCTCGCGTTTGGCGATGTAGTCGGCCGATTCGTTTGGTAATCTCGTGTGTCTCAGCGTGCCGTGAAGTCTCTCGTGTCCCATAGATGCCTACCTCCTTGATGTCTGATTAGCGTCACCGCGTAGCTCCCTTCGATCTGAGCCGTAGCCTCTCACTGATCACCGGCGAGTGTTCGGATTTCATTCGGCGTCGGTTTTTTTTACTGCCTCCAACACTTTGGATTCTCGGCTTGGAGGCCGACGCGACGCGAAACACAGACAGTTTGACGTGAAAACGTGCCCATAGCGTTACTACGAGACAAGTGGCGTTCCGAAACTGTCACTAAATATCCAGCCAGGCTTTCGCTTCATCTGCGGAACGCACGAAGCGAATCATATTGTGTGATCTATGCTCGTAAGCAAGTTCGCTGAACCGCTCACCATAGGCTTCGGGGTCCGGCAGAACAATCGCGACTCGTATCTTGTAGTTGATGAACTTCTGAAAAAGTTCGCCCGCCAATCCACTGCGAAGATCGAAAAACTCTCGCGCCAAATCGTTCTCGGTGAGAATGAGACCCGCTGCACCGAGACAAGCGCCAAGCGCGTCGGAGATGTCACTGAAAGATCGGATAGAGATACCCGAGTCAGAAGCGATAAGGATTCCTCGTGATTCATTCATAAACTGTTGAATATGACGCCTAACGTTAATACCCATCTGCGAGCGCCAACACTGCTCGACAGTAAGCCCTTGGTGCCGTCCTTCAGTCGGCGCTGGAGTGGGAAAACTGTTCTCGGTTAGGGTAGTCGACTACGATTGCGCGGCAAGCACGCAGAACTCGTACGGATTGACGGGTACCTGCTGGAACCATGGCGACGCAACGGGCCGGCAATCTGCTTCACACCACCAATGGTGACTTCAATCTCGCCCTCGATGACATTCCATACTTCCTCTTGCAGATGCTCGTGCTCATGGACCGCTTGAGCGCCGTCCTCAGCCTCGAAGTAGATAAAGGTCATATTCTCGGAATGAACAAATCGCCCGGACCAACCTGGAAGCACCGTTATCGGTTCGATTTGGGATGTATCTACGAACGGCATTGCTCTTCCTTTCGGCAGAGATTGTACAACCGCGCGCGCAAGTTTTTCCATCAAGGAGGAAGTCGCTTTTAGAGTGGGACGACCATAAAAGTGTCTTGCGCAAATAGCCACCCATTCTCAAAAAGTGAATCAGTCGCGCTCATTTCTTGCCGATGCAGTAGAGATGCTTTGCGCCGCGTATAAAAAGCTTGCCTGCGCCGATGGCTATTGAAGCATAGACCGGCTCGTCGAGCGAGTTGGTTCGGATGACATCGAACGCGGGGCCGGCTTTGATGACGAAGGTATCACCATCTTCACTCGTCAGCAGGATCTTGTCATCGAAGGCGACGGGCGAAGATGTGAACGTGGCGGGCACTGGCACGCGGCCACCTTCATATTTGAGCACGCCGGTCCTGGCTTCGAGACAAGTGATGATGCCACTGTCGGTCATGAGGTACAGGTAATCGCCATACAAGATCGGTGATGGCACATAGGCCGTGCCCTTGTTGTATTTCCATACGACATAAGGCGTGCCCTTGAGATTGCCGGAGCCGCCGAGACGAATGCCTATCGCGACCTTTGGCTGACCCGACGACCCTCCCGACACGAAAACCATGCCATCGCCTGTCACGGCGCTCGGAATCGCATGAGAGGTGACACCTTCCGAGCGCCATAGCTCCTTGCCGGTTGCCGGATCATAAGAAACAGTGCTTTCAGCACCGCTCGCAATCAACTCCGTCCGCTGCGGAGTGTGAACAAGCACTGGCGTCGCCCAGGTCTTGCGCTGGGTGCGTGGCACGCGCCACACCTCTTTACCAGTGAGCTTGTCCAGCGCTGCGATGAAAGATCCCGGCCCGCCGTCTTCTTGATCGCATTGCAGGATCAGCAGATTCTCGTAGAGCACTGGCGACATGCCATTACCCATCCCCATCTTGGCGAACTTGCCCAGCGACGTTTTCCAGACGAGTTTGCCGTCGAAGTCGTAGCAGTAGACTCCCTCCGCATCGAAGAGCGCCCACACGTACTTTCCATCAGTCACCGGCGTGGCCGAAGCGAAAGTATTCTTCCGATGCCGGTCGTCGTAGACAGTTCCTTCGTAGACAGTTTTCTCCCAGAGAATCTTGCCCGTCTCACGGTCCAGGCAAAGGAGCTTGATCGTGTAGCTATGATCTCCGCCGACGCTGTCGGGATGGCGATACACCTCGCCGCGGCGGATGTGGGTGACGGCTTTCGCGCCGGGCACGATGGGGCCTTCGAGCGAGGTGGTCAGAAAGATTTTCTTGCCCCAGATGATGGGCGATGAGTGCCCGCGCCCTGGAATCTCGGTCTTCCACTGAACGTTTTTGGTCTCGCTCCATTCAGTGGGCAAATTCTTTTCCGTCGAGACGCCGCTGCCTTGCGGCCCGCGCCACTGCGGCCAGTTCGTTTCATCACCAGAGGCAGCGGCCAGCGGCGCATGGGAGCTAGACAGGGCAAGCAAACAAACAATCAAGATAAAGAGGCTGAAAGATGTTCGATTCATAGTTTGTCATCGTCTCTCGCATAACGTGAGAAGTCTGGGAAGGGGTCAGGCTTGAGTTTATTGAGATTCAGGGTAACCGAGTGTCAATAATATCAAGCCTGATCCTTCGTGACTTAACTTGGTGCGCAAGTTGAAAATACGGCAGAGACTAGTTCTTCACCACTGTCATATTGAGCGACTGAAGGTAGCGAGCAGCAACTTCCCGCGCTTCGAACCAAACATGAACACGGGCGGGAAGAACTCTTTGTAAGTCTATCGCATGATCTTTGTTTCCTCATTGAAGCCGTCCGCGTCACAGGCCGAGACAACAGGACAGTTACGAATCGCCGGTATCAGCTCTCGGTGTACCTCCGCTACGGATGCGAATCGCTGCGCTGGATCTTTAGCCAAACATTTTTGCAGAGCGTCATCCAAGCATTTCAACTCCCTCGAGTCACCCTCAAGGTGATAAGACCCCTGAAGCACTGCTGTTAATAATTCCGCATGGGTTCTTCCGCTGAAGGGGCGGCGACCCGTTAGAGCCTCTACTACCATTACCCCAATCGAAAAAATGTCACTGCGTTCATCGACCTCTTCGCCCGTAAGCTGTTCTGGTGACATGTACCCGAACGTGCCAACCAGGGTGCCCCTGGCCGTCAAAGAAGAATTGGTCACATCTACTTGCGTGACTTTCGCCAATCCGAAATCCAGAATCTTTATGTGTCTCTTATCGTGGTCTTTCGAAATCAAGATGTTTTCAGGCTTAAGGTCTCTATGAATCACGGCTGCCACGTGGGCTGCCTTTACTCCCTCAAGTATTTGATCGAAGTATTCTGCTGCCGTAACCGGATCAATCTTTCCCGTCAGCGCCAGCTCTGAGCGCAATGTAATACCTGGAACCAATTCCATGACCAGATATGCTCCCTCTGATCCAATAGCTCCATAATCATGGACAGCAATGATGTTCGGATGATTCAGTCTCGCCGATGTTCGCGCTTCGCGTTCAAATCGGCGCAAGGCTAAAGGATCACCAAACATGCTTCCCAGCATGATCTTGATCGCCACGTTCCGATCCAGTCGAAGGTCTGTAGCCTGATAAACGGCGCCCATGCCGCCTTTCCCGATCAGCCTTTCCAAACGATACTTTCCTTCAATCGTTCGCTCGACAGGCAATGACAGGCTCAACTCGCTTGCGTCCCTATCGCAAATCTCAACAGAGCTATCGAAGCATGCTCCACAACTGGGACATTCCTTCACCAAATTGATATTCTGCTCTTCGAAGCGGGCGAGCACTTCTCGTTTGATCTTCTGTTCTTTACCTACTCGCGCTTTTAGTAGAGCATTCTCGTGGACTATTGCAATCTCTCTTGCTATAGCCTGCAGCAGCTTGCGGTCGGTAGCCGAATACGGCTCCTCTGACTTCTTTTCACCTAGCAGAAGCAGGCCGATCGGACGTTGATCTGTCCCGCACATCGGAACAATAAGACTAATATCAAGTTGATCAAGCCATTCCCTCTCTTTCGGCGGCAAATCGGCATCGTGAGAGAAGGGGTACTCTTGAACACCGGAGAGCCTTTCTACAGTGCGCAGGAGGTGAGACGTTTCTGGAATGTGAACAACTTGCGAAGTTCCGCCAGAAGAATAGCCAAGTGTCAGATCGCGCCTTTCTTCTTCCCTATAGAAAGCGTAGATGCTGTGGGGATGGAGGGCAGAATCGATTTCATTGCTGACCAGTTTTGAAATCTCGGACATTGAATTGAGTTCTTTTATCTCGTCGATAAGTCCAAGCAGGATTCGCTCCTGATCGTATGCTTCGCGGAAGAATCTTCGATCGATGCGATTCTTGAGCTGTCTTCGAAAACTCAGTCCGACACCGGCAATCGCGATCAAGGACAGGTAAATCGGGTTATGTGACACTATATCTGAAATCGTTTGGTTTCGGTTCGAAATGATCGTGTAAGCGAGCGCGATTAACGGAAGCGCAAACAGTATTTGCAGAACGTTCCTGGCAAGCAAGTACTGCAAGCCGCGCCTGACGACTACGTTAGTGTCGAACACTCGATGTTTGATGATGGCGTAGCCCCAGGTGACCGGGATGATCCCGATGGCGGTATTCGCCACTAGGTTCATCGTCACGAACGTGTCACCAGAGAATAGGTATCCGTATCCTGCCGAGACCAGGCCGAAGCGTGCTACTAAGAAGATCACTTCTGGAAGGATCCCCAGGAGCGACCCATATACCACCCATTTCATTCGCCGATGCTGGTCAGGTTCTTTCACCAGCCGGTAATTACGGGTTATTACTATGCAATAGGCGACCAATGCAAGTATGCGGTATGCAGTATCGAACGTTGCGAGTTTAGTGACGAAGTACGGGTTGTAGAATACGGCCATTAGCGAGGGGTCGCCTTTGAAGAAAGCGACATATTGTGATGTATACAATACCGCCAACAGACCCGCCCACGCGTAAAAAACCCATTTCAGTGTTTCCCATAATCGTCCTTTAGGTACACCTGTGGGAAACCGCGAGAAGAAATGGTACCCGATAGCAACCCCGATCGGGTTGAGAGTCTCGATCAAGAATAAATCGATAGCCAGTTCATACCCGTGAAAGAGACTCCAGCTTAAAGGGCCGAGGGCCAGGCCGAGAAACAAGACGGCGTTGGCTAGTGACGCCAGGCACGCAATCTGCGCGACTCGCTGTTGGGGCTTTAGAAGCCCGATCAGCAACCCGACAATGTAGAAGGCGATGCTTACTAACAGTTTGGGAAATATGTATACGAGGTTTCGAGGGTTACGAACTAGCGGCAAAGTAAAGTGATATTCGTGCTCAGATGTGCCGCGCAAGACACGAACCGTGTAGGCGCCGTCTGGAGGAATGTCGCGAAGTATGCGAAGCGGATTGACGGGACCGATGCTCGTGTCGCCATTGATAGCAAGAACTCTATCGCCGACTTGCAGGGTATCGGCCGTGCCGACCTGGTTGACATAGCATCCATCTGCTTTTGCAACATAAGACCATCCGAAACCCCTGCCAAGCGCTCCGTATTGAAAAATCATCGAACTCGCGAAGACATAGAGCGCAAATACTATGGCACCGGACGCTAGCGCGATCCAAAAGAAAGGATGTCTACGATTGGGCGGTTCAGCAGGGAGGTTTTTCATAACCATCCTCATCAGAGCAATAGGCGGGACAGCCAGAGCTGCTTTGGTTCTGACTAAGGTGGCTTGTCAACTGCGTTCGTTATATTCGTAAAGGTTCTATTTGTCAATCAAGGTGCCGCACGAACGTCACGGCGCCGCACGAACATCAAAGCGCGCGCGAGTCTGACCCTTCCTCTCCTCAACACGCGGCGAACGCGAGTCTGACCCTTCCTCTCCTCAACACGCGGCGAACGCGAGACCTTCGGCACCCCATCGGGGTGCAATGTTTATAGATGCGCGGTTCGTCGAAGCGCCGCACCCCAGCGGGGTGCCATGTGTATCCCGCCAAGCCTGGTCACGAGGCCGACATCGCACCCCGCTGGAGCGCGGCACGTAGAGTAACCCAGTTCTACTTAAGCATCGCCGCCCCTGGCGGACGGTGTGCATCTCGTCGCGGTCGCTCGTTCTACTTTGCCGCGTTGGCCTTGCTGGGGTCGTCTGCCGGGTTGACGTAGTTCAGCACGAACGGTCCCATTCCGTGAACCTGAATGGTAGTCGTCGTCTTCGCCATCGCGAAATGCCGCATCTCAGCAGGCAACATTCCGTAGCTCCCGGCGGGCAGCTCCTTCATCGCGGCCTGATCAAACTTCTCGCCCATGCCGAGCGCCAAAGTACCGGAGAGTACGGTCACGTGTTCGTCGGTCGGGTGCCAGTGCGGCGCGACCTTATAACCGGCTGGAAACTTGAGTCTGATCACAAATGGCCCGGTCTTTGTTGGGTCGCCCGAAACGACCGCGAACTGCGCGCCCTTCGGAACGCTTGGCGGCGCCTGGCCCCATTTGACATCGGCGGCCGTAAGCGCGATGTGTGGCGACTTTGATTCCTGCGCCAGGCCAAGAGCGGCCCCGGCGACGAGACTAAGTGCAACGATGAACATCTTCTGCATCTCACACCTCCAATCCGTATAACTTTTGAGCTGAGGTCAGCAGTTCTACCGGGCCGGTCCACGTCGGTTCACTCCCTTCATCCGTGGAGCGCCTCTTCCCGGGCAGTGCGGATAATACCACGAACGTCGTTGGCGCCGCCCTCCGTCAGAGGGCCATGTTCAAATATGGCAAGGTGCGATAATACCGCCCTCCGTCACGAGGGCCATGTTCATAGATGGCAAGGCGCGATAAGGGTTTTATCCCAGGAGGCCGAAACGATGAGGCTGCAATCGGGGGAAAAGGCGCACGCCTGCACGCTATACGCGTGGCCCGCAAGGGTGGCCAGTCCGGCTCCTGTCTTAGCATCCCAAAGCTTCAGGGTTTTATCCTGGGAAGCCGAAACGATGCGGCTGCCATCGGGGGAAAAGACGCACGCCTGCACCTCCTTCGTGTGGCCCGCAAGGGTAGCCAGTTCGGCTCCTGTCTTAGCATCCCAAAGCTTAAGGGTTTTATCATCGGAACCCGAAACGATGCGGCTGCCATCGGGGGAAAAGGCACACGTCTCCACCTCCTTCGTGTGGCCCGCAAGGGTCATCAGGCAAGCCGAGCGTGATTGAGGTTTATTGACATACTGAAACCAGGGGCGCGCTTCAAGTCCCGCTTCCACGCGGGCGTGCGCAGCGCGGGCAGGCGCCGTAGAGTCCGCCTCATTTGCCGCCTGTTGGAAAGTGAGCGCCGCATTCCTGACGAGCACGTGACTCTGGGCATGCACGAAGCGGGCAAAGTCATCCAGGCCGGACCGCGACTCAACGGGGACACCTTCCGCAGTCAACGCGGATTCATAATCTGCTCCCAGGTCGTGGGTCATTGCCGCCTGGCACTTCAACTCGATGAATTGCAGGTCACAAAGGATTCCAACCAGCGCCTGCCAGTTTCTTGCCCTCATTTGCTGGAGAGGGAGTTCATCGAGGGCGCGCGCATACGGCTCTCTCCACCGACTCTTCAGGTAATCGGCTATCGCTTGATGGGCAGCATCGCGACTGCTTTCCTCCTGTAGATACCGTTTCCCAACTGCTTCCTTGAGCTGACCGTGAAAGAAGTCGATCACGCCGGAGCGTTCGAAGAGATACGCGCTCACGGAACGGTAGAGCCGGCTCCATAACATGTCAGGTAGTTTGGGCGCCTCGGCGTTTGGATCAATGCGCGGCGCATGAGCCTTGAGCAGCATCTGTAGCTCTTCAGCGGTCATACCGTGGCGCCCGCAAGCAATGTAAGACATGCAGTCACCGACAAGCGCAGGATTGAAGTCGGATTCGATGCGTTCCAGCACCTGATCGAACAGAGCGGGCACGTTGTCGGGAAGCCTGTTGATTCTGCTGCCCAGCTCTTCGAACTCGCCGAAGACCCGTAGTTCTTCCAGGGCTACCAGAATGTACAGCGGATTTCCCTGTTCCACCTTTCGATAGAAGTCTCCCTCCACCTCAGGGTTTGGAAACTCGTGACGGATTTCGCGCAAGTATGTCCCGGCCAACTCTCTTATCTCCGGAGCGGTGAGTCCGGCGACGGTCTCTTCCCGCGGCTTGATCCTTCGCTGCAGCATCGCGTCGTGCGCTTCGCCTGGAAGTGTGCTGATCACCAGGCGCACGTTTTTGGGGAGCATCTGAGGAAGCCAGTGCATGGAGTGCGCATGATCCAACTGCTCCAACTGGTTTACCGCATCGATGATGATCAACAGGTTTCGCTGCTCGCTCGCTTTTGTTAGCAGCTCGGGAAACAGATTGAGTAATTCTTTGATGTCCTCTGGCGCACCTTCATTGGCGCCGGTCGCTCGGTTTAAATGCGTGCACAAGCTGCGCAGCATCTGGCGCAGGCTCGTGGAAGAGGGGGATGCCCCGACAAAATGCCCGAGGATCAGCCAGTCCGGATAGTGCGCAATGCTTCTTCGGTGAAGCGGGCCATCAAAGCGGACTTGCCGCAGCCGGGTTTTCCAGTGATCACCAGCAACGATGGATTCTCATCGCGGTTGCAGTATCCGTGCATGCGGTCCAGCAGATCGCGGCGGCCAACGAAGCGGCGCGTGCGGTCGGCCATGAACAGCTCATGAAGCTCGGCTTCCTGCCCCAGCCAGTCCCTCTCTTCACTGGGCGCCTGCTCTGCCGCGAGCTCGATCCGCTTCCAAAGCGTGTTCAGGACAAGCTGCCCAAAAGCCTCGATATCGACATATTCGAAATGTGGCAACTCTGCATCTGCAATCTCCTTCTTCAGGGAGTCGACCTTGTCCTGATCCTCCCGGTTCTGCTCGAAGAAGTCGCCTGTCTTTGTGCCTGCAATCTGGAGAGAGAGAGCTTCGCTCCGGAAGAAGAAGAAGCTTCGGTCCTTCTGGTAGATCGAATAGCGCTCGAAAACAGAGCGGATGATGTCGGCATCTTCCGGCGCTACATCTTCCTGCAGGAGATACTTGCGTTTGTCCGCATCCCACCTGTAGCAGCGGACCAGGCAGCCCTTCTGCTCGCTGGAGAGAGTTTGTGCTTCGAGTTGCTCTTCGAGGATCTTGCGCAGTACCTGCTTCGGAACGCTCCCGTGCAATACTCCGTGATAGATTTCTTGCGCGGTGATGGAGTGGCGGTGACCTTCGGGAACAAAACCATAACGATGCCCCAGGATTCCGAGAAAGTAGGGTCGGCAACTATCGATCTCATCCAGACAAATGTCGAGCGCCTTTCCGTGTTCGGCATCGGCCTCGGTAACACCCCAGCGAAGATCCACGTCGACCAGTTGCACGTGTTTGGTCCGGCATCTTTCTTTCAGTTCGGGAAACACCACGCGAACCAGATGATCGCGCTCCCGGTGCATATCCCGAAAAGTAGAAGAGATGAAAACCCGTACCGTCTTCCAACCTGCTGCCACTGATCAACCTCTTTGATTCGACTCTATAGGATCCCAAGATGACGGCAACCGAAAAAGCAGGTGGAGCCTTTGGTGGGGGCCTCGTTGTTGCCCTTGCGGAGACTCGTCTGGGTCGGTCGCGGCCTAATTTTGTTCAGTCTGACAGAAGTACTAGCGAGAGAATCAACCGCGATCAGCAGCTCGTAGCGGTTTAGTCCAACGCACATCAGGCGGTCGACCAATTCCGCGAGTAGTTTCTTAGACGGCGCCGGCCTCCCAATTCGTTTGTCCTTTTGGTTGACCCGCCTAACTGGACGGGATGCCGGCTCGAGTTGTTCTCAGTTGGCGTGTTTGTTCGGACGAGCGAATCAGCATCAGCGTGCCTTCAATTCTAATCGGTGGCAGGGGCGGTTCAGGCTTCGACTCGGACTTCTGGCCGCTTCCGGGCGTCTGTATGAACTGCGAGAGCCGTTCGGCCCCCCCCACAAGCAAAAGACCGGTTACGAGCTTGTCGAGGATTGGTGTTATTCCTTGCACGCCCATCGCCTTCAGAATGCGGACATCCGGGAAGTACACCAACACGGCTACTACAAGAAGGCCTGCGAGAATGAAATACACCAGTTTGTACATCTTCTCGGCGCCGGCCCGCTTCGTGACGCTGTCGGCCCTCTCGGGATCGGGGACGATATGGGCGAGCGAAGCCACAAACAAAACGCCCGACACCACTCTGTCGATGACAAACGATGCTACTACGATTAGCGCCAACACGCTTACTCCGTCGCCTTTCATGGCTGTTTGACTCCTTTGTCAGGTTTATTTACTCAGAGCGCGGCTCTTCTTCTGAAGAGAGGAACGCCACGCGTTTGGGCCGGATGTTTCCGCTGGGCAGGGACCCGGCCATTGAAGCGTCTTTTCGCATTCAATCCGAAGCCGCTGCTGCGTCGCGAGGCATCGCTTACGCAGCTCTAACAACTCTCCCTTGGTCGGCATCCGGTAGAACGTGCGCGGTTGCGCGGCATCGGAAACGGGCAAGCGAACGTTGTCGCAGTCGCACTGGATCCGGGCGCATTCCCCGGGCGCGACTGTCGAACCGGAACCGTCTGGCACCATAGTCTGAGCCGACGGGACGTTGATTACAATTTCGTTCGAAACGACGTCCCCCAGCGAGGCGTGAATTCGATAGCTCGCGCCGGGTTTCATCGCGAGGGGAAACTCGAATTTCCGATCGCGCACCAACACTGGTCTGCCGGCTTCGTTTATGTTCAACATCACGGTTTCGGCATCCGAGTTCTCGACGCTGCCGTTTATCTGAACCCGAGTGATCGGCGCCCGACTGGTGAGGAATAGATTCGAGACTGGCGGATCAGTCGCGATCACGATCCGCGTCGGTTTTCGATTGACGATGACAACGTCGGAGACGACGTCGCCCAGCGAGGCCCGGATCTCATTCCGCCCAACATCCAGATTCATCCTGTATTTGAATTGGCTGGCCGCTACCGCGACCTGGGTGGAAAAGTCATTTCGCTGGAGCTTAATTGCCGGGGCGTCCGAATTCACGATTGTTCCGGTTACCTGAACCGAGTCGCCATCGGCGGTGAATCCGCTGGCAGGCGATGTGATGACGATGGCTGGCTTGGCCGCTTCGGTCCGAACTACAATGACCGCTGCCGGGTCGCTCCCGGACGCCAGAGCGCGAATGGTGTTGGTCCCAACGACGAGCTGGACCTTTGTCGAGAACCGCCCGCCGGCTGCTTGCAGGTTTCGCGGGATCTCGTCGTTTACTTCGAGGTTGATCGAGTCGCCGTCAAGATTTTCCACTGTCCCAAGCACCTCGACTTCGGCGTCCTGGGTTGTCGATACTGCGGCGGGTAAGTTGATTTTCAGGAACGGGCGGGCCTTTCGAATGATCGTTATCGGTTCTGATTCGAGATCGCCGGAGGAGGCGCGGATGTCGTTTCGCCCCACGGCCAAGTTGATCTGACTTTGGAAAATGTCGTTGGTAACCGGGGCGGTTTGTGTTGTCTCGTTTACACGGAGCGTGACCAGGCTGCCCTGAAAGCCGGTGATTGTTCCCAAAACGACAACTTGCGCGTCGAGCGTCGAAGTCCCGTTGGTTGGTGAGATGATCGCTACCCCGCTGCCCGATTGCGCTCCGGCGCCGAGAAGGTAAGCGAGAACAAAACCGGCGACCAGCCAGATCGCGTTCCGGTTGCGTGGCGTATCGCTATCGCGCTTCTGACGGCGTTCACCATCATCGGCGGGCAAGCCGGAGATTTGGAATTCGAGCTTCCACATCCGTTCTAACCACCCTCAGTACGCTTCGATCCGATGCTCTCGCCCTATTAGTGTAGAGGGATTCCACGCATCAATTGAAAGCTCGTCTGCTCTTATCGCCGCGCTGAACGCAACGAAGGGCGGCGGACCTATCCACACAATGGATCTACACCTGGAAGCGCCTGGTCAATTCTAGTCGTCGATCACCCGCAGTCGCTACTGACATGCCATAACGACGCTTGCTCGCCGAGCGCGCTCTCAAGTTTGATTGCGCCGTTGAGCTTTTTAGCGAGTGCCGCGCGCTGTGAGTCTTACCATATACCAGACTAACCAACTAGCACCTGCGTTGGTGAGGTTCCAGAGCGACGCCTCGCGAACACCAACTGCGTTGGTGGGATTGCCCTGAGTACTTCTGTGTCAACGACTCCCTCACCAGCCTGCTAGAACGAGCGGGCTTATACTACGCCGGTTCAACTTGGTGAGCAAGTTGACAATGCCGCGCAGACTACTTCTTCACAACCGTGATCTTTAATTCTGACGGATATTGCTTCGAGTGGTGGACGGTGTTGTGCGCGACCACACCTTTTGATTCGTCGTAGTTCTTCCCGCCCGTGTTCATGTTCCGATCGAAGCGCGGGAAGTTGCTGCTCGATACCTCCAGTCGAATCCGATGACCCGCCTCAAAGAAATTGCTCGTCGTCATCGGCTGCAGAGTCACCTTGTATACCTTCCCCGCCTCCATCCAAGCCACAGGTTTGTCGTATCCGTTCCGATACCTCACCCGTTGGATCGTCTCGTCCAAATTGTAGGCTCGCCCGTCCGGATACACGTCGATCAGCTTCACCGTGAAGTCTGTGTCCTTTGCGTCCGACGATACATAGAGAGTCACCTCGATCGGACCGCTCACTTCGACCCCTTGCTTCAGTAGCTCGGTGCTGTAGACCAGAATGTCGGGCCGCGCCTCCATCTTGCGTTGATCGAACGCGCCGCCCGCCACCGCGTTTCCAGTGCAGCAAACATTCCCGCCGTACGACGGCACGGGATTCATCGGGTCGTAGTCGAATCTATCGGGGTTATCCGCCGTCGGGGCCGCATCGCTGAGCACACCGTCGCCATTGAGCGTGTTCGCTTTCCCACCGCTCGACAGGAAGAAGCTCATCGGCTCGGCGCCACGGGGCGGCCACGTATCCGATGTCTGCCACTTGTTGATCCCCATCGTGTAGTAGCGCACCTTCGGCATCGTATCGAGAATGTGGTTGTTCTCTCCTTTGAGAAAGTGATCGAACCAGGCGTAGGTCAGCTCGTCATAGTTCAGACGCGCGTCCCCCATGCTGCGCTCGCCGACGATCGTATTCTCCGTCGCCCGCTTGTAAGCGCAGTGGAGCGTCGGCGCGATCACCGCGTACTGCTGGTTAGCGATCTCAGGCCTGGCAGTCTTTCGCACATGATTGTATGCGGCCAGATTAGGCCCGACCGACACGTCGTACCACGACATGAACCAGAATCCCGGTACATTGATAGTCATGTTGTTGTGCCACAATCCCCCGTTGTACCACGCTGGATCGTTAGGCGCGCGCTCGATCATCGCGCCGCCTGTGTCGACGGGCATGCGGTCGGCGAAGATCCCGCGCGGACCATCGACGGCCTTCATGATGTCCTTGACCGGAAGATGCCGAAGCGCCTGCGACCAATCGACCCGCGGCAACTGCTGCGCCAGATCGAACGACTTCGACGCGCGAATCAAATCCTCCTGCGACGTGTTAGGTGGAAACGTCGGCCGCACCTGGTTCTGTTCCCCGTAGAGCCACGCGATGAACAGCATCTGGACCGCGCCGCCGCGGTACCAGTTCCCCTGCTCGTAGTACGGGCCCACGCGCCCGACACCGGCGCCGAATCCTTGTGCGATCATCGCCGCGTACGCCGGATTGCCCTGCGCTGCGACCGCCAACTGCCATTCGGCGGTCGAGGAGCATCCGATCGTGCCGACCTTGCCGTTGGACCAGGGCTGCTTGGCCATCCACGAGAAGGCGTCATCGCCGTCGCTGAGCGGCGGGCCGAGGATGTCGTAGTTCCCCTCGGAGAAAAAGTGACCGCGCTCGTTCATCTCGACGAAGACGTACCCGCGCTTCACCGCTTCCAGCTCATTGCTCATGTCGCGCGGCATGCCGTTGCGCACATCCCAGAAATTGAAGTTGTAAGGCGTGCGAACGAAGATCGCCGGGTATTTTTTCGACGTGTCTTTCGGGCGATAGACATCGGTGGCTATCCGCTTTCCGTCGCGCATCGGCACCATGAGCTTACGCTCGATGATCGCGATCGACTGGAGTTCTTTCTCGAGCGAGTTTCGCCGGGCAATCAATTCCGGGGTCGCGCCGCCCCGCCCCTGGGCATTAGCGTTTTGATTGGGAGCGTTTTGAATGGCAACGCCGAATCCGATTACGGCAAGGATCAGAGTCCAGAGAATCTTTTTTCGCATGAGAATGCTCCTTGGAAAGGAGTTCGTAGTACCGCATTTATGCGGAAGTTCGTAACTTTGATGAGACTACTCTACAAACTTACGCATGAATGCGGTATACGAACGCTCCATTGTTCAGGGAGTCGCGGTGACGGCATGACGACTCCTTAGGAAAAGACGCGCAGATGCGGGCGTCGTGTTTAGACTTTATTTCGTGATTCACCGGTCTTTCTATCTCACCGGCGACGCTCACGCAAGCGCATTCGCTAGGTAAGAGGCTCACTGATTGTGCTCATCATTGTTTCCCAGCCGGAAGAACTCGCGTATTCGATCTAGTAGAGCAGTCTGCGTGTTATTCATGCGCTGGCGAATGGCCTCCTCGCTTAGTTCTTCTCGCACAGCTTCGAGTTCGACGCTGCGATGCGCAAGCACGTGAGAGATGTCTTCGGCTATTTCAGGGCGACGACGAACGATCTCCTGGAAAGCACCCTTATCCAACCTGTAACAGAGCATATCGGTCAGTGCGGCAACAGTGGCCCTGCGCGGCTCGCCGGTCATCATTCCCATCTCTCCGAAGAAATCGCCCTCGCCTATCGACGCGACCTTCTCGCGCTTCCCGTCAACCGCGACCTGAACTTCGGCTTTGCCTTCGATGATGATGTACAGCCAGTGGGCCTCGGCGCCTTGTTTTGTCAGTGCCTCACCGCGCACGAAGGGGGCGACCTTCAACCGTTCGGCCAGTTCGCGGTGCTCTTCAGGGGTCAGCTTGCTGAACAGTTCGAGGCGCTTGAGTGCTTCGACGCGCTCCACGATCTCTTTGCTCCGCTTGCGCTCGCGCCGCTTTTCCGTTTCTTCTGTGACAAAGATCGACTGGGCTGGGATCGATAGCGGAATGTCGGCGCGGCGCAGCGCAGAATATATGCGCGACCGGACAAGCGAGTCTGTCGGATCGGTTTCCGACAGATCGGTCAACCAGTAACGGGCAGCATAGGCGGCGTAACTGTCTTTGAAGTCTATGACAAGGCAGTGCGGCGCGGGCTTTTGCGCGACCCTTGGTATAGGCTCGGCGCACAACGCGACCTCCACGGCGTTTATCACGTCCGTGGGCGCGTAACGGAAATCGACGTTGAAATAGACCCACTGGCGGTGTTGGCGCAGTTCACCCGTTCGGCGCGCAAGCAGAGTGACCCGTCCTCTCATTAAGAAGCTGTTCGGGAACACGACTGTGTCCCAGTCACGAGTCTCGATAGAGGTCTGGCGCCATCGGATTTCCTTCACGCGGCCCTCGACCTGGTCTATCCGCACCCAGTCGCCCACGTTGATCGTGTGTTCCATTTGCAGGGCCATGCCGCCCATAACGTTTCCGAGCGTATCGGCCAGAGAGAAACCGATAACGAGCGTGATAACCGCGGAAGTCGCGACGATGCCGGTCACATCGAACCCGCGTGAGAGGAGTGTTAGTGTGATGATGATGTAAGCGGAGGCGAGCAGCAAGTCGCGGAGTATCCTGGGCGTCCTGATACGTATGGCGTTGAGCGCAACGTCGAACACGAACACGCTCACGAGGTTGATTATGGCGATGCTCTCCGACAGCAAGGCTACCCACCGCACCGAACGGTAGACGATATTGTCTGGAGCGACACCAGAAGAAAGAAGTGTGGCGATTGCGAGCAGACCCGCGAACGAGAAGCCGAAAAGTATGACAGACGTTTTGATGCGGGCGCGTTCAGCCGGCACATAAACAAAAAGAATGAGTGCGGCCAGCATGAAGCCGAGAGTCGTCCAAGCCAAGCCCGCCTGTAAGTTCGACCAGAAAGTCATTGTTTACCGGACCTATCTTAGACCTTTGGGGTCAGAGATAGTTGCAAGCTTAAAGGGGATTGCTGGGCTAACGTTGGGGATCTTCTTCCCGCCGTTGAGCGCATCCATCGTCATTCTCCAATCAGAGCGTAGGTGGTGACGCGCTACCTTTGGCTCGAAAACTCTCAAGCAGGTTGGGCCGAATGGCTCGAGTGTCTGCGTATGAACTGGATTATGTCTTCCATCCTCGCGCCGGGAGTGAACACCTCTGTTACGCCAAGCTCTTTCAGCCGGGGGATGTCTTCGTCGGGGATGATGCCTCCGCCAAAGATGATTACGTCTTCGAGCCCTTCCTGCCTTGCAAGCTCAACTACGCGCGGGAACAGAGTCATATGCGCGCCGGAAAGGATCGACAAGCCGATCACGTCGACGTCTTCTTGAACAGCAGCGGCCACAACCTGTTCAGGCGTTTGCCGCAAGCCGGTGTAGATCACTTCCATCCCGGCATCGCGAAGCGCTCGCGCGATGACTTTCACGCCGCGATCATGTCCGTCCAGCCCGGGCTTTGCGAGCAATACTCTTATTCGTTCTTCAGACATAAGACTTGTCATTTTCCATTATCCATTTGTCATTTGTCATTTTCCATTATTTGTAACTTGTCATTTGCCCGGCTCGAGACGGACAAATGAACGCGAAAAATGACAAATGACAAATGACAAGTGGAAAATGGAAAATAACTCCCGCTATTATCCTCCGCCCGCTGGTCTCACCGGCTTTCCTTCGGTGTCGTAAATCTCAACCGTGCCGAATTGCTTGAGCACATCGGCGATCTTGCTGGCATCTCCGACCGCAATGATCTGCAGACGGCCCAGGTCGAGATACTTCTTCGCCACGCGCTGCACATCATCCGGCGTGATCGCAGCAATCTTCAGCGTGTAGGTGTCCCAGTAGTCGGCGGGCAAACCGTACAGCTTTTGCGTGATGATGTTGTTCAATAGCCCCTGCGGCGATTCGAGCTGCAAAGCGAAGCCGCCGATGATCGTGCGCTTGGCTCGTTCGAACTCTTCCGGTGCAACCCTTTCGTCCCGGATGCGCTTGATCTCGTACATCAATTCGTCTATCGAGCCTTTGGTCACTTCCGTCCGCACCTCTGTGTTCGCGCGGAACGTGCCCCTATACTTGGCCGCCGAAAATCCGCTGTACGCGCCGTAGGTGTAGCCCTTGTCTTCGCGCAAGTTCAAGAACAGTCGCGCGCTCGCGCCGCCGCCGACGACCTGATTCATAACATCGAGCGCAAAGTAATCCGGGTCGGTTCGCTCGATCGTGAGATTTCCAAGGATCAGGTTAGTCTGCACCGAAGGGACGCGGTTAACCAGGTATATCTTGGTGGCCGCGGTCTCGCTCACTTTTGGAATGCTGCTCTGCGGCACGTCGCCGCGCTGCCACGACCCGAAAGTCTTTTCGAGCTTGGCTACGATCTCTGCCGGTTTGACGTCCCCGACGATAGCGAAGATCGCGTTGTTAGGTCTGTAGTGCGCGGCGTGAAATTTCCGCAGCACTTCAGGCGTGAGGCGTTGAATCTCCTCCGCAGTGAGTGAGACACGCGCTGCCGGGTGAGAGCCGTACATCACTTTTTGAAACATCTCATTGGCGAGAAAGCCGGGGTTCGACCGCTGCAATCGAAGCTGGGCAAGCGCTCGCGTTTTGAACTTGTTGAGCTCATCCGCCGGGAAGCTCGGATTGAGTATCACATCCGCGAACAGCTCCATGATCTGATCGAAGTTGTCCGTTAGCCCCGACGCCAGGACTCTGCTGTCCAGGGACGAAAGCCCGGCGTTCGCCGAAAGCGACGCGCCGAGTGCGTCTACCTGCTCGGCGATCTGTTTGCTCGTGCGAGTCTTCGTTCCTTCGCGCAACGACGAAGCAGTGCCTTGGGCCGCTCCGTGCTGATCCTGCGGATCTGCAAGCCCGCCGCTCTGTATGACCATCTGCATGTTGAACGTCGGCAGCTTGTGCGCTTCGAGCACTATCACCTGCATCCCGTTGCTGAGTTTTGTTTCGTAGGCCCGGGGCAATTTCACCTTCAGCAGCTCTTTGCTGATCGGCGCTTTGCCCTTGATGACAAGGCCCTTTGACGACGGCTTTGGAGCCTGGGCCGCTGCAAGGATAGGCGCGAGCACCATCACGATCGCCGCCGCCATCGCGCGTTTCAATTCTGAGATAGTTTTTTTCATTGCTTCATCTCCTCTGAAACTGAGTTCAGAGTACAAGCTTTAGCTTGCGGCCTCGAGCCTCCGAGGAATAGCAGCCTGAAGGCTGAACTCTGAACTTCTCTGAGACTGAGTTCAGAGTACAAGCTTTAGCTTGCGGCCTCGAGCCTCCGAGGAATGGCAGCCTGAAGGCTGAACTCTGAACTTCTTCGCAGCGTCAAGTGTCATCGATTCGTCGCGGGCGCAGCGCTGGGCGCTTTTGCCTGCGGCATTGTGATTCCGACGGTGCGGTTTGTCGCCTTGAGGTATTTTGTCGCGACGCGCTGCACGTCTTGTTTAGTGACGGCCGCTATCCTTTCGAACTGGGCGTTAATCAGATTCGGATCGTTGAAGAAGACCGCATATTGAGTCAACCGAATCGCCGTTCCGAGCGAGCTTTGCAGCGCTTGAATCGAGCCGCGGCGCGAAGAGTTCTTGGCCTTATCCAACTCCCAATCGGCAATCGGCTCGCTCTGCAATCGGGCGATCTCTTCGTTGATCGCCGCCTCAACGTCTTCAAGCTTCTTGCCCGGCGCCAGCGTCGCAGTGATTTGATAGTAGCCGACCCCTCGCCGCTCGTTCGTGAATCCGAAAATACCGGTGACCAGCTCCTTCTCTTTCACCAGCTTCTGATAGAGTCGCGAACTTTGTCCGCTGGCGAGCGCCTGACTGAGCACTTGCATCGCAAAGGCGTCCGGTGTGTTGCTGACAATTCCTTTGTAACCGATGATGATTTGGGGCAAGCGAGCGAGCGGGTCATCCACGGTGAAACGCCGCTCCGTCGTCTGCTCGGGCTCGGTAGTATCTACAACAGGCGGCGCGGGCTGCGACGGGATGGCTTCGAAGTAGTGTTTTATCCTCGGCAGCGCGACATCGGCCTTAACGTCCCCAACAAGCGCGAGCGCGGCATTGTTCGGCGCGTAGTAAATGCGGAAAAAGTCCTTCACGTCCTGTAGGCTCGCCGCGTTGAGGTCGTCCATTGAGCCGATGACCGAATGCTTGTAGGCGAAGTTATCATACATGACCTCTTGAAACTTCTCAGAGGTCCTGGCATAGGGTTGATTATCGATTCCCCGCCTTCGCTCTTCCTGCACCGCGTTGCGCTGCGTATCGAGGTTATCCTGGGTGACATCGAGCGCGAGCATGCGGTCGGCCTCGAGAAACAGAATCATATCGAGCTGATTGGAGGGCACAGTCGCAAAGTACAAAGTGCGATCTTCGTTCGTAGTGGCGTTGTTGCCGCCGCCGTTTGTATCAATCAGCAACGAGTATTCGTTCTTGCCGACGTTCTCCGAGCCTGTGAACATCATGTGCTCGAACAGGTGAGCGAATCCCGTACGGCCTGTGCGCTCATTTCGTGAGCCGACGTCGTAGGTGATCGCGACTGAGACGACCGGCGCGGTGTGATCCTCGACCACCAAAACCCGCAGGCCGTTCTTCAGCTTCACGTCCTTGAAGTCTAGTTTGATTTTCCTCGCTTGCTGCGCGGTCGTTGGTACGACCAAAAGACACGCAAGAGAAAGTATCAGTAAGGCTTTAGCTCTTTTCATTTCGGGGACTCCTTTTCCAATAGGCTTGCTTGGCAACGACGAAAAGTGATTAAACGGATACTCGATGACAGGTTCCTGGTGAAACAAAGATTGCGATTAATCGGCTTTGGAATCATCCTCGTCATCATCGGGCATTTCATCAAGCAGTCGATCCATTTCGTCAAGCGCCGGCTGCACGTGATTCTTAAGGTGAGAAAGCGAGGCGTATAGATTACCTTCCGTTGACTCACGTACGTCTTCATCAGCCCACTCCGGGACCGCCGCCATAGAGCGCAATGCCAACAACAGCGCAACAAATCGGGCGCATTCCTCTTCCAATTCCGTCAGGTGCATGTCGAGCAGCGTTGATGACGGGCTTACAGGTGAGCGCCTCCCGGCTTCGGTAACGGATGTATCTATGTCCTTTCTTGCGGGAGTCGCCGTCTTAATCGCTTGCTTCTCTCTTGACATGCTCTGACCTCCTTCTCCCAATGCTTGATGAGTCCTAAATCGGGACTAGTGCGCTTCTTCTCTTCTGCGATTTTTTCTTGGTGCAATTCAATTATGTCTTGCAAGCCAGCGAGCTTTGTTCGTGTCTTCTGGTTTCTTCCCATGCGACGCTTAGAACGCCGGCTCCTGATACTCGCCAAAAACCGGCCTGAGCGCATCGCACATCTCGCCGAGCGTCGCGTAAGCGCGCACGCAGTCCAACAGCAACGGCATCGTGTTCTCACGCCCGCGAGCCCCGGTGGCCAAAGACTTCAGTGTCTTTTCGACCGCAGCATTGTCGCGTTCGGAGCGCAGTTTCTTCAATCGCTCAGCTTGAAGCTCTGCCACCGACTCGTCTATTTGAAGCAGGTTCAGCGCCGAAGCCTCTTCTCGCATCACGTAGTCGTTTACACCAACAATAACCTTTTCCCCAGACTCGACCGCTTTCTGGAACTCGTAAGAAGCGTCCTGCATCTCACGCTGCGGAAAGCCCGCTTCGATCGCTTCAACCATTCCGCCGAAGCCGTCGATCTTACGGAAGTATTCGAAGGCGCCTTCTTCCATATCGCGTGTCAGCTTCTCGAGGAAGAACGATCCACCGAGCGGGTCAACGGTGTTCACCACACCCGATTCGTGCGCGATGATCTGCTGAGTCCTCAGCGCGATCAGAGCCGCTTCACCCGACGGCAGCGCGAGCGCCTCGTCATAAGCATCCGTGTGCAGCGACTGCGTTCCTCCAAGAATTCCAGCCAGCGCTTGAATCGCTACGCGCACGATGTTGTTCAGAGGCTGCTGAGCAGTCAGGGAAACACCGGCGGTTTGAGTATGGAAGCGCAGCATCCACGACCGAGGACTCTTTGCGCCGAACCGCTCGGTCATCACCTTGTGCCAGATTCGCCGGGCCGCCCGGTACTTCGCTATCTCTTCAAAGAAGTCGTTGTGAGCGTTAAAGAAGAAACTCAGCCGCGGGACGAAATCGTCAACATTCATCCCCGCGTCTACGGCGTACTGCACGTACTCGATCCCGTCACGCAGGGTGAACGCGAGTTCTTGAAGCGCGGTCGAGCCTGCTTCGCGAATGTGATAGCCGGAGATCGAAATCGGGTTAAATCGCGGCGCTTCTTTGGTGCAGAATTCGATCGTGTCGGTGATCAGCCGCATCGAAGGCCGCGGCGGATAGATCCATTCTTTCTGGGCGATGTACTCCTTGAGTATGTCGTTCTGAAGCGTGCCGCCTACCTTCCTCCAGTCCGCGCCTTGTCTCTCCGCAGCAGCCAGAAACATAGCGAAGATCATCGAGGCCGGAGCGTTGATAGTCATCGAGGTCGTGACCTGTTCCAGGGGAATACCATCGAACAGCACCTCCATGTCGGCGAGGCTCGATATAGCGACGCCGCACTTGCCTACTTCACCTTCGCTAAACGGATGGTCCGAGTCGTATCCCATCAACGTCGGCAAATCGAACGCGACCGAGAGCCCGGTCTGACCTTGTTCCAGGAGATACTTGAATCGTTGATTGGTATCGAACGCTGAACCGAAGCCTGCGAACTGCCGCATCGTCCACAGCTTTCCGCGATACCCGGTCGCGTGAATCCCGCGCGTGTAAGGGGGTTCGCCGGGAAACCCAAGCTCAGTCTCGTAGTCGAAGTCAGGCACGCTGTTCGGTGTGTAAAGCCGTTCGACCGGGGTCAGCGAAACGGTCGTGAAGGTCTTCTTGGTTTCTGGCGATCGCTTCAGCGCCGACTCGAGCGTGCGCTCTTCCCATTCGCGCTCGGCCTCGTCGAGACGGTTTGTCAAATCGGTCGTGCTCATCGAGATCTCCTCAAAAGCAAGGTCAGCACAAGACAGGAAAGGCTCAAAGAAGTAAGCTTGATGATAGGTGAGCGTCGCTCAGGGTGTCAACTTTCGGTAGTGTCCTAATCTTGTGTTGATTGGGACTTGACCATCAATACCGCTGATAACGAACGTTTCGCCGGACACACTCAGAATCTCATTAACACCTCACTTCAGTGAGGTGGACTGCGGGCGTCACGTCTAGGATAACCGTTTCAACGGTTTGTCCACACTCGGCGGAACGAAACTGTTCAAACAGTTGGGGCGTAACGCTGCGCCCGGCCCACCTCACTGAAGTGAGGTGTCTGGAGTTTGGACATTTTAATGTCAAGTATCAGC
>JBBPIH010000044.1:0-66315 GCA_038040455.1 Acidobacteriota bacterium
ACGTACTTTGAATCATAAGCGATGTCGAACCTCTTCAGCAGAGTCAGGTACTCGCTTCTGAAACTTTTCTTGGCATGATGCTTCTCTTGATTGCGGATATACCTTACGACCGTGTCCAAGTGCGAATGCGAGTAGGAGAATGCGCCAAAGCCTTCCTGCCAATTGAATTTGCCTCTGATCCAACCCTTGCGGTTGATGAATTCTGTTGAGTCCGACTTAACGTCTCTGATCAAATCAGAGAGCGCAATGCTGGGCTTCAGGCCGAGCAATAGATGAGCGTGATCGGGCATGCAGTTTATCTCGATGAGCTTCTGTCCCTGTTTGCGTAGGATGCCGGTGATGTATTTCTGAAGCTCCTCTTTGAAGTCGCTCTTAATGAGACTTTGCCTCACGGCGACAGCAAAGACCGTTTGAATGTAGATCTGTGAGAATGTGTTTGCCCTTCGCGACCTCCAGGGTTTATATGCTGCTAAAACGGACCTGAGTATAATCGATGACCAGTGCAGGCGAGGGAAAAATGAGCTGAGCAAGGAAACATGGCCCTCCTAACGGAGGGCGGTCGCGCCTCCTCACCTGGTCTATAAACATGGCCCTCCTAACGGAGGGCGTGCACAGACTTTTTTAGTCTGTGTCTGCCAATTCTCTCGCCAGAAGAATCACCGGACACAGACTAAAGTCTATGCTACGTTTGAGGCCATCCCGACTTTGAGATAAGATTGCGCCACAAGGAGTAACTTCTCATGCGGTCAAAACGTCGCCTGATTCTACCTTTGTTCATTGCAGCGGTTCTGACCGCACCGATCTTTTCAACGACTCGCGCCGGCCAGCAGCCACCGCAAGCACCCGTGCAGGCATTTGAGCCCTTCGTCAATCGAATTCGCGACGGGCTCAAACTGAACGAAGCACAAGTCGGCGAGATGCGAAAGATGCTGATCAAGCACGGACCGAAACTGGTCGAGCTTCGCAGCCGCGCGCAGGCGAACCCGTACGCGCCGGCGCTTCAGGCGGACGTTGAAAAGGAACAGAAGGCGATTCGAGAAGAGCTGAGTGAGCTCCTCGACGAAGACCAGAAAGGCAAGCTCGCGGGCATCGACTTCAGACCGCTTGTGCCGCTCAGACCTCCGTTCGTGCCCATCAATATTCTTCCCCGTGTGCGCATAGACGCGGGCACGGTAAAGCTCGCAAGCGCTGAGCGATTGATCTCAGCTCCCGCCGCAACGCCGAAGGGACGCGCTGCGCGATTGAGTGAGGACCATAGGCTGCTTCACCTGCTCAATCGCATCACGTTCGGTCCACAGCCCGGAGATATCGCGCGCGTCAAGCATGCGGGCATCGATCGCTTCATCGAAGAGCAGTTGCACCCCGAGACAATTGACGATTCAGACCTCGAGAAACGATTAGAGGTTTTGCCGACTCAACGAATGACGTCGGCTGAGTTGTATCAGTTTTATCCGCCTCCACAGGTGGCCGAGCAGCGAGCCAACGACAAGAACGCGCCGCCGATCTTTGGCCGTCCGCAACAGGTCATCGGCGAGCTTGTTCAGCAGAAGCTCGTGCGTGCCGTGTCCAGCAACCGCCAGTTGCAAGAGGTGCTGACGGATTTCTGGTTCAATCATTTCAATGTGTTCGCGCAGAAGGAAGCCGATCAGTGGTTCGTGACCAGCTACGAGCGCGAAGTGATTCGCCCGCGCGCGCTTGGTAAGTTCCGCGACTTGTTGCTCGCGACTGCCGAGAGCCCGGCGATGTTGTACTACCTCGACAACTGGCTGTCGGCTTCGCCTGATGCCAGGCAGCCGCGTCCTCCGGGGCTGCCGCGCCCGCAAAACGGGCAGCCGCCAAGACCAGCTCCTGCAGCCAATCCCAACACACCTGAAGCCGGTCCCCCCGCGCCCGATCAGAACACCGCGATGATGGCGAAGAAAGAGGGCGAACCGAATCCGCAATCCGCAATCCGCAATCCGCAATCGTCGCCGCCTCCTCCACCCAGACCAGCGCCACGCAAGCCCGGCATCAACGAAAACTACGCCCGCGAGCTGATGGAACTTCACACGCTGGGCGTCGATGGCGGCTACACGCAGAAGGACGTTCAAGAGCTCGCGCGGTGCTTCACGGGCTGGACCATCGATCGTCCGTTTCAGGGTGGCGGCTTCGTGTTTCGCCCGTGGATGCACGATGACGGCGTCAAGACCGTGCTCGGCGTCACGCTACCGGCTGGGGGCGGGGTTACCGACGGGCGGCGCGTGATCGACATCCTATCGAGGCATCCTTCAACGGCGCGCTTCATTTCGAAAAAACTCTGCCAGCGATTTGTTTCCGACGATCCACCCACGCAACTGGTGGAACGCGTCTCGCAAGTGTTTCTGAAAACCGACGGCGACATTCGCGAAGTCATTCGCGCCATCGTGACCTCGCCGGAATTCAATTCGCCGGTTGCGTTTCGAGCCAAGATCAAGTCGCCGCTCGAGCTGGCCGCGTCCGCGATTCGCGCTCTCGATGGGGACACCAACGGCGCTCCCGCGCTGCACGATTGGATTCGCAGAATGGGCGAGCCGCTCTATCAGTTCGCGTTCCCGACCGGCTACGGCGAGACTTCGGCGAAATGGGTAAACACCGGCGTGTTTTTCAACAGGATCAACTACGCGATGGCATTGGCAAACAATCAGATCAACGGAACGAACTATGATCCGGTGCGACTGGTGTCAACCGACCCCGTGGTGAATCCGAATGAGCTGACCAATCAGTTGGCTGCGTTGATCGTTCACACGGAGTTGTCGCCTGACAGCTTACGCGCAGTTCGCGCTGGCCTGGCCGAGGCTCCAACAGTGACAGCAGCAGGCGGCGCGCGTCCGGCGATGAACAACGGAGAAAGACCTGAAATGCTTCCGGTGAAAGCGGCGTCCGTGGCTGATGTGAATCCCGGGCGCCGCCGGATAGCTCAAGTGATCGGTTTGCTGATGGGCACGCCGGAGTTTCAACGAAGGTAAGTTTCGCGCAAAGATCGCAAAGACTCGCAAAGCTTGGCGTTCTTTGCGATACTTTGCGAACTTTGCGCGAAACTGAAATATCTCTTCCAAAACAATGCCACTAAACAAACTCGGAATCGGATTCATCGGTAGCGGGTTCAACACTCGCTTCCACATCAGGTCCTGGGTTGGCGTGCGGGACGCCGACGTTCGCGGAGTTTGGAGTCCAAACCGCAAGCACGCCGAAGGTGCAGCGGAGCTCGCGCGATCATTGCGAGTCGGCGAAGCCAGGGCGTTCAGCTCGATCGAAGAAATGATCGCCGATCCTGACGTCGATTGTATCTGGCTATGCGGGCCAAACCACATGCGAATCGAGAACATGGAAGAGATCGTCAACGCGGTCACCTCAGGCAAAGGTAAGTTGGTTGGCATCGCCTGCGAGAAGCCACTCGCCCGAAACGTCGCCGAAGCCAAACGCATGGTCGAGCTTGTCGAGAAGAGCGGCTTGCTGCACGGCTATCTCGAGAACCAATTATTCACGCCTGCCATTCAACGCGGGCGCGCGCTGATCTGGGGGCGGGGCGCGGCCCTGACCGGAAGGCCTTATCTTGCGCGGGCAGCCGAAGAGCACAGCGGACCTCATATGCCGTGGTTCTGGCAAGGCGAGCTTCAAGGCGGAGGCGTGCTCAACGACATGATGTGCCATAGCGTAGAGGTCGCTCGCTACATGCTCACCGCGCCGGGCAAGCCTCGCGGCAGCATTCGGCCGACTGCGGTCTCAGCGCAGATAGCTTCGTTGAAATGGTCGCGCCCGGAATACGTCGAGCGGCTCAAGGACATGATGGGCAGCGCCGTCGACTACGCAAACAAGCCTTCAGAGGATTTTGCCCGCGCGACCGTGAACTACATCGACGAGCAGGGCCATCCGCTGATCGTCGAAGCTACGACGTCGTGGAGCTTCGTCGGCGCGGGCTTGAGATTGAGCATGGAGCTTCTCGGGCCCGAGTATTCGATGTCGATCAATACCCTCGACAGCGGTCTAAAACTCTTCTTCAGCCGGGAAGTAAAAGGCAAAGCAGGCGAGGACCTGGTCGAGAAGCAAAACGCAGAACAGGGTTTGATGCCGGTCGTCGCCGATGAAGGAGCGGACTACGGTTATGAAGGTGAAGATCGCTACTTCGTCAATTGCTTTCTGGAAGGGAAACAACCCGAGGAGAACTTCTACGACGGGCTGGAAGTTTCAGAGTTGCTGATGACGGCCTACATGAGCGCCGAGCAAGGGCGTGTGATCGAGTTCCGACCTAAAGACCTTGATGCGTTTATTCCAGCCGTCGCTCGCGGAGCGTGGAAGCCAACTATCTGACCTTTCTCACACGTCAATACTGCTACACTAATAGTTAGAACACAGCCAACGCTTGGGAATACTATTCACCAGCCTATCAACTTTTGTGTTCATATGTGGTATTAGTGCTGGGTGATTGTACGTAATTCAGCTTGAGTTTTAGGCGTCGTCTAACAACGAATCGACCAGAGCGCGCGAAGCGGACTTCTTAACCAACCTTGAGTATGGCTCGCTCGCCTGGTCATCCCAACCTTAAGCATCGAGTGTTAACGGCTAAAGTTGGCAAGGAATTACCGTGGAGGAAATGGATGAAAACCAATAAGAGAGTTTTTGGCCTTATCGTTCTAATTGTTCTCACTGTCTTTCCGGCAGCCGGACAAAACCGTAAATTGGAGCAAAGCTTAAGGCGAGGATCACAAAGAGCAGCCCTCAATCAATGGTGGACAACGGTGCCGCACTACAACTCTGGTCTCGGAACTACTCCGGTTGGGACTAATCCGACGCTAGTTCAGTCTGACGGCACCGACCTATGGGTAGCGGATTTCACAGGCAGCGTCATCCGCGTGCGAGGCAGCGACGGCTTGCTTTTGGAGACCTGGACCGGGGCTACCAATGCCATAGCGCCTTTAGTCGCTATGGGCCGGGTCTTTATAGCAGCACAGTACATTCCAGGAAGACTTTACATGATTGATCCGAAGGAGAAACCGGGACAGGTTACCACGGTGGCTGATCCCATAGGGGACCAGCCTCTTGGTATAGCTTTCGATGGAAGAAGAATCTGGACATCAAACTTCGGGGATGGAGTCAAACCGGGCTCTGTCTCGATTGTTACACCTGGCCCAACGATTCCCTGGTCAGTCACGACCATCAGACCGGTTTCGTCAGGCCCTGGGGAATACTATACGACGGCTCAAACATATGGGTCACGGACCAGGGCGATAACACCCTAAAGAAGCTTGGTGATGAAGGACAGATCATACAGTCGGTCTCCGTAGGAGAGTTGCCGTTCCACCCGATCTATGATGGTTTTAACATTTGGGTGCCTAATGCGAGGTCAAATACCGTGGCTGTCGTTCAGGCTTCTTCTGGGGAAGTGTTAGCCAAATTAAAGGGGAATGGATTGAATGCTCCCGCTGTCGCCGCATTTGATGGAGAACGGGTGCTGGTCACCAATGGCCCCGGACATAGTGTTTCACTTTGGAGAGCGTCAGACTTCACGCCGCTTGGGTCTTTCTCAACAGGCCCGAATACTAATCCGTATGGCGTTTGCAGTGATGGGATCAACTTCTGGATAGTACTTCAGCTAACAAAGCAACTGGCGCGATATTAAATGGGCGATACGCAGGCTAGTACCCTTCCAGGAGACGCTCTTTCTCCGCTCCCACGTAACGGAGTCTTTGACTCTGCCTACGCTGCCTGTAAGCAATGACCGCAGCGGAATGCAAGGCACGAAAGCTCTCGATGCTGACAGCCTATCTCGGCATCCGAGCAAGGGAGAGACTGACACGGGTAACGCAAGTGAATCATCTGCTTAAAGCTCCGTTATTGCGAATCCGGCGAAATCAGGCTGAACACCTCAGCCAAAAGGCGAGTGGGTTGGCCGTTGAATTGGGAACTTCAACGGCAAGAGTCTACACCCCCACCGGAGCAAAGATGGACCCTAACTTGAGCAGAGTTGAAGGCTTGAGCCGGATGATGGGAACTATCAAATCCGGTCCAAGTATGGAGGCATTGTTCCAGTCATTACGCACTCCTCATGTTCGCCGAGTTCGAAAAGCGATTAGGTGGTTGGCCTTTGAATGTTAACTGTGGCGGCGCAAGATTCGGACCGGCAAAAGTCTTTAGCTTGCTGGATCTCGACGGATGTTGAAGCTTGAACAGCGCCTTGGCTTCGATCTGGCGCACGCGCTCGCGGGTGACGCCGAAGTGACTACCTACCTCGTCAAGCGTGTGCTCGCGACCGGCGTGACCAAGCCCGAAGCGCATCTTTAAGACCTTCTCTTCGCGCGGTGTCAGGTGCATAAACGCTTCGTTGATGGCGTCGCGCAAGTCTGCATTTATCAATTCTTCGCTGAAGCCGGCGACCGATTTGTCTTCGATCAATTCGCCAAGGCTAACATCCTCGTCCGAGCCGACCGGCGTCTCCAGTGAGATTGGCTCCTGCACTACCTCGAGCACCTTGCGCACCCGAGCCTCGGGCACGTCAAGCCTCTTTGAGATATCCTCCGTAGTCGGCGCGTGGCCTAACTCTTGTTCCAGCGCTCGGCTAGCCTGGACTTGTTTATTGATCGTCTCGACCATATGAACAGGGATGCGGATCGTGTGTGACTGTTCCATGATTGCGCGAGTGATCGCCTGGCGAATCCACCACGTGCCGTAGGTCGAGAACTTGCAACCGCGCCGCCAGTCAAACTTATCGACGGCTCGCATCAGACCGACATTACCTTCCTGAATCAAATCGAGGAATTGCAGCCCCCGGTTTGTGTACTTCTTGGCTATCGAGACTACCAACCGCAGATTTGATCTCACCATCTCGTCCCTTGCGTGGCCCGCCTCGACTTCTCCAGCGCTCAATCGTGTGACCGCGCGCTCAAGCTCAGTAGCGCTGACGCGCCAGCGAGCTTCCAACTCCACCAGGTGCCGATTAGCCTTCCGAGACACGGACTTGAGCTCACGCTCATTGGTGCGTCGGTTTCTTTTCCGTTCCGGGGCGCGGCGAGCACTTTCCACCGCGGCCTTCGCGTAGCGGGCCTCGGCGATTGCTTCGCGAATCAATCCTGTCAGATGATCGCGCTGTATCGGGGTGAGGTCGAGCCCCCGGCACAATCGGCTCACCCGCACTCGCTGGCGTGCGAGCTTGCTCCGCAGGCGACGGAGCTTCTTTGAACGCTTCGGTTCGTTCTGTATTCGCGCGTGGAGCTTCTGCGCCGTCTTGTACTCGCTGGATAACCTTGCTATGGAGCCGAGCGTCGAGATGAGGCACTCGTGAATGCCTGACTCAGTTATGTCCTCCTGATCGCGAAAGTTGATGACTTCGCGGATGTGCAGCTCGCCCCGTTTCAAGCGCTCCCCGATGGCACCAATCTCCTCAATGCAAATGGGAAGGCGCGAGACCGCCTTTGCAGTCCGGCGGCAACCACGCTCGATCCGGAGCGCGAGGGTGGCTTCGCCTTCACGAGTCAGCATCGGCGTCACGCCCATCTCCCGAAGATAAACGCCGACGAGATCCTCGGCGCTGTCGACTTCCTTAGCCAACAGCTCGGGTTGGACCTCGTGCTCGACGTGTTCTTCCGGGTTATCCAGAGCGGATTGTCCGCTTGCGGTTTCGGTTTCATCAAATTCAACTGAATATGTTTCCCGATCGACGGTTCCCACTAAATAAAGCCGACGCGCCTGTGCTTCGGGATCGCGGCGCGCAGCAGTAGACTTTGCTTTTTTTCTCACGGTCTCTCCTTCAAAACAGGGCTGAGTCACACGAGGGGACCTGAATCACTAGGTCGTCTTCGCTTCACGACCGACGTGTTGTTTAATGATCACGTCGATTGGATCTGCAAGGCGCATTCCCCTGGCGGGCTACGTGTTGCCGCGGAAAGGGAGTTTTAGATGCCGTGCTTACGGGAGGGCCCAAAAGCTCTAGCTGCTAAAGTGGGGACAACTGGTACAGTGAAAAAAAAGCCAGGCGCATTACGGGGCGAAGCGGTGCCAGCAATTCTATATATATCCATCTTCAAGTCAACAGTTTATTTGGGAGGCGCCGCCGAATGCCGACGGCTAGTGTCCAAACTCAGATGTGAGCCTCGAATCAAAAGTTGGCTTCCAGGCGCTCAGTCTCCTGAAAAATGGCTGTAAGCGCGAGCTTAAACTCGCGCGTTACTTCATTCTTCCAGTAGCTCACTGCAACCTTCGCGTCACCTTCCAGAAGACCGTAGAAGTAAGAAAGCCTTTCCTTGAGCCCTTCCACAACGTCAAACGTCACCTTGGTGCGAAACAGTAACGGATTCAGACATAGAACCTCCAACTCTCCAAGGCGGACGCGGAGCGATCCCCGCACTAGAGATGCAGTTGCCACGCCAGTCTGACCGATTTCGACGAGCGGCGTGACCGAGACCGAGCAAGCGCGAAGCACTTCGTCGACCCTGCGCAGGTGGCGAAGGCAATCGACTCGATGCGTAATGATCTCCTTTTGTGAAACCGACTCCGGAGTCTCCTTAGGCGTCTGGCCTTGAATCTGGAACACCGCTTTCAGCCGGGCGGCGTCGAGGACTTCTTTCCCAAACAACGTGTGGAGGCTCATCAACACTGCCTTCAGCTCTCTGGCGTTCCCGGGCCACGCGCAGGATTGGAGCTCAGTCAGTATCTCATCGGGCAATGCGGCGCGTTCATCACGGGCGATCTTCTTCCAGAAAGATCGAGCCAGCGGGGGGATGTCTTCAGGGTGATCCCGAAGCACTGGGGTTCGAATCAGGAAAGCTCGAAGACGATAGTACAGGTCTTCGCGAAAGTGTCCCGCTTTGACCATCGAAAACAGATCCCGATTAGTCGCGGCGATCACCCGGGCGTTGACTCTGATCTCCTTCGTTTCGCCGATCGGTCTGATTTTGTTCTCCTCGAGCGCGCGGAGAATCTTTACCTGATGGAACAGCGCCAGGTCCCCGATTTCGTCAAGGAACAGCGTGCCGTTGCCGGTGATCTCCCACAGGCCTTTCTTGTCGAACTTGGCGTCCGTGAATGTGTATCGTTTATGGCCGAAAAGCTCCGATTCAAGCAGTTCACCTGGAATGGCTCCGCAGTTGACTGGCACGAATTTTTCGGAAGCGCGCGCGCTGTACTTATGAATCGAGCGAGCAATGACCTCTTTGCCGGTGCCGGTGTCGCCGAGCACGAGCACAGGGTCATCGCTTGCAGCCGCACGCATGACGAGTTGGCGGACTAATTGAACCTCGGCCGACGCACCTATGAATGTGTGAAGGAAATCTTCGGGAATCTCACGTCGAGGAAGAAGCTGCAAGAGTAGTTGACTCGATAGTGCGCCGTCGTCCTTCGCTTTAGGGGTGGGCTTGCCCGGCTCCACGCGTGAATTCGACTGTTGACCTGATTGCGCTGATCCCGCTCGCTCCCACAGCTCATCCAGAATCTTCTCGGATGTTCCAATGATGTAGATGTTGTGGTCATCTTTGTTGAATGCGTTCTCGAGAAGTGTTCTAACGCTTCTGACGAGCTGTCCCGAAGATTCATAGCTTCCCTTGATGAACGGAATCTTGGTGTGCCCAAGCAAGAGCTTCGCGAGCGGCTTGGCTTCGTGCTTTCGTCCCCGATCGATTACCAGGTCTTTGAACCTGAGAAGGCCAGGCAGCTCATTGTTCAGCACCACGTAGGCTGCGGGGGCTGACTGGAGCCTGGCAGCTGCAAACGACCTGATCAGTTCATCCGTCAGCTCGCTTCGTGTCGGCCCGATGCCGTCCTGAGCGACGACGAACTTCAATGCCTGACGAGCCATCTTTCTCCCCTTGCGTGAGTCTCATATCAGAAAGCGCCGCTCAACTCAACGCGAAACCATGTAGCGACGCAAGCCCTTATCACCAATAAAGATTCGAGACAGGAGGCTGCGCGTCAGGGAGCACAAATAGAATCTCAAACGCAAACAGCACAGCAGAGCAACGGTTATCTCAAATGCCTGTCGGACGATCTGGCTTCTTCGTCCTAACCCGCTTCCACCAAGGAAGCGCATTCCAGCGCGCCAGATCTTGTTGATATTGTATGTTCAACTGGGCGGCGCGTTCCGCGTTTGTACCCGGGTGCGGAGTGGAAACATAGACAGGGCCGGCAGCGGGATGGCGACTCTCGCTTAACGCGATCGCCACCTCCATAAGAAAATCACCGTCCTCTCGGCCAGGCAAAAAATTGGCTCGCAGCAACCGAGCCTCCTCCAGATGGCCGGCCTCTGTCAAAATATGCTCGACGGCGACTACGTGTTGCGGATACTCCGACGGAGCTGCAATTATCGGTTGGTAATAATCCAGCATTCGGAGCGAGCCATTTGCTTCAATTAGTTTCCAATACTTCTTCGCGTCATCGACATGAAGCTTCCACTCGTGAGCCTTGATCGGCGGGTTAGCGAGAAGTACTGCGAGTCGCTCCCAGGACGCTGCCTGCGCGAGCTGCGACATCAAGTCGATCAGGTCCCAATCGGCGGGCTCGCCGGACGTGATATGGTCCGCAATCTTCAGGTGAACCGCTTTTCGCTCAGCTCCACCAGACAGGTATCTGCGATACACGGCTTGACGTGCATACTCATTGCGACAGGCAAGCAAGCCACCGTGACTCACCAGAAGCGACTCAGCGGCGAGGTAAAACGGCGACCATATCCGCTGGGGAAGCGAGCCCGCGTTTGTTCCCAGTAATGCCAGCAAGTCCTTCTCGTAGAGGCCCATACTCGCCGCCCACATAAGCGACATCGCGTCTCCTACCAACCCCGGGCGGTCCAGCTCAAAGTCCTTCTCGAAGCGCTCAAGTATACGCTCGTAGAGTCCCTCGATCGTCCTTGCCGAAAGGTAGTGGTCGATCTTCTCGTCGAGAGTGAAATGATCACCGTAAACTCTCAGCTCCTCCAATAAGACCCGCAGGTAGAGCGGATTCCCCGTTTGCCTCGCCGCGGCGACACGCTCCGAACGCTCCGCGCTGAGTGTCTTGGTGTACTGCGCCAGGTACTCTTTTATCATCTGTCGGCGGTCCCTGATATTCAGGGGTGTCACCTCCAGCGTAGGCCAACCGCGCCGCTTGACCTCGTCAAGAGGGCGACCCTCGACCGTAGACAGAATCAATCGAATCGGTGACGGAATGTCTTCCGGTAACCATTCGAGATCCAGCGCGCCGAACACGTCGTCCAGGAGGTTGAGCCCATCTAGAATGATGAGCATCCGGCCCTTGTCAGCAGCCTTCCTGAGGCTGTTGGCGAGCAATTCTTGAAAATCTCCCAGCATGGTCTGCCAGAACGAATCAAGGATCTCGTGCCCCACTCCGAAGTTAAGCTCGAGCTCCATCGCTAAGTTGATCGCGATCGTGAACCAGGATGTACTGGGGCCCGAGGCGCCTACGAAGTGCATTAACATGGGAATCTCGGGATGCGTTTCGTCGCAGCGCAAAGCCCAGTTTGCGAGCAGTGCGGTCTTCCCGACTCCCGACTTGCCCACCAGCACGAGCGGCGGTCCGTCACCTTCGAGAAATGCGTCCAGTTGTTCGAAGTACCGCTTTCGTCCGATGTACACGCGCGTTTCGTTCAAAGCGAATGCTTCGTGTATCGCAATTTCGCTCTCGTAGGGATCTTCCTGCGTTGCCTCGGGGAATAACTGGTCGATCAGTTTTGTGAGATCCTGCAAAACGAGTTCGCCGAGCGCCTGCGGGTTGGGATAGTTCTCACGAACCGGCAATCCGCTTTCGCGTATGTGCTGTTTCAATGCCGCCAGCTTCTGCCTTCTTTCCTCAGCAAGCTGCACGGCCGTAGCATACCCATAGTTCGCGATGTCGTCTTCGGTTGGTAGCTCCAGGTAGTCTTGCGTCTGCTCAGGCGAGACTGACTCCGCAAATGAAGGATCTCGAAAATAGAAGAATGACTGCTGCGCCATTTGTGGATTTCGTAAGACGCCATGAAGGATTTCAAGCTCGGTCACCGATCGCGTGCGATGCTCCGCAAGCCAGGGCTCTTGTTCGACCAGGGCTTGAGGAATCTCGTCGGGTACCCATCCGTACCGCTCTCCAAGCAAACCGATGAAATACGGACGGCAACGCTCGATCTCTGCAAGGCAAATCGGGAGAACCTTGCCTTCAGCTTTCTGCTCGTCGGTGATCCCCCAACGCAAATCAACGTCGCTCCATGCGATGCCGCGCTTATGGCAAATCTTTCGCAGCCGCGGGAAAACGCGCTTCACCAGTTCATCGCGCTCTTGTTGCATATCTCGGAAGGACGACGACACGAAGACCCTCACGACTCTTTCTCGCAGGGGTTGTCGACCAAGCCTTGCCTGCACCAGTCCCCACCGCGCACTGGAAAGTAAGGATGAGTCGCTCATTCGTCGTTCCTTATTCCAAGCCAAACTCCAGCCTGGTAGCTTTGGGCGTATGCTTCAATCGCGCGTCTGTCGTACCTTTATTTCGGCTGCTGCCGGAATGAAAGCCTCACAAGATTGAGTCCGATGGATCCAGGCCATTTCGCGGAATTGTCTCGTTCTCGAAAGTCAGTACTGGCGGAAGGTCAGATTGAATCTTCCCTGAATGCCGAGTTGGCTTGGCACGGTTCCTTCAAGGATGCCGGAGACTCCGTGATATCGAAGCCGACTCGGGCCGCCCATAGCAAGGGCATCACCCGATTCGAGTATGATGGTGTGCACCGGATCTTTGCGCTTTGTCCCGCCGATCATGAACTTTGCCGAGTCCCCGAGAGAAAAAGAGACAACGGGAATGCCTGCCTCAATCGTTTCGGGGCGCTCGTCTTTGTCCTGGTGGAGCCCGAGCCGCCCAGCCTCCGGATAACGATTGATCAAACAAATGTCTGGCTCGATCGTCATCCCCGCTTCAGCAGCAGCGCGACGCGCGAGGTCCTTCAAGTCATCGGGAAGCTCCTGGACCGGAAGCCCGTCGTAATCAGAGCGAGCCGCTTCGTACTTGTAGGTCTTCGCGTTCCAGTGCCTCCCGAGACAGACCATCTTGATACTCATGTAAGCTCCGCCTCGAACAGCCGGAGTGTAGAAGCCAGCCGGCTGGCTCCCAATCTCTATGCATCTCTGCACGAGAGATTTCTGCTGCTCAATCGGCAGGTAGGCTCTGAGATGAATAGTGCCGGGATAGACGTCCACGTTGTTTGCTCCCGTTCTCGAACGACTGCGAGGCCTGATCCGCCTGCCATTATACTCGAACTCGACACCGCTCTGTGCCAGCTTTGCAGACTGGAATGAGCGGGGCCCAGATCGATGAGCGCGCTTGCAGACTTCGTCGGGCCCTGGCTAATCGCTTAGGTTCGATTGGGGAAGGTGCAAGCAGGCGCGCTTGTTTAAGAATTGCCGGATTCGACTGCCGGCTTGTTCCTTACGCGTCATCCTCGCGAAATCGAGCGGCCGCCGTGTAGATGTCGAACAAACTTAACTCTGCTTCCCCCGCAAGCACAGCTCTCGCCGCTGCCGCATCAAGCAGCGAAATCGCTTTCGCAGGAAAGTGTCCCGTCACTGGAAGCGCGGTCTCGATAACCGCACTGAGCAGAGTTTCTTCAATAGCGATGTTGTGATGCGCGGCGATTCGATCTCGAAGCGCTAGCAACACCCCGGCGGTCTCGCTCAGACTCATCGCGCTAAGCTCGGTAACCTGGAGTCTTCTCGTCAACGGCGCGATCTCGAATCTTGTGAGATAGCCCGGCAGCGTCGTGCCAATGAGCCGCGCGCTTCGGTCCAGCGCCTGGCCGAGCAGCAAATGGCCTCGCGGCACACCTATCAAAGCCATCTCAAGGTGCTCCAATACAAAAACCGCCTGCGGTTGCTCCTCCATATCCTTGAGTAGCGCGATCAACAAGCTCTCACGTTCGGAATCAAACAGCGTACCGGCCATCACCGCGCTAAGCTCGATCGACATGACCTTGAATGCCGGGCGGCACTGCTTCAATTTCCGCGTGACTGCCCGGACCAGATTGGTCTTTCCAACGCCAGACTCGCCTACGATCAACGGCAATCGCACTTGCCATTGAAGCAAGCTCGATACGACTTCTTCTATTCTCTCTTCACGGCCAACGGTCGGTTCAGCGGCCTCGCCGGGTGACAACTCTATTGCGAAGCTCGCGAGGAGCTTACCCTGACTGCCAGGTCCCTCTGTTGCCGTTGGTGGCTTCAATTCAGGTTCGCGTCCGTCGAAGCCGACGGCACTCAGCGCTTCCTCGATCACTTGCTGAAGGTTCGCGCGCGTGTCGTGTCCTACAAACAGCACGCGCCAGCCTTGTTGCTTGTGACCGGCTACAAACGCGCGCGCAAGAGCCGAATCCGTTCCAGTGTAGTCGAGGTCTTCATCAACGCAAATCAGGTACGGCATGCCCTCGCGAGGCCGCTTGATCAGGAGGTTCGTGCGAGGCTTACTGAAGAAGCGATCGTTAGCCGGCACGTTGCGCAACAAGATCGTGTCGCCGTCGGGCACGTCCACATGCACCCGCAGTTGCTTGAGTCTCTCTTCCAGTTCCTGTTCGACATTGAACACTGAATTCTTCCTTGCGCGCACCTCACTAACCTTTCACCGCCAGGTGGGCGCGCCGGCTCCAGCACTGAGCCGCATGAGCAAGTCAGCGAAAACAGGCGGTCCCATTCGTCTGGCTTGATCGAAATCCAGCCATCGCTCTACCTCTTCGAACGGCTCTGAAAGATCGAGCACCCGCTTCAAATCTACGTCGACTACTCCTTGCCAGTCGCATTGATAGCCGCTCCGTCCCGCGAGTCGCCTGATGACTTCTCCGCGAATTCGCGCGCGCCCAACTGTAGGCGGGCGAGTCATGGCGTCGTCGATCGATTCAACTCCCGGGACGTGGTGCGTCAATACCCCCGCTCGATGCAGACTGGAGAAGATTCCGCGCTCGCCCAGTTGCCCAAACCGCGTATCGACCTCGAAAAGCTCCTTCCTGACCGCGATCACAGCATCCAGCGCATCCCAGCTCAAACCGTGCTCCGCGAGAAACGGTGTCAACCGCTGCACCGTCTGCTGGATCGGACTAATCGGACTCCTCTTTTGCAAAATGAAGTCCGCAGTAAACGGCTGGCCGTAGTCCTCAGTCAAATCGTGTGCATGGCGCAACGACGTGAGCGCATACGTCCAGTAGGGTAGCGATTCCCAATCAACTCCCCTGTCGTTCGCATATTTCGCATACATCGCACGCTTGATCGCCCAATCCAAAGTAGTCGCCACTGACTCAGGTGCGTCCAGTAGGCGGTTGAGCATCGCTCTCCACTCTCGGCACACATCCGGTGCCCACGACGGCATTCGCGCGTAGTCTAAATTCCGCTCAGCCAGAGTCAGATAGTGATATTGGATCTCGATCGCGCTCAGATGCCGTCCCTGACTCATCTCAACACTCGCCGCGCACGACGGGTCGGACGCAATCGTCTGCATCGCCTGTAGCGGCGCGCGCAACCCTACGCCGTGGCCAGGCCGAAGACCAGCTTCGGACATTGCAACCACAAGCGCCGTCGTCCCGACCTTCAGCCACATCGCGGTCTCCGAACAAAGGCTCTCGCCGCATATGATGTGCAGCCTGTGAAAGCCAGGCTTGCTCAGCGATTCGTCCTTCGTATGGAAAATTCCGCGATCAGATGTCGAGTTGTTCGACACAACGTTTGCCAGATGAGGCACCCGCGGCGAAAGAGTGAACTCCAACCCGCGCGATAGAGAGTTGAACCCGCCCGCGCCGGTGTAAATGGTCCGAGTGACCAGATGCGGGATGATGTCATCCGACAGCGCGTTTGTCGCGGCGCGGTGCATGTAGGACTCGTGACAGCCCCACGTCACCCACGCTTCGCCGTAGTCGACGTTGGACTTGAAGAGCAGCACGTCGACTTCCGCGAGTTCGCGCTTCATCGCCGTTGCCAGGTCCGCGAGTATGCGCTCGCCGGCGAGGATGTAGCGCACGACGTCCCACGGGTTAGCACACTCGGGCGTGCCCAGTTCCGGGTGATTGCCGTAATCCACGTAGAATCGCGAGCCGTTTCCCAAAAACAGCCCACTCGCCACGTCCGGAAGGTGCACAAGCCTTCCGCGGGCCACCCCCATGAACCTGTTCAGAAGATCGCTCTGATCGTGGGTTCCGCCCCACGTGGTCAACCCGTTGATCGCGTACTCAGTTTCGATACCCATTAGCCTTTCGGCCACGGCTATTGACCTCCCTGCTGACGCGTGGCTCTCAGGAATGATTCGCTGTTCCCCGAGAGCGCCTTTTGAATAGCATCAGCTCCGGCGGCAAGAAGACTCTCGCCGGCAAGCCGCATTTGGGCTAGATTCGCGTCTCCCGAATCATCACCTGGCTCGTCGTCCCGCTGACGATCGTCGTCACTCCTCTCACGAAGTCTCATGTCAATCCTCCTTTCAAATTCGAGGCGTCGACTGTCCAGTCGGCGCGTGGTTTCCAAATGAGCTTGATCTGAAGCCATGCGCACACCGGACAATCTACGCTACATTTTTCCTTTCCTATTCTTGCTGTCGCGTTTCCAACCGTAGCCGATTGGCCTAGCCCAACCTTTTACGCGCCTACCTCGCGCTTCGATTCGCCCCGCTTGTCGCCACTCCCCGCTCCCAGAGAATCCAGCAACTCGTCTAGCGTTGTCGCGTTCTCGAAGATAGGCTCGGAAGCCTGCCTGGTAAACGCAAGCGGATCCGCCAGCTCGAGCTTGCGATAGATCGTCCTGTAGCGCTCATAACCCGTCTTGAAACGCATTGAGTCCCAATCGACATCATCGACACCTTCTGGCCCGCCCCATCTCAGAAGCATCGCTCGCGTCCACGCGCGCGTGTCTTCAGGCGGACTTACCGTGAAGCGTTCGATCTGTTCATCAGTCACTACGCGCTCGACGAATCCGCCTCGTTCATATGCCCAGTACAACCCCTCTGCCGGGTCAAGGCTCGAGTAGAGGTGATCGAGATGCTTGATCTCGGGCGATTCCCACGTCAGGTCCGGCCGCTCCGCAAGCACCTGTTGCAAGATCGAAAGCTTCAGCACCCAATCGAGGCGCGAAGCGAGCTGTTCGAAATCCCCCGCTTGAAGCTTCAGAAGTGTGTCTTCCCACAACGCCAGAATCTCGCTCGCCCGCGGGACGGTGTCGTCGCACCGGCCACGCGCGACGAAGTCCTTCGCGTCTTCGAGGAAGCGCAACTGAAGCTCGATGGCGGTCAGCTCTTCGCCCGAGGTCATCATCGCGCGAGCTTGAAGCGTCGGATCGTGACTCCAACGCATCAGCGCTTCGACGGGATCGTCGAGCAGCAATTCAGGATTCACATTCTCGGCTTCAATCATCGACAGCACGATTTGCATCACCCCGACTTTCAACAGGCTCGCGACGTGGCACAGCGTGTTGTCAAAGAAGATCACGTGCAATCGCGCCATCATGCTCGCTGCGTCGTCGCCGTCGCTGGCGCGGGGGCTCCCGCACAGAGGCTCGTCGCGGCTATTCACCAGGGGCCGATTGTGAGTCGTCTGGGCCCCCACCAACTGCTCAAAGAAATCAGCGCGTTGAGATAACTGAAAGGAAACCTCGGGCGCATTGTTCTCGCTTCCGGCTTTTCCCTGCCCTGTGTAAACGATGCTCGACGCCTGAAACGCGGCCAGATAGAGCATGTAGTGGATTTTACGGCGAAAGATGTTGTCCCACGCCTGGCGCGTTATCAGAAAGTCGAGGTGGCTTCCATACGAATTGCCTTTCCCGTCGCTGTTGTTGACCAGTACCTGGATCTTATTTCGCTCTGGCAGCTTTTGGTTAGCTGCCTCAAGCGCGGCCCGGGCAATTCTCAACATCGCGTGCCAGCAAGCGACGTGGTCGTAAGCGCTCAACACCTCGGGCAGGCACAGCTCGAGATGATCGAGGTCGATGTAAGCACAGCCGCCGTTTGACGCAAAGTACTTGCGGCCCCAATCCTGTAGATTCACGGCGCCCTCGGCGTTCGAGCTGAGGTCTATTGCCCCAGGAGGTTCGCCGGAGCCCGAGGAGGTCCGCGCGCGCCTGCACGCAGGACAATCGCACGGCCCGCCTCGGAACTTCTCGACGCGCGGAAGGCCATCGATCTCTCTCAATAACAGGCGCGACGCGTCGTAACCCGTTCCGCGCCTGGTCTCCAGGCCGAGGATGAAATTACCAAGCTCAATGTCCGCACCGCAGAGCTTGGGCAGGCACTTATCGTCCGGTTTTCCGTTACGTGATCGCTTTTTGGTTCCGCTCGCTTTCATTTCAATTCCTACTAAGCTTCGCCGCCGAATTTGCCCCGATCGAGAATTTCAAATTTCAGATCTCACAGATTTCAGATTTCAAATAATTTCAAATCTCAAATATCTGAGATCTGAGATCTGAGATCTGAGATCTGAGATCTGAGATCTGAAATCCGAAATCAGAAATCTGAAATCTGAGATCTGAGATCTGAAATCAGAATTCTGAGATCTGAAATCAGTTATCTGAGATCTGAGATCTGAAATCAGTTATCTGAGATCTGAGATCTGAAATCAGTTATCTGAGATCTGAGATCTGAAATCTGAATCCTCCCCTTTGCCGTTGATTCCCTCACGCCACGTGCAAATACGCATGCGGGCGCGCCACCTTGCGCTGAATCGGCTCAACTCGCACCGCATCAACGTCCTGAGGCAAGTCAGTGAGGTGATGCCGGCAGTTCGCTGGCGTCAGAGTCCCGGCGATGCCTTCGAGTTCCTCCGCGATCGCCGACAGGACATGCTGCAATCGCACGCCGGATTCGCCGGTTTCAATCTCCTCCACGCACGCCCGCTCCTTCGCCGACAGCGCGATCTTAGCGATGCTCGCCCCGCTGATCAGTTCCCTGGCTCGCACTGTGCGGCGCTTGCCATCTCGAAACGTGATCGTGAGCAGCTCGCTATCACCGTTCGGTGAGTAGATCTTCGACACAGCCGACTCGATCATTTCGCGCCGGGCATCGTTCGCGCCAAGGCCCTCGAGGGCGTACGGTATCTCAGCTTGTAAATGCTTGCGGAAGATCTCGCGCGCGGCTTTCATGTTGGGTCTCGGAACCTCGAGCACCAGATCGCCGAGCCGGCCCGGCCGCAGCAACGCCGGATCGATCGCATCGCGTCGATTCGTGGCCGCAACCACCAGGACGTTGCCTCGCGAGTCCAAGCCGTCAAGCTCGGTCATGAACGCCGTCAAGACGCGATCATCGACGCGCATCAAGGAATTCCCACGCGACGCGCCGAGCGAGTCTACCTCGTCGAAGAACATCACCACCGGCACTTCCGGTTCTTGATCTCCGGCTTCACGCGCAACGCGGAACGCCTCGCGATAGTTCGACTCGCTTTGCCCGTACCACATGCTATGGAGGCTCGCCGGCTTGATGTTCATAAAGCGGGCGCGGCCCGACTTCGAAATCGTTCCCAGCCAGTTCGCAAGAGCGCGGGCCAGCATCGTCTTGCCAGTACCCGGAGGTCCGACCAGCAACACCGATCCCTTCTGCCTAAGCTGATACTTGCGCACGGTGTCGGCATGGTAGAGGTGCAACTGAATCGAACGCTGAAGCTCCTCGATTTGACGGTCGAGCCCGCCGATGCTCCCAAACATCTCTCCCGGCGTCTCTTCAAGGAACAACTCGGTGCCCTTCGACCGATCGACTGTTTCGAACGCCATCCACGCGCTCCGGTCCCATCGAACCAGGTCGCCGGGTTTCAGGTCGCTCCTCCCAAGCGAGTCGGCGGCATCGACGATGATTTCATCGTCTCGATGCTTGATCACCAACCGGTGATCCGGCATGTAGCGGTCGAAGATGGCAGTTTCGCCACTCTGAAAAAAGTTGTAGGGCGACTTGCCGACAACAACGTTCAGTTCATGGCCAAGCAGCACCTCGTCGCCCACCGCCAGAGAATAAGGGTCAACATCATCGGAAATCGTCACTACGCGCCGCGAGCTCCCGTACATCACCATTGCAGCCTCGCGGCTCTCCATGGGAGCCAGACCGAGATAGATTGCCGGATGCCAGGGCGGCGCGGTCAATTCATCAAGCATCGACTGCAGCTTCTCCTGATGAACTCGCGCTTCACCCAGGCCCAACCGCAGCCGGGTTACCTCGTCGATCAAGAAGTGATCGACTTGCTTTCCCGAATCTCTCGACTGCCCGCGTATCAAGTGAGCGATCTGCACCTTCTCTTCAATAGACGGCGCTTCCTCTCCCACATCAGTAAGCTGCTTGAGCAAGGTCGCTATGTCAGCATCTTGTCGCGGTGAACGTGTCATTCTGTTTCCCCTCTTGCCGACGTTCAGAGTTCAACCTTCAGGTTGCGTCAGGGTGACGGCTTGCAAGCTAAAGCTTGAACTCTGAACTCATGTAGCACTTCCCCAGATCGCCCCGTATGAGTCACGAATTCTCGCAGCCAGTTCGTCAAGCGTCTCCGAGTTCAACTCACCTGCCTCCTCTCGCGGAGGTTCTCCTCGCCACCGCCGAACGCGGTCCTCGACCAGCCAGCGAAGTAACGCGTCGGGATCGGCATACGGTTGGTCGATGACGGCCCGTACGTAATACCTGTCCCATCGGAATCGCGGGACGAGGTTCATATAGATGTGCGGGACTATCTGAAACGTCCCCGTTCCTTCGGCAAGGTCCAGGTACGTCCCCTCACACTTGATGCCCGACTTCTCAATCGCGCGCTGCATACGCATCGCGATCTTGAACATATGCATTCCGGTCTCCTCGGGCATCTCTTCCAGGCGTCCGATATGCTGCTTCGGCGTTATCAGAACGTGACCAGGATTAGCTTGGCCAGGCGACATCATCACAAGCACAAGCTCGTCCTGATAGACAATGCTCACGCGTTGGTCTTTACCACTCACGTAAGAACAGAACAAACAATCGATCACCTCAACTCCGCATCAAGCCATTCGCTCGACGTTCGGGCCGGCGCGGCACGCAGCGGGTCTGCGATGACGTGGAACCCGCGAGACTCGATCAGCGCGTCTCTCCATCCAAACGCCGAGAAGGTCACCTCGCCGCTCGGCAGATCGTTAGCTACAAGCGCGATGCTGTAGCCGCCCGGGAACACCGTGCGATGCAACGCGTGATCGTGCGCGCTGAAAAAGTCGCCGGCCATCTTGCAGACCTGTTGCCGCTCAGCCGAGCAGTCCTTGCACCACTCGCGCACCGGATGTGAGTGCCACCAGCCGAGCATGATCTCGCCCCTTCTGCGAAGGTCGATCGCCCCTTGAACTTCGGTCCACGTCTGAGCTGTGAAAGTCAGCTTGGTCAAATCGGCCTCCGTGTGCCGCGCATGAATCTGAGCAGTCACTTCAACAAAGACATCCGGAACCGTGGCATCCCGATGTAGATGTCCGATCAAGATCCCGCCGGTCTCCTTAGCTCCGGCCTCGCGGCTCAGGGTGGCCGCTTCGTCCAGTACACATTGAGGCACGAAGACTGAAACATCGCCGGCGCAGATTGTGCCGTGAGGCACAGCCTCAGCGACTGCTTCAGCAAGCGACGAAGCCTTGATCGCGACTGGTCGTGCGACCTCTTCTGTGGTGAACTGGAACCGTGAGCCATTTGGCTGCACAGTCTGCTCCCGAAACGCAGCGGCCAGATAACGGAAGCGTTCGCCAGTTTCGAGTCGCCCCTTCTCAATGAAATGACTCGACGCCTGACTCGCAAGCCCCTTGAAGTAGCTGCTGGAGAAATCGGTAGCTACTTCGCCCTCGCGCGCAATGACGTTCACGCGAAAGCCTTCGAGATAAGGTTCTCCGACCCCACGAAGCCAGAGCGGCTCTATCGATCTAACGCGGCCTGTTTCATTCGACCCAAGCGGTCCTCGGCGCAACGCTTCGAACCTGGCCCACTCCTCTGCGGGCCCCCAATCGATTTTCACGGAGGCCTGCCCGAGCGGCGAGTCATCCTCGCGAAAGAGCTCTATGACGTACCGATATTCATTAGTCGACATGACTACCCCTCTTAGCGCGGACGCAGGATATTGAAGACCCGTCTTTGCGTGGAAACAGGATATTGAAAATTGAGAATTGAAAATTTGAAATTGAAAATTGCCGATGCCAAATCTCAGATCTCAAATCGCAGATCGCAGATCGCAGATCGCAGATCGCAGATCGCAGTGGAACGCGATGCTCGAGTGCAATTTGCATTTTTCAATTTTCATTTTTCAATTTTCAATTCCTCTTTTTTCCTAGCCGGCATCAATATTCGGCTGCAGAACAACCTTGTCGCCGTTCTGGACCGCATCACCTACGCGCTCGGACGCGTGCAGATGCCGGCCCTCGCGCTCGAGTCGCGCGTGATATGTAAGCGGACGCCCGCTGACATCATTCTGCGGCAGGTTCATCTGTGACAGCATTCCCTGTATCAACTCTCCGACCGTTGCATCAGGCGGCACGTTGCTAACGTTGTGTAGCTTCTGGCCTGAGACGTCGCTCACCTGAAGCCCGATCCCCAACTGTTGTGACGTTCCCATTGTGTTGACCTCCCTTTTCTAGTTAGCCGCGGACAACATTCCTTCTTCTCTGACTTCCGCATAGCCCGGGGCGATACCTGCGATTGCCAGATAGTCTCTGGCTATAGTCTCGTCTTTGATCGCGCGCGCTTCTCGTCCGCACATCGAGCACGCGACCGACAACGAACAAAGCGCGTGCGCTAATTCAGCCGCGGCCGGCATCGTGGCAAATCCTACGACGAACCGCGCGGCAATTTGGTTTTCCTTTTTCTCTATCGATGGACGAGCCAGCCTCACGAGTGCTCCCGTCTTGAGCAGCAACGCGCTCAACGCCTGGCGGCTCGTCGGGGCGAGATCGTCAAACAGCGCGACTTCAACGGACACGTCAGCTCCCGCACTCCGCTGTTCAACAAGTGCTTGATAGAAGCCTCCTCGCGCTTCGAGATCAACTACGAGCTTTCCCGCTGAGCGCTCGATGAACGGCCATCCCGCATCACCACACAGACGCTGAAGCTCTTGGACGCGACTCTTATCCGCGCCCTCAGACTGGACCGAAGGACTCTCTCGCGGAATGGCGGCCGGGGCCGGCGGCGCTCCCAGTGGAAGCGCGTGCTCGTTACTGGTCTCGCCTCGAAACATCCGAAACGCCGCTTTCAGTCCCGCGCACGCTTCCAAGACCCGTAACGTAAGATCGTCATTGATCTCGCCTTCGGAATCGCTCTCGCAATACTCTTCGTCGAGTAGCGGTATGTCCGCGCGGAGGTGTACGGATCGATTGTCTGGCATCAGCACGAACTTGCTCAGCCCTTCAAGGGACGCATTCATTAGAAGCAGGTCCCACATCTCGCCGCGCGCGATTCGATCCGTCAACGGCGCATCCAGAACAAACCATTCATCAACCGTTCGCGCGGTGACGGCGAACGACTTGCCATTTGCAAGCGCGAAACTCCAGCGGCCGCCTCCGATCATCTCGGCGGAAGGCGCGCACTTCTTCAGGGACTCAAAAATCCTGCTGTCGTGTCTGTTAGCCGGATAACTCACCGTTCACCCTACCTTCTCAACCTGTTCGAACTGCAGATCGAGCGCGCGCCGCTTAAGGGGCCGGCGATCGATCGGAAATCGGTGTTGATTCTCCCGCGCCCACACACACGCTTCAGTGTTGAGCGCGTCATCTTCGCGCATCGTCACCTTGTTGTAGGTGATGATCTCGAAGCACTGATACAGGATGTCGACCAGCGGCGTGTTAGGCGCGAGCTTCCCGACGCATATGAATGGAGCCTTGTCGCTTATGTTTGGGTGGAACACCTGCCACGGACCTAACCAGGTCAGAACTTGAAAGGGCTCCGCACGCCGAAGGTAATCCGACGGAAACCAAATGCCGACCTCGAAATGATCCGCTTCAACGACATCACCCCCAGCCGGACGCATCAGCCCCTTGCAACGAAACTCGGCGATGTAGCGGTCCGGCGGATCGCCAGCCATCGGGTAGAGCTCGATCAGATCGCTCGATGCAGCCAGAGCCATGCCCTCTTCGTGCTGACGCTTGAGAAAAGCTTCAAAGATCTTGTCCTGCATTTCTTCCCTTTGCGTCCTTTGCGAGTCTCTGCGATCTTTGCGCGAAACGAGACTTAGAATCGATAACCCACTCCCACCGTCAGCGACCTCAGATCAATCGGGCCTATTTCGCGCGACCCAAGCAGCCGATGATTCGTGAAACGCAGGTCCAAATAAAGGTCTCGCTCTTCGCCAACGAAAATCTTCACTCCGCCTCCTGCGTTCCAGGCCAGACGGTGGTGCAGTTCCTGATCGTTGATGTTGTCGAGGTCCGCTGACATCAGCATTCCTCCGATTCCACTCGTCAGATAAGGCCTCAGCTTCCCTTCTCTGATCGCCCTGCGAAACGGGTAGAGCAAGGCATCGCCCGAACAAATCAACGGTCTCTCGCCGTGATTCGGAAACCGAACGCCAAACTCGTTGTTGACGCGCACAGCGATGCCCGCGCTGAGAAAGCTGGCTTCCAACCCGAGCAGGTCGCTGTGGACGCCGACTCGCAAGCCGAGTGCGGCGCCGTGATTGAGTTTCGCGATCAGTTGTTCACCGCCGGTCGCATTCACTCCGCGTGCTATCTCTTTGCCGGCGATCATCGCGCCGAAGAACGTACCCGCTTCGATCCTCGACCGTGAAAGCCGTTCTTGTGATTGCGTCTGCGCATCCGCTGCGCCAACAATGCAGAGAACAATCGCGATCGCACTGCTTTTGCCGAGCCTTCTTCTCATCTCTTTCTCGCTTGGAGTCGTCACCAAAGACGACTCGGTTTATGCAATCACACTTCTCAGAGGTTGTTGGGCCGCTCTTCCAGAATCACCCGGCGTCTCAGCGCGCAACGCCCGCGCTCACTTGCGTTACGCCTGGCACAAGATCCATCAATCACAACCAGTCATCGCCGGTCTACTCGACGGCGTTCATACGCTCGAGCGGTGATCAATATTGGACCGTCTGCTTCAAGTCAAAAGAGCGTTGAGTTGTTCACTCACGCGCCTGATAAGTGCGAGCGTCGTGCCACCAAAGAAGGCGCGCGTAAACCCTGCTGTTATACGAAGACTGCGGCTGCGGTTGAGCGGTTCGATTGAGTTGATCGTTGAGATGTGGGGATGAGAACAGCGGCGGTTGAGTTAGACCTAGTCGTCACGCACTCCGACTCTGCCTGCGGGCTTCCATGTCACGGTCGCGGCGCTTATTTGACTCGCACTATCGTTCTTCCGGTGGGCACGCCGCGATCTCGGCCGCCAGCGCAGCCGTGAACGCGGACGAGAAGCCAGACATTTCTCCGAGGCCCGAATTCAACAGATCCTTCTCGATGAGTCGCCTGACTGTTTCAACGGCCTGGGGCTAACTCAGTACCGGTCTCGATTATCCACGATGAACGGATTGAACCTGAGCGGCTGATGACAATGCGGGCACTCCGAGAGCAGCCGCGGGTCATCCCATGCCTCGGCGGGAAGCTTTGCACACGGTGAATCATCAAAAGCTAGATTCGCCTGTTGTGTAATTCCATGAATCGCGTCTAGTACGATTGCGGAAGGGATGAACCGCTGACCGCACAACTCGCATTTCGCGGTAGGCTGAGTGTCCCATTGTTTGTTTCTGGATCCTAAGAGCTTGTTGATAGTTCGGAACACGTTCATGCCCAAATTTCTGGTGCCGAAACGACAGAGATACGTAGGCGTTAGTAGCGGGCGTGCGAACTCAAGCCCTACAAAACGCAGCATATAGACGGCGCCACTCTCGCCGCTGAGCATGTAGCGATTACCAACTCCTGAGGCCGCGTATAGTTTCGTGTTCCCGGGAATAAAGTAAGATATACCATCTTCTGCAATGAACTTACTGACTTCCTCGCCTGTCTCTACATTCCATATTCTCACCGTACCATCTATTGATGCGGACACAATCCGCCGTCCATCTGGCAAGAAATTGCAGGCATATACGAAACCTTTATGCCCGGCTAATTCGGCGATCTCCTCGCCCGACTCTGGATCCCATATCTTCGCTATACCGTCACTTGAAGTCGAGACGATCCGCCGTCCGTCCGGTGAATACGCGCAGGTTTCTACCCAACCTTTATATACTGGCAGCGTAATGATTTCCTCGCCTGTTTCCGCATTCCATATTCTCAGCGTACCATCCCATGCTGACGATGCGATCCGCTTACCGTCTGGCGAATATGCGCAGGCTTCTACCCAACTCGTGTGGCCTGTCAGTATGGTAATCTCCTCACCTGTTTCAGCATCCCATATCTTCAGACTTTTATCTCTTGACGCCGACACGATACGCTCCCCATCCGGTGAATAAGCACACGAATCTATCTGATCCGTATGCCCTATCAGCGTAAGGACTTTCTCACCCGTCACTGCGTTCCACACCTTCAAAGTTTTATCTTTTGATCCGGAGACGATGCGCTTTCCGTCCGGTGAGTATGCACAGACTTGTATCTCCGCCGTGTGCCCGGCCAGTGCGGTGACCTCTTCAGTCGTCTCTGCGTTCCATATCTTCAGACTCTTGTCCCACAATGCTGAAACGATCCATTGTCCGTCCGGTGAGTAGGCGCATGATGCTATCCGCTCGGTGTACCCTGTCAGCGTAGAAAACTCCTTACCCGTCTCTGCATCCCATATCTTCAGCGTACGATCATCTGAAGCTGAGACGATCCGTCGTCCGTCTGGCGAAAAAGCACATGTAACTACGGACGAAGCATGACCCGTTAGCGTAAGGACTTCCTTACCCGTCTCTGCATCCCATATCTTCAGCGTACCATCCAATGCAGCGGACACAATCCGCTTCCCATTCGGTGAATAAGCACAGGCGGTTACCTCTCCTATATTCCCTCCCAGCGTATCTATCCCCTCGCCCGTTTGAGCATCCCATACCTTCAAAGTATTATCTCCTGATCCGGAGACGATGCGCCGTCCATCTGGAGAATATGCGCAGGCGGTTACATAACTCGTATGCCCTGTCAGTACAGTAATCTCCTCCCCTGTTTCAGCATCCCATATCTTCACTGTACCGTCATTTGAAGCTGCCGCAATCCGCTGTCCATCTGGTGAAAAGGCGCAGGCATATAACATGAGATCAGTATGGCTTATCAACCTGATAATCTCGCCGGTCTCCGCATTCCATATCCTCAGCGTTTCATCCCATCCTGACGATGCGACTCGCTTACCGTCTGGCGAGTACGCGCAGATATCTATAAAGTTCTCATGCCCCTTCAATGTAGTGATTTCACCGCCTGTCTCTGCGTTCCATATCTTCAGAGTTTTGTCCCACGATGCTGAAACGATCCGCTTCCCGTCGGGTGAATAGGCGCAGGCTTTTACCGACGTAGTGTGTCCTGTTAGCGTGATAAATTCCTGACCTGTTTCCGCATTCCATATCTTCAACGTATTATCATCAGAAGCTGAGACGATCCAATGTCCATCCGGTGAAAAGGCACAGTCATTTACCCCATCAGCGTGCCCGATCAGGGTTATCACACAGGGGTCGCGGTGTTGTGGTTTGTTGACCCACTCAATCCACGGGCGCTTCTCAGCGCCGCTCCCCCAGCGATGCTTCGCTTCAAATGCTGGCGCCGTGCTGTCGGATTGGCTGGCGGCCTGTTGGAAGAACAGGTGAGGGCTCTCTCGTAAGATGTGGCTTTCGCCGCGAATGAAGCGCAGCCAGTCTTGCAACTCTTCTCGCATCGTGTTACCACGCACCTTTGCTTAAGCGCTGTCGCCCTCCGGCAAGCCGGATATGACTTCCTCGATTCTGGCAATCGCAGCTCTTCGAGAGGCGTTCGGTTCCAGTCCGCTCTGCCGATTGTACTCCTCAAACTCCTGGTCAAACTTTCGCAACTCTCTGAGCACTGTTGGCGCGTGCCAGCTGAACACAGTCTGGCGATAGCCCTCGCCCCGCCGCAGCGCTTGCGACTCGGAAACAAACCAGTCTCCTAAAATGGTCACGTTGCCTTCCTGTGTTCGCCGTCTGATTACCACCTGAACTTTCTCGTCGGGCATCGAGGCGAGGAACTCCAACAGGCTCGACAATCGCGCCCTCATGACTGTCGGACCGTTCTTGCTCATCTTGGCCATGTCAATCTCGGGGTCGAGCATCAACGAGCATCCGCTTTGCCGCGCGTGCTGCTCCAACGCGTTGCGTTCATTCCTCTGCAGGTTGCGATAAAACTGACTGCGTGGCGAACTGCCTTCGCGGAGCTTCCATATCGGATCGCTGAGAACGCGGTTGGGTATCGAAAATGAAGAAAGGGCGCCTCGTTGCCGCAGTCGACCGTACGATCCGCGTTCCATGACCCGGTTTGCGTAGCGAGCCATCATTTCGGTTCGCTCTTCGGGATAGTCCGCCACTTCGACTATCGCCACTGAACTGGCAGGTGGAGAAAGCACCAACTGCTCGATGTTGATGCCGTTCAGTTGTGCGGTGAGGTCCGCTTCGTCGAACTCATCCGCCGCTTTCAACGCGACCGAGATCGCCTGTAGCTGCGAGATCATTTCACCGGGAAGGTTGCCGAACGCCACCGGAAGCACCGGTATGTTGATGGCCATCGCGTAACCGGTCTCCTGGTGCACCCAGGGCCGGTGCTGTGAGTTCTCGCTGATCAGCGGCATGAATAAGTGAGCGTTGGCGATCAGTCCCTTTATCGCATCTGAGAACGGTGTACCGGGTCGAATATCTTTGTCCCACACAGGCTCCAGCTTCATGCCCCGCAGGGCATCGTTGACCTGGACGGCAAGCTTTCGATCTTCGTGAGAGTAGCTGATGAATACTCGGAATGGATGCATGGGATTCTCTCCCTTCGCAAGGATACAAGCTCAGACGCAGGCGCTGTGAAACATCTAGAGGGAAGGGATGTTTCGCTGAGTTTCTAATTCCCGGGCCTTTTCTCGAGACGCGAGATCAGTGATCCCAGCGCGGTGTCCCGAGCCATCGAAGTAACCGCGCGCTGCGAGTCGTCTGCACAAGCTTGGCTGGTCTTCCTCAACCAGCTTGCGCTGAACCGCACCGCCGCTCTGTTGCTGTTGTCAACTGTCCAATCCAATAAGTCGATGGCAACGCCAGCTTTCCATTCCTGAAGCACCCACAAGTCCTTCCGTGAGAGTCGGTCCATCACGGCTTGCGCGTCCTGTGCTCTGCCCGTTTCTTTTCATCTCCCACGCGAGCAACAGGTGCCATACCGTGCATCGCTCGATGCCCTTGCAGGTCAGCAAGCTCGCACGTGCTCTCTAGCTGGCCCGAACGCGGCTCATCGAGTGGCGTCGATCGCCCGTGTGCCCGGAGCAAGGGGAGCCGAGACGGCGTTGCAACACGGCCCGTCCCATGCTACGGGCAAACCCAGACACCTGCAATCAGCGTCATTCGCTGATTCATCGTGAGCGTGAGGTTGTTCGATCTTGAATTGAGATCGTTCTATTACTCCTATTTAGCACAACGCCTAACTGAGAGAGCCTCGCCGCTGTTTGGACCACTTATAGCATTCAAATCGCAGGACGACTAGCCGCAAAGTCAGTGCCGTGAACAGGTTGTTTTGGCAAGAGACGACAACTGTCTCATCATGCTTCACGCTTAGTTTGTTGCAGGTTTGCCGTTCGTGACATGCTTGTTACTAGGCTGTGAATCATCGGCGCCAGAACCGCCACCAGCGGCTAGAGCTGTCGGCGTCACCGAAAGCGCGCTCTCGCCCGGGTGCACCTTTCTCAGCGACTCCGCGCCAAGCTCGGGCCAGGGGTCTCCAATCCGCGTTGATCGTGAAAGGATTCAAGCGAACCCGCCTACCGCAAGCCGGACAATCCAATTCGCCACTTAAAGCAGACGCCGGAATCTCTGACCACGTGCGACAGAAAGGACAGCCCACAGCACACCCAGGCTCTAGGTTATCGGGTCTCCAGGCTGTGAGGATTGGAGCGCCCAAAGCGAAGTTGTTAAGGTCTAAGAGATGCCATTCCCCGCTACCATCACCGGCCGCTTTCGAGAATCCAGGATTCAAACTCCTGACCTGCAGGATGTGAACCTCACCGTTCTCACAGCCCACTACTACAAGTGCAGCAGTAGGGCTCCAGGCAACGGTGCTTCCGCCTGCAGGATAGTGAAGAATTTCCAATCCATCTCTTGCATCCCAAAGCTTCAGCGTGTTGTCCCGCGATGCTGATACGATGTGACTTCCGTCGGGAGAGAAAACGCAAGCCGCGACAAAACGATTGTGTCCCCTCAGAGTTGCAATCTCCTGGCACGTAGGCGCATCCCAAAGCTTCAGCGTCGCATCATCCGAAGCGGAAAGAATACGGTTTCCGTCGGAAGAAAAAGCGCAGGCGTTGACATCGTCCAAGTGGCCCCTAAAGGTGGCGAGTCTTGTCCCGGTTTGAGCATCCCACAGATGTAGGGTCTTGTCCGAAGATGATAGGACTTTGCTTCCATCAGGCGAAAATGCGCATGACTTTACGGAACCGGCATGTCCGCTTAGAGTGACAAGTTCTTCACCAGTCTGCGAGTCCCAAAGTTTGAGGGTTCCGTCTGCTGAAGCGGAAAGAATGCGGCGGCCATCGGGAGAGAAAGCACAGTCAGTCACTGCTTCCGCGTGCCCCGCGAGCGTAAGCAGGTCTTGTCCGGTCTCTGTATCCCAGAGTTTGAGGGTATGATTGCCCGAAGCGGACACGAATTGACTGCCATCAGGTGAAAAAACACAACGGTTTACTTCGCGTGGGGGGAACCCGTGGCCTTTGATGTCAGTCAACTCTTTTCCCTCATCTGTGTCCCTGAGGTAGATCATCCCAGTATTAGTCGCCGAGACGATTGCTTTGCCGCTTGGAGAGAATGAACAGGTGCTTATACGGCCAATGTCGCGTGGCAAAGTGATCAGTTGTCTACCGGTCTCGGCATCCCAAATCTTCAGCGTCCCGGCGCGCGAACCGGATACGATATGACGACCATCGGGCGCGAATGTGCAGATTGTAATCGATTCTCTGTGTGGTGCTACGGACGCATCTTCTTGAGCATGCGTATCCCAAACCCTAAGCGTCGCATCATCCGAAGCGGAAAGAATATGGTTTCCGTCGGAGGAAAAGGCGCAGGCGTTGACATCGTCCACGTGGCCGCTAAAGGTGGCAAGGCTTGTCCCGGTTTGAGCATCCCACAGACGTAGGGTCTTGTCCGAAGATCCTGATAGGACTTTGCTCCCATCAGGAGAAAATGCGCATGACTCTACGGAACCGGTATGTCCGCTTAGTTTGACGAGTTCTTCACGGGTCTGCGAGTCCCAAACACTTAGGGTTTTTCCGACTGAAGCGGATAGAATCCGACCTCCATCAGGGGAAAAGGCGCATGCATTTATCTCGTGCCACTCCCCGACGCCGGCGCGCTTTTCTCCGGTTTTTGCATCCCAAACTATGAGCGTTCCGTTACGAGATGCGGAAAGAATACGACGACCATCGGGAGAGAATGCGCAGTCTGTGAACCCGCTTCCTATCTCAGATCCATCCCATTGAAGGATTTGAAAAGCAAAAAAGGCAGGCTCTTGAGCATAGTCACTCCTCAATGTCAGAAGCTCTTCGCCGGTTTGAGCGTTCCAAATCCTGAGGGTTTTATCATCCGAAACGGAAGCTATCCGGCTTGCATCGGCGGAGAAAGCACATGCAGTTACCCCATCCTCATGTCCCGTGAGAGTGATCAGATTTTCTCCTGTCTGCGGATCCCAAACCTTGATCGTCTTATCAACTGAACAAGACAGGATGCGGCTTCCATCATGAGAGAATGCACAGCCCGTAACCCTATTAGTGTGCCCGGTGATTGTGGCCAACTCTCTGCCCGTTCGCAGATCCCAAAGTTTAAGAGTGCGATCCCACGAAGCTGAAAGGATATGGTTACCATCCGGCGAGAAGGCACACGCTCGAACGTAGTCGATATGCCCGGTTAGTGTCATCAGGCAGGCTTCCCTCTGTTGTGGCTTGTTCAGCCGGCTGAGCCACGGGCGGTTCTCGAGGCCTGCCTCAAATCTTTTTCGCGCCGTTTGTGCCGGCGCTGTCGAATCAGGTTGATTTGCTGCCTGCTGAAACGTAAGCGCAGGATACGCTAACAAGATGTGCGCCTGTCCCTGAACGAATCGGCTGAACTCTTCAACCCGATCTCTCCCCAGCCACGCTCGTTCACCTCTCATCGACGTCAGCGCGGCATGATAGTCGCTGACCAGATCATAGGTAATCCCAGCCGCACATTTGGCCTCGATGAACTCAAGATCGCACAGCGTCTCTTCCAGCCTCTTCCATTCCTCGGCCTGTGTCAGGTGAAAGGGGAGTTCTGCAACTTTGCGCCGCGTCGGTTGTTTAGAAACAGCAGCCTCCGCCATCTCTGAGGGAGCAGTCACCTCTTGCCATGTCGGTAAACCGTAGAAATATTCGGCCAGAATCCCATGCCATTCCTTGAACGGTCGCTTGGGAATCTGATCCTCAGGACTCCTTGCGACATAACACTCCAGCGCAGCAAGTCTAAAGCTGTTAAAGAAGAAGTCGTAGCGTCCTTCGCGCCGGGCCATGAACGGGCGCACTTGGCGCAGGAGGAGATAAATTGTATCGGTGATGGCTTCTCGCCATTCCTGGTTATCTTCCAGTTCCGGGAGCGTCTCAATGAAGAGGCTCGTCAGTTCTTCAACGGAGAGGCCGCGCCGGGCGTGGGCCAGCAGGCCGAAAAGAAGCGGCACAGCCTCTTTCGGATCAATCGGTGAGTATGCGGGATCGCTTTCCAGCCGGTTCAGCACACCAGCGAAGGCCGAGACCGGAGTATCACCAAAATCACTGCGAATCTTTTCGCGCAGGCTGGCGAAGGCCCCGAAGACGCGCAACTCTGAAAGCACTATTTTCAAGTAAAGCGGGTTGCTGGCCCCACGCAGGCGGATGAGCGCTTCCAAATGCGGCTTATCCAGTTCCTTCAGGTATTGCAAAAGATAAACGCGCACCAGGCTCTCCCGATCCTCTTCATTTTCAAAAGGCTTCACCTCAGAGAGATGAACCCGCCCGCTGCTCTCGAAGCGCCTGAATACTTCCTCTGATGCCTCACCCTCGCGCTTGAAGCTCACAATCAATTTGATATTCTCGGGCAACTGCCGCGGAATCCAGTTGAGGTCTGAAATACCTGATTCAAGCTGATCCAGGGCGTCAATGACGATCACTGACGGGCCGCGCCGGCCTATGGCCGCGAGCAGGTCAGGTAATTTTTGACGAAGCTCTCGCGGGTCTAGCGGAATCTCTTCGTCAAGCTTGAGCGCGACCTCTTTGATCTCGCCGAGCAGCGAGCGCAGCAGCGCATAGACCGTTCCTGATTCGTCGCTCTGGCCGATGAAGCGGAAGTGTATGGAATGATCCGCAAGGTCTTTGATCCGCGCGCGGTAGCGATCCATCCAGTTCGCCAGCAGCGTTGATTTGCCCATGCCGCCTGCAGCCGTAAGGACAAAGAGTTTATTCGAGTCGCTCTCGACATAGCGATCAAGCTCAACGAAATCATCGCCGCGCTCAATGAAGCCCTCGACGCTGTTCGAGATGAACTCCTCGTGCTGGTCAATCTCGCGTTGAAGCTCTGTGGTCTCAGGTAGCTCCCGTCGGTCCGGGTAGCGGGCGAGGATTGCTTCGCGCAGGTCGTGCTGGATGATGCGCGCCAGCTCCGCGCTCGGCGGAAACTGTTCTCTGGTTTCCTCCACCGTGCGAAATTTCGACAGCCGCCCGCGCGTGAGCGTCTCGTTATGACGCTGCGCTGCTGCTTGCTTCGACTCAGGAATGAGCAAGTCCGCGCTATCGAGACCCAGATGCGCCCAACGGTTCCACGCCTTGCGCCAGTTCCGCCGGCCCGTCTCGTCCTGGAAAGGGCACTCCAAGGGAAGCGCAAGCTCAGGAGCGCGCAGATCCGATCGCCATCTGGCTTTGTACTTAACAGGCCGGTGCGCCAGCGACTGCGTGATGTCATGCTCTACTATGTCGCGCCGCAGGTCCTGCAAGGCTTCTATGGAAAGCTTTCGCTCCTCACGCTCATCGTCGCGCTCATCCTCAGGCCCGATCTCGTCCGTATATGTGCAGAACGATTGACGGGCCGCGCCGTTCAACTCCTGCGGATCGCTCGCGTCGCGCGCTTCGACCCCTTTAAGCTGCATCTCGGCGAAGAGCGGCTCTTTCAGTTCTTCCAGGTAGCCTGGCTCGCGGAAATAGAAAAAGGCATGCTCGGCCAGATTGTAGTGGATGAGACGGCTGTGATCTTCGGGGTCGCGCCAGGTCAGGGGACGAAAGATCGCGTGGCGGATTTCCAACTCGGTGATCGAAGCCGCTGGATGCAGCTCGCTTCTGAGGTCGGGGAATTCATTAAAGGTCTCAGAAGAGATGCCCTCTTGTCCCGGCGCGTAGCCGTGACGCTGGCCGAGAAAGCATACGAAGAACGGGCGACACTTATTGATGTGCTCCAGACAAATCTTGACGGCATTCTTGTTTGAAGCGTCCGCTTCGGTGACGCCCCAGCGCAGGTCTATGTCCACGAGCCGCAGCTTGCGATCTTCGCACCAGTCCCTCAGATCAGGGAAGACGCGCTTGACGAGATAATCCCGCTCAGCGTGCATGTCGTTGAACGTGCTGCTGATGAAAAGATGGACTCTTTGCCAAGTAGTTGACATCGCCCGCTCGAACGATTAGTGAACTCTACCTGATCTCGCTGGACGGTAGAACAGCAACTCCGAAAGCAGACTCTTCATTGCATCAATTTTCCTTGTACCGATCTCGATTGTCGACGATAAACGGATTGAACCTGAGCGGCTGATGACAATGCGGGCACCCTGATAACAAATTTGGTTCGTCCCAGGCCTCGTCTGGCAAGCAGCCGAGGTTTTGCGCATCTCTTGCTATACCGAGGATCGCGTCCAGAACCATGGGTGACGGCGGAAAGAAATGGCCGCACCACTCGCATCTCGCGGATGGGTGCTCATCGTACTGCTTGCGGTCGAATCGATAAAGATACTTGCTAGTCACATAAGCCGGACCTAAGTTCAGGTCAACAAGATCCACGATGTAAACGCGCCCACCCTTGTCGCCGGCCAGGACGGATTTCGGACCTCCGAACGCTACACACTTGAAGCTCCCGCCCAAAAAAATGAGAATCACTTCCCCGCCATCGCCATCCCACAACCTTACCGTGTGGTCTGGGGACGCCGAGACAATAAAGCGCCCATCGGGCGAGTACGCACATCTATACGCCGGTACTGAATGCCCGGCAAGCGTCACGAGCTCGACCGCTGACCTCGCATCCCACACCTTCAACGTATTGTCTGTCGCTGACGAGACGATGCGTCGCCCGTCAGGTGAATACGCGCAATAGACTACTCCGTCCGAGTGGCCCTCTAGCGTGGCGAAGAGTTCTCCGGTCTCCGCGTCCCGTATTTCGAGTGCTCTGTCCCCAGACCCCGCCGAGACAATTCGCCGTCCATCTGGAGAGTACGCACAGGCATCAACCCCGTAGTGATGTCCCGGATTAAACATCGCGATCTCCTCGCCGGTTTCAGCATCCCACACCTGTAAGGTCTCGTCCCTTGACCCAGAGACGATCCGCCGCCCGTCGGGCGAATAACGACACGAAGTAACCGTGCCCGAATGCGCGGTGAGCATGGCGATCTCCTCCATGGTCTCCGCATCCCACATTCTCAGTGTTCTGTCGAAAGACGCCGACACGATTCGCCGCCCATCCGGCGAATACGCGCAGGCACCCACAGCTTGTCGATGTCCCTCGAGCCTGCCAAGCTCAGTCCCTTCCCTGGAGTCGCATATCCTCACTGTCCCGTCCTCGCACGCCAAGGTGATGCGCCGAAAGTCCGGGGAATAGGCGCAGTCGTGGATCTCCTTCCACATTAATTGTTCGACAGTGGCGGGGCCTTCGCCAATCTCGGGCTCCCACACCTTTAGCGTCGTGCCAGCAACCGATACTATTCGCCGCGCGTCTGGAGAAAACTCGCAAGGCAAACCGCCCGCGAGGCTAGCGACGGCATCGCCCGTTTGAGCGTCCCACACTATTAGCTCGGCCGAAGCAGAGAGAATAAGACCGCCGTCGGTAGAGTATGCGCATGTGTTAACCTGAAACGAATGTCCGACCAACGCTTTCAGTATTTCGCCCGTCGCCGCGTCCCAGATCCTCAGTGTGAAATCGGTGGACGCCGAAACGATTCGCCGCCCGTCAGGTGAATAGGCGCACGCGGTACACGCATCGCCAAACGAATGCCCCGCCAGCGTCAACAGCTCGGTTCCTGTCTCCGCGTCCCACACTTTAAGGGTACCGTCTTTTGATGCCGAGACTATCCGCCGCCCGTCAGGCGAGTACGTGCAATCATGGACTTTATCTGAATGGCCGTTTAGCGTAGCGACCACGTCGCCGGTCTCAGCGTCCCAAATCCTGAGTGTATTATCCCAAGAAGCCGATGCGACTCGCCGCCCGTTCGGCGAGAATGCGAACGCGCTGACAAAATGTGAATGGCCGGCGAGCGTGGCGACCTCCTCGCCCGTTTCTGCGTCCCAGATCCTGAGTGTCTCGTCCTCAGAAGCCGAGATTATTCGCCGCCCGTCCCGTGAGTATGCGCAGGCGTGGACCTCTCGCGAATGGCCCGTTAGCGTGGCGACCTGATGTCCGGTCTCGGCATCCCATATCTTGAGCGTCTTGTCGGCCGACGCGGAGACGATCCGCCGCCCATCAGGCGAGTAGGCGCAAGCCACAACGCGGCCTGAATGTCCGGCGAGCGTAGCCACCTCCACTCCAGCCTCCGCGTTCCATATTCTGAGTGTCGTATCCCAGGAAGTAGTTGCAATCCGGCGTCCGTCTGGCGAGTAGGAGCAGGCTGTTATCGAATCGGTGTGCCCGACGAGCGTCATTATGCAGGCGTCGCGAGCCTTAGGCTTGTTTACCCACCGAATCCACGGGCGATTGTCGGCGCCACTCTCCCAACGCTGCTTAGCCGCGATGGCTGGCGAGGTGTTGTCGGGTTGGTTGGCAGCTTGCTGAAAGAGCAAGCGGGGCTGCTCGCGCAGAATGTGGCTTTCGCCGCGTATGAAGCGCAGCCAGTCTTGCAGTTCCTCGCGCTGGACTTGATGAGTTTTCGATCTATCACTCACAGCCAAAACCCCGCACTCGCATTTCAGAGTTACTGCTCTCCACCCCCGACACCTGACCCCTAGCCCCTGAGTTAATACCGATCTCGATTGTCCACGATGAACGGATTGAACCTGAGCGGCTGATGACAATGCGGGCACTCTGATTGTAGCTGCTTGCCGTATCCTTCCGGATTGCGCGATTCCATAGTCGATGCCTGGTTCTCTGGGGTCGTCAGCCTCAGAATCGCTTCTAGGATTGGGCCCGGCGTGACGAAATCTCTGCCGCACCATTCGCATTTCGTTGTCACCTCGCCATCCCAGGCTAAACTGTCGGACAGACGCATGCGGACCGAAGTAACAACTGGTCTGCCACCTTCGTCGCTCATTAGATGAAGAAGGCAGACGTTCCCATCTCGGTCGCCAAGAACAATTGGCAAACCTAGCCTTCCAGGGCGACACGCGATGGATTTGATGCTCGATTCCGCGAGAAACAGCGTCACAGGCTCCCAGCTCTTGGAGTCCCAAACACAGAGACCTTTGTCCGTTCCTGCCAAGATGCGCGCACCATCACGAGAAAACGCGCAAACGGTGACTTCTGACTGCGCTGACAGGTCGGCGTGCCTCGTCGCTGTTCTAAGGTCCCAGACTTTCACCAGGATGCCCGATCCGACTGCCACTTTGCGCCCGCATGGAGAGAACGCAATGCTCGGCGACAGCGACTCTATGCCGTCTACTCGAAATATCTGATCGCCGGTTTCTACGTTCCACGCGAGAAGTATGCTCTCGGTCACCGCCGCGATCAGGCGACCATCCGGCGACAAGGCACACCCAACAAATGGTCCGGCACCTGCGCGAATCGTCATCGTCGTTTCATGTGTCGTTGAATCCCAGATGCGCAGTGTTTGGTCTCTGCTCGCGGACACAAGCCGCGCACCGTCAGGCGAGTACAAACAAGCTACTACCGGGCCCTCGTGTCCAATCAAGGTCGCGACGTGCCTCCCCGACTGGGCGTCCCAGATGCGCAGGGATCCGTCCCAGGAAGCAGAGACGATACGACCGGCATCAGGGGAATAGGAACAGTCGAGAACACTTTCGTGGCCCGACAGAGTGGCAATCTCCTCGCAGGTCTCCGTGTCCCACAGCTTGAGCGTGTGGTCGTGAGAGGCAGAAACGAATCGCATCCCATCGGGGGAAAACATGCACTTGATGAGCTGGTCGTGCCAGATTGGCCGCGCCGACTCCTGGCCCGTTTCGCTATCCCACATTTTCAAAGTCACGCCCATCTGCATCCAGACGGGGATCGGGTCGGGCCGGCCCATCACCTTGCGCTCTCCCGGGACAATACGTTCGCCGGTCGACGTCGTCGTCGCACGAGCCGCTTCTTCTGAGTACCAAACCCTCAGTGCCCCACCGTACGACGCAGAGACAAACCGATGCCCATCCGGCGAGAACACGCAAGCCACTACCGAGCCACCGTGACGCGATGTCTGATGAGAGTGTTCTGCCATCTCAGCGTCCCAAACTGTGATGGTCCGGTCACCCGACGCTGAAGCAATCCGATCACCTTCCGGTGAGTAGGCGCACGCCAGCACCGACCCGCCGTGGCTAGCCAGTACCGCGACTTCCCTCCCCGACGAAGCATCCCAAATCCTGAGCGTACCGTCTCTGCTGCCCGAAGCGATGCGAGGGCGAGTCGGCGAGAAAGCACACGTCAAGACTTCCTCCGCATGGCCAACAAGGGCCATTAGTTCATCACCGGTTTCTGCATCGACGACCTTCAGTGTCGCATCGTCAATCGCGCAGACCACTTGCTTCGAATCGCTGGACCAGCAAAACGCGGTGGGTTGGCCGTGGCCGAAATCATCGAACAAACTTTCGACTCCCGGGGGCATGGGAATGTGAAAACCTGGAGAGGTACCGCCGCCTAAGTTGTCGAACGCCATTTGCTCGATTCCCGTTTCGGTGTTCCATATCTTCAAAGTTGAATCTTTCGCGGCTGTGAGAAACCGCACCCCATCTGGCGAAAATGCGCAGGCGATGATGCCCCAGAAGTGGAAAGATCTCAGCGTACCCACCTCCGTTCGGGTCGTGGCGTTCCACACCTTGAGCGAACTATCGAGAGAGCCGGACAGCAGCCACTGGCCATCGGGAGAGTAGGCGCATGTTGTCACTTCTTTTTCGTGCCCGACAAGCGCGGCTTGCCTCACCCCAGTCTCAACATCCCAAACGACGAGTGTGCGATCATCCGAGGCAGAGACGATGTGCCGACCGTCGGGCGAGAACGCACACGCGCGCACGGGCGCCTGATGTCCTGCAAGCCCCATGAGTAACCTTCCGGACAGCGCGTCCCACAAGTTGATGGCGCCGTCCGCTGACGCTGATGCGAGCCGTCGTCCGTCGGGCGAATAGGCGCAACACAGAACTTCGGCTTCATGTCCCGCTAGTGTCATTAACTGTGGGCTGCGGTGCTGGGGTTTGTTCACCCAGCGGAACCACCGGCGCTTCTCGACGCCAATCTCCCAGCGTTGCTTCGCTGCGATGGCTGGTGCGCTGCTATCGGGTTGGTTTGCGGCTTGTTGAAAGAGGAGTTTGGGCCGGTCGCGCAGGATGTGACTCTCGCCCCGAAGAAATCGCAGCCAAGCTCGCAACTCTTCGCGCATTGCTTGCCTTGAATCGGGCATCTTGTTCGAACCGTGGACGCGAATTCACGCCGGAAACTTCTCAAGCGCGCGGCGGTAGTCTTCCTGAAGCTCGTACACACCGCCGTAGATCGTCTTCGCGTTGTCGCCTTTCCCCGACGTGATTACCGCAACGTGAGTGCACTTCGCTTCCAGAAAATCAAAATCCGTCAGCGTCGCGTGAAGTTGATCCCACTGCTCGCCCTGTGTCTGCTGATAGGGCAGCTCCGACAGCTTGCGGATGTTCGGCGTCTTCTTCTCTTTCTCGAACAACTCCTGGCTCCCGAAGTAGTCTGCAAGATGCGCATGCCGCTCCCGGTTGTCGTCATCCGCAAGATATTTCTTCTCTGCAACTTCGCGAAGCTGACGATGATAAAAGCTCATCAATGAAGCTCCATCAGCGCTGCGCTCGGTCAGGTAAGGCTCGAGGTCGAAGTACAAACGCGACCAGACTATCACCGGGAGCCGTTCTTCCGGGGGCGTGTGCTTCGCGCGCGCTTTGAAATCGCGGAGCACAGCTTCATCGCGGGACAAAACATCAAGTAGCTCGTCTTCGCTCAGCCCATTCTTCGCCGCGGCCAGATAGCTCAGACTGCGCGACACCACAACCTCCCCATGGTTAGCATCCACCGACAGCCGGTCAAAAAGCTGCTCGACAATGCTTGGGATATCGGGCTTCAGCTTGATGGCGTCGGTGTAAGACTTCCATCGACGCGCTTCCTCAAACGCGAGCTTGAGGTAGAGCGGCATTCCACCCTCCTCTTCTGTATCGCCAACTTCGTCGCCTTGCCTGGCGGAGACTTCGAACTTGCCCAGAACTTCCTCCAATTGAGCAGACTGCAGCGTTCGGCCTGCGTCCGTTAGCCATGCTTCCAATAGCCTGGTTCCCTCCGGGCGCGGCATGGCCTTGAGCTCCACCAGACTCGTCGCGGGAAGTTTTCTTTCGAGCGCAGACTTGCACTCACCCGGAAGCGTAGACACGATCAAGCGCACGTGTTCAGGCAGGTCGCTGGGCAGCCAGATCAGATTGCGTGCGTGGTCCGCATCCGATAGTTGATCGACCGCGTCCAGAAACAGAACCAATGGCTTGGTCGGGGTAGCCAGCCCCAACCGCTGTGGCAGCTCCTTGACCAGTTCCTTGTAATCGGTCGGAACCGCGGCCTCGTCGCCTCCGTAGATGCGCGTGAGTTGACGGCACAAGCTTTCCAAAAGCGACCGGCCATCTGAAGAAGCCGGTGTCGCGCCGATAAATCTCGAGACCATCACGCCGGCCACGTTTCGCGATACGCAATCCGCAATGGCTTTGGCCATTACGGCTGACTTGCCAGAGCCTGACTCTCCAAACATCGCAAGCGGATGACGATCCGTGCCTCGCACGTAGTTGTCAATCCTCTCTAGAATCGAAGCTCGCCCGATGAATGATCGCGCGCGGTCTTCGCCAAAGGCTTGGTGATCGCCGATTTCCTTCTCGAGCGGCTCAATCTTTTCGAGTCGCCCAATCTCATCCAGAATCACCAGAGCAAGCCGCCGCCACACGTCGAGACACAACCCGGTACTCACACTCTCGTCCTCGAGAAGCCCCAGGCACTCTTCCAGGTTCTCAGGCAGCACTCCTATGTGATCTGTTGAGATGCCCTCTCCAAGCCAGCTTGCTTCGTAGTGATGAATGTTTCCGGGCAGGCGCCCTTCCAGACGACTCTTCAGGCTGAGAAGTTTTGCTCTGGCCTCGGAGTTTAACGATCCACGCTCGTCCAAATCGACGAAGTCCACCGCGCTCTGATCTTCAGGAAGGTTCATAATCTTTCGCAAAAAACAGAACACGTGCTCCTGGGCATCGGGCACCTTCAACGCACCTGCATCGATCTCCTGTTCGGTAGCCGAGGCTTGGTACTTCTGACGTTCGTCGTCGGAGAAGTTGGTTTGGGTTGCCTGGAGCAGGGCGCACCGCAATGGACGCTCGACTTCACTCTCCCACACCGCGAAGGTAGCAAATCGATCCTGCTGCTTGCGCGGCAGCAAACAATACACAGGCGGTGTGGCGTTGTCATCGCGACGATACCATGTTGTCAGCAACTGCTTCTCGGCATCATCAGTGACGCGTTGTTCGATGCGTTGGTATTCGTCGGCGGGAATCTCAGCAGGAAGCGGCCGCCAACCGTATCGATCACCGAGGAGCACGATGAAGTTCGGCCGCGGCGAAGCGCGCTGTGACCGGTTTACCTCATCCAGACAGATTCTCATTGTCTGTTGGTCGAGACCCGCTTCTTCGCGCACGCCCCATCGCAGGTCGATGGCTTGAAAACGACAGCCGTGTTGCGTACACAGATCGCGCAACCTGGGGAAAACGTATTTTTGAAGAGCGTTCCGCTCTTCTTTCAGATCGCTGAAAGTAGAGCTGACAAAGATTCGAAATGTTCGAGTTGTTTGTGCCATGATTCCCTCCTCCGGTTTATCTGTGATCAAAGAAGCTCGGCGTCTGAAGCGCTCCGATTGAGATTCTGCCGTCAGCAACGCCGGGGTGAGTTCGTAAGAGGCCCAATCATCAAACGGTGCAACAGCCTTGACTCAATCTGTCTGTCGAAGTCCCGTGTAGCCACAGAACGGACAACAGCCTGGAGGCGGATTACCTACAGGATTAAAGACCTCGCTGAGCCCGCAGCGCCTGCATATGTGTTCGAAGTCTGGGGGACCTGGATCGTCGTACGGTACTTTCATCCGCGCCCACCACAGATCCGTTTCCATTCGGCGTGAACCGGCCCCGAAACGGCGTGATTTCTTGAATGGCTGGATGGCACTTGCTCCGTCTGCTGAGAAGCGGGCTTCTTTCGAACCTGAAAGTCCCAGGTCCACATTCATTGGTCGGAGGATATAGATCGCGCCCAATCCATCACCTACGGCTATCGTCCCGGCCCCTAGCGCTAGTACAGAGATTGACCCCCTTGCGTAAAACGCACACGCAGTCTCGAGGCCTTCGCTCCGCCAAACAAGCACGGCTTTGTCCCTCGCCCCCGAAATAATCCACTTCCCATTAGGAGTCCAAACGCAACAAGCTATCGAGCCTTTATGACCACCAAACAAGCCTTGTTGGCGCCCGGTTGCGCCGTCCCAGATTCTCGCCGTTGCGTCATCCGAACCTGAAACGATCAGTCCGCCCTTCGGCGACCATGCGCATACTTTCACCGCCGAGTGGTGCCCCGATAGCGAGTTTAGCTCCATGGACCCCGCTGTATCCCATATCTTCAGGCTGCCGTCCTCTGAGGCGGACACGATCTTTTTTCCATCCGGCGAAAAGGCGCAGTCGGCGACTTCTCCCGAGTGAGCCACCAGCGAGTCGATCGCGACGCCGCTTTGAGCATCCCAGATCCTCAACGACCTATACGCGGAACGCCACACCGTGTCTGTCGTTTCCTCCGCGGATTTCATTACCAGGAGGCGACCCTGAGGTGAATAGGCTGAACCGCGCAAAGGTCTCCATTCTCCGGCAGCACAGCTCAGCTCATCCCCTGTCGCTGCGCTCCACGTTTTAAGCTGAAGGTCTTGAGATCTACCTAGAATCTCATTACCGTTCGAGGACCAAGCGCACTCCGTCGTTCTTGGGAGCCGTGTTTGAAGTGCTCTTATCTCCGACCCCGATTCGGCATCCCACGTCTTGGAGGCGCCGTCTCGTGAGAACGACACGAAGCGCAATCCATCCGGAGAGTAAGAACATGTCGTGACCTCATCCGCGTGAGCGGTAGGTCTGTCGTCTGCCAACGACAAGTGGATCTCCCACGCCGTAATACAGTCCTGCGAGCAGGAAACCAGCAAGCTGCCATCCGCCGAAAACGCGCAGGAGTTGATCAGCTCGGCATGGCCTACCAGTACGCTACTTTCGGATCCCTTTTCCGAGTCCCAGATTCTCAACGTCCTATCTGTGTATGCAGACGCAATCCACCGACCGTCCGGAGAATGAGTCAAAGACGAGATGCGACCCACAAGAGCCGCAATATCCATTACGGTGTCTCCCGTTTCGGCATCCCAGATCATTACGCTTTCATCTCTGCGAGACATGACCCGCCGACCGTTAGCCAAAAACGCGCAGGAATACTCGCCCTCCAAAATTCGCACTTGCTCTTTGGTGTCAACGTCCCAAATCTTAACCGCCTGCAGCCCCGCGGATACCACTTTGCTCGCATCGGGCGAGAACATGCACGAGTATTGCCTTTTACCTGCTTCAATCCTGCACATCTCCATTCCAGTGTCTGCGTCCCACAGCCTGATAGTCCCATCTTCGCCGGTAGACACAACCAGCTTCCCGTCTTGCGAATAGCCACACCCATGAATCGGTTCTACATGTCCCGCCATTGTTAAAAACTCCGCCCCGGTATCTGCATACCACACTTTAAGGTCACAGCCAGTTCTGTGATTCGGGGCCCCTGAAACAATCGCGCGTCCGGAGCGTGATGCTGCAAATGGCACCCCAGCTTCGACCGCGATCCTGAATATCTTACGGCCGTCCTTCGAAGACCAGGATGTCAGAGCACTGAACGTGGCTACACCGGCCGCAGTGTAGATTCGACTACCGTCTGCCGCCCAGCAACATGAAGGGATCGTCCAGCCCCTGACTTCATCCCACACTATTGCCCAAAGCTTCGACCCATCATGGGCATTCCAAAGAGCGATGGTCCCATCGCGCGAAGCCGTAGCGATCTTTGAGCCATCTGGGGAATATGCCACCGAGGGGAACGCCTTGGGAGTCCAATCCCTTCCAGAGTCCGCACCCGTCTCACTACCCCAAATCAGCAAAGCCGATTTCGTATCGTATACTTCAACCTTTTCTCCTCGGCGCCCAACAACAAATCGCTCCGCGCCCGGCTCGCAGCAAAACGCTCCGACTCGCTGTTTCAAAAGAGTGCGCTTCCGGCCGCTTTCGCACTCCCAAACCCGCAAGTCGCCAGCCTCGCACGCAACAATAGAATTGGCGTTCGGCAACCAGGAGCAGACGCCTTCCCAATGGTTGGTCAAAGTTAAGGCGTCAGCACCAGCGTTCTTGGCTTCCCAGACTTTTAGGGACCTGGCGCGATCGCCACTCGCAATAAACTCAGCTCCCGGGGAGAACGCACAAACATCAATCCTTTCCTTGTGGCCCCGAAAGCTAGCGAGTGGCGATCCGCTTTGTGCGTCCCATACGTCCAAGCTGCCACCGGCTGACCCCGAAACCACGAGTTGGCCGTCGGGGGAGCAATCCAGAGCGGTCACGTCATCACCGTTGGTAGGCAGCCTAGTTAGTGCTTCTCCCGTCTCGTCGTCCCAGAGCAACAACTCACCCCGAACGACCCCTTTCGCGCCTGACACGATGAACCGCCCGTCGGGAGAGTAGCCGCACGCCGACACGTCTCCCAGATGCCCTCGCAGTGTGAGTAACTCACCTCCGGTGTTTGCGTTCCAGACTTTAATCGTGCTTCCATCAGTCGATACAAACTGGTTGCCATCCGGCGATACGGCGCATAGGGGTTCTGTTGCAGTCCAGTGTCGCGCTATCTTGAAGCGCGCGGCTGACCGAATCTGAGCTTTGTTCACCCATCGAAGCCAAGAGCGCTTCTCAAGCCCGGCTTCAAACCTTCGTTGTGCGATCCGAGCGGGCGCTGTCGAGTCTGGTTGATTGGCAGCTTGCTGAAAAAGCAGCGCCGGCCGTTCGCGCAGGATGTGGCTCTCGCCGCGAATGAATCGCAGCCAGTCTTGCAGTTCCTCACGCCTTGACTGTTGATGACTCGGAGACTGCGACATAATCTCTCACGCCAGCCTGCCTTGAATCATAGTCGTTAATCATCTGCCGTCGTAACCGCACGCCGGACACACCGGCAGCGGCGGCTCGTCGCGCGGTGAATAGGGCTCTCCGATTCCGCACTTGATACAAACAGCCTCGCAGTCCCAGAGAGGCCCCTTCGCAACGAACCATCGCCCGTGCGGTTTCACTTCAGCCCTTAATGGTAAGTCGAGATTCTCGCGCGATTGCTGCTCTGGAGTCATGTTTTCCAAGCGCAGGATGTGAAGAGCGCCAAGCGCGCCGCCCGCGGCCAGCTTGCCACTCGTTCCCCACGCGACAGCCAGGCCGGCTTCGATCGCGTATTCAACCAGCACCTCTCCGGTCAGCGCATCCCAAAGCTTCAGCGTATTATCAGAAGACGCGGAAACGAAGTATGATCCGTCCGGTGAGAATGCGCAGCAGTGCACAGAGTCCGCATGAGCGGTAAGCGTGGCCAACTCCCTACGGTTTCGCACGTCCCAAATCTTCAACGTGTTATCCCACGAAGCTGAAATGATCCTTGACCCGTCGCGAGAATAAGCGCACCCGCTTACCAGGTATGTGTGCCCGCCCAGTACCGAAAGCTGCTTTCCCGTAGTGGAGTGCCACAACCTCACCGTCATGTCGCGCGAGCCCGAAGCGATCTGGGTTCCATCCGGTGAAAATGTGCAGGCGAACACCTGGTCATCGTGCCCATCAAGCACAGCCAACTGTTCTCCGCTCTGCGCATCCCAAACCCTCAGGGTCCAATCATCCGAAGCGGAAACAATTCGCTCGCCGTCGGGTGAAAACGCGCAAGACCTCACCGAGTCGGTGTGCCCGCTCAGTGTGACCAACTCTTCCCCCGTCTGACTATCCCAGAGCTTGAGGGTGTTATCCCATGATGCCGAGACGATCCTGCTTCCGTCGGGAGAGAATCGACAGGCATTCACATGCTCGGTGTGGCCAACAAAAGTGGCTAGCGCTTCTCCCGTTTCGGAATCACTCAGCTTGAGTTCATTGTCAGCCGATGCGGAAACGATACGCATTCCATCCGGAGAGAAATCACAAGCCCTCACCGAGCCGGCGTGAGTCCTCGATGTCTCCGACTCTCTTGCCGCCTCCGCGTCCCATAGCTTTATCGTCTTGTCACCCGATGCAGAGAGTATACTGGCTCCGTCAGGTGAAAATGCACAGTCGTATACTTGCCACGTATGATCGGCGAGGGTGGCCAGGCATTCGCTCGTCTTTACGTCCCAAATCTTCACGCTCCAATCACGGGAAGCTGAAGTGATCTGGTCACCATCCGGCGACACAGCACAGGAGTACACCGAGTCTGTGTGGCCTTCCAACGTGGCGATCCTTTCTCCAGATGCCACATCCCACAAAGCCAGAGTCTTATCGTCCGAAGCAGACACGATACGGCTGCCATCCGGAGAGAATCGAGCTGCCCATACTCGTCCGATGTGGCCGGCAAGGATCGCCAACTCCTCCCCCGTCTCGGCATCCCATAGCTTGAGCGTTGTATCATCGAAACCCGAAACAATCCTCGAGCCATCCGGAGAAAAGGCACAAGCGTACGACGGGCCGGCGTGTCCCTCAATCGTGACGACCCCTTCTCCCGTTTGAGCATCCCATAGCTTTAGCGTGGTATCACCCGATGCGGAGAGCAGCTGAGTGCCACCGGGTGAAAAGGCGCAGTCGTACACGGGGGCGGTGTGTCCCCGAAGAGTGGCGAGTTCCTCGCCCGTCTGCGCATCCCATAGCTTCAGTGTGCCATCGTCCGACGCGGATAGGAGCCTGTCCCCCTCAGGAGAAAAGGCGCACGCCTGCACCGAGCCCGCGTGTCCACTCAGCGTGGTCATCTCTTCTCCTGTATGTGCATCCCATACCTTCAGCGTCTTATCCAACGAACCGGACACTATGCGGTTGCCGTCGGGAGAAACGGCACAAGCCTCGACGAAATTCGTGTGTCCCATCAGCGTGATCCGACAAGCTGATTGTCGTTTCGGCTTATTTACCCATCGCAGCCAAGGGCGCTTCTCAAGTCCGGCTTCAAAGCGGCGTCGTGCTGTCTGAGCCGGCGCCGTCGAGTCAGGTTGATTCGCCGCCTGCTGGAAGAGGAGGCTTGGCCGCTCGCGCAGGATGTGGCTCTCGCCGCGAATGAACCGCAGCCAGTCTTGCAGCTCCTCGCGTTTCGATTGTAGATGACCTGCCGTTTGCGACATACACGCATCGTACCGAATCAGACTGGAGCGCCCCACGCCTTTGCAACAGGTCGCCAGTCAGCGTCGATTGTGAACGAGTTTAGCTTCAGTCGGTTCCCACAGTTTGAGCAGGCGATATCCTTCCCCAACGTCTCTGCCTTGACCTCCGACCACTGTCGGCACAACGGACAGCCGACCGCGCGGCTCCTGTCAATTGGTGAAGACCAGGCAGTAGCGATAATCGATCCAGCATCTAGATTCTCTAAGCGCAGAATATGGATTTGGCCGCCAGCATCTCCTAGCACAAGCTTCTGTCCTGCTGGGTGCCAGGTGACACATTCAACATGTCCTCCAATGACGTACTCAGCTACTAATGAAGCGCTCTCTGCTTCCGACAAAGTCAAAGTTTTGTCAGTCAAGACTGAGACAGTTCGGAATCCGTCTGGTGACAACCCCGCGGCGTTAGACCGATTGAATAGCGCAAGTGGCACTCCGGGGTTCTCTTCAGAGCCTGACAAGACCTGCTTGCCGTCGGAGGAGAACACCAACGAATCCGTGTATTCACTTAGCGATAACAACAACGTACCACTATTAGCGTCCCACAGTCTCAGAGCGCCGCTTGAATGACCCGATGCGACCTGCTTGCCGTCCGGAGAGAAAGCGCACCAGCGAACCCAGTCTCTGCCCCCTTGTCCAAGGGTTAGTATTTGCTCGGCGGTAACTGCGTCCCAGAGTGCAACGTCCGCTTCCTCAAGCGACGCTGTGAGGATGCGCTTCCCGTCAGGGGAGTAGCAGGCTTGAATAATCGCCGCGCCTTCCTCTCTTTTGAATACTCCTCTCTTGAGAAGACCCGCGAACAAACCTCCCGGCCCCGGCTCATCTTCTTTCCACTCCCTTTTGACCAACAGTCTCGTCTTGAGTTTTTCGCCTGTCTCGGCATCCCAGAGTGTTAGGACGCCGGAGGGGTTGCCCGTCGCGATCTGCATGCCGTCAGGCGAAAAGCTGCACACTGATATCGCGCCCATATTTTTGGAGAATGACTCCGCGTCCTGCATTTGATTAGCGTCCCAGATCCGAAGAGTCTTGTCCGCGGAGGCGCTAACGATGAATCCTCCATTTGGTGAAAATGCGCAAGCATTCACCGAATCTGCATGCCCGGCGTAAGTCGAGAGCAGTGCCCCATTCTCGCCATCCCACAACTTCAGCGTGTTGTCCCTCGAAGTCGAGACGATCTTCTTTCCATCTAGCGATATCGCGAAATCGGTTACGGCTTCGGCGTGTCCTTCCAGAACAGCTTTCTTGGACCCGTCTGAAGCATCCCATACTTGAAGAGTCTCATCATCGGTCGCCGAAACAACGTGCGATCCGTCTGGGGAGAACGCGCACTTCACTACCGAGTTCGGGATACCTCCAAGCGTAGACCCCATCCCTGACGCTCTGATCTCCTTTGCAATCACGTCCCTATGCTTCGCAGGATCGATCTTGTTCGGGCCCGTGAATTTCAGCACCAACGTACCGGTAGCTGCGTCTTTTATCTCGATGCTCCCATCGTGGCTACCAACAACGATCCGCTTCGCGTCAGGCGACCGCGAGGATGAAGGGAAAGTCGCGCGGCTCGGCGTCACTATGTCATGTTTAGTGTCCCATTCGATAAGCGAACGGTCAGCTAGTCTTAGCATCACCCGTTCTGCATCCTGAGAATATGCTAGCGCCACAGCTCCCTCTTTAGGCGCAGTTAGTGTTGCTTCCTCCCTGCCGGTCTGTGCATTCCACACCTTGACCTCCGCACATGAACCCCACCGCCCTGCAGCAGAAACGACACGTCGTCCGTCTGGGGACCAGGTGCAGGATTCGACTGAAAAAGAGTGGCCCGGGAGTACGCCGAGTCGCGGATTCAGTTGCTGAGGTTTGTTGACCCAGCGGAGCCAGGGCCGCTTTTCAAGCCCGGCTTCGAACCGACGCTGAGCCATCTGAGCAGGGATTGTTGAGTCCGGTTGATTGGCTGCTTGCTGAAACAGCAATGTCCGCCGCTCGCGCAGGATGTGACTCTCGCCGCGAATGAACCGCAGCCAGTCTTGCAACTCCTCGCGCTTTGATTGGTTTGTACCGACAGGTATCAAGGTACTTCCCCTCGGCGGCCCTGATCCTCGTTCCTACTTCGGCCGACGAATCTCAAAGCCGGCTTTGGCAAGAAAGGCAGGTATCTCTCGAACCGTGTGTCGATTGTAATCCCTGATTTGATCGGGCAGTTGGTCCCAGTCCACCAGATAGGGACTGGTCTTCCTCTCCAGGTCTCGAGTTGCCGGGTCGTAACTCCAGCCGGCGAGAGAACGTTCAGCGTGCCAACGCCCGTGCTCCATCTCCGCGAGCAACTCAACCTCTTCCGGCGTGAACTCGACGTGCGCCGATTCTTCGCGAGAGACCGGGTGTGTGCTATAGCCTACCGACCTTAGCTTAACCGCGATATGATCGGCCTGCTGCCGGTTCGAATCCTTTATCTCCTCCGGCAACATCTCCCACCTAACCAGATTTGGATTCTCCGGCGCACTTTGACCTTCGGACTCCTGCTTGTGCACATAAGCTTCGTGAATCGCCCTGGCTAAAATGTCCTGCGATTCGTTGAGAATCATAACCCGCCGGCAGGTCGAATTGATCATCCGAAAGGCATGCAGTTGATGTGAGTGAGTGAACTCGCCAATCAAAGCTCCAAGGCCTTGATCCTGAGTCATGCAAACGACTATCGGTATGCTCAATCTTTTGATTTTCCCTTGCAACGTCAGGGCACATGACAGACCGAGCGCATCGCTTCCCAAACATACGTAGACGGCGCTGATCAAACACTGACCAGCGTCGTCCTGCAGAAACTTGCCTGCAAGAAAGTCGGCGTCTTCTACGTCCATCTGGAGGAACCGTGCTTCGCAACTCTGATCGAACCCGGGGTAGCGCAGACGAAAGACTGCTGCTTTCTTCTCCGCTTCGCGATCGATCACCGTGAGACGCAGCTTCTTACCCCGCGGATAATGCCCGATCTTGGCAGCCTGCAACGCGACGCTCGCACCGGTCTCACCAAAACCGATGATCATCACGGGGACCCCCGAATCTGATGCAAGGTCTGCGTAACGATCCGGCGGAAACTCGTCAAGCAAAGCGCGAGCGCTGGTCTCAAAAATATTGAAGAAGCTTAGTTCGAGCGGATCATCTGTTTGCGTATAGATCCTGCTTTGCCTGACCAGCGTGCGCAGCTGGAGGTCTACCAGATGAACAAAGCAGTGGACTTTACTCGGATCGTCATCCGTGGCAGGTCTCTTACGAGCCGATCTCCCTTCATTAGAATTCAAGCGCGGGCTAACGGCGGGCGAAGGTCGCGTCTCACGCAGCAATTGATGGGCTTGCACTGCGATTTGCACGTTAGCGCCGTCGTTCCCACAGATCGCGATCAGATGTCTCGCGCGATGCACGCGAGCTTTGCGGAGCACCGCCTGGTCGGTTGCGTCACCCTGCAACACGACGATGCCACCCTCGCGGCACGTGGCGATCGCATCGTTGCCCTCGTCCATTTCAATTACCACAACACGATCACCCTGATCGTGAAAGTCTGTGGCCAGTTGGAGTCCTTTCTGACCTAATCCACAGACCACTACGTGGTTCTTGAAAAACTTGAGGCGCAGCAACTGAGACTGTTCGTGAAAGACTGCTGTGAACGCGGTCACCGCCGTGTAAGCTGTTAGCGCAGGGGCGAGCAGCCGCGCCACTTCCCATTCCCAGGGCAAAGCAACGCCGGAGGCCGCGATGCCTTCTTCCAACACGAATAATTGAATGGCGCGGTATATCGGGTCCCATAACGAGCGCCGTTCGCCCAATGCGGCGATCTGCTTCACCGCACCGGCGTACCCCAATCCGACCGCGGCCAGCCAGAGAATGCCTAAGACCGGCCAGTGATAGTCCTGCCATAAAGGCTTCAAGTGGTTTCGCCAACGCACTCTTAAGCGCCTGCGCCAGCTTCCCGGTATTGAGCCATTCTGCGTCTGTGTCATTTTCCCAGAGGCTGCTGAAAAAGTCGCCGTAAACTCAACCAACCCTGTGTTGGTGGAAACTCGACTGACAGGCTAGGCAGATGGGTCAGCTCGACAGGCTATCTCCACCGACCCCGCGTCGGTGGAGTCGCGACTTCCCAGCTAAGCCCTAAGTTTCATCCACGCCCCATTAGCCTTCCAAATCGTGCCTCCACCGACACAGGGTCGGTGGAGGGCGCCGACTTGCACACGCTAGCCTAGCTCAACAATCGCCACTCCACCAACTCAGGGTTGGTGGAGCCGCAGCAGCGTTTTTCAGCACTCTGCTAGTGTGGTGTCCTGAAAGTTCGCTGAATTAATCGACGGTATTGTTGTGCGCTAAGTCTCATGTTTTCAACGACGAGCGAGACGCGATCTGTTAATAGAACTTCGGAGTCACCACACTAGATGTTTCGTGCCTCGATTCTTCGCTAGGCCCGTTCGAACTTGCGACACGTCAACGAGCGGGTCGCAATGCCCTCGAGTCTATTGGCGACTCTGAAACAGCAAGAGCCCGGCGCTCGCGCAAATTTGAACTCCCATAAAATACAGCTTCATTTCTTCAACGCCACTTAACAGCGTGCGTCGAAGCGGGCGGTCAACCTTCGATTCCCACACTTCGTAATCAACGGACTCGCCCCTCCTCGGCTGAAGCGAGTAGACCGGCTCAGGCTCAGCCGCCTGGTCGCGCTTGTACTTTGCGTTCTCGTCGCGCCTGTACCATCTCGCAAGCAACTCTTTGTCACCGTCATCAGAGATGAGGCTCTCGATCTGGTTGAACTCGCTCGCGGGGATCTCCGCCGGAAGCGGTCGCCATCCGTATCGGTCGCCCAGCAGCACGATGAAGTTCGGGCGCGACGATACTCGCTGAGACCTCTTGATTTCGTCCACGCAAATCTTCATCGTCTGCTGGCCATCTCGGACTCCTTTTAATAGCAAGCTATCGCTAGTGATTCTTGTTCTTATCTCCGCCCCATGCTTTTGCAATAGGCCGCCAGTCGGAGTTGATCGCAAACTGATTGAGCCTTAGGCGAATCGCGCATTGACAGGATACATCGCTCCCTAAGGCCGAGGGGCGCACTTTTATCCACGCCCGGCAGACTGGGCAGCCCACGGCATACCCGTTTGTTTGATTCGACCACGCTGTGACAATTAGAGGCTCGACTTCGAGACCGGTCGGCTCAAAGAGACGAACTGATCCGAACAAGGTACCCACTAATAGTCGCCTTCCGTCTGCGCTCCACGTTATTGAAACCACGCCGTCGTCTAGCTTGTTGCTGTAGACCTCTTCAAGACCCGGGAGGCTCCAGATTGTGATAGTGCCGTCCTCGAATCCGGAGGCGACATAACGCCCATTCGGAGAAAAGCAGCAGACGCCCCCGCTTTTTCCTAGAGTGGCCACCTTGACACCTGCGTCCCAATCCCACACTGCCGGCCCGCTGGACCGGCCCAAGGCAAATAGAAGCTTCCCATCGGGCGAGAACTTGCAGTCGGTAACTTCGCCGTCAGCACTCATCGAATTGAGCCAACCGGCAACAAGCAACTTACCATCGGGAGTAAGCCTACAGCCGGTAACGGTGGCATCGGCGTCGCCGATTCGACCATCCCAGATTTTGATAGTTTTATCGTCACCACCCGAAACGATCCGCAAACCGTCGGGCGAAAACGCGCACGCGTGCACCCGAAAGCGATGGCCCAGGAGAATCGCGAGTGGGCGTCCCTTGATATCCCACACCCTTAGCGTAGAGTCATCAGCCGCTGATACGACCCGATTGCCATCCAATGAGAACGCGCAGGCGTTGATCGCGCGTTTGTGCCCCACGAGAGTTGCGATCAGAGATCCGTTTGCCGCGTCCCAAAGCTTCAGCGTTTCATCCTTCGAGGCCGACACGATTCGCTCGCCATCGGGCGAGAAGACTGCCATGCGGATCGAGTCCTTATGTGACTCTAGTCTGGCTATCTCCGCGCCAGTCAGCCCATCCCACACCTTTAGATCGTTGCCCACCGCCGAGACTATCCTGGAGCCGTCGGGTGAGAAAACGGCTTGGCTCAGTTGGTTGAGTGATCCCTGAAGCGTTGCTATCTCGGCGCCGTCTCTGCCGTCCCAAAGTTCCATCGTTGACGACACTGAAACGATTCGATCACCCCTCGGAGAGAAAGCGCCGCCGTAAACGTAGAATGAATGACCGGCGACTTCATCTGCTGCCTTGCAGGCGGTGGCCACAGACCACACCAGAAGATTGTCGCCTGAAGCAGTCAGGATTTGCGCTCCCCGCTGGAAAAAAGCCATCGCGTCTACTGAGCCAGTGCCCCTCAGGGTGGAGATGACCTGGCCCGTTTCGAGATCCCACAGACACAGATAGACTCTGTAATCAGGAAAGGATTCGGCTGAAGCAATCAGTCGCCCGTCTGGCGAGAATGCGCAAGTCCTAGTAGAACCCCCGCCTGCCTTTCTCAAAGTCATTAGTTCTATCCCCGATTGAGCATCCCACACCTTCAGTTCGCCCGCACCCCCCGATACGATTCGAGCCCCATCCAGCGAGAATGCGCACGCATATATCTGACCTGAATGTCCCTCTAGAGTGCCTAGCTGGGCACCGGTCATAGCATCCCAGAGCTTCAATGATCCCCTCCTGTATTCACCGTCCCAGGACTCCAATGTTTTGGCCCTATCGTCGGAGGCCGAAACTAATCGAAGCCCATCTGGAGAAAAAGCACACTCCTTGATCTCGTCCTGATTCCCTGCAAGTTTCGCGACAACCTCGCCGGTCGAGTCCCACAACCAGAATGAATTGGATTGCCACATGACTTCTCTACGTGTCTCATAAGATGCGCCGTCCTGCATCTTATAGTCAGTTACAGCAGCCGCAATTCGACTGCAATCTGGCGAGATTGCTGATTGAATTACCGTACCGCGGTGGCCGCGCAATACGGCGGTCTCGGAACCATCGCTCAAGTCCAGAACCTTCAGCGTTGTGTCATCGACCTCAACGATCAGCCTGTTTCCACTGACTGAAAGGGCTACAGGCAAGAAATCGAGGTCCAGCCTGTCGAGCTCTGCTCCCGTCTCGGCATCCCACCTTCTCACTGTGCGATCTCTCGACGCTGAGACTATCGTGCGCTCATCTTGCGAAAAACCGAATGCACGCACTAGGTCGGTGTGTCCGACGAGAGTAATCAAGCGAGCCGATACTTGCTCTGGCTTGTTCACCCAACGCAACCAGAGGCGCATCTCATGCCCGCCTTCAAAACGTTGTCGCGCCGTCTGAGCAGGAGCAGTCGAGTCGGACTGATTGGCCGCCTGCTGAAACAGTAACTGCGGGCGCTTGCGCAAGACGTGGCTTTCCGCGCGCAGGAAGCGCTGCCAATCCTCAAGAACTCGGCGATGTGAAAATTGAGCCATTGATTTCATAACTGATTACTGTCCTTCCCAGACACCTGCGCTGCGTCGCGGCAACTCCGAGAAACTTTACGCAGCTCTCGCGCCTGACCTGCTGAAGGAAAAGGCTACGGGCGAAACTGATTCGCGCGATAACGATGATGACGCGGACGCCAAATAAACCTACGCGTCGTCAAACAGATTCGCGCTCCTTCAAGCATCGCCGGCACTTCCAGACCACGCGATAACCATTAAACCAGACCTGCCGCTCCATCATGTCGCGCACTGATCGCACACGTCAGAGCGCGGCGTTGGCGCTTCGGCCTCGTGAGGAAGGTTTTCAATTGAAAACCAGTGCAGATAACCCTGGTCGTCGCCCAGAGAAAGTCGCTCGCCCGATGCGGCCATACACCGAAACGCGGAGTCAGTCGCAAACCGCGCGAGGAGCTTTTCTTCAAAAACATCCCAGACTCTTATCAAACCATCTATGTGCGCGGTGACTGCAAATCGTCGTTTGCTTGTGAACGCGCAGAGAACTTCCGCATCCTGGCCAAACTGGCCGAAGTAGGTTGACGCAAACTTCACTCCTTTGTGCCCTGCGAGCCTGCCGAGAGCTTGAGGCGCGGAAGGGTCTATCACAACGACAGTCAGGTCACAATCTCCAACCAGCAGTGCGAGACCGTCTGAAGACCAGGCGATCTCGCTGCGCGTGCTTCCTTCGAGGTGCGTGCTTCCCAGAGCAGCAATGCTTGAGACCTGGCCGCAGGTTTCAACGTCGAAGATGAGCACGGAAGAAGAAGAGTGAGCCGCGAGTCTTCGACTGTCAGGCGAGAAAACGATTCTTGCCGATTTCTCAGTGCCTTCAAGTGTTCCCATCAGATTGCCCGTTACAACATCCCATATCTTCGCGCCTTCAGTACCGCACGAAGCGATTTGGTATCCGGCAGGCGACCATGCACAATGCCAGACTTTTTTCGGATCGGCCTGAACGCACCACAGAGAGGTTTGCGTTCGAGCATCAAATACTTCAAGCACACCTTTTTCATTACTGATAGCGAACGCCGAGCCGTCGGGAGAATAATCGCACCCGGTCAGCTTCGGGCTTGATGAATTGTTCAGCGACTCAACGGTCGCTGCCCAAGACCCTGTGTTACGACTGTGCGCTTGTTGATTGGCTGCTTGCTGAAACATAAAGTCCAGGAGTTTGTGCACGATGTGACGCTCGCCGCGAATGAACCGCAGCCAGTGTTGCAGTTCCTCGCGTCCGAATTGTTGATGAGTCAGAGTCTCAGACATGCCCTTTAGCAGCGTCGCCTAGGATCCCGACAACGCTTTAGTGCGAGAGTGCCGATTTTCAGTTTGTGACGATTGGAAAGCCCTGGTTGTCTACGACGAACGGATTATATTTCAACTGCTCGTGGCAGAGCGAGCAAGTCGAAAGCAACCGCGGTTCGTCCCAGGCTTCATCGGGAAGCTTCAAGCACGGTGACTCGCCGGGCTCTAACTTGGAGTTCTTCGCGATCCCACGGATTGCATCGAGCACAGACACCGGCGGAACGCACCTCTTTCCACACCAGTCGCAAAAGACCGTCAACTCGTCGGACCAGTTACTTGGGTGGATCTGTCGCCTCTCGTGTGCAGTAGCGCCCGCGGGCAGATATAGAGACCACATCCCAAAATTCCAGAGTCGCACTGGTGTCACCACGGGCGTGCCCGTTAGCTGGCGAACGTAAAAGAACAGAACGTTGCCAGAGTGGTCGCCAACCGCCAGCAAGCTCCTTTTCAGATCTAATGCCATAACACCAAATGGCAGCTTGGTCATCGCGATACGGCGCGCCCCTTCTAGGTCCCAAACCCGAAGCGTCCGATCTTTCAGACTTCCTGACACCACCTTTCGACAATCCGAGCTCACGGCGATCACGTTGAACTCGGACTCGTGAGCTTGCCAGGTTCGGGGACAAGTCCCGCTGCGCATGTCGAAAACGAAAAACGATCCATCTTCACCAGCAGCCGCGAGCGAACGGCCGTCGGGCATCACCGCCAGGGCGTAACGCACGAGTGAGTTCCCGCATTGCAGATGCAAGCACCCCGTATTGACGTCCCAAATGTTAACCACGCCGCGCGAGCCCCCGGACGCTACCAGGCATCCATCCGGCGAGAACCGCAGTGATTGGATCTCGCCTGAACTTGCGTCAAGCGTTCGAAGAAATTCGCCCTTTTCGATATCCCAGATATGCAGCGCGCCTCCTTCCCCCCAGGCGGCAATCCGTCCATCTGGGCTTAGGGCGAGGCCCATCGAAGGCGCGAGCTTTCGTCGCAAGGTCATCAGGCGAAGGAAGGGTCTGCCAATCCCCCATTTTATTTCCCAGACCTGTATGCTCCAGGCGTGATCACTGCCCAGCTTGCCCCGGCAGAGCAGTCGCCGCCCATCAGGCGTCATTGCCACCGCGGTAGCCGACCTGGAATCGTAACTCTGATCGAACAATTCACCCCATTGAGTGTTCCAAACCGACATATAACGTCGCGCCTCTCCCACGACAGCCAACTGCGCATTCGGAGTGAGAGCGATTGAAAGAATCGGATTATCCAGCTCCTCCAGGTTGTCGCCGGCAAAATCTTCGAACCTCAATGGCATCGTGTTCCGCTCCGTTGCATATAGCACGGCTTCGCTGGAGTAGGAAGTCGGACCAGGTTCTTCATATCAACGCTGCCAACGTCGTCACGTTTCAATCATTTTCGAGTTTCTCGAGTTGCCTGGGCCTGCGAACAACGCATTCTCAGGTAGACTGAGGTTCGTTATCCGCAGGAAGCGAACGGACTCAGGCTCGCGACCTGGCACCGTCCGGTATCTCATAGTGACGTTCATCACGACGGTCACTAATGCTGAACACATCGCCGGGCCGCAGTCCGAGGCTGCGAAGTGAGCGCCCCAACGCCTTGTGAGAAACAGAGGCCGCATTCAGTCGCTCCACCAGGTCGAAGCCTGTTGCGATCATTCGTTGTCCGCACTTCCCGCACTTTGTTTGCTTGTCTCGCAGTGAACACTCGAGCCTCAACAACGAACGTCCTTCTCCGCAACCCGGACAAGACAGCCGCTTCACGAACGGCTTGCCCTCAACTCGAAGACCCGAGGCGTTCTCGCTGACTGTCGCAGGCATAAGTTTTAAGGCTTGCTCAAGACTCATCTCATCGATTGAACGATTCTGTCTTTCGATATGCCAGACTTCGTGACCTGAGAAGCGGCAGTTCGGATTGCGCCGAAAAGCTGTGACGTAGTGTTTGTGGTATGAAGCGTCAATCAACACCTGTTTGCTGACCGCCGCGCGATCCGTCTGCCCCGACAAAAGCTTCTGACACTCGATCGCTTGAAGCGACGCCGCAAGCGCACCCAGACTCGACGGTGCGTTTGTAGCCGGCACCCTTGATTGGAAGCCGAGGCAAGGATAGGTCTGCTCCAGCGCATCATAATCGCGATCGTCCCACGCACATTCGAGGCAGGGGCTCTCGGGCCCGGGCATGTACACGTTCACTCTCGCGAGCAAGCCTGCGGCTTCAACGCCCGCATCAATCAGCGGAACGCCGAGCCGCCAAGCAAACTGATTTAGGTGTTGACGTGCAATACGCGAGTCCAGGCAAGAGAGAATCACGTCCGCCCGCAGATTGCCGAGTGGTACTCGCTCCACGGGATCGGCGACTGCTTGAATGCGAAGGCCCGGGTTGATTCGTTTGAGCCTTCGAGCCTGAACAACCGCTTTTCGCTTGCCGACGTCGCGGGGCGTTATGTCTTGAGTTTGAAGATTCGTCGATTCGTAAAGATCCTTATCGATCAACGTGAGCCTGGAAACCTGCGGCATCCGGGCAAGGTGCGGCACGACGTGCGAGCCAATGTTGCCGCCCGCGCCTACGACCACGACGCTTTTCTCTGATTCGCTGGAATCACCTATTCGCATCTTCACAACTCCTCGGGTGTCCACTGAAACCCCGCGTTCAGATCGGTTGGTTGAGCGCATAGCGCGCAGACCTCGGAATACGTCCAACAATTCAACTCTTCAGTCTGGTGATGCCAGACGCTGCACCCCGGACACTTGACGGCGCTCGTGCCCATCCCAATCTCTTGCTTGCAACGAGGGCAAAATAAGGTTTGATCGGAACCCGGGAACTCCTCGACCCGGGCAAGGCTTTCAGTTGAGAAGTACAGACTCTCAGCGCCTGGGATGCGAATATCGTCCCGATCTGCGACGACCCGAATTCCTGTGGCGAGGGGAACGCCGTTTACGCTAACTCCCGAGCTCGCTCCGGCGACCAGCACCCAGGCAAGGCTCTCTGTGCCGCTGGTTCGCACCAGCAAAATATTGGATAGCACGTCGCCCTCGCCCGCCGGGCGGCAGATCGGTTGCGGCCGGCTGGCTGCCAACGTGAAGGCATCGTGTTCCAGAGGCAAGACCGCCCATTGCTCCGCGTCATCTCTTACCCATAGGTGCGCCATGTTCTAGTCTCCAAACCTCAGATTGATCATCACCGGTCACTAGCAATCACCGGGCTCGGCTTACGCCGTAGAGCGAATCTGACTCCTCGCCGCCGGTTGGTCTGGACCAGATACGGGTTTACGCCTCCGCGGTCGAACAACTCCTTGCGAAGCCGGTAAACATTTTGAGTGATCGCTCGCTTGCTCACTGGCTTTCCCGATTGCTTGGTCAAGTACGCTGCGATTTCCTTGACCGTTTTCCAGCCCACAAACGCGTCGTCGCTCAAGCCGTTGTCGATTGAAAGCGCGTTCATCAGATCCGCCAACGTCGGCGGAAGAGTAAATTGCTTTCCGCCGTCGATGCGTATGTCGGCCATACCATCAGGGCGGGCCTTGATCTCAAGCAAAGCCGTGCCCGACTCGGCAAGGTATCGCAGCGGCTTTTTGACCTTTCCCTGCGATTCGAGGCTTGAGCCCGGAGCAACATCTCCCGCGAGGTCTTCGACGTCCTGATCGAGGATCTCCTCCATCATCTTCAAGAGTTGAAACAGCTCATACTCAATGAAGGTAGCATTCATCTCGGCCTTGCTGATTCGGTTGACCAGGTTCTTGTAGCGCCGAGCCATGCCGCGCATCAGGACGAGTATCTCCGCGTGACGTCGAGCCCGCGCCACTCGACGTTCCTCAGCGCCTTGCTTGACGTTCTGGATTGTATCGCCCGGTCTTTGCATAAGGACTTTTGGAGAGAGCGAAAGTTGTGCCAGTAAGATGAGTTTGTAACGATGTAAACACAAGAAAGACTTAGCGCTCGCGCGCGATCGAAGGTTGATTAACAAGGTTGAGATTGATATTGGAAATTGAGATCAAGGTTGACTTCCTGACTCGGCTCTCATAACTCATTCCAAGTGGTTCGGTCAGGACTGAATTTGATGTTCAGAGTTCAAGCTTCAGCTTGTCTGATTCCAACGCCAGCACCCTAACAGGCTGATGAAAAATGGAATGAGACATCTCTTAGTGCGGTTGCCGATAATCCCACCAACGCAGTTGGTGGTACGTTCATACTCGGCCTACAAAGCGTATTCGCAGCCACATTGAATCCCACCAACGCAGTTGGTGGTTCGTTCATACCCAGCCTAACTACAGCGGCGATTCGCTTTACCAGCCTGCCTTCGGACAGGTCGGATATGAATGATCCACCAACTGCGTTGGTGGGATCCACCAACTGCGTTGGTGGGATTCGGGGAGCGGCGGTTCCCGTCCGTGTAGGCTGAGTATGAACGCACCACCAACCGCGTTGGTGGGATTGGCCGTGACCGCTGTGTGTTACCGCCTTTTCAGCAGCCTGCCTAAAGGTTGAACTCTGAACATCCATCAGCTTCATCGTGGCTGAGCACAAGAATAAAGCGGACGAGCCGAGTAGCGTTCTGTCGAGTACCGTTCTTGGCTTTGCAGATTGTGGAATGTAGAATGCGGCCTGCTATTGCCATGCCCTACGACCTCTTCATTTCCTACGCCCACAAAGACAACTCGCGGGAACAGGTTCGCGAATTGCGCGACGCGATCCTGGGGGACTTCCACAAATTCGCCGGACGCGAGCTGAACATCTTTTTCGACGAGGATGAAATCCGGAGCATGGCCGATTGGGAAGATCGCATCGGACTCGGGCTCCGCGAATCGCGTCTGTTCCTCGCAGTGCTTTCGCCCAGCTATTTCGCCGCTTGACGGGGCGCTCGCAAAACGCGAGCATACTGTTTCAGAAGAGGTGGGTTGAATAGTCTGGAGATTCGTCGGTGCGAGTCATTAGCCGGAGGCGATTGCGCGAGTTCTGGGAAGTACGTACCGAAGCCAAGGCTCCGCTTGAGAATTGGTACAACGCAACTCGAAGAGCGAGTTGGCGCAACCTCGTCGACGTGCGCGAGACTTTTCGCCTCGCTGATCCGGTCGGCAGTTGCACGGTATTCAACATCAAGGGGAACGACTACCGGCTGATCACGCGGATCTCTTACACGCGTCAGCGCGTTTACGTGCGATTTGTACTGACCCACGCGGAGTATGACAAGGATAAGTGGAAACATGACTGCAAGACCTAGAGATAAATTCAACGCTCGCAGGTACGGCGAATTGCTTGCCAAGATTAAGCCCCGCCCCATTCAGAGCGAGGAAGAGAACGAGCGTCTGCTTACCGTAGTGGATGGCCTGATGGCGAAAGGCGACGAGCATCGAACCCCAGAGGAGGAGGTGCTGCTTGAACTTCTCTGCCAACTAATCGAGCGGTTCGAGCAGGAGCACTATCCGATTCCCGACTCGCCGCCGCATCGCGTATTGCAGTTCTTGCTCGAGCAGAACGATCTTCGCCAAAGCGACCTTGCACCAATCCTGGGCTCACGCGGGCACGTGTCGGATATTGTCAATGGCAAGCGCGCAATCAGTAAAACGAACGCCCGAGCGCTAGGTGAGTTCTTTCACGTATCGCCAGAACTCTTTATTTGACTCCATCCCGCTTCACGGCGAGCGCATTGGATCGACAACGTCACAAATTCAAGGCTGACAGAAAGGACCTTGGCTATGGCCGCCACTAAGGACCCAAAGGTTGTCGTCGTCACCGGAGACGTGACGATGGATTGGAATCTAGCCCGCACGCGGCGCTCGGACAGCAGCGGCGCGGCGTGGAACGCGGATGACTGCACGCGCACTTACTGGCAGCGGGGAGGAGCCGCGCTGCTCGCCGACCTTGTCGAAGCTGTTGACCAGGAGTCGAAGCAAACAGGAAAAGCAGACTATTCGATTCGCCAGATGGGCGCGCCCCGCGATAACGCGCTACCCGGCGATCCTCGCTTTCACCACTCGCACGCGATGTGGTCCTTGTTTGATTACGATGAAAAAACCGCGCGCGACAAGAACAAGCCAGAAGGCGCGTGGCGGGTGAGCGAGTTTCTCGGCCTCGACGCGTGTGTCGCTGATTGTTCACCCGAGCAGTCGGAATGGAAGCGCGTAGTCGATGATGCCGAAGCCGAGATCGTCGTGTTGGACGATGCCAACCTCGGCTTTCGAAAGCTTCCCGAACTATGGCCAATGTCGGTCACCGCCGAGAGCGGCAAGCCGTGGATCGTACTCAAGATGGCGCGCCCGGTGGCTCAAGGCGGGTTATGGGAGCGCCTTCACAAGACTCGCGCCGAGCGATTGATCGTAGTGATGACAGTCAACGATCTGCGCTTGACCGAGGTGCAAGTAAGCCGTGAGCTTTCGTGGGAACGCACCGCTCAGGACTTGGCCTGGGAGCTGGTGTACAACCCTCGTGTGAACGCGTTGTCGCATGCCGCCCACGTCGTGATTTCATTCGATACTGCGGGAGCGTTCCTGCTCTCGCGCCAGAGCGACGCCGGAAGGGCGGGTGCCGCGCATTCGAGCAAGTTGTTCTTCGACCCGGCGGTGATCGAGGGTCTGTGGGCGCAAAATCACAAAGGCGGAATGATCGGATACACCTCCTGCTTGACGGCGGGCATCGTGCGGCAGTTGATGATGTCGCCTGGCGAACCCGACATCGAAGCCGGCATTCAAACCGGGCTTGCCGCGATGCGCAAGCTTCACGTTGAAGGGTACGGCGTGCGCGGTTCGATCGCACCGGAAGCCGGGGTCGCCTTCCCGATCAAAATGATCGCCGCCGAGCTGAGCAAAGCATCATCCCAGTTCGCGGTAAGCAAGGTCCAGGGCCCGTCCGCCTCCGCCACCGGTTTCTGGACCATCCTCGAAGATCGCTACACCAGTGCGCTTGAGAGCGTAGCCGAGCAGATCGTGAAGGTAGGAGCCGGCGAGGCCTTGACCGGCGTTCCGCTAGGTCAGTTCGGCAAACTGCTGACTGTGGACCGCCGCGAGATCGAGGGCTTTCGGAGCGTCCGCACGTTGGTGGGCGAGTACTGCCGCAAGTCAAAGCCTAAGCGTCCGCTCTCGCTCGCGGTATTCGGCGCGCCGGGCTCGGGCAAATCGTTCGGCATCATCGAAGTCGCAAAATCGCTTCTGCCCGACGAGATCGAGGTCCTGGATCAGTTCAACCTCTCACAATTCCGCCACTCGGATGATCTGCTCGACGCCCTGCATCAAGTGCGCGACGCGGGCTTGTCGGGAAAGATCCCGCTGGTGTTCTGGGACGAATTCGACAGCATGCTTCAGGGAGACGATCTGGGATGGCTTCGGCACTTTCTCGCGCCTATGCAGGACGGCCGCTTCCAGCAAGGCCAGATAAGTCACCCGATAGGCCGCGCGATTTTCGTCTTCGCCGGCGGCACCAGCGAAACCATGGAGGAATTCTGCGCTGACTTGTCCAGCGACAAGGCTCGCGGGGCAAAGAAGCCGGACTTCGTGAGCCGGCTTAAGGGCTACGTCAACATCCTCGGTCCGAACCGACAGCAGGCGGGCGGCGAGGACAGGCACTACATCCTTCGCCGCGCGATACTGTTGCGGTCCATTCTTGTGCGCGACGCGCTCCATCTTCTCGAAGGCCCTGGCGATAAAGGGGCTCTCAACATAGATGATGGCGTGTTGCGAGCCCTTCTCTACACCGAGAAGTACAAGCACGGGGTTCGCTCGATCGAATCGGTCATCGCGATGAGCCAGATTGCAGGCAAGTGCAGGTTCGAGCGCTCGTGCTTGCCAGCCATCGACCAGCTCGATCTCCACGTCGACGCGGATGACTTTCAAAGGCTGGTGGATAAGATTGAGATCGAGGGCGAGCTTCTCGAAAAGCTGGCGCTCTATGTGCACGACGTCTATAAGCAACTGCTTGAAGGTGACGGATACAAATGGGGTCCGAAGACCGACGAGAAACTCAAGACCCACAGCTCGCTCGTGGACTTTGCGGACCTTCCGGTCGACGAGCAGGAACAGAACCGCAGCAACGCCAGCGATATTCCGAACAAGCTCGCCCACGCGGGATACGCGATCAAACCGGCGCGCAGCAACGAACCGCCGTTCAATTTTCCGGGCCCCGATCTCGATATGCTTGCTGAGATGGAGCACGATCGATGGATCAAGGCCAAGATCAAAAATGAATGGCGATGGGGATTTGAAACGGACAAACCCAACAAGCTGCACCAGGATATTATGTTGTGGCGCACTCTGACCGACGAAGAGAGAGCGCGGCGCTACACTCCCGAGGAATTGGAGGCTATCGGTCCGGGAGAGCTACCCGACAAAGAAAAGGAAAAGGACCGCGTCTTGATCCGAGGCATTCCGAACATTCTTTCTCAAGCAGGCTACACGATCGTCAAGGTTAGGAACGAAAGGGACGGCACGGGGGAGACAGGTTGATCCGCATCGGAGTGACCGGACATCGCATACTGGCTGAACCGGGCAAGATCGAAGCAGGAGTCGAGGAGGCGCTTCGCCGGATCCAGCAAGCATTCTCGGAAGAGCCGCTGACGGTCGTGTCGGCGCTGGCTGAAGGCGCCGACCGAATCGTGGCCCGTCACGTTCTTGGCCTGCCGGGCGCCAGATTGGTTGTGCCATTGCCGCTAGCCAAATCTGATTACATGAGCGACTTCAAAACTGAACCGTCGCGTGCAGAGTTCTTGAGTTTGCTGGAACAGGCGGATCAGGTGATTGAAATGTCCCCAGCGTCTACACGCGACCGCGCGTACGAGGCGGCGGGCGAGTATGTGTTGAACCATGCGGACGTGCTCGTCGCGCTCTGGGATGGACGGGATGCTCAGGGCCAAGGCGGCACCGGCGAGATGGTCGCGCGCGCCAGGGCGCGAGGGCTCCCGATCGCCTGGGTCCATGCGGGCAATCGCGATGCGGGAACTCACCAACCGACCTCGCTCGGCGATGAGCAGGGACGTGTGACGTTTGAGAACATCTAGCCAACAGTGCAAGAAAGAATCGAAGCCTGAACCCTGAACACAGATGGAATAAACCTTTTTTTCTTGCATCTGAAGCCGTAGTGGTATAGGCTACACCTCGCTTGTGGCGGCACCGGTCCTAGCGGCTAAGGATTCTGCCCCACCCTTTACAGCTTTAGCTGATACCGTTCGGACTTTGATGCTCGCGAGCCAACGCGTTCTCGGAGTCTTTATGCCGGACACAGGAATCTCAATCCTCGTGGTCGAAGATGAGCAACCCCTCCGCTCTCTGCTCACCGAAATACTCAGCCAAGGGTTCCAGTGCGCGAGTGCTGAAAGCGCTAGCGAGGCCATCAGGCTGATGGAATCGAAGTTCTTCCACCTGGCTCTGGTGGACGTAGGGCTTCCGGGAATGTCGGGGATTAGCCTCTGCCGGTTGATCGTCAACCGAAGCCCGCGCACGGTGATCGTCGTCGTTTCAGGAAACACTGACACTCAATCAATAGCCGAAGCGATGAAGGCAGGAGCAGCCGATTACATCACGAAGCCATTCAACCTTTCCGAACTTCTGTTGACAGTCGAGAGGGCTTTGGGGCGCCACCTGCCCGGAGCGGTAGCCTAGCAGGCTGCTGAAAAAGGGAATGCGACAGCTCTTACAGCGGTTACCCATAATCCCACCAACGCAGTTGGTGGTTCGTTCATACTCGACCTACGAAACGCACTCGCAGCAGCGTTTGAATCCCACCAACACCGTTGGTGGTTCGTTCATACCCTGGGGTGCGCCCCTAAAGTGAGACAACGAGTTAAGGTGGGGTCCACATTCCAG
>JBBPIH010000045.1:0-66120 GCA_038040455.1 Acidobacteriota bacterium
TACTCATCGCCATCGTGCGGAAAGATGATTCGCTGGATGTCGCGCGAGATACTTTGTTCAAGACGGTCGAAGAGATTTCGACCAAAGCGCCCACGGCTGAAGAGGTCGAGCGAGGGCGCACCTCGCTGCTCAAGAATATCGATCTCACCCTCAACTCGTCCGAGCGAGTCGGCCTTACGCTAAGCGAATGGATGGCGATAGGCGATTGGCGGCTTTTCTTCCTTCACCGCGACCACATCAAGAAAGTCACTCCAGGCGACGTGCAACGCGTCGCCGCAACCTACCTGAAGGCGAGCAATCGCACGGTGGCGACGTTCATCCCGACCGAGAAGCCTGATCGCGCCGAGATTCCGGCTGCGCCCGACGTGGCCGCGCTCGTCAAGGACTACAAAGGCGAGGTTGCCAAGACGGAAGGCGAGGCGTTCGACCCGTCTCCGGCCAACGTAGAGGCGCGTACTGCAAAGTCAGATTTGTCCGGCGGCTTGAAGGTCGCTTTGCTGCCCAAGAAGACCCGCGGCGGCACTGTGGTCGCCAGCATGACATTTCGGTTTGGCGATGAAAAGAGCTTGATGAACCGTGCGACGGCTGCGCAGATGGCAGGACAGATGCTGATGCGCGGCACAGCCAAGCACACTCGCGAGCAAATCAAAGACGAGTTCGACAGGTTGAAGGCTAGCGTTTCGGTCTTCGGCGGCGCGACCTCAGCCGGCGCTTTCATCGAGACAACAAAAGAGAACCTGGCTGAAGCTTTGAAGCTTGTCGCAGAGATCCTCAAAGAGCCGTCATTCCCTGCCGCGGAGTTTGAGCAGTTCAAGCAGGAGCAATTGGCTTTCACCGAATTGCAGCGCCGCGAGCCGCAGTCGATTGCCTTCAACGCTTTCGGTCGGCACATGAATCCGTACCCGAAGAGCGATCCGCGCTACGTTTCGACGATAGATGAAGACATTGCCGACCTGAAGGCGGCGACGCTCGACGAGGCCAAGAAGTTCTATAGCGACTTCTACGGCGCATCCAACGGCGAGGCGGCTGTGGTCGGCGACTTTGACGCGAAGGAGATCGGAAAGCTGATTGCCGATCTGTTCAGCTCGTGGAAAAGCCCTCGGCCGTTCTCGCGGCTGGTCACCGTTTATAAAGAGGTCGAGCCGATTAATCAGTCGTTTGAAACTCCCGACAAGGCCAACGCCATGTTCATCGCAGGTCTGAGGCTGAATCTGCGCGACGACGATCCGGACTATCCGGCGCTCGTTCTTGGGAATTACATGCTCGGAGGCGGATTCTTGAATTCAAGGCTGGCCGTGCGCATACGGCAAAAAGAGGGGCTCAGTTATGGCGTCGGCTCGTCCTTGAACGCGAGCGCGCTCGACAAGAACGGGCAATTCACCGCAAACGCCATCTACGCTCCGCAGAACGTGACCAAGCTCGAAGCCGCCATCAAGGAAGAGATCGCTCGCGCGCTCAAGGACGGCTTCACGCCGGACGAAGTAGCAGCGGCGAAATCGGGTTACCTGCAGTCGCAGCAGTTGAACCGCGCGCAAGACGCGGGACTTGGTCGCAGGCTGGCCTCGTATAGATTCTTGAACCGGACGCTGGCGTGGGACGCGGACTTCGAAAAGAAGATCGCGGCGCTAACGCCTGGCGAGATCGCAGCGGCGATGCGTCGTCACATCGACCCGTCCAAGCTAACAATCGTCAAAGCCGGAGACTTTAAAGCAGGGGCGAAGGCAGAGTCGAAGTAGAATTAGTTACCTCGCTTTGCTTGTGTTCGCCTAATTCACACCGGGCTTTCATGAGGCTGGCAAAGAGTCCGGTGGATACCATCGTGCTTTAAGCCGATGGAGTTTCAGTTTCCCCTAGCGGACAGCGTGCGAGCGTCAGAGATACCATTGTGCTTTAGCCGATGGAGTTTCAGTTTCCGCCTACAGACAGCTCGCGAGCATAGAGATACCATCGAACTAAGGCTTGTGTCACCAGGTGAAAGTTGAACCTCCATCGGCTGAAGCGCGATGGTATCTCGGATAACTACGCACTAGGCTGAAACTGAAACTCCCATCGGCTGAAGCCCGATGGTGTCCTCCCTGCAAAACGGCCAAGTCATGCGAGCGTATGCTATGGATTTCGAGACACTGAATATCAATGCAAACGGTGCGATTGGGCATCTCACTTTGAATCGTCCAGAACGATTGAACGCGATGAACTCCACGATGCTCCGGGAACTTGCCGAAGCCGCCCGGTGGTTCGATACACAGCCCGAGGTGCGCGTCGTCATCGTGCGCGGCGCCGGCCGAGCCTTCTGCGCTGGCGCCGATCTAAAGGATCCTTCGAGAACGGACGCCGACGATGCCTGGCTTACTCGACGCGCCGCTGCGCAAGCCGGATCGCGGATGATGGACGCGATCGAACAAATGAGCGCGACCACTATAGCGAGCGTCCACGGCTATGCAGTAGGAGGCGCTGTGCTGCTGGTGGCCGCTTGCGATTTGCGAGTGGCGGCGGAAACCGCCCGCTTCTCAATTCCGGAAGTCGAACTTGGGATTCCATTAGCCTGGGGCGGTATTCCCCGTCTCGTCCGCGAGATCGGCCCCGCAATGACCAAAGAACTCGTGATGACCTGTCGCCAGTTCACACCTCAAGAAGCCAAAGCGATGGGGTTTGTTAATCGAGTGGTGACGCCGGACGAACTCGAGCACGAGACCGCCAAGCTGGCCGAAGAAATCGCCGCGATGCCCGCAGTCCCGGTCGCGATCACTAAGGAACACGTCAACGCCGTTACCCGCGCGATGGCTAGTCACACTTCCTACGCCGACGGCGAGGTGCTGCTTAGTGCGTTGTCTTCACCGGAATCCCTGCAGGCTCGGAAGGCTTACGTCGAGGGGCGTTTGAAACGGAAAGAGAAGGATTGAACGCTACGGCATCGAGCACAACGACTGAAATAAAACTGCCCGACACAAAGAAGCGGCGCGCGCTCGAAAGGTTGTGGAAACAGAATCGTTAATCTGGTAATGTTCTGCCGAGCACCGGAATGAGTACCAAATCCCGGACAAAGCCTTCAGGTAAGAAAACGCTGGCCAATGAAGTGCTGGCAGTCGCGCTAATCGCCGCTGCCATCCTGATCGTGCTCAGCCTCTTCACTTACGACCCTAGAGACCCCAGTTTCAACTCCGTCGGTCCGCAGCGTGAACCGCAGAACCTTATCGGGGTCGTCGGCGCTTTCATCAGTGATGTGTTCCTGCAGTGGTTCGGTCTCGCCTCGCTGCTCATCCCCTTCCTGCTGGTTCTCATCGCTATGCGAGCTTTCTCCACGAAGAACCCCGGGTTCCCTGCTCGCAAAGCCCTCGGTGCTACTCTGCTGTTGATCGCGTTCTCCGGGTTCCTGGCTCTGTTTCCCGAAATCAAAATCGGTCTTCTCACACGCTCGTATAACGGCGGAGCAATCGGGCATCTGCTTGAAGCCGGACTCGCCGGTTTCATGAGCACCACCGGAGCGGCCATCGTGCTGGCGGCGTCATCCGTGTTGACGCTGATGCTGACGATGGAGATCTCGCTCGCTCGTGTTGGCCGGCGGGTGAAGTCCATTCGCGAAGCGCACGCTGAAATCCGGCAAGGAAAGCCGACCATGTTCACTCGCGTTGTCGCCTGGTGGGAGGCGCGTAACGAGCAGCGCCGGTTGCTGACAGCTCAGCGCCGAGCGGAGAAAGCAGAAGAGCAAAAGCGAAACGACGAGGAAAGAGCCGAGCGCGAACGTGTAAAGCAGCTCGAGCAGGAACGAGAGCACGAAGAGCGCCGCCGGCGAATGGAAGAGGCTCGACGGCTCAAGGGCCAGCAACAGCCGACAACCGCAGGACTCATCGTGGAAGCGATCACCGCTTCGGCCCCGCAACCAGAGATAGCCATCGGAGGCCGCGGCATCTCGGGCGCCGCCGCCGCTCGACTAGCTCCTTCTGAGTCAGTCGAAGCTGTTCCAGCGTTGCCGGCGACGCGTCTGAAAATGCGAGGGATTGTGCAGGAGCACGCGGCGAGAGTTGAACAGATAAAGGCCGGGATTTTGCCGCTCGCAGCAGAGATCACAATGGATCCCACGGTAGCCGAGATGATCTCAACAGCCTCGATCGTCCGAACGCCAGAGACCGAAAAAGCGGAAACGGACGTAAAGGGTTCGAAGCTGCAGACCCGGCGCAAGACCGCGATCGAAACACTCGCGGGTTACGTTTACAAGCTACCAACGATTGACTTGATCGAAACGCCCATCGGCCACTTCGAGCAGGCCGAAGAGGATTTGCGCGACCGCGCTACGATACTCGCCGAGAAGTGCAAAGAGTTCGGCGTCACCGGCCACATTCACCGCATCAACCCCGGCCCCGTCGTTACCACATTCGAGTTCAAACCTGATCCCGGCATCAAGTACAGCCGCGTGGTTGGGCTCGCCGATGACCTTTGCCTCGCGCTCAAGGCCGAGTCGATTCGCATCGATCGCATACCAGGCAAGTCCACCGTTGGCATCGAGGCGCCGAACGCACAACGCGAAAAGATATTCCTTCGTGAAGTGATCGAGTCGGCGAAGTTCCAACAGTCCGGGTCGAAACTCACAATTGCGCTCGGCAAGACGATCAACGGCGAAGAATACATCGCCGATCTCGCGAAAATGCCTCACCTGTTGATCGCCGGTGCGACTGGCGCCGGCAAATCAGTGACGCTCAACGCGATCATCTGCTCAGTTCTGTACAAGGCGTCGCCCGAAGAAGTGAAGTTCATAATGGTCGATCCGAAGCGCGTCGAGCTTGGGCTCTATGAAGGGATCCCGCATTTGCTGACGCCGATTGTCACCGATCCGAAGCGCGCGTCGAACGCTCTGAAGTGGGCGGTGAACGAAATGGAAGCGCGTTACCGCAAGCTTGCTGCGCTGGGCGTGCGCAACATCGAGCAGTATAATCGCCAGGTCTACGAGATGACCTCGCCGTCGCTTTTCGATGACCCATCCGAGCCGCTGAAGCCGCTGCCTTATATCCTGATCGCGATCGACGAGCTTGCGGACCTGATGATGATAGCTCGCAGCGAAGTCGAGACCTCGATCGCGCGGCTTGCCCAGATGGCTCGCGCCGTAGGCATACACCTGATCCTCGCTACTCAGCGGCCGTCGGTTGACATCATCACTGGCGTGATCAAGGCGAACATTCCCTGCCGCATGGCTTTCCGGGTGTCGTCGAAAGTTGACTCGCGCACGATCATAGATTCCAACGGCGCTGAAGCGCTGCTCGGGCAAGGCGACATGTTATTCCTGCCGCCGGCATCGTCTCGCCTCGTTCGCGTGCACGGCTCATACGCCAGCGAAGCCGAGATTAACCGGATCATCGACTTCATCAAAAAGCAGGCGAAGCCCGACTACAACGAAGAAGTCACGCTGAGCGAACAGGAGACATTGGAAACGGATGGATTCGAGGGTGACCAGGACGAGCTGTTCGACGAAGCACTGGCCATAGTCACCGACATGGGGCGAGCCTCAACATCGGTCTTGCAGCGAAGGCTGTCAATTGGATACGGGCGCGCGGCAAAGATTCTCGACTCAATGGAGCGCCAGGGCTTCATCGGGCCAGCCGAGGGTTCGAAGCCTCGAAAAGTCTTGCAGGCAGCACATGAGTTCCGCGAAAGAATCGCCCAAAGACTCGAAGAGGACTTTGATTGAAGAACGGGGTACTTGGGCCGAAAGCCCGGTTTTGCCGGGAAATCCCGCTGAGTTTTGCACAGCTTTTCAGCAATTCCCCAGCATAGATTGAAGGCACATCGAGAAATCCCAACGAAAAGAGGGGCTCTCGCTGTAACTGAATAAATAATAGGACTTCAAGGTGCGTAACAAGTTTGAACAAAATGTGTGCAAAGCGCTGAAAGTCCGCGAATCACAGACCTTTGCGTTCGGAAAGGGCGAGTTTTCAACAAGGTTTTCCACAGATTGTGTTGAAAACCTTTCGGTCCTAGTGGTCAGTGGCCAGTGTCAGTGGCCAGTGGTCAGTGATCTGTGGTCAGTGGCCAGTGGTCACTCATTAGTCGTCGGTAACTAGTCAACCAATGACCGGCCAACAAACGCTGACTACTGACCACTGAACACTGACCACTGAACACTGACCACTGACCACTGACCACTGACCACTGACCGATGACTAATGACAAGCCCTACATCGCGGCTTCGAGTTACCTCAACGCCGCTCCTCTCTGTTATAGCTTTGTCTATGGAGAGCAAAAGGACCGCTGCACGTTTCTCTCCGATGCAGCGCCCGCCCGGTGCGCGGAGCTGCTTGCGGAAGGGCGCGCCGATGCGGCCTTGATTCCCGTCATCGAGTATCAGCGCATTCCCGGACTTAAAATTGCTCCCGGCGCCTGCGTAGCCTCTAAGAGAAGCGTCAGAAGCGTGCTGCTGGCGTCGCGAGTGCCAATCACTCAGATACGGTCCGTTGCGCTCGACACCTCGTCGCGCACCTCGGCTGCGCTGATCCAGATAATTCTGGGACGCTTCTACAACGTCAGCGCTTCCTATCGGACGTCACCGCCGAAGCTCGAAGATATGCTCGAGTCAGACGACGCCGCTCTCATAATCGGCGACCCGGCAATGTTGATTGATCGGTCTGCTCTTCACGTTTACGACCTCGCCGAAGAATGGAAAAAGCACACCGGGCGGCCATTCGTGTTCGCATTCTGGGCAATCCGCGGGGACTCAACCGCGTGGTTTGGCCGCGATGTACCGGCTGACAGAGGGATCAACTTCTTGAGCGCAAAGCTCGAAGGGATGGTACACGCCAATGAACTGGCGGATATCTATGCGGAGCGGCTCGGATTACCACGCGAAGACCTGTTCAGCTACTTGACCGAAGCCATCAGCTACGATCTTGATGACGAGAGCCTGCAAGGCTTGAGACTCTATTATGAGCTTGCTGGTGAGTGCGGGCTGATCCGGGAAGCGCGCGACGTTGCGTTCCTGGACTGACTGGATAGCGCTCGGCCGCCGGTTCCCACCAAGATAAGATCATCGCGCGACGGATCAGCGCTTGCACACGGGCTACTGCTAGGGCTCACTCACCTTGCTGTGCAGTTTGAGTTGCGGCTTCAGCGTGAGCATGCTCGGCAGCTTCATCTACGGTGTACGAGCCCAGGATGCGTCGTCCTTCCTCGCTGCGCGGATCGATCGTGCGCAGGTGTTTTCTTCCCTGCATCTCCCAAATCGCCGTAACCACGCCGTCCTTCTCGACCGCGTGATAGCTTGTTTCGTTCTCTCCCATCGAATCCTCCAAAACAGGTTTCAACAAAGGTGTGGCTTGAATTCTAACGGTCGCGATTTGGCTCTGTCAAAGTGAGCTCGTTCGGTGAGGGGTGTAGTCAAAAATGTTCCTGCAGCGTCCCACGCGTGTTTGGCGTCATGTACTTTATGGACCGGATTGCGTTTGGTTTGGATCGGCATTGCATGTGGTCTGAATTTGGCGTAGCCTGCCGCACACAGGGTGAAGCATCGGCGCTCGCCGAGCATAGCGACGACTGAGACCGGTTGCCCGAACGCAGGCGGCAACGCTCGCGAAAGGAGAGATTATGTGCACCTCGAAACGACCTACTCCTCAGGAGCGAAGGCTCCAAGTGCTGCTTAGAATCCTTGCTTTGCTATTCGGACTCGCCGTCTTAGCGTATTTGCTACCCGCCCTCGCCGGCCCGAATAAACCTGCTTTCATTCAGCTTCCTTTCGTGACCAACTCAGTTGTCAAAGTCGGGGTGCTGGGCCTGCTCGCCTTCTTTGCTTCGGGCGACGTGCGCCGTTATCGCGTGCTGACTCTGCTTGTCATCGTTGGACACGTCCTATCGGAGCTTGCGGTGGCCGCCGCGCTTTTGTGGGCCGACACCAGCGGCGCACTGACATTAGATATTCCGTTCGCGTCCGGGCCGGACCAGATACCGATCGAAACGCTTCTCCTCGGATCAATGATACTCGACGGAGTCATAATCATCCTGCTCGTTTGGTTTTATGCGGCAGCCGAGCGTTCTTACTACGGCTTGCGCTATTTGTCACCGACGCAGTTTCGCGCTCTGGCAGCGCTCGCCGATGTCGTTGTCGCTGGCAAAACCGAAATCATCACTGCCGAAGAGGTCGCACGAAACGTGGATGACTACCTTTCACGCTTCAAAGCTCAGTCGAAGTGGATCACCAAGCTTGTCCTCCTCGGTATCGAAGCATATCCCCTGCTTTCGCTCAGACCTCCCTTATCGCACCTTGAACCGCATGACCGGCTCGACTTTCTCAGAAAGCGGTTCTATCAAGAGGTCACTCTCAGGCTCGTGCCCGAGTTCTGGCGAACGATTGTCCAGGGCATGATACGAATGGGCAAACAGCTCTCTTATCTTGGCTACTACAACGACAAAAGGACGTTTGAGTCGGTCGGCTACGTCCCATTCTCAGAGCGCGAAGACACGGCGAAAAAACTGGAAGACACAGCTAGAAAGCTGCGTGACCATGAATTGCCGGAGCCATTACCGCTCTACGTCCAAACTGCCTCCGACATAACGACCGAAATACTAACCGCCGATGTGGCGATAATAGGTTCCGGCGCGGCTGCGTCTATTCTGGCTCACGGGCTGACACGAGCTGGCAGGCAAGTGCTGATGCTCGAGCGCGGAGATCACGAAATCCCGGCCACGTTCACCGAGGACGAGGCGGACATGCTGACCAGGCTCTACGGCGACGGCGCGTTGCAGCTCAGCCGCGACTTTCGGTTTCAGGTGCTACAAGGCAGTTGCGTTGGCGGCTCGACTGTAGTCAACAACGCAGTGTGCTTCTGGATGCCCCCAGAGGTTCTCGCGAAATGGAACGATCCCGGCTCGCTCAATGCCTGCCTGGACGAGAAGCGAATATGGGATTCTTTTAAGGCCGTCAGCGAGCTGATCGGGGTGGAGCATCAGTACAAGAATCTGAATGAAGGCGCGGACTTCTTCAATCGGGGTGTCGTTGCACTGGGCCTTCACGACCTGCCCAACCTGCATTCGACCGTAGATGCTAACATCCACGACTGCCTGGGGTGCGGATACTGTAACATCGGATGCAAGTACGGCAAGAAGCTTTCTATGCTCGACAGGGTTTTGCCCATCACCCAGAGAGATGCGGGCACAGAAGCGCTCCGAATCTTAGCTGGTTGCGAGGCGCAGCGGTTCAACGCACGGGGCAAACGGATAACTGGCGTCACTTGCGATCTTAAAGATGGCAGGCGCATCGAGGTGCGGGCGAATACCTTCGTCCTCGCGGCAGGCGCTGTTTCATCGAGCATCATCCTACTGCGTTCGGGCATCGGCGGCGGCCGTACAGGAATGAATCTCTCGTTTAACATGGGGTCACCAATGACCGCGGTGTTCAACGAGGAAAGCAATGCCTATCGTGGATTACAGATTTCTCATTATCTGAAGCCTTCACCAAGTCGCGGCTACGTAATCGAGACGTGGTTCAATCCGCCGGTCTCTCAGGCGCTCACCATGCCCGGCTGGTTTGAAGACCACTTCAACAACATGCTTCGATACAACCGCATGACTTGCACAGGCGTGCTGGTGGGGACCGAATCCAACGGCGAGGTTCGCCGCGCGGGACTCATAGGCCGCGAGATAAACTACGCGCCGACGCAAAGCGATCTGCAGAAGCTTCTAGACGGGCTGGTTCTTTGCGGGGAGGCCTTCTTTAAAGACCACGCCGAATGCGTCATCCCAAATACGTTCGAGTATTGGGAGTACCGTAGCCCCGATGAGCTTCCGAAACTGTACGATCGTGTTAAAGACGCCAGCGACATAACGATTGGGACCGGGCACCCGCAGGGTGGGAACATGCTCAGCGGAAATCCCGACCTTGGGGTTATCGATCCGCAGTTCAAGGCCTACGGTTACGACAACCTGTTCGTCTGCGACGCCAGCGTGTTCCCTAGCAGCCTTGGCGTCAACCCTCAGCTAACAGTTATGGCGCTTGCGGATTACGCTGTACCGTTCGTCGCCCAGTCCAAGTAGTTATCGGGGAATCTGACGACGGACACGAGCGATCGTCCTGAGAGGAGTTCACGTGGAGTCATTCATAGATGAATTATTAGGCCCTCGGAATAGCGTCTTGAATTATGTGGTTGTGCTCGCCGTGTACGGAGCTCTCTTCATCCTGATGCGGCACGCGAACGCAACGGTGGAGCTTAACTTCCGAAGGTCCTTTTGGGTCCTCTTCTTTGGCTGGGCGGTCGGCGTGTTTGTCGGCAACTACGTCTTTTATCTTATAGGCATAATGAGCTTCCTGCCGTGGCTGAATAACTTTCTTCATACCTTCGTGTGGATAGGGTTGTGCCTGGGCTTCCTGTACGCCGGGGCTTACCGAAAGCCTTTCTGGGAGCAGTTCGCCTTGTTTGCGATCTTTAGCCTGATCGTGAAATGGGCCGAGCGCGAAATACTGGGCACCTGGGAACTGGACCACTTCTTCTTCATTCAGGGCAACCTTGCGTACGTAATTGGCTGGAGTCTGATGGACGGGCTCTATCCGCTGCTCTCAGCGATCGGGCTCAAGATCGTTTCAAGGTTCGTCAGGGGAGTCGTTTCACCTTAAATAAATCGTGAAGATCAAAGAGTGTGGAAGGTAATAACAAGCCAGTGTTCTAAGCAGTCTTCAGCTCAGGCTCTGACGTGTGCTTCAAGAAATTAGAAGCAAGAGGTCGATCTCTTCAAGCTCCGGAGCATTGCTGACGCCCTGCGGGCCCATCTCTTTTTCCTGGTCCCTTTGTTGTTCCTTCATCCCGCGACGCATCTCGCGTTCAAACTGGTGGAAGCGCTGAACCTGATCAGGAGTCAGAACGCCGCGCACCTGGGCACGAACACTTGCGTCGAGTCTGATCTTATCTGCGTGCGCCGCCGCCAAAGCTTCGGTGGCCCTGCGCACTTCCGCTTCGCTATACGGCTCGCTCATGATCGCGCGATCGAGCGCTTGCCGGGCCTGCCTTAGACGGCGGCCGGCGCCGATGAGTTGGTCGTCGTGGCTGCGGCGGATCTCCTGCATGCGCATCCGCTGTTCGGGCCTAAGACCAATCGCCTGCATCACCCGCTGTTGCAATTGCTGCTTCTTTAGCTGATTGGGATTGAACGGCCGATTGCGGCCCAGCTGCGGAACGCCAAAAGGCGGACGATTGATTCCGCGCTGACCACCTGGCAGGCGGTTGTTGCGGCGTGCCTGTCCTTGCACTGAGCCGTCAATTGAGGCCATTACCAGCGCAATCGCTAGCAGAAACGGGGCTGTCAGAAGCTTCTTCATATCTGCACCACTCACCGATACTTTTTTCCAAGGTTTAGACCATCCGAAAAGCGCGAAAGTCTGAATATTCTAGCATAAGTATATTTTCCCCGAACGTTCTTGTGCGTCTCCTACGGCCTTTGAGAGAGGCAGTGAGCGATTGAACGTTTGACCGGGTTCGATGCGAGGGGCTAAGATTCGCCGTAGGTAGCTGGAATTGTTAATGTCCAGCCGAACTGATCACCCAAGAAGAAGGACGAAAGGGAGAATTACCCAACATAATGAGAGAACGTGACCGCGAGATAAAACGCCGACGCCAGCGCTATCAGAAGCGCAAGAGGCTTCGTCAAAAGCTTGGAGCAACCAGCACGGAGCCCGAGCGACAGAAGATAGAAGCCAAGATCCGAAAGACTTATCCGTCCTACACGCTCGTGATCTGAAGCTCGCGCGCGGGCGTCGAGCCGCTTCAAAAAATCAGGCGAGCAGGCAAAGCAACCTTGGGTGCGCCTTGCTGCTCGCCTTCCCAGTCACAGAGAAGCGCCGCGTCTAAGATCAGCACTCGGAGTAACCGCAAGAGTAGCAAGTCTGGCACCCCTCGACTCGAGCGAATGCAGAGTCGCCACAACTTGGGCAGAGGTCCACTGAGCCAGTCGCCAAGGCGGGCACGTTGTGGGCTGAGCCGGCCGCAACCGCCGCACCCTCGACCCCCATCTCCGCGCCCTGGCCGTCGTCCTCGTTTCCCTGACTTATGTTCAGGTAGTTCTCTGCAAGCGCTTGCCCTACAGCATCAGGCAACGAAAGCACTCGGCGCTTGCCAAAGCCGTAGGAGCGCGCGCCTCCGATGCCGGAAATCTGCTTCACAATTTCGCGAACGCGCTCGAGCGGCGAAACCGGCGATGCCATTCTCAAGATCAGCGACATCAATCTACCCATAGCCTCAGCCATCGCCTTGAGGTCCGAGCCCGCTTTGCCGATTTCGAGAAAGACTTCGAACGGATGACCCTCCTCGTCCTCGTTCATAGTAATATGCGCCGTGCCCGAAGGAGTGGCCTTGCTGACCGTGTAGCCGCGTCGTTTGTACGGGCGGGGCCGCACTTTGGGGTGCCACCCTCCGTCGCTTTGAACAAGCTCGCTCGAGGACGAAGCTTCAGATACGCTTTCAACCAGAATAGCTGTCGAAGTAGTCTGAGGCCGTTGCTCGCTGGCAAGCGCAACCGTGGCGGTTTTCAACGCACTGTCGGGCGCCGGCTCGCTCACCTTCCTGTCTTCTTCTTTCAGATTGAGCACCTGCACGTCGCGTGAACCGTCGCGATAGATCGTCCCGCCCTTGCACCCGGACCGATAGAGCAGTTCGTATATTTCGCGCGTCTGTTGAGGCGTGTACGAAGCCGGCAAGTTGCACGTCTTCGAAATGGACGAGTCGACCCAACGCTGAATCGCGGCTTGTACCTTGACATGCTCTTCGGGCGCGAGATCCATCGCGGTTACAAAGTAGCCCGGCAGTGGTTCGCCCGGATGAGCTTGCTGCCATTCTTCCAGGACCTTCACCCGCTCCTCGTGCTTGCCGAGCCGCGACTTGCGGAAATAATTCCAAAAGTAAAACGGCTCGATGCCTGTCGAAGTACCCACCATTGTGCCTATGGTGCCGTTCGGCGCTTGCGTCAACAACGTGACATTGCGCACACCCTTCTCGCGAACTTCTTCGCGAACGTCATCGGGCATCTTCTGCATATAGCCCGACTGAAGGAACTTCTCCGCGTCAAACATCGGGAAAGGTCCCTTCTCCGAAGCTATCTCCGACGAGGCGTGATAAGCCTCTCCGGAGATAAAGCGATACAGCCGGTCTATGAACTGCACCGATTCTTCTGAGCCATAGCGAATCCCCAGCCGGATGAGCATCTCGGCCAGCCCCATAGTGTTCAATCCGACGCGCCGCTCCGCCTTCTGTTGCGCATAGTTCTCGTCGAAGAAGTAGGGGGTTGCGTCAATCACATCGTCGAGAAAACGAACCGCGTAACGCACCGCCTTGCCCAAATCATCCCACGCTACATCTCCATCGCTTACAAACCTCGACAGGCTTATCGCGCCCAGGTTGCAAACGCCAAAGCCCGGCAGCGGCTGCTCGCCGCAGGGATTGGTGCAACCAAGATAACCGGCATCGTAGTACCAGGAGTTAGACATCTTGTTCGCGCGTTCGATGAAGAACACGCCCGGCTCAGCCGAAGCCCACGCCGACTCGATAATCGAATCCCAAATGGCGCGTGCCTTCACCGTCTTGTGAACGATCACGCGCTTCCCGGCGGCGAGCCATTTGTCCAGGTTGCCATCCCACGTCGGCCCATAGTCTGGATCGGAAGTATCAGGAAACACCAGGTCCCAGTCGGCGTTTGCGTGCACGGCGTCCATGAATCTATCGCTGATCCCGATCGAGATGTTTGCATTGGTGATCTTTCCCATCTCGCGCTTGGACGTAATGAACTCGATCACGTCGGGATGCCAGCAGTTCACTATCAGCATCAAGGCGCCTCGCCGTGAGCCGCCCTGCTCTATCAAACCGGTGACAAACGAATACAGCGCGCCCCACGAAACAGACCCCGACGAGCGCCCGTTCACGCCTTTCACGTAAGAATGGCGAGGCCGCAGGCTGCTGACGTTGATTCCAACACCGCCCCCACGCGACATGATCTCCATCATTTGCGAAAGCGTGTCGACGATGCCGCGTCGCGAGTCTTTTGGGGAGGGTACGACGTAGCAATTGTAAAAAGTGAGCTGTTGATCAGTACCTGCGGCTGTGAGGATTCGCCCGGCGGGCACGAACTTCCACCCATTCAGAAGCCATCGAAAATTCTGATACCACTCGTCTGCGCGCTCGCCCTCCACGGCAGCAATTCCGCGTGCCACTCGCTCCATCATTTGCTCGGGGTCGGTCTCGATCGGCTTTGATATGTGCTCAGACAAGCATTGAATCCTCGTCCCATCCTGGAGTACGACCGTAACCCGGCCGCCGCCGCCCGCTGCCGTTTCATCCATTTCGGTCACGAAGCCTATTTCGCGCTGGCCGGTCTTTGCGTCAACGCAGACGATCACCATATCGTCTGGCGCGAGCGTTCTCTTGCTCATGTCTTTCAGCGCGTAGCGATCCAGGAAAATCTTTTGTCCGAGTTGGCTGAGTTGATTGTTTTCGACCGCCCCGGACTTGCGCATATCCGCGTGAGGGACCATAGGCGTAATCGCGTCGTCAACTGAGCTCTGGCCATTCGACTTCTGTGTATCGCCGACAGGTCGGGTGGACATTCTAGTATCTCCTTAGCACCATTCTCGATTTATCAACGCGACGACCGATCCTTGCTCGTTTAAGAGGGATCAGTCCGATACCCTGCCAGTCGCGGGGTCAAGTCGGGGACTTCTGATTTGCCTGCTTACGTGGTTTGTCTTTACAGCTCAGCCTGCCGACTTCGTGCCGGGCCGGGCTGCTCCGAGGCGTGAATGCGCAAAAACGTCCATGTTAATGATCGCTGTCTGCTCCCATCCCGGCCCTAACTTGAAGCCCCATGATAGCGCCCGGGACCGGCTAACTACAACGCTTAGCCCGAATTTTTTGATCTATTTCTCCCTCGTAGCGGTTTCGGAGTGTACTCTATACATAGGCACGTGTCAATCGAAAAGTACAATATATTGTGGTTCAAGGGGATAGCGACCCGCGGGCCTTGCCCAAATAGTCACCCAAAAAGTATCTTGCCTAAAAAGTCGGCAGTCTGCCCAAAAAGTCGGGACTAGCCAAATAGTGACAGGTTTGTTGGCTTTGGAGGGTAGAACAGACCAACAATAATCCACGCGCTTGGATGCTGGTGAACAGTACCCGCATAAAAGTGGGTATCGAATTTCTCAATCATTTCCTTCTCGTACCTCTGCCGAAAAAATCCCTCCCAATCATTCCCGTACTGCTTTGACCACTTCCGCCAAGACTCGCCGATCTCCCAGTCTGTACACATCAGCGTATGCCCCTTGCACGAATCGTCATCACAGCGGAACTGGTATTGAAACTTATAAGGCACCTTTTCAAGCTCTTCTATCGGTTTTAGGAATAAATGCTGCTGCCGAAGTATCGCTAATTGTGCCGTGTTCCAGGTTGGGCTTTCTGGGGTTATGATTAGTCGCTCAATAACCCGTGGCCGAAATATCCCAAGGGTTGGGAATTTGTGTTTGTCCCGTTCTCTCTGAAGGTGACACAGAGACGGAGCAAGCAACGGAAAAACAATTCGTTTTCTTGCGTCCCATTCGTGAGCGGTAGGTAAAATATCAGAAACTATGTTAATTGAATCCTCAATCAGTTTATAACTTTCTGGGCGAGGATCCGTCGCCTTATTAACCGAGACTTCTACCCATTGATATTTCCGAAACTGCTTTTCTCGATCAAGATACCTCCAAGGCACAGGGAACAATCTTAGCCATTCGTTATGCTCCGTGATGGCCGCTGTGCAAGACACCTCCACGCCCCTGCGAGCGGGCGCAGGGTACGTGCGAACAACGATCAATGCTTTTTTAGTTTCTGGGATGCCAGCCACCTAAGGCTTTTTACAGGTCAAAGCCTCTCAAGCCCATTTCTTCAAGGGCTAAGAAAAGCCGATGCCTGTGGCACTCTTGCGGATCAATCTCGACGCACAGGAGTGCGACAGGATGCTCAAAAATATTCAAGAATCTGTGTAGATTGTGCCCAATAAAAGACGTGACAACGTTGTGGTCGTACCAATCCCAGATCACTTCTCGGGTACCGGTTTCGATGGCCTTTGCTCGGATTTCTCTTGGTACGCCTAATTCCCGAAGATGGACGTATATGAGGCCGCGCTCTTCGACGCTTCGCATCAAATTACTCTTGCTGAGTTCCGGTCGGTACATGCTAACGGCATTATGGCGTATATCCACTAGAGTCCGCACCTCATGCGAAACGAGTAGATCAAGCAACTCTGCCAATGGCCGTCCTGTGTACCCGACCGTGAAGAAGTGAGCGCCCTCTGATGACCGTGCTTCATTCCACAGCACTTTTGCTTCGGCCTGCCGTTTGGCAGATGCACTTGGTAGCTTGAGACGATTAGCTTGCGGCATTGCCGCTAGTTTATCTCAAGTATTACTTCAACTGCCAGAGAATTACACCGTGAGCGTCCTTTTTTCTTTCAAGGCCGATGTCTTTTTCCATGCGGTGAACCCATTGATTGTTCGGGAACCTCTGTGGGAGCTTCGCAATCGTCCTAACTTCAGTCCAGGTTATGGAACGGCCCGCTTCATTGAGCGCCTTCTTTATTGCGTCCCTAAAATCCTCATACGACATCATTGAGGTCGCCTTTCTCGGACGATTCCAATAAGGACTCTTGCACTTTGGGCACACGCGCGGCTCGTTTTCGTTATCACGAGGTATCCACTCATGATCACATCGCTCGCACTGGTATCCCATTACAGTGATCGGTACTTTTGCCATACTAAGAGTATATACTCTCAGAATAATACAATGTCAAGTAGATTGTTCTTGACTATGTACCTACAAAGTAATATACTCCGTAAGTCGAGAGAATTACGGAGGCAACAAATGAGCGAGAGAGAAGATAAAGCATTAGTCATAGCAGCGAAGAGCAAGGTAGCAAAGAAGGGCGATGTGTGGCACGTACCTTCCCAAAGCAATCACGGCCACTACGTTGTTGGTTCTGATTTACAGAACTGCACCTGCCCCGATTATTTGAAGCGCCAGCTTCCGTGCAAGCATATCCTGGCGACTGAAATCGTTGTCGAGCGCGAACGTAGCGTCACCCAAATGAGCGATGGGCAGACAACGATAACTACGGTCACCGAGACAGTAAAACTCCGTTACAAGCAAATGTGGCCTGCGTACAACAGCGCCCAGACAAACGAGAAGGCTAGGCTTCAATCGCTGCTCTATGAGCTTTGTGCGGGCATAGACGAGCCAATCCAGACGATGGGCAGGCCGCGACTATCGATGGCCGATATGATCTTTGCTTCCACGTTCAAGGTGTATTCCACTATGTCTGCGAGGCGCTTTATGACCGATCTCAAGGACGCTCACGCGAGACATTACCTCGCGAGGCTTCCCCACTACAATTCGATTATAGGCTACCTTGAGAAGGAAGAATTGACGCCCTACCTCAAGCGGCTCATAACGGAAAGTAGCCTGCCGTTGAAGACAATCGAGAGTGACTTCGCTGTTGATGCCTCTGGCTTCTCGACCGCGACATATTCACGCTGGTATTCCGCGAAGTATGGAAAAGAAATGGACGAGCATGACTGGATCAAAGTCCATTTGATGTGTGGTGTAAAAACCAACATCGTGACTTCGGTTGAAATCAGCGGACCGAACGTCCACGACACGAAGATGTTTGCGCCTCTTGTCAACTCTACTGCCAAGCACTTCGATGTTGCCGAGGTTTCAGCGGACAAGGCGTACAGCAATCGGGCCAACCTGACAGTCGTTGAGAACAAAGGCGCGCATCCTTATATCGACTTCCGCAAGAACACGAAACCAAGCGGCAAGGTAGACATATGGCATCGAATGTTTCACTACTACAGCATGAACCAAGCCGACTTCTATCAGCACTATCATAAGCGCTCGAACGTCGAGTCTACCTTTTCGATGATTAAAGCGAAGTTTGGCGGGTATCTGCGCAGCAAGACCTTCACCGCGCAGTCTAATGAAGCCCTTTGCAAAATTCTCTGCCACAATCTCTGTTGTCTCATACAATCAGCCTACGAGTTAGGCACTGAGGCGACATTTTGGTCCGATCAAGACCGTGAGAGCCTGGAGTTGCTTGATGCCCGATGAAGTTCGGATTACAAACAGCGGCGGGAATACCTATCACAACTTTTGTCGGATTCATCAAACGTTGAGAGTTATACCAGCAATGGAAGCGGGAATCACGGATCATATCTGGACGATCCAAGAACTACTGGCGTAGTATTCTCTACTTCATAGTCGTGCGTTATCATCGCACGCGCCATTATTCCGATCTCAAGCAATTCTCCGACCTGTTCCGCGTTTAACGAGTGCTTATGAGCGTATGCTCGAATCTCCGAGAGTACAACATCCATTTGGCGCTCGGGTGATAGCTGTTCGTCCATTCCAAGAGGCTCCTTAAAATGGTAAAGGTAAAAAGGTACCGCAAAGAAACCGGTAGATTTGTTGTAGTCGATGATGCTGGCAATCGGTTCATCATCATTGAACACACGATGATTACTACCGTTCATACTGGCAAAGAAGCTACCGCTCAGACCGCAGGCAAGCCAACATATAAGCTAAGCACTAGCGAAGCGGTGCGGTGGCTCAGTGATACCGAATTTGAAGTAGCCAGCTCAAGACTGAAACTGCATAAGCGTTCATAGGCGAATCGGGGTCCCAGCAACACACTATGACCCCACTACCCTGGGGGGAGTGACACCCGCGATGGCGTCTGGTATAACCGACCACGTTTGGAGCTTGGCGGAACTGCTCGCCGGTTGAGATTTTCACATCACGATCGCTTGTGAACTGGAGAGGTCGATGGCACGACGGCGTGAGGAGGTCCTCAATGTATTGCTTGCGCAGGTCATTTGCAATACAGGCATGATGGCAGACCCGGAAAATATTCTGAACATCGATGGTGCCCGACAAATGCCGGATGTCCTGTTGTCTTTCCGGGGTCTGCGGTGCGTCCTGGATGGGAAGTATGCCAACGCCCAGAATAGTAAGGCGCAGGTACGAGAACAGGTGGATGAACGATTAGCAAGCGGTTTGGCCCACATAGGAATTGGGCTACTTTACCCTAGCCACCTACGGAGCTTCGGAGATTTCACGAAATTGCAGGCCGCTCTAAGGACGGCCGAACTGACATTTTTCGTCGCGACCGAGTCGGAAAAGGGTGACTGGCAGAAAGGCACTGTTGATAGTTTCCTGGAACAACTCAGACATAGTTACGCGAGTCTCGCCCAGGATGACGTTGTGACTAGGTCAGTCGAGTTGCTTCAAGCTGGCATGAACGGTGTTATCCGCGAACTACTTGGAAATGACGCCGCGTGTGAGCGCCTTTCCAGCCTGCTCGGCGTTTACGAAGAAGATAAGCCGGAACAAGATGACAACGAAGAAGAGTAAGGAGCAGATCAGGCGTCACAGTACGGCTGCTAAGTTGGCGGCGCTTACGATCGCCAATGCGTTCATCTTCCAGGCCGAGCTTTCCGAGGTCAATTCGAAAGTTCACAAACTTCGCCGGGTGTTGGCGGAGCCGGATCTGATAAACGCGCTCGCGAAGCACTGGACTTTCATCTGCGATGAAATCAATTACGTGCCGATCTTTAGCCTTGCCAAGAGCGTAATTTTGGAGTTGCCGGAACGTGCGGAAGTCAAGGACAGTCTCAGAGAACTCGGAGCAAAAGTTCTGAAAATTGTTGAGGAACGCGCCGCGCTTCGGCACGATTTAATGGGACGCGTTTATCACAGGCTACTTCAGGAAGCAAAGTACCTTGGTACCTTCTATACCTCGGTGCCGTCCGCGACGCTTCTCTTGAAACTGACCCTCGATCCGTCACGATGGAATATCGACTGGAAAGATCTGAAAGCGATGCAGGAATTTCGGGGGGCGGATCTTGCTTGCGGAACCGGAACCCTGCTCATGGCTGCGCAGCAGGCCATAACAGACAACTTTATCAGGGCTGTAACCTCTAACAGGAGGGCAGTCAACGCGGAAGATCTGCGCAAATTGCATCGCACCCTTATCGAGAGCACTCTGTATGGTTATGATGTACTTGCATCGGCGGTCCATCTTACGGCCTCGACTCTTGCTTTGCTCGCCCCTGAGATTGTCTTCGACACGATGCATCTCCATTGCGTTCCACTAGGGGAACAAGAGAATAAAGAGATTCGCTTGGGGAGCATCGATTTTCTACAAAAAACTTCGCTGTCCACACAAATGGATCTGATGGGAGGAACGTCGGCAATGGCGGCAACGGTCGGCGGCGCAGGCACCCGAGAATCGACCGCTCCCCTTCCATATCTCGATCTCTGCGCCATGAATCCGCCGTTCACGAGGAGTGTTGGAGGCAATCTTCTGTTCGGTTCGCTCCCAAAAGAGCAACGCAAGAAAATGCAGGGTGCCCTCCGAAAGCTTCTGGCCTACGGCACCCACAGGAGGGAGGCCGTATATGCAAGTTCCACGGCCGGACTGGGGAGCGTCTTCGTGGCCGTCGCAGACCCGTACATCAAGCCAGGTGGCAGGATAGCTCTGGTTCTGCCTGCCGCGGTCGGATTTGGGGTCGCCTGGGAGAAGACGCGCAAGTTGTTAGCAAGCGGTTATGAGGGCGAGTTCATAATTGCAAGCCACGATCCCGAACGCTGGAGCTTCTCGGAGAATTGCGACATAGGCGAGATTCTCTTCGTTGCCAGGAAGCGTTCATCAAAAACGGTAGCAAGGAAAACGATATGTGTGAATCTGTGGCGCAACACAAAAACGCCGGTTGATGCTTTGGGATTGGCTGACGAAATCTTAAAATCCACCCCGGCGAATGTCGAGGGTACTGGGTCCGCGTCCTTTGGAATCTGTTCAATCCATGACGGAACCCAAAAGCGTGGAGAAATTGTCGAAGTATCTTGGGATTCCCTGAAGTATGGACAGTGGCACCCTGTCTCTTTCGCGCAGACCGACCTTGTACGGGTCGGTCATTTTCTCCGTCAGTCGCGACTCTTCGTTCCGACACTTGGAGTGGTGAAGGACCTTCCCATGGTTCCGCTTTCCAGTATTGCTGACCTTGGCCCTGACCGCCGTGATATTTATGATGGTTACCTCGTCGGCCAGTCGATTACACCCTATCCGGCGTTTTGGGGCCATCAGGCCGATCAAGTTCTGACGCTCGAAGCTGAACCGAATGCATATCTGGCCCCACGCACGAAGCCAATGCGGGGACGCAAACTCAGAAAGGTTGATCTGTTGTGGCCGAAGGCTGGCCGCATTATGATCGCTGAGCGGATGCGCTTCAACACACAACGTCTTAGCGCCGTCCGCTTGCCGGTACCGTCCCTTTCAAACGTCTGGTGGCCGGTGAGAATCACGCCGGAGAACGAAGATGCCGAAAAGATATTAGTAGTATGGCTGAATAGCACGTTGGGAATTGTGACGATGTGTTCATTCCGCGTACCCACGGAAGGTTCTTGGGTGCAGTTCAAAAAGCCTATCTTGGAGATGATCCCCGTGCTCGATATTACGAGACTGTCACAAAAGCAGTGTGAGTTGCTGACATCAGTTTTTGACAGAATGCGCAATAGCCCGCTTCTTCCATTACCTGAAATGACAAAGGACCCCGCTCGGATTGCGCTCGACGATGCTATCTCTGCTGCCCTCGAAATTCCTGACCTATCGGGGTTGCGAGAGCTTCTGGCGAAGGAGCCGGTGATTTCTGACGTTGCTCTTTATTAAAGGCGAAGAAGCTTAAGAAACGCGGATGACTGGATTACGGCGGGCACCCAGGACCCGCCTTTCGAGTAGCGGCGCGCTTAACCTCGCGGCGTCCGTTCTCTACGGGCGCGATAATACGCGCAGTCGCCCCGATGAGTCAACTAGATTATCACCCGAAGTAGGATCGAAGAGACCAACTCAACATTAGGACATCACCGATTACTTCAACTCGTCGTTGAGAATCTTCGCCAGCCTCGCCCCTGCCAAAGCGATGCGCTTCTGCGCAATGCCTTTGGCCTTAGTCTTATACGCCGGAGTTAATGTGAACTGTCCCGTACCGGGTCCGATAGGCGGATTGATGTAAACATCCCGCTTGGCGATAGCGAAGCTCTCATCTACCCAATTCTGGACGTTTAGATTGTTAGCCGGGCCAGTCGGTGCGTTCGTCAGCGCAGTCGCTGCGTTGGCAGCGGTCGAAGGCGCATTACCACCTCCGAGCACTCCATCCCAGAACGTATGAAGGTTGGCAGGAGAGGAAAGCTTCACGGCATTGCCGCCGTCATCACCCTCCGGCTTTGTCGCGCTGACGCGCGCCGTGCAATGCAATGGTTGATGTACGTCGCCGATGAGATGCAGCAGCCAGGACAAGTCATAGGACTTGAGTGGGTCCGAGCTGGTAGTGGAAGCTAGCACCGCGCGGAAAGCGGTTATTTGAGTCTGTGCGTTGGGCGTGATTATTGGCGGGAGCGTCGTGCCGTCCTGCGTGAACGGAACATCAACAAAGTGCCAATACTTGTGGCGCGCGAGGTCATCATAGCCGATGTTTCTGTTCGCGGTGCCGTCAGTTGGTGGACGGTTGCCGCCGTGCGTCCCGTCCGTATGGTAGTCCGGGTCGCCCTTGATCCGGTCCGACCACGTTGCGGCGATCATGAAGATCATCTTCTTTTTAAGCGCCGCAGATGTACCCGCCGGAATAAGATCAAGCCAGTTGTCCCGGTCTGGGTTCAACATCAACAGCGCGTCTACCCGGTCTTTGGCCCTCTGGGTGAGCTTCTGATAGGCGACAGCCGCAACCATCATGTGCCCGCGAGCATTCCACGCGTTGGCGGGTGCGCTAAGGACGAAGATCAACACCAACATTGATCCAATAAGTCGATATGCTTTTGTCATGGTCTTATCTCCCCGAGTGTTCCTCTATCTCTAATGACGGAACTGCATAAAGTATTTCTCCACTTTTCGTATTGCAGCACCATTTTTCCAACACACAAGAATTAGGAGACTTGGAACCCTTTTTAAGGACTTGGAGTGTGGGCTTGACAAAGGCTATAATACGGGAGTATGGCCTACCCCGCAGGCGTTATTGCCAACAGGTTCCTCGACCTCGCCAAGCGCGACGGCAAGACATTGACAAACATGCAGCTACAGAAACTTGTTTATATAGCTCACGGATTCTACCTTGCCTTTACAGGCAAGCCGCTGCTTTACGACGAAGTAAAAGCGTGGCAATGGGGACCGGTGATTGTAGATTTGTATGAGGCCCTTAGACAGTATGGCTCTGGCGTGGTGACGGCTAAGATTCCAGCACCGGCCGTGGAGTTAAACCCAAACGCAGAACAGGTAATTGAGAAAGTCTGGAAAGCCTATGGACGTTTAACTGCCTTTCAACTCTCATCTATCACGCATAAACCAAACTCGCCTTGGAGTCAGACTTGGGAAACCTGGGGACAATATAGCACCATTTCAAATGACGTTATTGCCCAGTACTATTGGAAGCTAGTAAATGAGCGCAAACCAGCCACCCAAGCCACCGCCCAATGAATCTCCGTCTGTGGTCGTTGAGAATGTCGAAGAAGGCATCGAGAAGGCTGTCCAGACAGAACTTGCAGACACAGACCCCTTAGCCACAGATGAAAACGAGTTACTTGGAGAAGGGCTATCTCATGTGGATGCTAAACACAGACAGAAGTTAAGTGAGCAACATGAGGTTCATGAGACACGGTTAGGCTATGTCCCAAAACTGTTTTGGCTTATTGTCGGTTGGCTGGTTGTTACAACCGCATTCCTCACGCTGACCGGTTTCAATTGGCACGACTTCAAACTGTCAGACAAGGTACTTATTGCGCTGATCACATCCACCACTGCGAATGTCTTAGGCTTGTTCTATGTGGTTGCGAAGTGGCTATACCCAGCGCCGCTTTCCAAGAAACGAAGGACTAAGAAGGACAAGGTTGAAATCTCAAAAGACGAGGAGTGATTTTGGACTTTTTGGGCAAAAACGCAGTCTGCCCAATAAGTCGTGGGGGGTTGTTTCCGATGGTAACTTTTCGCCGACTTTTTGGGCAAGGCCCGACCCGCGGGCCTTGCCCAAAAAGTCGGGTTTTGAGACCTTCGGAAACGGCCCTTTGCAACTTATTGGGCAGACTGTGTTTTTGCCAACAAGTGCCCTACTTGAGAAGGTCAAAAAGATCATTGGATCTTAGCTGCGACCTTCTAGCAGGCGAAGAGGGGCGGGCTTTGGACCGAAATACTTCTCGTAAATATCGAGCCTGAAAACAAAAGCAGTATCTATTTCGCGAACCATAATTATGTGTCTGAAAATGTTGATTTCCTTATCGGCTTCTTCTTGAATCCATTCCTTGATTGCTTCCTCTGATAGAGTCGAATCAACCGACGCTTCTTTTCTTACGCGCTCGGTGATCGTGGCTTGCATTTTGTCATAGGCGTCAATGTATTTAGTCGTAAATTCTACTGTGTGGTCTTCACTTCTGCGATACCCACTCATCATTGGAATGATAGCAACCGAATCTAGAGGGAAAGCCGGATTTGAACTTGAGATGATGTATCCAACATAGACCTTTCTGTTTTTCAGTGACAGGGCGATTAGCTGGCCATTGTCCATCGCAGTTCTAAACAGAATCTCCAAAGGATTCCTTCTATAGTTGATCACTTTGCCGCTCTCGTCTCCATCATCGAAGAACCAGTTAAGCGGAATCCATAGCGCAGCAGCGATAACAAACGCGAGAGCTGCTTTGCCTGAGTGTTCAAATGGAATTATGCGATGCCAGAAGTCGTCTATGCAGCGGGCCTGCGGCCCCATCCAATACACGATCAATGAGGCACCTAGCAGGGCAAGCGCGCCCGCCGTTGCAGAATAGAATAAAAGAACATGACCATCGGAACGCAAGGCGTGATACCTACTGCGCTTCCAATGTCGGACGAAAATAAACCCGCCTAGGAGCGGCAGGAATAGTAAGTTGAAGGGCATGGACGCGGGACTAACTTAGTTCGCGCTGCTTGGGTAACCGTCGGCAGGGGGTTCCGATGCTTCTTTTTGCGGTCCTTCGTTGAAAATTCGCCTTATGCTCCTCATGTCTTCTCGGGCCTTCTCGCTAAACAGTATCTCGCTGGGATGCACATATTGGGTGCCAGCTTTAGTGCTATAGACGCGAATTTTGTATTGCTCGCTTCTTTTTGGTTTAGCCATGATTGCACCCTTTCAGCTTGTTTGACGTTAACAACTCAGCTTTTGTTCGCCAAATTGCGAAAACTTCTACCAATGGGAGCTTTTATAATCGCCGTTCGGGGTGGCCCATTGTTATCGTTAAGCCCCGAACGGCGATTATAAAAGCTCCCATTGGTTACTGTCAATCGGCTATTATTGTGCCGCTAACCAGAAAAAGTTAAGCCCTAATTGATCGGCCCAAAAGTCGTTTCAGCGCCTAGCTCCTAAGCCGACTGGATAAGGCAGCAGAGGTTGTGGCAAAGGAGTTTTCATAGTGCTTCATTGACCCTGGGCCCTCGGTCCTGCCAACGACACGGGGTAGGATTTCTCACGCGAGCGTGAACTCTGGATTTAAGAAAGATGAATCGAAGAGGCCGCCATCGGCGGCCGGAGTTTTGGGAAAGCCGAAAGAGGCCGGGACTACGCGACTGCCTTGGCGTCAGGCTGATTGCGAAGACGGTTCTTCTTGATCACGAAATCGACATTCACGTTGCTGGTAGCCGCGCCCGGCATGGTTGAATACTCGAGCGTCAGGACCGACCCGCCGGAAACCCGCCAGCCCGCTTGCTGAAATCGCTCCCGCGAACGGTTCAGCTCAACCGGGTCGCCAAAGGCCGCGGTGACTTTCCGCACTATCGTATCAAACGATTCGTCCTGGGTTGATAGCCCGGCGCTGCAACTGAACTCGATCAGTTGCTCCGGCCTGCGGGCGGGCGTGTCGAGAGTGTCGAACTTGAAGGAGGCACTCCAGGTTGCCTGACCCGGTATATCGACGCCCAACAAGAACGCTTCCTCGCTGGTCACGTAGGCAAGCGCGTCCTGCTCGGCGTTTTTGGGCAGCAACGCTTGCACCTCAGCGTAGCTCATGCCGATTCGGAATTTCTTGATGAAGCCAACTGGATCGAAAGGCTCGCTGTGCCTGGCGTCCTTCTTCTGCCCGAAACCACTTGAGCACGGTATCACCACAGCCAGCATCAACGTCACTATACCTGACACTACTCTGTTAGCGTGTAGCATTGCTCCCACCTTAACACCGCGACACAGCGGCGGGGCGATGCCAACTGGACGCCAAGGAATCAAGCTGTCAAAGTTCGTCGTTAGCTGTTCAGGGGCCGCCTGTTCTGCTAGTGCCGTCCAATATAGCAGCAAACTAGCCGTTGTCAATATTATGACCGGCATATTCGAGTGAAAATTTGTTGCCGATTAGGGTCAGTCTCGCGCTCGGCTGGTGCTGCGGTGTGTCAGGACCCGGCGGCTTCCCTCTGCCTTGGTCGCCTCTCACTCGATATGCCGGCCTTGTCGAGATCGAACGAGGTCATCAAGCTCACGTGGACTATAGATGCCGGGCCCAAGTCCTTCTTCGAACATCCTATTAACGATCTCCAGCAGCGTCGAGTTGTAAGGAGTCGGAATAGCGAGCTTCTCGCCCCGGGTGACGATCTCGCCATTCAGAAACTCGGCTTCATTGCTCTTCCGGCCCCGGTGAAGATCCTGCCACATCGACGAATAAGTCCGGCGCTCTTGCGGCAAACTCGCCAGATCGTTGCGGGGCCGAATGGGTTTTCTCAGCTTCTCAGTCATCTCGCGTATCCTAATCGGGGAAGGCTCATCGGCGGGCGGCTCTACCGCGATCCCAGCAGCGTCCAACACGGCCAAGCCTTCCTCGCGCACTTCAAGCATCAGCTTACGCATTTCCGGGTCGGACATCGCTTGTTCCAGCCAGTAGCCCGTTATGGTGGTGGTCGCGTTGTTAAGGTTCGCTACGAGCTTCCCCCACTTCATCGCCATTACGTGAGCGGAAGCGGTCGCTTCAAGCCCGGCGCGGCCAAGGTCGGCGCACAGATCACGAGACGCACCATCGAGACCCACAGGATAGCAACCAATCGCCACCGTGCCTCCTTGCGGTAACGTGATAACCGAGGGCTCGAGCTGAACCGCGCTTAGAAATACGAGTCCGGCATAGACCCTGTCGAAGCTGCGCGCGGCGATTTCTTCGTTCCGCACGCCGTTCTGCAGACAGACGATCGGCAGAGTTGCGCCATATAGTTCGAAAAGTTCTTCGACGGCTGACGCGGTAGCTTGAGATTTGGTTGTGAGGATAACGAAGTCGCCGTCTTCAGGCGGAAGATCGGCCGCCGCAGTCACGGCATCGGTCTTCACCATAAGATCCTCACCGTTTTCCTTCTTGATGAGGACCCCTCGCCTCAGCGCCTCCGCGTGCGCAGCCCTCGCTACGCAGACCACTCGAAGTCCTGCCTGTGCCAGCAACCCTCCGATTGCGGCCCCGATCGCCCCGGCGCCGAACACCACATATCTCCTCGACTTTTCAATGCTCATAGCCTCAGATAATATCGCATTGCTTATCAGGCGCACCAAAGGAGGACGAGGGCGTCCAGAATGATCATAGAAAAAACAACCGAGCAGCGCATCAACCTCTACTATGACCTGTACCTGCCGAACGCCGACGAGCTCGAGCCCAGGCCGTTGCTCATCGCATTACACGGCTACGAAGGTAACAAAGAATCGATGATGGCGCTGGCGCAAAAGATCAACTCGAGCGATTTCATCATCGCGTCAGTGCAAGGGCCCAACGGGTTCTTTGTGCGCTCCGAGAGCGAGCCGAACAAGCCGAAGATTGGGTTCGGATGGATGATGCAGTACAAAGCCGACGAAACCATCAGGCTTCATCACGAGACGCTACTGTCGGTGATCGAACAGATAGCCACAGATTGCACCGTTGACCGCCAGGCCATCTTCTTGCTCGCTTTTTCGCAGTCAGTCTCGCTGAACTACCGCTTCGCGTTCACTCACCCAGGACTCGTTCGAGGAGTGATTGCCGTGTGCGGAGGGATTCCCGGCGACTGGGCCCAGGACAAATATCACAACAGCGATACCGACGTGTTGATAATCGCCGGCGAGACTGACGAGTTCTATCCCCTTGAACGCACGCGCACATTCAAGGATGCGATGGCAAGGCGGGCACGTTCAGTAGAGTATCGAAGCTTTCAAGTAGGACACGTCTTCCCGCGCGAGTCACTACCAATTATTGACGAGTGGATAAAAGAACGTCTGAGCAGCAATCTCACTTCTCAAAAGTGAAATTTGCGATGCTCGGTCGCGGTACTCAACTTTGATTCCAGGATTGGCGGCGCGTGACCTCTTTCCTAACGCTGTCCTTCCACGTCGTCCGCGTGTTCCTCCCCTTCGTCCTTTAGTTGCAACACGCGAAACGGCCGCGAAGCGTCAGGCCCGGCACTTCCTTCATCGCGATAGCTCTTCTTGATGAACTCAACCAGCTCAACATGAGGTAGCGCCTTAAAGCTCCCCTCAATGTCGAGTATCAACCGCGGCTTTGTGCTGCGAAGGTCTTCGAGTAGATTAGCTGCCGCCACACGTCTGAACTCTTCCCCAGATGACGGCACTGTGGCTTCAGCGTCGGCGAAGCGGCCATCTATGTAGTACGGCGTCAGGTAGCGCGATGCAGGCCTGCAGCCGGTTCGCCAGAAAACGTCGTGAGCGTAACCCCAGATGTATAGCGGTTCGCCGACGGAAACTCTGTCGCGCACGAACGCGGATACGACCTCAGCCTCTTGCTCACGCTTCGTCATTCCCCAGTTACCGCTCCAGCGCGTGCGCGTTCCCGTCACGGTTTCGTAGGCCAGCACCGCCGTTCGGTGATGACATCTGAGAAAACCGATTAAGAAGAGCAGAGCCAGCACCGCGACTCCCGCTTGCGTCCTTCGTCTATGAATTGGCCTTCTCAGCACTTCGGTAAGAAGTTTCCACCCACGCGCCGCGAGGAGCGAAAGCGCAGGCAACGCAGGTATAAAGTAGTGCCCGTAGAACCGCCCGCTCATTACCACCGCGACCAGCGATACCGCAGCCCACATTGCTATCGTGATATCGCAGTGCTGATCCTCTGCTGGCGCCGGTTGATCGCCCGCAACTTTTCTAACGGTGTTTAGTTCTCTTGCTGATCGCCACACTGTCCAGGCTGCAAGCGACCACAACGTGGCGTTGAAAAACACGTAGCCCAATCCGCGGCCGAGCATGAACTTGATCCACAATCCAAAGGGCTCGGAGTCTATGTAAGACATGTTCAGAACAATGCCGTTCCGCCAGAAATCACCGAGCGCGCCCATTGACTTGAGCCACACGACGAGCGCCGCCAACACCAGTGCGAATCCAACAGCGACTAACGAGAGGCGAGCGAAGAGGCGCCGGAGGGGAGCCGCCCACAGAGTCGTACCCCCGGGAGATCGGCGCGCGCTCCAGGCGGCGAAACTCTCATAGAGCATAAAGAACGCGAGGTTAAGTACTCCAATCTGCTTAAACAACGTCGCGAGCCCGGTAAGCAATCCGGCGGCGACCAACGCGGTAACCGCAGAAGGCACCAAACCCTTGCTGTTTCCTCTAGCGCCGAACCTGGTATTGCCGAGCATGAAAAAGTAGAACGCCGCCGAATATGGCAGAGCCATCAGGAGCTCGGTATTCGCGGCCATCATGTCCTGAGTGAAATAGTTGGTGCTGAAGTAGACAAAAAAAAGCATGGCCCAAAGGGCTATTCGCTTATTGTAGAAACGCGCGGCTATCAGGTAGACAAAGACCGAAGTCGCAAAGTTCCAAACGATCGCCGCCGCGTGCACAGCTTTCATGCTGCGGCCAAACACAGCGAAGACCGCTGCGTAGAACAAGGAAGCACCGGGTGGCTTATCGGTCACCACGTCGGCGTACAGCCGCGCACCTTCGAGCATTCGAGCCGCCGTGAGTGCGCGCACTCCTTCATCGCCGTTCACGAAATCGTAACGAATGTAGAACACTCGCAGCAGGAGGTTCAGTAAGAAAAGCCCGCCAACCGCAAGCATTAACTGACCGGACGTGATCGTCATATCCGAGTCGGGCCCGGACGCTGCATACGTCTTCCTTACCACACGTTCCCCTCCTTGGAACCGTGAATGGTAACATCAACCCGCTCGCGCTGACAGACACGCAAATACCTTCACTGGTGCATTCTCTTGACGCTCACCTTGCGTGTTTGCTCTAATCGGAAAGGAACGACGGCAATGCAAAAGAGCGAGCTGATTTACGATTGGAATCGCGTAGACCGCGCCGAAACGGCTCCGCGAGCGTTGGAGCTGAACGACGAAACGCTACGCGATGGGCTGCAATCGCCTTCGGTCATCGATCCGCCCATTGACAAGAAAATCGAAATTCTTCACCTTATGGACTCCCTTGGCATCGACGCCGCGGACATAGGACTGCCAGGCGCCGGGCCGCGGGCTGTTGCCGACGTCACGCGGCTTGCGAAAGAGATCGCGGACTGCAAGCTCGATATCCGCCCAAACTGCGCCGCCAGGACCGTGCGCGGAGACATCGAACCGATTATTGATATCTCAGAGAAGATAGGCATACCAATTGAAGCCTGCACCTTCATCGGGTCGAGTCCAATCCGGCAGTATGCCGAAGGCTGGTCGCTCGAGATGATGCTGACGGCGACTGAGGACGCGGTCAAGTTCGCTGTATCGCATGGGCTCCAGGTTATGTTCGTGACCGAAGATACGACCCGCGCGCAGCCGGCCACCATACGCGCGCTCTATCGCACCGCGATAGATGCGGGCGCTAAGCGCATCTGCGTATGCGATACCGTAGGCCACGCGACGCCCGACGGAGTTCGGGCGCTGATAAGCTACATAAAGACAGTCATTCAAGAAATGGGGTTGACCGAAGACATAAAGATTGATTGGCATGGCCACCAGGATCGCGGACTCGGTGTTATCAACTCAATCGCTGCCTACGAAGCGGGCGCCGACCGGCTCCACGCGACGAGTCTCGGAATCGGCGAGCGAGTTGGGAACACGCCAATGGACCAACTCATCGTGAACCTTCAACTGATGGGCTACATTGAACGAGACCTGTCAAACCTGATGCGCTACTGCGAGACCGTCAGCGTCTCTACGGGCGTGCCCATACCGGTATCGTATCCTGTCGTAGGCCGCGACGCTTTTCGCACAGCGACCGGCGTCCACGCCGCCGCGGTGATAAAAGCTTTTCGCAAGGGCGATGATTGGCTTGCAGATATGGTCTATTCCGGCGTGCCGGCAAAAATGCTGAACCGCGAGCAGACGATCGAGATTGGACCGATGAGCGGAAAATCAAACGTCATATTCTGGCTCGAGCGCAAGGGCATCGAGGCTACAAACGAGCGCGTCGAACGAATATTCAATCGCGCGAAGCAGCGCGACTCGGTCCTAACCGACGAAGAGGTAATGCTGCTGGTCTAGGTCAAAAGCGCCCGGTCCCAGGTCGACAATCGAGAATCAAGCATTCATGCAAAACTACGCGCCGAGCACAGACCTACGCCTCTCAATCACAAGCCTGCTCAGCTCATCGCGGATTCAGCAGGCGTTTCAATTCATAAGCGAAATAGGCGGCGAGCTTGACGAAGAACTGGTGCGCATCTGCGAGATTCCCGCGCCACCGTTCAAGGAAGAAGCTCGCGCCCGCCACGTTGCGCGGCGGTTCGAAGAGATCGGTCTCGCGCTTGTCCGATCGGACGAAGCAGGCAACATTATCGCGGAGCGTCCCGGGCCCTCGTCTAGACCGAGCGTCATCGTCTCGGCCCATCTTGACACCGTTTTTCCCGAAGGCACGAACGTATTCGTGAGGCGCGAGGGAGCGCGGTTCTATGCACCCGGGATCAGCGATAACACATGCGGCATCGTGAGCCTCATTGCTCTGGCGAGAGCGCTCGATGCGGGGGACGTCAAGACTGAGGGCACGGTCTACTTTATCGCGACGGTCGGCGAAGAAGGCGAAGGAAACCTTCGCGGCGTTCGGCACCTGTTCGATCGAGGCGGGTTTCAACCCGGAGTCGACGCGTTCATTTCACTCGACGGCCCCGGACTCGAGCGCATCACTCAGCGAGCACTCGGGTCGCGTCGTTATCGCGTGACGGTGATCGGTCCGGGAGGTCACTCCTGGGGCGACTTTGGAATCGTTAACCCGGTGCACGCGCTCGGGCGGGCGATAGCGCGCTTCGCATCTTATCCGGCTCCGCTTGCGCCGCGGACGTCTTACAACGTTGGCATTATCGAAGGCGGCAGCTCGGTCAATGCAATCCCCGAACGCGCGAGCATGGTCGTCGACATACGTTCGGTCTCGGGAAATGAGATTGAGAAACTCGAGGCTTACCTGAGGCGCGTAGTTGAAATCGCCGTGCGCGAAGAGAACTCACAGCGAGCGATGAGCGGCACGAGCCTTACTTGCGAATTCGACCAGGTTGGCGATCGCCCATCAGGGGAGACGCCCGCCGATTCAAGTATCGTGCGAGCCGCAATCGAGTGCTCGCGGGCGCTGGGCATCGAACCGCGCCTGGATTGCTCCTCGACTGACTCAAACATACCGATCTCTCTCGGCATTCCTGCAATCACGCTGGGAGTTGGCGGGATATCGGGCAACTGCCACAGCCTGACGGAATGGTACGAACCCGGCGGCCGCGATCTCGGATTGAAGCGATTGCTGTTGCTGACGACGGCGCTTGCGGGCGTAGTTTGATATTCCATTCGCGCGACTGTCCGTCTCCGCGCGTGTGCGCGTCGGGCGTGAGTGGTCTTCCCACGTCACCTTGTTCTGCATCGAGCAGGTAGAAGTATGAATTGGTCTGAAAAGCCTATCGCGGCTGGGGCTCGGGTGGCTTCACTGGTTGCGGCGGCTTTTGCGGCTGTTCGCCCTCGCGCTTTGGCATATGCGAAGCGTTGACGCAGGCCTGGATTTCGCGCCGGACTTCTGCGTAAGGCTTATCAATCGGATTGTTCGCCTTGTCTCGCCATCCTTTGACGATCTCGCCGACGATCGGAAACTGCCCGTACTGAAAATTCACCGTTTGAAACAAGCTGCCTTCGGGCTCGAGAAAAACCAGCATCTCCTCGTCCCGCGTGTAGTTGTCCTCGGCGCATCGCACGCTCGATCGTGCCAGCACATTGATTGCTTTCAGCGTAAAATCCCCGTCGATCACGTCGACTGGATATAGCACCGCCAGTTGGCTGAACGCGCCCCGGTAGTTCGCCTTATTAACTCGGTGAACTTTCACGCGCGCGATCAAAATCGCCTGCCTCGTCAATTCGTCAACGGGATTGACTCGGAGACAGTTGCGCGACTGCGCGAGACCCGGCAGAACCAGCAGGGGCAGCGCGATTATCAAGACAAACTTACCCATGTAACGCAGATTTGCTCCTCCAAAACTATTAATGCTACCACACGCCAGTTGGCACCGAAAAGTTCCATTTCCCGCCGCCTTCGGTGTCGCCGGCTCGTCTTATATGATGCCTCCGTAGCTAGATCGAGGTTGTTTCCTCTCGTTCGTTTTTTATTAACCATCACCACACTCATCTCGGGGCCATAGGCTTGCGCTCGTGCGACATTGATTCGAGCGACAAATCTTCTGAGCGGCGTGAGCGCGCGCGAAAAAACATAAAAGTGAACGCGGCCGCCGCCGCCGCGGCAACAGCGATAAGGACCTTCCACCCGTGCTGACTTATGATGCGGCCGGCGTCCGCACCGAATCTGATCGCCAACCATCCTTCAACAAGGAATCGAATCGCACGTCCGATGAAGATCGCGGTGATGAACCGCCATGTCTTCAGTCTGAACACACCAGCGCAAAGCACGAAGGGCTTAAACGGAAAGGGCGGCGGCAGCACTGCCGGCACCATCACAGCGATCAAGTCGCAGCGCCCCAGCAGGTTTTCGATTCGAGTGCGCTTCTCGGGCTTCAAGCGTTTGAGCGCGGCTACACCAGCTCGACGCGCGACGAGATACAGCAGCGTACACCCGATCGCCGAACCAGCAGTCGCCGCCAGCGCGTACAGAGGCATTAGCGCCGGAGTATTCGCGCTCAGCAAAATCATCACAGCGTCCGGCCCTCCGGGCAGCGGAATGCCCGCCGAGTCGACGAGTGATATTCCAAACAACCCCAGGCTTCCAAAAGCTTTGAGCCATTCGAGCAAACTCTCAAGGGCGCTTCTGATTCCGAAAAATATAAAGGTGGCTTCATTCATGGCGCAGGCTGCTCACTAAGTTCGGCGCCCGGATAGTAGAAGCTCAGAATCTCGCGGTAGCTGCGGCCGGCGGCCGCCTGAGCTACCGCGCCTGCTTCGCACAGTCCGACCTGACTGCCAAAGCCTCGGCCCCGAAAGATGAACCTCGACCCTCGCCGCTCAACGGTGAACGTTGGACTCAACACTGTATTCCATCCGAGGCTGAGCCCGATCGCACGGCGAAATGCGTCCGTGCTCAAGACAATCCGCCTGGATCCATCACGAACCGTGATCGCTCGCACGAAGCCACTCGGCTGATCACAGTCAGGCATCAATTCTGTGGCAGAAGAGAGATTCGACGCGACGAACGATGAAAGCGAGCCAAGAACATCCGCGGCGTTTGCCGAACGTTCCCATGTAGCGAATCTCGAGGAATGGCACCAACGGCATACTATTCGGCTATAAGGATAACTGCTGCTCCCGCCCCAGACCATCGAAGGCGTGGCCGATACTCCGCCGCAAGCCGCGCCGTAGTAGCCTTCCACCGACCGGCCTTCAAACCTCAGAATTTGTCTTGCTGTCCGAGCGACCGCACTTGCCACCGCCCGCGAAGCAACTCGATCGGAGAGATCCTGTTCGCCTCGAAAGAGCTGGCAGTGCGTAGTATCGCAGAAGTCAAACCCTTCGCTTGAGTGCCGGCCGGCATGCGAAATCATGTACGTTCGCACAACCACTCCAAGCGCCGTGAGAGCTTCTGTCTCGCGCCGGCTGGTTTCCGCGGCCACTACTGAAGCGACCGCCGACTCGCGATCAGTCACCAGTACTATTCGAAGAGGTCCGCGCCCGCCGGGCCCGGCGTCAACGGACACAGCGCCACGTACTTCTCGCTTGATCCTCCCCGGCAGGACCAGCTCGAGCGTTGCCGAACCGGCGGGCACGATTCGCGCTTCTGTTGCGGCCGCCGGTTGCTTGACCCGCCCGAGCGGGCCGCTCACAAGAACATTGAGGCGATGGCCCGAAAGGCGGATCCGAATCAGCTCGCCACGGCCCACAGACCTGCTGCTCGCGAGTCCGGCAGCATCAAGACTAGCGCTCTCGCCCGAAGCGAGCCGCACGTGGAGCGTTTCCGGCTTGAACAACGTGAACAGGCTTATACGAACGGTGTCCGAGCCAGAGTTAGGCGAGGCGGAGAGAGCAAGCAGCGCTAAGGTGGCGAGGACATTCATCGCTTCGATAGACAAACAAGCCCGGCGGAGATCGTCTCGCCGGGCCCGTTGATGCAGAATACTATCTGAACTCCTATCTACTTCTCAATCGCTTTGAGCGGAGCAGTCGTGAGCCCCCCCTCGCTGACTTCGGCAGCGACCGCTCGCTCTTCGTGATCGTCATCGAACATCTCGCCGTATTCTTCGCGATACGGATCGATCAGCGCACCGCCTTCGGACTTGGTGAACGTGAGTTTTTTGGTCTCCAGATCGTAGTCAATGATCACCAGGTCGCCGGTCGCCACCTGCTGGGTCGCTACGAGGTTCGAGATCGAGTACACAAGGAAGCGTTCGATCGCCCGCTTCAAGTGCCGCGCGCCGTACTTAAAGTCGATGCCCTCTTCCAGAAGGAACTCTTTGGCTTCGTCGGTGCACTTGAAAACAAACTTCTCGCCGGTCCCTCGCATAATGCGGTTCTGAACCTGGCCGAGCTCGAGCTCGAGTATCTGCTTGAGGTGATACTCCTTGAGGCTGCGGAACACGACCACTTTGTCGATTCGATTCATGAACTCAGGCGAGAACTTCCTCTTTGCCGCTTCGGAAGCCGTGCGATAGATCTTCTGGTCGACGTCGTCTTCCAGCATTCGCTTCCCGCGCGCAGGAGCAAAGCCGATTGAGCCGGTGATTAGCTCGCTCATTTCTTTAGCGCCAAGGTTGGAGGTGAGGAATATCATGCATCGCGAGAAATCGACCTTGCGGTTGTCACCAAGCGTCAGCGTAGCCTTATCGAGTATGCCGAGTAGCAACTGCCATAGCGCGTCGGACGCCTTCTCGATCTCATCGAACAGAACAAAAGTCAGCTTGTCCTGCTCGGTGTGATACTTGTCGAGATTCTCCTGTGTCAGCATAGGCGCAGTTTCGCGGTGACCAAGGTAACCCGGCGGCGAGCCTATCAGTTTGGCGATCTCGTGCGAGTGCTGAAACTCGGCGCAGTCTATTTTGACGACCGCGTTAGTCTCAGCGAAGAGCACCTCGGCGGCTGCCTCCACCACGCGAGTCTTGCCCGAACCGGTTGGTCCCAGAAACAGCATCGTCCCAATGGGCCGGCCCGGGTTCTGCATACCCGCCAGGTATATTTGATAGAGCCCCGATATTCGGCGGACTGCGCGTTCCTGCCCAACGATCAAAGAGCCAAGCCTGCTCTCGAACTCCTGAGCGCGCGGACTCTTCATATCCGGGTTTAGGGGCACGCGACTGTGCGATTGTTCTCGAATTTCGTCCACTTTGCTTTACTCCAAATACAACAGGACGGCTCAAGCCACACGGGCGCGGGGCAAGGAGCACCTTCGGCTGTAGCGGCCGACCTTCCTGTCTTACAAACAACCTTTCCTGCGGATGAACCTTCGGAAGGGAAATGCTCGGTTGAATTATACGCCCGTCGACGCACGACCTGCCACGCCGATTCCCTTAGTCGCAAAACGGGGCCATCTCTTACTGCCCTTTTATTCCAATAGCTATTTGTTTGTCAAGCAAAGATTGTGTTTAGGAAAAATGATTCGCGCAAATGATTGGTTGTGATGGGCGGTGCTGCTTCAATATAATGGAGCAGCTAATGCGGAGCCCCCAGGTTGGAGTTGCTAAATTGTACATCTGTGACAAAGCAAGATCCATCAGGCGCGGGGCGCAAGACCGCCGAACTGCGAGGCTCCGGCAAGTGATGGCAACGGCTCTACTTGCAGCAGCACTCGCTGCGCCCGCCAGGGAATTCAATACAGGCCACGCCAATTCCACCACAAACGCCAAGGGAGATGAGCGATCATCCGGCAGACGACTCAACTGTGGTTATGACCCTCGAGGGGCAGCGGACGAGTGGAGCATTCACAGGCTTAATGCGCTTGGACTGGGGAGGCGAGATAAAGGCACAAGCGCCGCCGAGCAGGCCCTCCTGGGAGCGCGAGCGTTTGGTCCGTTAGCTAAAGATACCGGCGACATCGCAGTCATTGAGGATGATGGCACAATCCTGATTCCTCCGGGCCAGTTCAGCCTGAAGAAAAGCTCGGTGCTTTTCACGCCTGACGGCAACGGTTATCGAATCTCGAGCGCCGATATTCCCTACAACCATGACTTAGGTTTCCGGCTCGGATACTTTTTGGAAACCGATAACAGACTCGGTGACGGCGACAACGGCTACCACGACCTCAGGCTTCTTGGTGCGCAATTCCCGTTCTACGGCGTTTATTACGATACGATCTTTATCGGGACGAACGGATACATAACTTTTACGCAAGGGGACACCAGCGCTCGTTTATCACCCGCCGAGCTTGCGAGCGAACTGCCGCGCATAGCGCCCCTGTGGGCCGATCTGGAGGTTAATAATTCCGGAAACATCTTTTACAACCGGCTCGAAGGGCGTCACACAATCACGTGGGACGGTGCGGGCCAGCCCTCCTACAGCGGCATCAGCACGTTTCAAGCGGTGTTGTACGACGACGGGCGAATCGCGTTCGTCTATCGGAAAGTGAAGGCGCAGGCGTCGCTGGTCGGCATTTCGCCCGGTCATTCCGAACAAGATTCACAGCCGGTTGATTTTTCGCGCCCGCCTGCTGAAGGAATTACCGGTCCGTTCTTCCAAACTTTTGGAAAGCAGCGGCGACTCGACCTGCCCGCGCTGCTCAGGGCCTTTTATCGCACTAATTCCGATAGCTTTGACACCGTATACATGTGGACCGAATTTTCCTACGACAATGGTTTGGGCGTCGCACATTCGTTTAACATTCGGAACGATATCAGCGGAATCGGCCTGAAGATCTTTGATCGCGGTTTATCTTACGGAAGTCCCTCGAGGCTGGATACGATCATAACGATGGGAAACGAAGCCGATTGGCCGTCGGACCCCCAGGCCCCCGCTGCCGGACTGAATTCAGCCATAGGCATAGTCTGCCACGAGCAGGGTCATCGGTGGTTGGCGTATGTCCGATTCGACGCAGAGCACGATATCAAAGATGACCTGCTCGGCCGCCAGAACGCGCACTGGAGCTTTCTCGCGGACACGCGGACTAATGCGGAGGGGAGCTTCTCGTCGGTGATGGAAGGCAATGCGTGGAGCGACGGCGGCAATGGCACGTTCACTACGATTGAATCTGCAGTAAACCATTTCACCCCGCTCGATCAGTATCTGATGGGGTTGCGTTCAGCGGACGAGGTCGGCGAGATCTCTTATCTCGCCACCGGCGCTGAGCTGAAAGAAATCCTGCGCGAGAAATCTCCCGTCTCTGGATTCTCAACGACCGCGGTTCGCAAGACTACTTCGGTAGGTCAGATCGTAGAGCGGGAGGGACCGCGCATCCCGGATACAGTAAACGCGCCTAAGGAGTTTCGGGTTGCTTTCGTCCTGCTGACCGAGCGTGGCTCGGCAGCTTCAACCGCTGCGCTCAAGAAGATCTCCCGATACCGCGACTCGCTGGTGAGATACTTTTCGGTAGCCACGGGAGGGCGCGGCTCGCTCGACGCGTCATTGGAAGAATGATCGTCAACCGCAACTATCTCCGCCTTCCATAGAGTTTGGTTTGTACTTCGATTGAAGCAGATGGCCAAGACACAGCCACAGACTAATAAGGTCTGTGCTAGCAAAAAGCCCGCAGTTAACCATTCATTAGCTGCGGGCTTTTCCTGGTTCCAGAGAAGAATTTTGAGGCAGATCTAACGTTCCGCCGCCAACAGATTCTTATTCGATCGAACGGCTTTAGCTGAGCCTCGACCGATGACTTTGATCTTGACCTGCCGCCTGCCGAACTCCATCGCTTCTCTGTGCGTGGGAACATAAACGTCAACTATGTGGCCCTTTATGCGGCCGCCCGTATCCATCACCCTGTAAGTTCCTGTGTACCGTCCAGCCCGCAAGTGTACCACCGTGCCCAGGGGTAACACGCGAGGGTCGGCAGCTATCACTCCAGGGCGAGTATCGATCCCCGATGCGGTGCGCCCCTTCAAGCAATACGCGGTCGCTTGAAAATCCACCAAGTCGCCTTCGACGTAAGGAGCGCCGGTGGTTGCAGCAACCTTCTCAGCGTCGATTGCGAACGGCGCCGACGCGGTCCCGGTGGCGGCTGGTAATCTAATCTGCTCCGGTGAGCGTTTAGACGTGACTGTGTCTCCCGCATCAGGCAGATCTTTGAACGAGCCCGGGACATCTAGAGGATCGCCCAGGGAGGATGTCGCGATGGTAGGGGTAGGATCGTCTGCTGCTAATGCTGTATCGAGTGTGCCGCTAAGAGAGATAACAACCGTTAGACTTGCGAGGATAGACAAACCTGAAGAGAGGTCTTTGGTGAGCCTTCTGCCAGGAAAGTGCTTCATTCTTCCATCTGATTGTTTCGCTAACGCCTGGCCCCGAACGGAGTCGGCGAGGCAAGCCGTCTCACTGTTCTTGGCTTCAAACGTCAAGGGGGCTGGCGTCATCACAGGGGCTGGCGTCATAGGGAGGCTGAGTATAGCACGTGAAACCGCGTGTCAAGCAGGCGCGAATCTCTATCGATATCGCCCAGAGAGCGGTCGGGCCGATTAGTCGCCGAGGTGCAAAGGCTTAAAGGGAATCTTGCAATTTTCTTGCGTTCGCAGCAATGTGTCTAAATGTTGACAACAATAAATGGGATCAACATCGACTATCGCGACGAGGGGGCGGGCCTTCCGGTGATCTTCATTCATGCTTTCCCGCTCAATCAGACCATGTGGGACGATCAGTTGGCTGCGCTATCAAACCACTGCCGCACAATCACGCTTGATCTGCGCGGGTTCGGTCAGTCGGACGCACCGCAAGGTCCGTACTCGATGGATCAGATGGCCTCCGACGTGCGCGGGCTGATGTCGGTTCTGGAGGTTGATCAAGCCGTACTCGTGGGGCTTTCGATGGGCGGTTACATCTCTCTGGCGTTCTATAAAAACCACCCTGAGGCTGTGCGCGCGATGGTGCTCGCAGACACTCGCGCTAGCGCCGACACACACGAAGCGCGCGAGCGCCGATTGAAGTCTGCGCTAAAGGCTGAACGAGAGGGCAGTCCCGCTATTGGCGAAGACATGGTTCCTTTGCTACTGGGTCGTACCACTATCGAGAGCCGGCCTTCGGTCGTCGAACGAGTAAGGACAACGATCGAAGCTAACTCTCCGAACGGAATCGCGGCAGCTCAGCGCGGAATGGCCGAACGCCGCGATTCAACCTACATCCTTCCCGGCATTGATTTCCCGGTGCTGATCATCGTTGGCTCGGAAGATACGCTCACACCCGTCGCGGAAGCCGAGAGTCTGCGCAGCGGCATTCGCGGCGCACGCCTGCACATAATCGAGGGCGCCGGTCATCTTTCGAATATTGAGGGGCCCAAGAATTTCAATGCCGCCTTGACTGAGTTCCTTGAATCGGTAAAGACAAGCAGCGAATAGTTGGGGCCACAAAGTAAATCCACGGGTTCCCATAAAAACATGGTTCTCATCGAACTGGGGCGTACAGTTATGGAAAAAACTTGTGTTAAAAATACTTGTAGACAACGGGCCCGCGTGCGCATAGAATTCGGTCGCATCTTCGGAGGCCCAGGAAGCATACATCTAGATGCGCAGCGGCTGACGTCGACTTCTCCTTAGCCTTCTTCACTGCGCAAACCTGGAATCATTGGGGCGATCCAGCCTTTAGAGGTTCGATCACTCTTGGCGAGTGGGATTGTTTATTCGCCACCAAAGTTCGATCAATCGAGACAGGAGGAACCCAGGATGAAACGAGCCTTGTTTTCGCTGTTAGCTTTAACCCTTGCCTTTGTCTTCGCCTGCCAGCCCGCTCAGAACGTGAACGTGAACAGGAACGCGAATGCAAACGGAAATGTCAGCTCAACCGCCGGCGAAGGCACACAGCTGGCGACTCAAAAAACGGACAAGATCGTGCAGATCTTTATCAGCGACGATCCGAGAAACCCCGGCCATTACATAATTGAGGAGCCCGCTACAGTCAACGTCCACAAACTGAAGAACCAAAAGATCGTCTGGTGCATTGTCTATGACGGATCAACTACGCCTCCTACGAATGTCATCATAGACAATTTCCAGTTTCCAAAAATCAGTCCGGCCAGGATAAATCCTTTCGGCAATGGGAGTGTTACCGACAACACATTCAAAATTTCTGCTGCCGACTTCGACTGCAAGCAAAAGAGCAAGCCGGCCAAGGAAGATGCCGAATTAGGCCAGTACCGCTTCAGGATCACGGCCTACGTCATTGCCGAAGATAGGGGGCGTCTGGATCCGGAGGTCATAATCAGCGACTAGACTTCCAGGTCACGAGGAGACGCTTATACTCGGGCTTGTCGCGAAGTGATTCCAGGTCGGGATCGCGCTCAGCATACGAACTGCTGTAGCCGTGAGCTAGCGCCCGACCCAAGTGTTCTATTGCCCGGTCTGTGTGTCCGGCAAGCGCGGAGACAACAGCTCTCTGGTACATAAGCGAAGTGTTGTGCGGCTCAAGCAGAGTTGCTCGTTCGATGCTGGCAATCGCCTCTTCGCTCTGCCCGAGCTTGGCTTGACAGACGGCCAATCGCGCAAGCAACCGCCCGTTGTCCGAGTTAACGCTCAGATTTTTTTCCAGCAGCTCGCTTGCAACTTGGAACTGCACCTGCGCGTCGTGCCGCCTTCCCACCAGCAAGTAAGCGTCGCCGAGATTGCGATATAGAATATCATCGCGAGGGTTCAGCTCAATAGCGGCCTTATATGTAGTTATCGCGTCCTGATATCGCCCGAGATAGAAGTGCGCGGTCCCGAGATTTGCGTACGAAACGCCGTTCGGATAAATCTCGATGGCTCGACGGTGCATAGTTACTGCGTCCTCATAAAGGCCAAGAAGACAATATATCCCGCCGAGATTGTCATAGCCGAGGTAGTTATCAGGCTGCATCGTGATTACTCTACGGAACTGTTCTGCCGCGTCGCGGTAGTGGCCGAACGTGTAATAACAGACACCCAGGCTGCTGTAGTTCTCCCAATAACCAGGCCGAATCTGACTAGCCTTCTCGAAACACCTGACCGCTTTCTCCATCTCGCCCTTTTGCTGCCAGCACCTCCCGAGCCACTTGTGAGCATCGTCGCTCACCGGTTGCAGCTCGATAGCCCGCTCGAACTCCTGAATCGCGCTATCGATCTTCCCGGTGCCGTGATAGATGATTCCCAGTGAGACGTGCACCTGCGCCTGATTCGGGTCCAGCATCAACGCGTGATCACTCGCGGATATCGCTGGTTCGACCCACGCACTATCGTGGGTGATCTGATACTTCCGCCAGTAGGCCTCGCCAAGCCCCGCATAGGACAGCGCAAAATTGCCGTCGAGCCTGAGCGCCTCTTCAAACATCTGGATCGCGAAGTCGATGTTTTCTTTGACATCGCGCCGTTCAAGGAATGCGCGCCCTCTAGAATAGAAATCGAACGCATCGAGGTTGGTCGTCGCCGGTCTTGCGATCTCGTCACGGATCTCGCTCGAGATGCTGAGCTTCAGGGCCTCTGCGACGCTCTCGCAGACTGCGTCCTGAAAGCTGAACAGATCGGCCGGGTCGCCTCGATATTGCGAGCCCCAGATCACGCGTCCGGTTTCTGCGTCTGTAAGCCGAGCCATCACCCCGATCATGTTACCTGCCCGCATAACTTCGCCTTCAAGCAGAATCGTGGCGCCCAGCTCCTGCGCCAACTGGCGGACTCCGCGTCCCTTTTCGTCCACGCGGCCTGCGCCCGCCGATTTCGAAAGCACCGACAGCCCCTTGATCTTCGACAGGTCAGTAGTTATAGCGTGGGCGAGGCCGATGCCGACGTACGAGCTGCTCTCGTCTGAGCCGACCGTCTGAAGCGGCAGCACGAGGATGGTCGGGGGCGCGGTCGTCGCCCTTGGCGAGGATCGCAACGCGGCACCCAGGCTGGCGGACCTGTGGCCACTCACGCGCGGTTGTATCTCGACAGTGGGCTGGCTGTCGCTCGATGCGCGCGGCAAGGGTTGAGTCGCGCGATCCAGAGACTCGATCGCCCGCTTCACTTCCGCAAATGACGAGTAGCGGTCGTTGCGGTGCTTTTCAAGAAGCCGCGTCACCACATTCTTTATGTCGTGCGGCAGTTCCGGCGGGACCGTGCCGATCTCGAGCGCCGGGTCCTTCAGAATCGATGCCGCCACTTCGAATGAGTTCGAGCCGGGAAACGGCAGGTCCCCGGTTATCATCTCGTGCAGTACTATGCCAAACGAAAAGATGTCCGTGCGCTCATCGAGGCGCTCTCCGCGAAGCTGCTCCGGCGACATGTAAGAAAGAGTTCCCATTACTGTGCCCGATTCGGTCAAACTCTCGGCGGCCGTTGCGCCTCCGGCTCTCGGGCTCGGGGAAACCGCCTTAGCCAACCCGAAATCAACCAGCTTCACACGGCCACTATCGCTCAGCAGAATATTTTCAGGCTTGATGTCACGGTGAATAATCCCCCGCGTGTGAGCTTCAACCAGGGCATCACAAGTCTGCACGGCGATGTCGAGCACCTTCTCACCTCTGACCTGATTCTGCGATATCAGCTCGCGCAAACTTCGTCCCTCGACGTACTCCATGACAATATACGTATGCTCGTCGGTCTCGCCGATCTCGTAGATTGTTACTATGTTCGGATGATTTATCGCAGATGCGGCCCGGGCCTCCCGGAGAAACCTGGTCTCTCCACCCGAAGTCAGCTTGCCCTGCTTGGACATCACCTTGATCGCGACAGGGCGAAGCAACGCAAGGTCTTCGCCTTTGTACACCTCGCCCATCCCGCCCGCGCCAAGCTTCTCGATGATCCTGTATTTTGATAAGGCGCCGATCGCGTTCATTTCTGTCCTGACGAAACGAAATGCCGGCGAGACCGGTATCAGAGTCTCAGTACCGGACACCGTCACGCCTGTCCGCCCGTAGCTTCAAAGGAAGGCCGTCATCGAGATGTTTGCAGTGGAATCTAAATCGGGGAGAGTCACAGAACAGGCTACAGGAGCCCATTACGCGGTGCCGGGGTTTCGGAAACAATGCGAACACACCTCAACAACCCCCCGGCGTTTTCGAGCTTTGGCGTAGCTTTGTTGTGCGTGCCCCCAGTCAACGACCAATTCAATCTCTCCGGGAGTCTACGGATTCCTTTGGGATGAGACCTCGGAAAACTTCAGTCACCACCCACGATCCTTGAGCGCCGACAGCATAGCACAGAAAGCATGGGCAATGAAAAGGACCTCTTGTTTGTTGGAAATGAAGGAAGATATCCCACGGCCGTGGTAGCTATATACCTTTCGGCCAATTTGGTTCATGTAAGATGGGCATAACCGCCGCGGTAGTAAGCCAGGGGTTTGTGATCGGCCACGCTTGTCGACTCGACCTCGCCGACAACGATGGTGTGATCGCCTCCAGGATAAACGCGCACAACACGGCATTCGATGTAGGCAAGCGCGCCCTCCAGGAGCGGGGCTCCGCTGACACCCTCCCGGTAGCCCGCGCCGTCAAACCGGTCTTGATCCTTTGAAGCAAAACGTCGAGAAAGGTGCTCTTGATCTTGAGCCAGGATGTTGACCGCAAAGTGACTGCCCTCAATGAGGTAGTCGTGAAGCGATGCGCGTTTGTCTATACAAGCGAGGACCAGAGGCGGTTCTAATGAAACCGATGCAAATGCGCTCACCGTGATACCGGCCGGGCGATTGTCCTTCACCAGGGTGGTAACCACAGTGATGCCGCTAACGAACCGGCTTAGCGCAATGCGAAATTCATCTTTGCTCACTGGCATTGACACGATCCCATGCGATTAGTCGACCGTCAGCCGGCATCGGTCGGTGAGCTACCAACAAAAGAGTTAGTGACCCCGGCTTTGGGGCTATTGCTTTTTGTATTTGGATATGAGCTGCTGCAAACCATCGGTCGAGCCGTTGTGACGATACTTATAATAGGCTTGGAGGTCCTGAAGCAGTTGATCGTGGAGTTGTTGGTATGCGGCGTTGCCTTCAGCCAGCCCGATCGCGTGCGCATACAACTCTATCACTTCATCCAGCTTCGCGTGCGCCTGCTTTAGAATCGTATCCCTGAGCGGCCCGGGCGAAAGCGTCTTATGCTGCTGTGCCAACTGCTGGTAGTCCTCGTTGACGATAGTGCCAAGCAGTACATAAGAAAAAGGTTCGGAGGCATTTAGGGATACAGCTTTATCGAGCTTAGCTCGTGCATCAGGCTTGTTGCCCGTCATTAGGGAAAGCATGCCGAGCGATTGATAGAGCGTCGGCAACCATCGGGTCTGATACTCGCCCCATCGTGCGTCATCAAACGTGTCGGGCTTCTTGCCGGACTCGATGAGCTCAATCGCCTTGCTGCCATATTGCTGACTTTGCTGAACGAACTTCGGGTTATTCTTCTTCGCCTGCTCGACGCCTTCGATCGTGGCCTGAGTTAGAACAGCCAGGTCCTTCGGGTTTCTTGTGAGGTAGGCCGCTGCGACCCGGAACCCATCGTCCCAACGGCTGGCGCTGAAGTATGAGTCCACTAGAATAGGCTCGATGACGTCGGCATCGCTGGGCTCCTTGAACGTAGTCAGCATGCTCTCGAGCTGGGTGATTCGCTGTGTCTCCTCCTGTATCTTATTTATCTCTTGGGCGACGTAGCCGACGACCTTTGATCGCAAGCTGCTCTTTGGATATTTCTTAACAAACTCGCCTGCCGCGAGAAGCTTGGCCGCAATATCGGGCGAAGACTCGATTTTGGCCAATGCCTTCTGCTCCCCTTCAGATGGGGCGCTTTGCTTGCTCTTGTCCTTGTCTTGATTTTTACCCTTGACGGCGTATAGCGAATATCCCGGCGATGCGAGCGTCGCTAAACCTGAGACGGCCATGGCCAACCACGCGCACACTGCGGCCACCTTCATCATTTGAGATGGTATGAATTTCATTCCTGCCCTCATTTTTCCTAATGATCAAAGTCTTCGCCCGAGCATTCCACTGCGGAGGGTGATATTGTGCAGGATTGCTGCGGACGTTGGCAAGTCAGGCTCACACCCCGCCTGGCATAGCGCTACGGGCCCGTCCACGCAGCTTCAGGCAACGCGAAACCCCAGCAATTGAGTCTCACGCTTTGGAATGGATGAGCAATGTATGTGCAATGGTCTTGTCTCGCTTCCACCGAGGCGACTAGAATCCCTCAAGGAGCGCCGACCCGCCTCTAACGGGAGGAACTTAACATGAAAAACAAGTTTTACGGAGCCGTTCGAGCGTTAGCGTTGATAGCAGTGTCCGCCGCGTCCGTGTCCGCCCAGGATTGGGACCGCGCTGTTTCCCTCTTCAACCAGAAGCAGTACCGTCCCGCAATCCGCGAGTTTCACGCCCTGTTAAAGGCCAATCCTGACGCCTGGAATTCCTGGTATTACATCGGTGCCAGCCACTTCGCCCTCCTGAGCTACGAAGATGCGATCGACGCCTTTCAGAAATACATCAAGAGCGCTGAAAAGGACGACAAGGCCCAGGTGACCGGGAACTACTTCATTGGCATGTCCTATTATCAGATGAAGCAATACGACAAGGCGATTCCGGCGATTGCTCGTTACGTCACGCTCTCAGAGAAAACGCAGCAGAAAGTCGACACCACCGCTCGCGCTGCGTTGGGCCGCAGCTACATCTTCACAAATCGCTTCAGCGACGCGATCCCCGTATTGACTGTCGCGGCTGCCGATATGAAGACCAACGCAACAAACTACTACTACATAGGCTTCGCGCAGAACAAGCTCGGGCACGGCGATCAAGCTATCGCCGCGCTTAACCAAAGTCTGGCCATCGATCCCAAAGATCCAGACTCGCTCACGCTTTTAGCCGACGTCTATTTCTCTCAGATTCGTCAAAATCCGGCTATCGCTAAGCAGGTTATCTCGATTGGCGAGCGGCTGATCGCAGTTCGCGATGATGAGCGCGCCTGGGGGCTGTTAGGTCAGGCCTACTTGATCGACAAACAGTATGCGAAGGCCGCTCCGCTGTTGGATAAGTTCGCGCGCGCTCACACTGACTCGGGCGGCGCGTGGTACAACCTGGGCGTAGCTTTCTCGCGCTCCTCACAGTGGAAGCCTGCGGCCGACGCCCTGGAGAAAACCGTCAAGCTCGCGCCAACGAACACGGCGGCGCTTCTGGAGCTGGGCTACGTTTATGAAAGCGATAAGCAATACGACAAAGCGCTGGCTGCATACCAACACGCATTTGAAACCTCCGGCCAGCGCGACGAAACTGCGAGGGCGGGCATCGATCGCGTTAAGCAGGCAAAGCCTCAGGGGCAGTGACGGACGGAGTTCGTCTCTCACTATCGATTCACTTCACCACTAGATGTAATGCCAATGAGTCGTTCTAAGCCCTCGAACGCAACTGCCGTCAGTTCAACCTCCTGGCTTTCGCCCGGCCCAAGCGTCAGGGCTTCGCCCCGCGCCGCAGCATGCGACAGGACCGGCAACGTCGCGCAAGGTTCAAGCGCGATGTTGTAGGTCGCACTCCACCAGGGGTAATCACGTCCTCCTCGATACACTTGCCAGTACCATAACTGCTTGAACACATCCGCCGGGTAACGCAGAGCGAACCCTACGCCGAGCCGCGTGTTAGTCACCGCGTACCAGCCGTCGGTGATCCCTTCCAGGAACACCATGTCGCTTGCGGCCGCGTCCGGTCCCGGGATCTTCGAGAGATCGATCTGCCCGCCGTCGATGCTTGAGGCCATAGGCCAGTCGGTCATCTGATCGGGCGCCAATCGAGAGGTTGTGGGAGTGAAATCCGCGAAGGTGTGAATGCGACACTTCGGCAAGTCCACTCGGCAGCTCTCATCAATAAAAGGCCAACCGAACGCCGGGTGATGACCCCAGGTGAAGTTCACTTCTTGCCCGCCCTCATTCGTCAGGCGCTCGCGTATGCGGAGCACTGCTTCGCCGCGGCGGAGGGTCACAGTCTTCACCAGATGAAATGGCGTGCGGACAGTGCGAACTTCGAAACGAACTTCGATCTCCTCCGGTTCATCCCTGGTTATCGCGTAGCGCCACGGCAGCAAAAGGACTTCCCCGTGTTGTCCGACCTCGGCGCCTTGATTGAGCGACTGGTTGCCGCAGTTAGGAAGCAGTTCCTGCCATCCGCCTTCGTAGTAGTCCATGTGCGCGCCGGCGTCACGCGGACTCGTGGGAACGAAGTGAGAGCGTTCGCGAAGACCGACCCACGAGCGCCACATGAAGTCGACGTCGCGCGGTTTGTAGAGAAACTCATAAATGTCCGTCCCCTTATCTGCGATGATCGTCACGCGCAGCTTCTCGTTCTCGAGCGCAACGCACCGATGTCCTTCGAGGACCAGTTCGGTGATACGGCAACCGTAGTTGCGATTGTGGCGATAGGTCTGATAGCTCATCAATGCCTCTCCAATCAGGATCAGAAGATATCACGTGAAGCACACTCGCGGTAGCACAGGTCGATCCTCGCGTTTAGAATGTTTCCGATGACTGCCAGGAAAAAGGCCGTGATATTGTTGAGCGGCGGGCTGGATTCCAGCACTACGCTTGCGTTGGCCCGGTCCGAAGGATTCGAGCTTTATGCTATCTCGTTTCGTTACGGGCAGCGCCATTCGCTGGAGCTTGATAGTGCGCGCCACATCGCAGGGGCTGTAGGTGTCGAGAAGCACCTTATAGTCGACTTCGATCTGCGGACGATCGGCGGCTCTGCTCTCACTGATCAATTAGATGTCCCGAAACAACGCAAAGCCGAAGAAATCGCCTCGGGCATACCGGTGACTTATGTGCCTGCGCGCAACACGATCTTTCTTTCGTTCGCGCTCGCCTGGGCCGAGGTGCTCGGCGCTGAAGACATTTTTATCGGTGTGAACGCGCTGGACTACAGCGGCTACCCTGACTGCCGTGCTGAATACATCGAAGCGTTCGAACGGATGGCGAAGCTCGCAACAAAGGCAGGCGCTGAGGGGCGTATGCGGCTCAAGATTCACACTCCTCTGATTGCGATGACCAAAGCCGAGATCATCGAGACCGGCCTCGAGCTCGGCGTGGATTATTCTCTCACGTTCAGTTGTTACGATCCGAGCGCTGAAGGTCTCGCCTGCGGCAAGTGTGATAGCTGCTTGCTTCGATTGAAAGGATTCGCCGAGGCTGGCGCGAGTGACCCTTTACGCTACGCGGACCAGTGATACTCGCGGTCGGCTCACTTGCCTTCCTGCGCGGGCTTCTCACCCCAGATCCACTGGCTGAACCATTCGTAGTTCTGCTCCATAACTGCGCGCTGTTGCTTTGGCTTGTCAATGCCATGACCGAAGCCTTTGTATACGACCATCTTCACAGTCAACGCCGCGATCTTCAAGCGCCTGTCGAAGCTCATAAGCGTTAGGGATGGGCACTCGTTTATCGAGTTCGCCGTGCTGAATTAACGTCGGAGTCTTCGCGTTCTTGACGTAAGAGATCGGCGAAGTCTTCTGATAAATCTCCGGATCATCCCAGGGTGTGGCTTTCAAATACTGGCGCGTGAAAGGGTGAATGTCGGTGTTGACATAGTAAGTCATCCAGTCCGAAATGCCAGCGCCGACTGATACTGCTTTGAACCGGTCGCTGCTACAGGTAATGAAGGCAGAGATGTAGCCGCCCTGGCTCCAGCCCATGGCGCCCACCCTCTCGCGGTCAACGATTCCCTGCGCGATCAAATGGTCCACGCCCGAGATCACGTCCCAGTAGTCTCCGACTCCAAGGTTGCGCACGTTGAGCGATCGAAACTTCTCACCGTACCCGGCCGAGCCGCGATAGTTGGGCCTCAGTATCAACGCGCCCTTGGCGGCAAACATCTCGATCGGATAATAGCGGTCGCCTCGTATGACGGGAGTGTCAACCCCTGTTGGCCCGCCGTGGATGACGACCAGCAGCGGATACTTCTTTGATGGATCGAAGGCGGCTGGTTTAGTCAAGACCCCTTCGATCGGGGTTCCATCAGTTGACTTCCACTGAATTACCTCACGCGTTGCCAGCCGGAAGTCCTTCAACTGATCACTCATCGAGGTGAGCCGCTTCCGCTGGAACGGCTTCAACGCGGACACGTAAACTTCAGGATAGTCGTTCGCGCCCGCGCCGACGAAGGCAACTTGCTTGAAATCAGCGGTGAACGAAAACTGAGACGAACCGTAGCTCGCCGGCCCGCTCATTTGCTCGATCGCCCTCGTGGCTGGATTCAGCCGAAACAAGTGCGAAGAAGTCTTCTGCAACCCGCCGAAGTAGATTCCATCCGGCGCCCACTCTATCAAACCAGGCGATTCGTCGAAGCTTTCGGTGAGAACCTGCGGTGCGCCGCCCTCGGCAGGCACCACTGCGATGTATGAGTTGGCGTAGAAAAAGAACTCACGCCCGTTGGCGGTCTGATAAGCGATCTGCCGTCCATCCGGAGACCACGCTGGATTCCCGTCAGGGCCTTTGGTATCGACGATCCGCTTTATCACTTTGTCGCCTACGTTCAATACAAATATATCGCTCGTGACGGACGAGCTGAGATCAGGATCCTTCGCGGCGCTAAAAGCAATTCGAGTTGAGTCGGATGACCAGGAGAAGCCATTCACCGACAAGCTAGCGCCCTCGGTTAGCCGCACCGGTTCGGGTTTCTTTTCTTTGACCTCGGCCGATGAGTCGATCATCCACAAGTGAGTGAAAGTGTAGTCCGCCTGCACGACTTCAAATTCGCCGTACCGCTCCTTGCGATCCTTGCGCGCTTTACCCTCGGGGTCGCCGGCAGTGAAGGCTATGTGGCGTCCATCGGGCGACCAGTTCAGCCCGTTGACACCGTTCTCGATGCTAGTCAATTGAACCGCTTCGCCTCCGTTCGGCGCGATCATGTAGATCTGCCGCTTCCCATCGCGGTCCGATATGAAGGCGATTCGTTTTGAATCGGGCGACCATTGAGGATTCGTGCTCGACTTCTTCGCGTTTGTCAGCCGATAACATTCATCGGTCGCGGTCACCGCTATCCATATCTCAGTCTCGAATGCGTTTTCTTCCCAGTTAGATTTCTGAACCTGATAAGCGACATATCGCCCGTTTGGTGAAATGCGCGGACCGCCGGCAGTTCTGAGGTTGAGCGATTGCTCGACGGTCGGCGTTTGAGCCGCGCCTGCAAGCGTGAAAGGCGAAAGCATCGATGCGAGCAGCAAGACAAAGGCAGGTTTCTTCATGGCGGTCCCCCAACTGGTAAAGAGTCCAAGGTCCAAGGTCCAGAGTCCAGAGTCCAGGTCTTGGATCGCAGAATACGCAGGCAGCGCTTTTTTTACTGATCTCGGGTAATCACGACCTTGGACTTTGGACCTTGGACCTTGGACCTTATTTCACTCAAGCGTCTCAAGCGCTTCCTGGATCTCGCTGCGAGCCCTCTGGTCGTTGGCTGACGTCGCCGCAACGAGTCCTCGGCGGTAAACGTCCCGCGCCTCATCGAGGATCCCAGTCTTGGCGAGCAATCTTCCGAGGTGATAATAGGCCGCCACGTAGCTGGGATCGCGCGCAATCACTTCTTGAAGCTGTGGCACGGCTTTCTGCTCGCTGCCCTCCTTCTCGAGCTCGAGCGCAAATGCATAGCGCGAGAAAGAATCGTCCGGGTCTTGAACGACGAACTCTTCCAGCATTTCTCTTCGCGTTTTCATCGGCTTCCCTCGGCAAACAAACGAAAAGCACAAAAATGAATAGAGAAACGAGGCGAGGCGGCGCCGCTCGGCACTCTCGCGTGTTTAATGTTCGTCGGCCTGGGACTCCTCTTCCGGCTTTTCCGGTGTATCAACCGATTCGACATTGTCTGATCCAGCCGACGCAGCAGCGGCAGCAGCCATCGCGCGTTCCCCACGCGTATCGCGCTCTCTGATGCGAGCAGCCTTGCCGCGCAGCTTGCGGAGATAGTAGAGCTTCGCCCGGCGCACACGGCCATGGCGCACCACTTCGATTCGGTCAATAACGCTCGCGTGAAGCGGGAAGATGCGCTCGACCCCAACGCCGAAGCTTGTCTTCCGCACTGTGATCGTCTCGCGCACGCCCGAATGCTTTCGCGCAATCACGACTCCTTCGAACGCCTGAATGCGTTCCTTGTCGCCTTCCTTGATTCGCACGTGAACGCGAACGGTGTCCCCGGCCTGAAATCTGGGAATATCATTGCGCAGCTGGCTGTTCTCGACAGCTTGGACTGTTAGATTCATAGCTATACCTCGTATTGGCGGCTGGGCCTCTCTAAACTCATTCACCAATCTCTTTCAAAATCTCGTCGACCTCTTGCCTCTCGTTTTCCGAAAGCGCGCGACCCTGGATCAAATCCGGTCGGCGGCGCAGTGTCTTCTCGATGGCCTTGCGGCGCCGCCAGCGTTCGATCTCAGCGTGATTTCCACTGAGCAGAATCTCCGGCGCCTGTATTCCACGATACTCCGCGGGCCTTGTGTAGTGCGGGTAATCAAGTAAGCCGCCGGTGAAAGACTCGCGCTCGGCTGACTGCTCGCACCCAAGAGCCCCCGGAATCAACCGCGTCACGGCATCGACCACAACCATCGCCGGAATCTCACCCCCTGACACCACGTAGTCCCCAATTGAGACTTCGTCTGTTATCAAACGCTCGACGACGCGTTCGTCCACTCCTTCGTAGCGGCCACAGATCAAAACAATGCCCGGTTTTTGCGAGTATTCCTCCGCCACCGGCTGATTGAACAAGCGACCCTGCGGCGAGAGCAACGCCACGGTTACATCAGGAGCGCCATCTGTTACAGCCTCGACCGCACGAAACAAGGGCTCGGGCTTCATCACCATGCCGGCACCCCCGCCGAAAGGCCGGTCGTCAACCTGATGATGCCGGTCGTGCGTGTAGTCGCGAAGGTCGTGAATACGAATCTCGATCAAGCCCGCTTCGGCCGCACGGCGAACTATTCCAAAGTCAAAGACCCCGCTGAAGATCTCCGGAAAGATCGTTATTATGTCGAACCGCATAACCGATTTCGGATTGCGGATTTGATATGACAGATTGTTGCGTCTCGCGCTCGGCAGTTCTAAAATCCGCAATCTGCAATCCGCAATCTACAATTCCAAGAGCCCGTCCGGCGGATCGATCGTAATCCGTTTCGCTCCCACATCAACCTCGGTGCATATTTCATCGGCGAATGGGATCAGTCGCTCCCGGCCGTCATCGCTTTGCAGAACCAGAACGTCGGTACCTCCTGTTCGCATAAACTTTGTTACGTGTCCCAGTCTTCGCCCGTCGGAAGTCACCGCCTCGGACCCGATCACCTGATGCTCAAAGAACTGCCCCTCGGCCAGCGGTTCCAGATCTGCTTCAGCAATCACCAGCCGGCCGCCCGCCAGATTCTGCGCGGCCGTCATGGTGTCGTAGCCCTCAAACTTCAAAATGACGCGCTCTTTGTGAAACCAGTGGTCTTCGACGCTAAGCCTTAACCGTGTGCCGTCAGGCATCCAAACAGTGACATGTTCCAGCGCCAAAAACCTCTCAGGAAAATCCGTCTCTACGACGCACGCAACCTCTCCGCGTATGCCGCGAGCCTTGACGATTCGCGCTATCACGATGTCTTCCACACGCGACTGCTTGTCTGGTGCGCTACTCACCACTACTCAAGAATTTCGAGCACGAACCGCTTCCTCAGCTTCATGCCCGCCGCTCGCAGCAGGGTTCGCATCGCTCGCGCGGTGCGTCCTTGCTTCCCGATCACTTTGCCCAGGTCCTGAGGGGCGACCCGGAGTTCAAGCACGGTAGCCGCCTCTCCATCAATCTCTGTGACCGCCACGTTGTCAGGATAATCGACGAGCACCTTCGCAATAGTCTCGACGACTTCCTTCAATGAACTGTCGTTCATACGTCGCCTCCTTCGGCTTTTGCGAGGTAGGAAGGACGCGCGGCGCGACCAGTCACAGACGGCCGTCACGCATCAGTGGCGGCGTCTGAGACTTCAGTCTTGCGCTTGATTAGGCTTCGCACTGTTTCAGACGGCTGTGCCCCGCGCTCCATCCAATAGCTCACTCGCTCGCGGTCGATCTTGACATCTGCCGGCTTACGGCAAGGATCGTAGTAGCCAACGGATTCGACGAAACGTCCGTCGCGCTTCGATCGCTTTTCAGTGACCACTATTCGATAAAAGGGCTTCTTCTTCGCGCCCATCCTGGTTAATCTGATTGAAAGCAATATGTAACCTCCATGTTCGATTGCGGATTGCGGAATTCGGATTGCGGATTGAGAGACCGAAGCATAGTTCTTAAATCCGCAATCCGCAATCCCGAATTCCGCAATCCATAGCCTCATCGTTTCTTTTTCTTCTTTCTCCTCTTGGTAGCCTTGCGGCGGCCACCCGAACCAAAACCGGGAACTCCGCCTCCCATAAGCCCGCCCATCATTCCGCCGAGCCCCCCCGAAGTCATCATTCGCATCATCTTTCGCATCTCGGTGTACTCGTTGATCATCTGGTTTACTTCCTGGACGGCGGTGCCGCTGCCCCGCGCGATGCGTTTGCGGCGCGAGCCATTGAGCAGCGTATGATCCCGCCGCTCTTCCGGAGTCATCGAGCTGATGATGGCATCAGTGATCTTAAGCTTCTGCTCCATCTCGGCGGTCTGCTCCGGGGTCATCCTCATCCCCCCGAGCAGATTTGAGGGCAACATATCCAGCAGCTTGTCGAGAGAGCCAAGCCGTTTCATCTGACGAAGCTGATCACGAAAGTCTTCGAGCGAGAACTTATCCCGCGCCAGCTTCTGCTGAAGCTCCAGCGCTTTTTCTTGATCGACCTCGGACTGCACCTTTTCGATCAGCGAGAGCACATCGCCCATCCCTAAAATGCGCTGGGCGATCCGGTCCGGATAAAAGGATTCAATTGCGTCGTAGCGCTCGCCGACACCGATGAATTTGATCGGCTGGCCGGTCACCTCCTTGATCGAAAGCGCCGCGCCTCCACGAGTGTCACCTTCCATCTTGGTTAGTATTACGCCGGTCAGACCGACGCGCTCGTGAAACTCCTGAGCAGAGCGCACTGCATCCTGCCCGGTCATCGCGTCCGCGATGAACAGAATCTCCGATGGAACCGTCTCACGCTTGATCCGCTGAAGCTCGGCCATCAGATCTTCATCGATGTGCAGCCGGCCCGCCGTGTCGATTAGCAGCGTGTCGTAGCCAGTAAGCTCGCACTCACGCACCGCTCGCCGGCAAAGTTCCAGCGGGTCGTTCACCTCAGGCGCGTCAAACACCGGCTGTCCTATCGCTTGCGCGATTATCGAGAGCTGTTGCCGCGCCGCCGGACGGTAGACGTCGACCGAAAGCAGAAGTGGCCTCCGCTTCTGGCTTTCAGCCAGCAGGCGCGCCAGCTTGCCCGTGGTAGTCGTCTTACCGGAACCTTGAAGACCGACGATCATTACGACGTTTGGAATACGCTTGGTAAACAGCAACTGGGTCGAGGTGCCGCCCAGCATCTCGACCGTCTCGTCATATACAACCTTGACGACTTGCTGGGCAGGAGAAAGCGAGCCCATAACCTCCTGACCCAGGGCCTTCTCTTTAACGCGATCGACAAAAGCCTTTACAACCTTGAAGTTGACGTCGGCTTCCAGCAGCGCAATGCGAATCTCGCGCATCGCCGCTTCGATGTGCGCCTCGGTCAATCGACCCTGACCGCGCAGGTCCTTGAGGACCTTTTTGAGCTTGTCGGAGAGTGCTTCGAACATCACGAAATCCCTCTAAAAACGCAAACTCATAAACTATATACCACCCGGCGATCTGTCAAGGAGTGACCGGTCCACGGAAGGCTGGGCCAATTAGATTCGTGCGCTCTCACTCCGAAGTACGATAGTACCAAACCGCGCACCTGCGCAGGGTCGTCTCCGTACCGCATAAAAAAAGGAGGGTCACTTTGGCGTGACCCTCCTCTGGTTTGCAAGTCAGAGTGAGAGGTTTCCCTCTCACTCGTGCCTGACTGTTGTTAGTTAGCTGGACACCGCTCCGTGCATAGGAAAGGTGCAGATGCAGCCGCCCCTGGATTCGTAATTACTATGTTTCCAGGCAGCCCGTTGCATATCCGCTTGAGCAGCCTTATCAGCGTCGGGTTGTTCGTGCCAGTTTCAACCGAGATAACCTTGATCTTCTTCGGCACAACGCCGCCCACAGTCGCGACAAGGCCCGCCTTGCCCTTCTCTACTACCACATCAAGGATGAACTGTCCCGTGGCCTGTCGATCAAGCTTGCAGCTCTTCACCGTCGCGATGTCGGGAACCGGTGTCACTCCCCCTCCAGGGGTTCCTGGTGCGTTGCACTTGAACGTTACCTGGAATCCGTTCTCGGCTCCTATCGGACACCCGACTGGCGATCCTGCCGGCAGTGCAGCAAGATTACGGCTCGTTCCTCCCGGCCCCACTGCGAAGAACAGGAACGTCTTGCCCGCATTCGCCGATGTGAAGCTGACTTCCACATCGAACAGATTGCACGACAACGCCTTGATCTGTCCCCTTGCCGATGGGTTCAACCCCACCGTTATCGTGTTGGCCGGGTTAGCCACATCCTGGAAGATCGCACTCGTAATTGCGAAGGCTCCGCTCGCATTGCAGAAGCAGGCTCCGCTGACCAGCAGATTCTGGATCGGCAGCGAACAGTCTCCGTTCGACGGCGTTACGCTGAACACCACCGGCGCCCTTGTCCCAAGCGCCAGGGTGCACGTAGCGGTCCTCGTGAACGCCCCGAACACGTTGTTGGCTCCGGTCGTGAACGCCGTCGTCACCGTTATCGTAGCCGTGCCTCCACAGCACGCATCGGGGAACCCTGTTCCGGGCCGACTCGCGAGCGGAAGTATGGTCGCCGTTACCAGGTTGCAGTTCACCGGCAACACATTCCCCAACGGGAGCGAGAAATCAGCTATCGCGTCTCCGTTCGTGTCGCACCCCAACGTAGCGGTTGTTGTCACCGTCTTCCCATCTCTCTCCTGCTTGTCTCCTGTGTCTGTCGTAAAGCCCTGACAGATGATCGTTTTTTCGTTCGGGAAGAACCCGCAGCCTACGATGTTCAACGGCACCGCACACAGCGCGTTCACCACCCCGGTCGTCGTCGGCGTCGTCACAAACGTCCCTGGGATGACTCCCCCTCCGGCCGTGCAGAACTGGAAAGTGCCCGGCGGCTCGCAAGCTACCCCCAGGAAGCATACCCTCCCTCGGTTCGGGTCTCGCTGCCGGATCGCCGTGCACGCAGTCGCGTCGTTGCCTTCAAATCTCAGGTCGAAGTCTGGCCGCGCGAATGTTATCTCGCCTCCAGATCCCGATGCTGCGTCTCGTCCGCCATTGAACAACTCGAAGATTGTTGGCTCCGTTCCTTCTCCTATGCAGCAACTGCAGCCTATCGCTGCTATCTGGTTTCCTGCCACTGACAATACACCGAAAGCTCCTTGATCCGCTGCTAATGCAGATTTACTCAGGTCAGTCTCGCACAACCCAGGAGGATTGAGCGGGCTCAATGCGCCTATCGAGTATCCTGCTATCACCGGGCGATCCGGCGTGCCCAGCAGATCCATTCGGCAATAATCAAAGACGAATATCCCTGACCCGCTGAGCCGCGGCGAGCAACCCACTCGCTGCGAGCCTCCAACTGGATTGCTAAGGGTCACTGTGGTGAACCGCAGATCGGTCGGTCCTTCCAGCCGGTCAAACGACACCGTCCCGTCATTGATGTTGTTGCCGATGTTCGCCACGATGCTTGACGTCTCGGTCGTGTTCTCGTCCGCCCCGGTCCCATCGTCATACAAGGTGATTGAAAACGTGTTCGACGCTCCCGCAAATCCGTCTCCTGTGCAGGCCTCCGCGCCGGTCTCCGGCACGTTGATCCACCGCGTCCTGAACGCGTTCACGTTTACAAATCCCACTGCCATCACTGGGAATGTCCCGCAGTCTATTGCTCGCGCGTTCGGATTGAGGTCTGCCCACGCAGCCGCAATCTTCGCCAGCCCTGAGCGGAATGCCGGTACGTTCGGGTTGGGCGATGTGTCTCCTGTACCGAAGGTGAGGTTTCCGTTCGAGTTCAAGAAGAACCCGTTCCACACGCAGTTGACTCCTGGCCCTCCGAATGCAAACTCAAAGCCCCCGTTTAGGTTCTGGGTTGCCCCCCCAGAGGAGTGCGGTACTATTCCTATCGGCGGGCTGCTTACTGCCGTAGTCCCTGGCACTGTGTCAGAATCATCTCCTGTATTTGGAGGATTCTGATCGTCGCCTCCGGCTACCTGATGCCCTGGGTCTAAGAACTCGAAGATGATCGGGAAGCCCGTTGTGTCATCATCGCCCAGAATCCTCTGAGTAACTCCCAGCGCCACATTTGTCCCCATTGCGTTTGGCGCCAGACGGGCCGTGTACCGCAGGAATCCGAAGTTCAACCCTGCCAGTCCGGCTGGCGTGGCTGTGTTCACATCCAACGGCGCCTGGTAGAAGATGTGGTCGAATCTGCCTTCAATCCCTTCGACTTTGCCATCTCCCAAGTTCCCTCCACTGGCTGGCGGGTTGGGCGGCGTAGCTCCTCGCAGATCAATAGCGTCCGCTCTGCGGTCTGCCGGACACATGTCTTCAAAGCAAAGTACCTCGCCCAACATCGGCGACGGACTCTTGCCTACTCCTGCCGGTGCGCCGCCACTGATCACAAACACCGTGCCTTCCTGGCTCACCGCCAGACCCGCGTGCGCCGGCACGTAGTCTATCTGCATATCTAACTTGAGCACGGTGGCCAGGGTATCTGGCACTGCCGCGCCGGTCGACGGGGGTCGAATGTCCGGCCCGTTACCTAGCACGAATACTCGGAAGTTGTTCACGCCCGGAATACGTGCGGTCGCACCTTTTGCCACATCGGCGAATCCGTCTGGCGCTGGCAGCGCGTTCAACAGAGTCCCTGGTATCTGCGTGGAGACCGAGCCAGTTACCCTTCCTGAACATAGGTCAAAGAGCCCACTGCAGTCGGCAAAACTGATCACCATCGAGGGTGTGCCCGCAGTACCGAACTGGGTTGGTGCCGGGAACAACCCCTGACCCAACTGATCGAAGCTAACGGGTCCCCCCACAAACGACGCTGACACCGCTGCGTAGATTACATTGCACGGCCCTGCCGCGATCGCAACGATGTTGCCAAATAACGTCGACGGCCCGCTGTAATTTGTGGATCGCACGCCCCCTGCTGTTGACGGTATTGGGAAAAGCTGCGCTCCTCCCGAACTAAGAAGAGTTGCCCCTTGCCACTGATTGATCGACGTCAGTGCAGCCGTCTGTGGAGGAATCACTCGACTGATGCAAGCGGCTCCACCGCAAGTAGTGCGCGGAACTTCCGTCGCCTTGAAGATCGCTCCACCGGTGAACTGGATCAGGTCTACCAGATGGAAGTACAGTGACCCGTCGTCATCAACTGCCAGACCCCCTATACCCGACAGGCTACTCACCTGTATCTGACGGACCCCCCCAACTATTGCACCGCCTGTGGCTGGAATCACTCCGGGTGCGCCGGAACCTATCACCCCCGCCGTACCCGGCACATCCAAAAAGCCGAATTGAAGTATGCGAGTTCGAATTGGCACGTTGGTCGTGCCGCTTATCACTCCGCACCCTTCGGTGTCGGTGACCATCACGTAAACGACCTCGCCGATTGTACCCGCTAATCCAAAGTCGCACATGTCAGCAACAGGGTTTACCGCTAGGCCCGTCACTACTACCTGATCGTCCGTACACAGCGGCGGCGTTCCCGCCCCTGCCAGGGTGAAGCCGCCCGAAGCTCCCGTATTTATCAGCGTCGGTATGTTAATCTGTCGAAAAGTGTCTGCCTGAAATCCAATCCCTGTGCCCCCTATTCCGGGCTGTCCAGGATTTGTATCCGTGGCTACCCACAAGTTGCCTACACTGTCTCCATAATAGTAGACATTCTCATTGAACCCGTTTGCCACCGTGTGCTCCGAGATCGCCGTTCGCGTCAGCTCTTGATCGATCTCGCCCTCGATGAACGAGAAATCATGCACTTTCTGCTCGCGATCCGCGGCGCAATCCTCTCGCCCATCCCAGTCAGCTATCAACGCTACTTCTGAAAACTGATTGTCTCGCCCACCTATCGCCGTAATCAATGCAGTACTCAGCGCGCTTCTCGAATTGAGCACTAGAGGCTGGCCGGACTGTATTGATACGCTTCCGCCTCCCCCACTGTTCTTATGCTTGTTGCGCAGCATATTGCCGATCTTCTCGCTTACCTCGGCTGGATTCGCTACGCGTCTTATGCCAAGCGCCTTGAGCGTCTCGGCTGATATCTTTCCCTGTGAGCCATTCTCCTGGACCTCTCCACTCCCTTCTCTTTGCTGCTGCTGCTGCTCACTCTGCTGCATGGCCGCTCTCGCCGCCGCATTCGCAGCTCGAGCCTTGGCCGCCGTTGCGCCCGCCGCCGTCCCAGAGCCCGAAGCCGCTGCTCGCAGCCCCACTAGTGGCACTGCCAATGCGGCTACCGCCACCACCAGCACTGCCAAGAAAACTGCTCTTTTTATGTTCATCGTTTATCCCTCTCCAAAGTTTTTGGGAATCTCTTCAAAATGTCTAAGCCCGACGACGACGCCGGACGCAAGAATGTGGAGGCACTCGCTACAGAAACATTCTCCGATTGTCCCCGGAGATTCTCGCGCCTACTGCAACCTGCTGGTACCTGGCGTTCCCTATTTGATGGTACCCAAACCGGCGCCTATCGGTGCGAACCGTCTGTTTGACGGCTTTCGTTTCCAGTCCTTCTGAAACAAAGTCTTGGTTGTGTAGCCTTCGGCGCTGCCTTACTTGCGCTTCAGCGCTGGGGCTACGAGATAGAAACAGCGAGTCCTAAACCTGCAAAAATGAAGGCATATAATAAACTGAAACGATACGTAAAAGCAACGACAAAATCAACTAACTCAAAAATAATCTTAAATAGAACTCGACCACAGTTGGCAAACTCCGGCCGCTCAACGCCGTGCATCCGTTGTGCCATGGTGCACCTTTTTTTGATTATCGGTGCATAATTTCTTTAAGCTTCATATCATCAGGAATTTAAAGACTTGGCTCGTTGCATAATGTTGCGTCCATCTTTCGAATACCGGCCTATCTCGGATACAAAGTTTCCGGCGTGTTGCCCATTTACTATCCACATGGTATTTCACTATCCAGCTAGCTCCTTCCCCAAATAGATAGCGACGTTCGTCCAGGGAAACCGGGATTTGATCGGCACTCTTGGTTGCGCCGCTCTCGATCCTTTATTCCTATTACTCCTGGCTATCAACGGATGATTTGCCTCCATCGAGCGAGGGCACTATAATGCGTTCTTCTACAAAGCACTATTGAAACAGGAAAGGGGCGATTTGCAAGATCAGACACAAACAGTCCTTTTTGATCTGGACGGCACGCTTATAGACACCACCGATCTCATACTGAGATGTTTCCAACACTCGTGGGAGCGAGTCTGCGGTTTCAACCATTCACGCGCGGCACTTCTTCAAACGTTCGGCACCCCCTTGCGGGAAGCAATGCATCAATTGCTGGTCACCAAAGCTGAGTCGAAGGGCGCTCGGGGAGTCGAGGTTGATCCCGATGTCGTAGACCAGTTGCTCGCCGAGTATCGTTTATTCAATGCCGCCAACCACGACTGGTTGGCACGGCCTTTCCACGGGACAGGAGAAGTGCTTTCGGAACTTCGACTGCGTGGCTACTTGATCGCGGTGGTCACCTCTAAAACTCGCGAACTTGCGCTTCGCGGCCTCAGGCTTTGCTCCCTTGACGGGCTAATCGACTCGGCGGTCTTTTTGGAAGACACAGACGTTCACAAACCGCATCCCGAGCCGATTCTAGCCGCGTTGAAGAGATTAAACGCACCGTCGCGGTCGGCGGTATATGTTGGCGACAGCCGGCACGACATCGTCGCGGCTCGCGCTGCCGGGGTGCGGACAGTTGCGGCGCTATGGGGCCCGGCGCCCCGGACCGAGCTCGAGCGCGAGCGGCCCGACTTCATCGCCGAATCGATCACCGACCTGCTCGAGATCTTCAATCGACGGGGACCCTATTACAAGGACGCGCCAGCATGCCAAACTTAAGGGATCGATACCGGCAACTACTTGCAAATGAGGCGGGACTCGTGAGCCACAAGCCTCGCGGGCGCGGCCTGGACATCGCGTTGGCTTATCCGAACACCTACTATATCGGGATGTCCAATCTTGGTTTTCAAGCAGTCTACCAACTCTTCAATTCTTATCCCGGCGTGACCTGTGAACGGGTCTTCGCGCCTGATACTGATATCGAACAAGAGCTCGAGCGGACTCGCTCGCCGCTACTATCATTGGAGTCAGAAACTCCGATCTCTGATTTCGACGTGCTTGCTATTTCGGTTTCCTTCGAGACCGACTATCTCAACATTCCCAAGCTGCTCAGACTCTCAAAGATTCCGGTTAAGGCAGACGAGCGGAATCATTGGCACCCGCTCGTCGTATTGGGGGGAGCCGCAGCATTTTTGAACCCGGAGCCGGTGGCCGACTTTGTAGACGTAGTATGCGTGGGCGAAGGCGAAGTGCTCGTGCCAGCCCTGATCAGACTGACGAACGAGGCCACGTCGCGTGAAGACCTTCTGTTGAGGCTTGCTGGCGAGCCTGGCTTCTACGTTCCGAGCTTCTATGAGGTCCGTTACCACGACGATGGAAGCATAGCGGAACTCACACCTACAAACGGGGCTCCTCGCAGAGTCTTCACTATGCGCAATCCTATGCGCAAACAGGAAGGCGATGGGCACTTCGATGACGACTTCATTCCGGCAAGCGAGATCATAACGGACAATACCGAGATGAGCGGCCGCTACCTGATTGAGATTTCGCGCGGGTGCTCGATGGGCTGCCGGTTTTGCTGGGCGGGGTATTCCTATCTCGCTCCCCGGGTTTTTTCCGCCGAGAAGCTTCTGGCGCGCGCCGCCGAGATGCGCAAGCTTACCGATAAGATCGGGCTCGTCGCCACCGCTGTATGTGATCATCCTGAGATACATCAGATCCTGGCGGGCCTTGAAGAGCTAGACTATCAGGTTTCGGTTTCGTCTCTCCGTCTGGATCAGATTTCACCGGGGCTGCTCGATGCGCTCGTGCGGCGAAACGACCAGCAGATAGCCATAGCGCCGGAGACCGGCTCTGACAGATTGCGGCGGGTGATCAACAAGGACCTTACCAACGATCAGGTCGTCGAGATCGCTAAGATGATCTTTGAGCGCGGTATCTTGAACTTGAAACTCTACATGATGATAGGACTCCCGACCGAGGAGGACGAAGACCTGGACGCGATCGTCTCGCTAACCGAGAGCATACGCGAGTGTATGATCGAAGCAGGGAGGCCGCGAGGCAGAGTTGGTTCGATCATCGTTTCGCTCAATGCATTCGTTCCAAAACCCCAGACTCCGTTTCAGTGGGAGCCGATCCAGCCAGAGAAAGTGATCGACCAGAAGATCAAATACCTGACGCGAGTCTTCAAGCGCATCCCCAACGTCGAAGTGCGAGCCATGTCATCACGCATCGCGCAGCTCCAGGCGTTGCTCTCACTGGGCGACCGGCGCCTTTCGCAGTTCATTCTCGAAGCGGACCGCACCGGCAACTGGCGCCAGGCAATGCGAGGCTGGACTGACTATTCGCTCAGGCGGCGCTCACTTGACGAACTGCTCCCGTGGGACGTGGTGGATATCGGCCTCACAACCGAATTCATGAAGCGGGAGTACCAGCGCGCCATGGCAGAGAAAGTCACCAAACCGTGCCCAGCCACCGATCCTTGCATCCGGTGCGGTGTTTGCGATCCGCACCACGTGCCCGAGAATGCACTGGTTCAGTTGTCCTGGATGAAGCCGTCCAGCGTGCTTGTCGCATCTGGTTCGGCGGGTGATTGAGCTGGCTCTGCTACATTTTTTCTACTTTCCCAGGTAGGCTTCAATCACTTCGGGATCGTTGGCTATTTCGGCTGGTGTCCCTTCCGCGATCTTCCTTCCGTGATTCAGCACGATGACGCGATCGCTGATGCTCATCACCACCTGCATCACGTGCTCGACTCCCGCGATCGCGGAAATACCCCGCTCATTCCTCAACCGCTTCATAAGCTCGATAGCCTCCTTGGATTCGGTGGGATTGAGCCCGGACATCACTTCGTCGAGCAGTATCAACCTGGGACCGGTCGCAAGCGAGCGCGCCAGCTCGAGCCGCTTTCGCATGCCGATTGGCAAGCCATCCGCCTTTGCGTCGCTGACCGCCGCAAGGTCCGTGAACTCGATCACGTCTCTTGCGATTCTCTGAGCTTCGTCGCGATCGCCCGTGCGAGCAAAAGCTCCGACCAGGATGTTTTCGAATACGCTCAACCCACGAAGCGGCTTCACTATCTGAAACGTGCGGCCCACGCCCGCAAGCGCAATCTTATGTGGTTTCTTACCGGCCAGATTTACGCCGTCAAAAATGATCTCGCCCTCGGTAGGCCGATAAAAGCCGGTGATCAAATTGAACACCGTAGTCTTGCCCGCACCGTTAGGGCCGATGATGCTGACCGTCTCGCCCGCGCTCACGTTGAAGCTGAGCGAGTCAACCGCGACCAGTCCGCCAAATCGCCTCGTCAGGTCCTTCACTTCAAGCAGAAACACGTTGGGATTTCCTCGTTCCGAACCTCGAAAGCTTTCGAAAGCCGCCCATTAACCCACCCGGCATGAACAGTATCACTATGACCAGCAGCGCGCCGTAAATCAAAAGATTCGCTTGCGCGAATTCGTTGCGGAAGACTTCCGACGACAGCTTGAGTAGCACCGCTCCGAGCACCGGCCCGGCGACCGTCCCCAGGCCGCCAATTATTGCCATCAGCACGATCTCAACCGACAGCGCCAGCGGCAGCACGATAGTCGGATCGACGAACATGAAGTAGTTCGCATAAAAGGCTCCGGCAATCGCGGTGAGGGTTGCGCTAATCGCGAGCGCGACCAGTTTGTACCGGGTCGTGTCAATTCCAATCGATTCGGCGGTCTCTTCATCTTCGCGGATGGCCATCAGGTAATAACCTAGCTTTCGACGAGTGATCAGATAACACAGCGCAATCGTCGCGGAAGCTATTAAAAGAACGATATAGTAGTAGGGGATCTTACTTGTGCCGCTGAATATCGAAGGCTTAATCACAACGCCGACCGCACCCCCTGTCAACTCTCTCCAATTCAATGCGACCAGCCGCACCACTTCACCGACCGCAATCGTAGCCAGCGTAAAGTAAGGTCCGCGCAGTCGAAAGCATATCCACCCTACGACGAGCGCAATCGGCAAAACAACCACCGGGCCTGCGATCATCCCCCACCACGGCGAAAGCGCGGTCTTGCTGGCGATGATCGCTGCCGTATAAGCTCCGATTCCGAAGAAAGCCGCGTGACCCAGCGATAACTGGCCGGCAAACCCTCCGAGGATGTTCCACGCCGAGCCGAGAGTGATGTAAAGAAGAACCAGTATCAAAACGTGCTGAGAGTAGCGCGCCTGAAAAATAAACGGCGCAGCGATCAACAAGAGCGACAAGATTGATAAATAGAGGGCGGTTCTCTTCATAAGTCCGGTGGAGCAAAGCAGGAGATCGGGATCTCAAATTTCAGATTTCAGATCACTACTGTCCGGTTAAGCGTTTTCGGAAACGCTGTAACTTTATGATAACG
>JBBPIH010000117.1:0-2221 GCA_038040455.1 Acidobacteriota bacterium
GAACCGCCGACACGCGGATTTTCAGTCCGCTGCTCTACCAACTGAGCTACCTGGCCACTACGGTTGACTCTTTACTGCCAAAGCCAAGCCGTGATCTTAAACAATCAATCTCGCGGCTGTCAATCTTTGCCTCACTTTTCGCTCTTGCGCACATATAGAAGATAAAACAATGCCCACCCGATGAAACCGAGAATGCAGATGATCCCAACCACAAGGAACAACTTGCTGCCGCTGCGAAAGTAGTTGTAGAAGTTGAAGGCTGTCAGCAACCCGATCAACAACCCGAACTCAAGGAATATCTTTAGCTCTCGCTTCCCTGCTTCGCCCATTTCAACCTCGCGTGTTGGCGTTCCAAGCTGCTGAAAGTCGATACAGCCTTCAAAGCTGTTGTGTCAATGCCTGAACACAAGCCAGGTTTCGCGCAAAGGCCGCAAAGTTTCGCAAAGAACGCTAAACCCAGGACTAGCCCGCTGCATATCGTTGACATGCGCGAGCGCCGCTCGCTACTATCACTCGCCCCTTGACCCACTTGAAGAGGAGAAGGCCCGCTCGATGTCAATTCTCGAAGCTATAATCCTCGGCCTTATTCAGGGCCTCACCGAGTTCATACCCGTAAGCAGCACCGCTCACCTGACGCTCGCAGGCAGGTGGATGAACCTGGTTGATCCCCAGCATCCGGATCAATGGACCGCTTTCATAGCCGTGATCCAGCTCGGCACTCTCATCGCCGTGATCGTGTACTTTTGGACTGACATCATCAAGATCATCGCCAGCTTCATAACGGCGAATCTAGCGAAAGTCACCGGCCGAGCCGCTGATGAAACACAAAAACAATACGCAACGCTTGGCTGGCTCATAATCATCGGGACGCTGCCGGTCGCCATCGTAGGGCTGCTGTTCAGACACCAGATCGAAGGCATGCTTACCAAGGACCTGCGAATCATCGCCGGCAGCTTGATCGGATTAGCCGTGCTTCTCACGGTTGCCGAGATAGTTGGGAGCCAGCGCAGAGACATGAAAAACCTGAGGACCTCTGATGCAATTGTCGTTGGAGCATTTCAGGCGCTGGCGCTGATACCCGGTGCGTCCAGGTCGGGCAGTACGATAACCGGAGGGTTGTTCTCAGGCTTGAAGCGTGAAACGGCAGCGCGTTTCTCTTTCCTGCTTTCGATTCCTGCGATCGCCGCGAGCGGGCTGCTCGAGCTTCCGAAAGCGCTCCAATCAATCAACACGGGATGGGCTGCGATCGCAGTGGCCACGGTCGTGTCGGGGATCTCCGGCTATCTGTCCATCGCGTTCCTGCTCAAATACCTTCAACGCCACACGACCTACGTATTCGTCGCGTATCGAATAGCGCTTGGGCTTCTCTTGATCTGGCTGCTCATTTCGGGGCGAGCGCTTCCGAGGTGACGTGCGGGTCAGCTTACTGCGATCGATCAGGGCCTACCACAACTTCAACCATTGTAGCCAGGCAAGCAGCGTTTGAGAGACGCTGCGCTTAGGGATGACCATCTTTATCCGCTCGCCCGCCCTCTCGACTCGTTTGACTCGGCCAAGAATCCTATGCAGCGGGACTGGCGAGTCGTTGTGCGAAGCCGCGTCTCCGCGGGTGACGATGCAACGCTCCGATGACGAGCGCTCCAGGCGGATGATTCGGTGGATGACGGCTGTGTCCATGCGGCTTTGATAGAGCACGATGTCACCTTGTTTGACTGGCTCCTCCGAGACCGGCTCAAGAGTGATGATGTCGCCGTCTTCGATGGCGGGACTCATGCTGCTTCCGCTCATACGCAGCTCAACGGGCAGGCTGCGGGACAGTAGCTGACGGGCTTGCTCGAGAAAGTCGGGCGTCTCTAAAGTGACCTCGCGCCCTCGCTCCGCCTTAATTTCATAGGCGCGCATTGTGATTCTCCCCCAACTGCGATCCGGCTCCGGAGCTGCGGCTCCCTGGTTACTCCTGGCCCTCGGATGAGGCGTCTGAACAACTATGGCAATGATAGCGCAAGAGGAGAGTGGCGAAAAGTGAAAAGGGGAAATCGCAAGAAAGTTGTAAGGCCTCAGTAAGGAATTGCCTGGCTTGAGGCTGGGAGATTTGGGACCTCAACTCCCACCAACCGCAAGAGATTGTGTGAAATCCCCCCAACGGCATTGGTGGTCGCCCTCCGGTAGGAGGGCCATGTTTATAGAACCCGTGAGGACATGCGCCCGCCCTCCGTTAGGA
>JBBPIH010000046.1:0-64917 GCA_038040455.1 Acidobacteriota bacterium
TCTTTCGTGAGGCAACGAATCGACTTCGTCTAGATTTTTACGTGAGGCAATGCGGTAGTCATGCCTCGATGGGACAAGGATGGAACCAGGCGCGGGCCCATAAGACGCCCGCCCAATTGTCAGACTCCTACCTGGCTAGTTGCAAACCGTACACTTGTGTCTTTTGTGATTCACCTTGGGACAGTCGTGACGCTTGCACGCCAACGTCGTTCCGCGATTCCGCTTTGGACTGCTATGAATAGACGGCCTTTCGAAGGTTTCTCTCGAACACAGCCTCTGGAACGACGTTTGTCTGGAGTCGTTTGGCGAAAAAAGAGCAACAGTAGATGCCGAAGTTAATTCTTGACTCCGCTGGGACCGTAACCTAGGATGAAAAATGTAGGCGGACGCGCTCCCTATCGGGGTAGTGCCGCAGCATTCACAGCAGGCTTCAGGGCTGCAATCCCCCCCCAGACGCTCTCTCTTGCCACCCGCAGAATTGGACGCCGACAAGTAACCCCTTTAGTGGAGGGCCAATGCGCTCGAGGCTCTTTCTCTTCTCAGCGGCACTGTTGATATCGACATGCCCGGCAATCGCGTTTGCGGACTCCGATCCAGCAGTTCCTTACACCTTGCAAGTCGCGGCATTCCCTAGCACAGACCTCGCCGATATATTAGTCGCTAAATTAGTCCAAGCTGGAGAGCATCCCGTCTGCACGACGGTAGAGCTACAAGGACGTGGCTACTGGACGAGGGTATTTGTAGGACTCTTCTCGACGGGCACTGCTGCGCGCCGGTACGGCGACAATCTGATTGCTCGTGGAATCGTCAACGAGTTTCTCGTTAGGAGGGCGGAACCAGATCAGGCGGTCACCCGGCTCAGGCGTGTTACGGCCGGCGACTCGCATGCGCTTGGCTCTGCAGCCAAACCAGTCGCCCCTTATGCACTAGAGAGAAATTCCGAGGGGGCAAACGATCTGGCGTCGCGCGCTAAGAGTGTCGGCAACGCGACGGTCAAAGCTGAACCAGTCGGCGCGACGCGAGACATGCGTACCTCTGCCGGTAGACCTCTTATCGATTTCAGAGCTGCGGCACTTGAGCTCGCGCCCGTTGTTGATACAGGGCTGATACCACGGCCGGACCCGGTCACCCTTGCCCTGAGGCTCGTGGTCGGAGAACGGCGATCCGGCCCGTTGGCAATACAGGACCGAGGCGGGCTTTGGATAACAGGCGACACCGCCGAAGGACTGGTGCGCCTACGATGGATAGTCGGCGATGAGAATGCCGAATTGATCAAAATCGATCATGAAGGGCGCGTACAGCTTGATAGAAGGTTGCTGGCGAAGACAGCTGGTCTCCGCGCACCTCGGGTCGAAGATCCTCTCCACGTGGTGGATTTCATCTCGTCAAATGAAGGACTGCTTTTGCTAGTTCAAGTTGCAGAAGGGCGTTACCGTTACCGCCTTCACGTAGGCCGGCAAGTTCCCACTCGCGGGAAAAGCCTTGACGTAGCCGGAAGCATAAACCTGGACAAGAACTTCGACAGCCGCATCAATCCTTATCGGAAAGATGGCAAGAAGCTCGATACGGAGCAGCCGCCCGAAGGATTTGACTCGCTTGTGGCCTTGAATCCTGTCGCCCGTTGGTTCAACCTGAGAGCGAACTACTGGGTTCAAGCTGGCGCGATCCTCTTCCACGAACTCGCCGAAGCCTATGCCAAGCTCGACCTCGGTCTTGATTATCTCGAGCAGGGTTCGGAGCCCGGGGCTCACGCCCTCGCGCTCGACCGGGAGCGGCGCTTGAAATCCCAGCGGCCCGGAGCCGACATCGTTTTGACCGCCGGATCAAATCGCGTGTTGAGGACCCAGGAGGAGATTCGGCTCTTCTACGCGGAGGGCGCTACTGGCTTCAGCCAGCGGTAGATCCGCATTTTCAACGAATGAACGGCATCCGTGTTTGACTTTACACCCTTGCTCCGCGTGTGATAACTTTTTGCAGTTCAAAGAGAACGAAGACTATCATCGAGAAGAGGAGAAAGAGTTACAGTGGCTTTGGCTAAGGAAGCGAAGACCGAAACGATCGGTCAATACAAGACGCACCCGACTGACACCGGCTCGCCTGAAGTTCAGGTTGCCCTGCTAACGCAGCGGATCAACGGTCTCACGGAGCATTTCAAGGCTCACGTCAAAGACAACCATTCGAGGCGAGGTCTGTTGAAGCTGGTCAGTCAGCGGCGGCGCTTGTTGGATTATCTGAGGCGTAAGAACGCCGACCGTTACCGAGAAGTCATCAACCGTCTGGGTATAAGAAAATAGAGATCACCTCAGCGAAAGGCCGGAACCGGGGGCGATCGCTTCGAGCGGTCCGGTCAGTTGTCGGTTCTCTGGCGCGCAACCAAGAAATCGCTAGATTGTTGTTGGAGTCCTGGAGGCGAAGAGACCAGGACGATGGACGACACTGGGCGCGCCACGTACAGTTCAGACAAATTCAGTTCATCGATGGCCACGGGAGCGAGCCGGCAGGCTTTGCCGCTCACCGTGGCCTTGTTGCTTATAAGCGCAACGCATTGCTTGTAGAACGTGGACTACAAGCCAGGATTTCAGTTACTGCAATAGCGCGCCATAAAACTGAGCCGCATGCGGTACGCACGCAGGCTGTGGCTCTCAGATCAAAGCGGAGAGGCGCGCAGCGGAGAGAAGGAGATAGATATGGAGTTGAAGCAATCAGTTCAGTTAGGGGGGATAGAATTCTCGATAGAGACCGGGAAGGTCGCCAAGCAAGCCGACGGCGCTGTGATAGTTCGTTATGGAGACACGATGGTACTTGTCGCCGCGGTCGGCACGAAGCCGCGCGAGGGCATAGATTTTTTCCCGCTTACAGTTGAATACCGCGAGTACGGCTACGCAGCCGGGCGCATTCCCGGCAACTACTTCCGGCGCGAAGGCCGCCCATCCGAAAAAGAGACGCTCACCTCGAGGTTGATCGACCGGCCAATCCGTCCATTGTTCACCAAGGGATACAACAGCGAAACACAGGTGATAGCTTTTGTGCTTTCAGCCGATGAGAACTACGACTCCGACGTTCTCGCGTTAACCGGGGCGTCGGCCGCGCTTTACCTTTCGGACATCCCGCTCGAGACGCCGATTGCCGGCGTTCGCGTTGGGCTGATCGAGGATCGTTTCATAGTCAATCCCACCTACGATCAAACACGTGCTTCAGCGTTGAATCTGATCGTCGCGGGGTCCGAAGAAGCAATCGTGATGGTGGAAGCGGGCGCGAGCGAAGTCGCCGAAGACGTGATGGTCGAAGCGCTCATGTTCGGCCACAACGAAATCAAGAAGCTGTGCCGGCTTCAGAAGGAAATGTATCAGAAGCTCGGCATCGCCAAGCGCGAAGTTGTCAAACCCGAGCTCGATCAACCAATGCTGGTGGCGATCGAAGCCCGAATGACCGACGGCCTGCGCGATGCCCTCGACACAACAAAACACGGCAAGCTTGAAAGCTATGCGCTGGTCGACAAGTTGAAAGAAGAAACCGTTTCGGCTTATCCCGAAGACGAGCCAAACAAACGAAAGATGGCCGGAAAGATCTTCGATCATTTGAAAGAGAAGATTTTCCGCGAGGACATTTTGAATCGCCGTCATCGGCCTGACGGCCGCCGGTTCAACCAGATCCGCGCGATCTCGATCGAGGTCGGTTGGCTCCCACGTGCGCACGGCTCAGCGTTGTTCACCCGCGGTGAGACTCAGGCAATCGTCACCGCCACCTTGGGCACCAGCGAAGACGTCCAGTATATGGACGACCTGGAAAAAGGCGAGATCAAGCGCCGTTTCCTGCTTGCCTATAACTTTCCGCATTTCTCAGTTGGCGAGACTGGGCGTACGGGCTCGACAAGCCGCCGCGAATATGGCCACGGCGCGCTTGCTCGCAGGGCTCTCGAGCCTCTGCTTCCCGCAGAAGCCGACTGGCCCTATATCATGCGCGTGGTTTCCGATATTACCGAATCCAACGGTTCCAGCTCGATGGCCTCCGTGTGCGGCGGCTCGCTCGCGTTGATGGATGCGGGCGTTCCGCTGAAAGCTCCAGTCGCCGGCGTTGCGATGGGATTGGTGATGGAAGGCAACAAGTACGCGATCTTGACCGACATCGCCGGCGCTGAAGATCACTACGGCGATATGGACTTCAAAGTCACCGGGACGCGCAAGGGCATCACCGCTCTCCAGATGGACATCAAGGTGACCGGCATCAACTCGCAGATTCTCGCCGATGCCTTGCAGCAAGCCAAGGACGGACGGCTCTACATTCTGGAGAAGATGGAGGCCGCTATTCCAGCGCCGAGGGAGGAGATCAACAAATACGCTCCTCGCATTCTGACCCTCCAGATTCCGGTGGACAAGATTCGCGAAGTCATTGGGCCGGGCGGTAAGGTCATTCGCGGGTTGGTTGAAAAGACCGGGTGCAAGATCGACGTCGAAGACACTGGCCGCATTAACATTGCCTCGTCGAATCTCGAGAAAGCCGAGGCTTGCAAGCGAGCAATCGAAGAGATCACTGCTGTGCCCGAGCTGAATAAGACTTATCTGGGAACAGTCCAGCGCATCGCCGACTTTGGCGCCTTCGTTGAGATTATGCCGGGCACTGACGGTTTGTTGCACGTTTCGGAAATCGCGGACTACAGAGTGCGGGACGTCCGCGACGAGCTTACTGAAGGCCAGCAGTTACTGGTAAAGGTGATCAACGTCGATCCATCGGGCAAGATCAGATTGTCTCGCAAGGCGGTGCTTCGAGAGGAACGCGGCGAGACAGGAGAACCGGAAGAGGAGCGCCAGTCTGACGCTAATCGCGACGGCGGGGGTGATCGTCCGCCCCGGGATGATCGGGGACCTCGCCCACCGCGACCCGGCGGAGACCGTGACCGGCGTCCGCCTCGCGGCCCAAGACGGTAGATCCAACCGCGAAAAGTAACCTCGGACCATCAAGGGTGACTGTCGGTGTTATCGATAGTTGCCCTTCACTGTTTTTAGTCCTGTCTCGCTGCTATCGGGTGACGTCAAGATTTCGCGAGAAGCTCACGTCGAGCAGATCGCGGCCAGGATTTCTCCGGGCGAGGGCCTGCAAAGTCCGATCAAACCTGCCGCCGATGATGCGGGCGCATGAGCGCTTAAGGTCCGATGTAGTGACTGCGAGTCTCCGGAGCCTGCGTTACGCGTGTGGAAAGAGGAGTACCTAATCGTCCGGTTATTGGCTAGCTTTCACCGAGATTGTCTCGCTGCTCAGCGTCACCAATTGTAATTTTGTTTATCCCTATTGCTTCTTGGAGGAGAGACGATTAACATACGGCCACTAACCCTTTGGGAGGTCCTGCTCATGAAGTCAGAAGTCGTGATTGCTCACCTCTCGGACTTACATCACCCCTCGATTCAGGGAGAACGCTGGAACGTACTGAAGAAGTATCTGACTGGCCGTCGGCCGGACCTGATTTTGGTTACCGGTGACCTGACCAATCACCCCTGGCCATGGAGGCACTCACAAGTAAAGGATAAGTTGAAGGAACTCCTCGAAGCTTGTCAGCAAGCCGGGAAGCAAGATGTAAAGCTCTTCGTTATTCCAGGCAACCACGACACCGCGTTTTGGGGGAATGTTGGCTTCTTCCTTCTCCGACAACTGTCATTTGACCGTGCGTTCAAAGGGTTTCAAGAAAAGTTTTTTGAAGAATCGGTCGGGAACAGCAAGGTGTATTTTTTCTGTTTCAATTCAAATCCGTTCATTGCCAAGTGGGCGAAAGGAGCAGTTAGCAAAAGACAGCTCAGATGGTTTCAGGGGAAGCTAGACGAACTGCAATCAAAGGATGCCGAGGGATTCAATGAGAGTTACAAAGTCGCCATCCTTCATCACCATCCGATGCCGATTCCGCACGACAAAAAGCTGGAGAGCTACCTGTTCCTAAAAAATGCCGGGGAGTTCATAGAGTCCATGGCGCAGAACAGAATCAATCTGATTCTGCATGGACACAAACACAAATCCCGAATTTCCTATGTTAGTCTTGGCACAACCTCTACCAGCAGGAACATAGCCATCGTAGCGTGCGGCAGTACGTTGAAGGACGGGGAGGACAATGCCTGTAATCTTATCACAATATTCGAGAATATGCGTGCAGAAGTCCGACAGGTCTTCGCGAAACCGGGGGAGGATTTTGAAGAGAAATCCCTTGCGACTCATCTTCCAGACTGGGATACATATATGCGGGAGCGATATGAGATGCTTAAGAACGAGCTTGGCTACGAAATTGAGAGTCTCTCGCGCCTAGTGATCGTGGACGATGAAGGCGACGGGAACACGCTGGTGAGCGTCAAGGGCCTTCAGGTAACTAGTCCGCAAAGGTTTAAAGGCGTAGCGCCGTTTGAGCAGAAAGTGGACGCCGGTAGTATTGCTCGCATTCGATTGTATGCTGAAGGAGACTTTAAGAACATGATCCGCGTTGTGGAGGAGACGCCTGGTTCAGTCAAGCTGATTGTCACGCTGCCTGCCGCCGACACGAATCCACACTCCTTTAAGTTTGACTACTGGACGCTCAACAGCTGGGCTTTGAATACCGAAGAGTGGGACAGAAAGTACAAGAACAAAAAGGACATCCCCCGCCACTCCGAAGATGTTAATTTTGAGTTCATGCGACCGATAGGGATGTTTCACGTGGAAGTGCAATTGCCTCCCAACTGCAAGGTTCATGGCGAGCCGAAGCTGGTCATCTACCCTCCAGCGGCGGAAGGCGATTCTCCGGAGCCGGTTCGAGACCTACAAAAACATCTGCGAACTGCCTTGAAGTTTTCTCCTAAAAGGAACGTCATCCTGATGAGCTTGGCGAAACCGCTGTGCGGTTTTAGGTATGTCGTCCAGTGGTATCTGACGTCCCCGCCTTCCGCTGAGACACCTGTCTACCGCAGAGAGGCTGAGCAGTTGATTTCGGAGCTTTGGCTGCGCAGACAACTAGACGTATTTAAGAATCCACTAATAGCTGTGGAGAAAATGATCCGAGAGAAGTTTCAGGTTGACGACGGCGAAACGATTGACGTGACGCTTGCCATCCCGATTCCGGAGGAAGGATCGCTTGAATTCATTTCATCGAATCTCAGCAACCACCCGGCGATCGGCGAACGATTGTCAATCGGGGACGGCACTGGGGGCCGTGCCTTCAAAGAAAACAGTATTCGTCTCTATAGGGAAGACAAGGTTGATATCGACGATCCAAAGAGCAACGTCTATGTGACGATCGGTGACTATGCCCATAAGGTTCTCTACTCGGTTCCGATAGTGCATCCAGTGGACGGGAAGCAAGTCATCGCCATTCTGTCGGTTGGCTCGCAGAGACAAGCCTCTGCATTGTTACCAGTTGCTGACGGAATAGAGAGGGAGAAGGAAAAGATTGCAGAAGTGGCTCGCCAGATCGTGAGTTTTGCCAACGTCTATCTGCTGAAGCGGTTAAGTGAGGAATGTAGAGTCGAAATCAGTTATAGTCAAGAACCCGAAAGGGTTGACAACATGGGACGCGTCGAGTAATCTAGCCCGGTGTGAGGAGGTGGGATTATGAAGATCAGCATAACGGCGACCCACGAAGGCGGTGGTGGCCATACTCGATTTGACTATGAGATCACTCCAAAGACCGGCCGCGAGCAAAGCGAGATTCTCCGGCGGGGAATCGAGTTGGAAAAAACAATCAGTACTAAAGTGCCTTCGAACCAACTGAAGGCGCTCATAGGATAGAGCCTTGTTCGGTCGGATTGCGTCGAATCACGACGCAGCATAGACGCAGCATAGACGCAGCATAGTAGACACCTCTCCGGGACAACCGCCTTGGCCTATCGAGAAGTAAGAGAAGCCAAGCACGTCGACCAATCAAGGGTTGCCTCGCGTTAGCTGGCCCACCTGGTCATCCCATCGCCAAAACCCGCCTTCATCGCGGAGATGCATGCCACCTAGCCAATGATCTATGCCGTTGAGCTCGATGAAATCGCGCTCGCCTGCAAGGACCGCCCTTCCGGTTTCAGTCAGCTGAAACGAAGCGTCGTAGTAGCGATTTGACTTGACTGCCGGATCATCGTCGCCGAGTCCGCTTATCGTGATCGCGATCAGCGGGTGTCTGACTTGACCCATACGCTTCAGAGCGCACCAGAACTGCGAATCTCCCATCCCGTAAGCGGGTTCGGCTTCTCCGAATCTTGGGAACAGTGATTTGAATCCGATAGCGCCGCTTGAAATCATCTCCAACGCTGTGTTCTCGATGCGACCCAGACCGTTTTTCACCGAAGGAAACCGCATCAGGTGCAGGCGCAGGGCGTGTCCGAGAAACGGTATCACTGATGTGTCGTCGTCAATCAGCCGCGCGATCTCTCCTGGGTCAGCCGAGCAGTACGCCGCCCACACTCGGGCGGCAAGGCTCAGCTCCTGCCCTGTCACTTCGTGGCGCCCGTCGAACAATGAGGCCAACTGTTCACCGGTCAGTTGACCGAGCCCTCTGAAGTCTTCCACGTCCTTGAATTCGCCAATGCAAATCAGGCTCAGCCTGGTCTTGCCCATCGACTGATTCGAGAACCAATCAAGCAAGTAGATCAAATTGATCTGGCAAAACAAGTCATGCTCGAACCATAGGGTCGTTTCATCGTGCTCTGAGAATCTGCGCAGCCAGGCTTCTTGTTCTTGCAGATCTTTCTCACAGTTCTTAAGCTTCAACTCATAAGCTTCGGCCAAAAATCTGGCGCGAACTTCCAGCCATTCATCAGGTGAAAGGCCACCGCGCGCTGGACCGTCCATCAACACTTCCTGAAAAGCTTTGTGCTCTCCAGGGAACCCAAATTCTGTCAGGGTGCCTGCGGTGGAGCCTCCGTTGTGAATGTGCAGCATCGATCTAATCTCTCGGAAGGCTTGCTCGCTCTTACACGCGTTCTCATTTCTTAGGGCGCCCGTGAATGTAGTCATCATGATTCTCTGCCATGTCGCTCGGTAGTCCTTTCGCAGTCCCGGCGAACTTAAGCAGCCGCTGACCTAGCGTCTCGCCGGTAGCTGCCGGCTCCACAGTCAAAACCCGCACTCGGGTGCCCTCTGGCAAAGAGCCACCATTCTCCAGGACGACGACCCCATTCACTACCTTTCCTTCATATTCGGATTTGTTTTCCATAAGCATGCTTCCTGATTGGCCCCAATTCTAACACAACCTGACCGGCGCTTTGCACAGGCGGTAACACGCAGCGACCGGTGGCACAAGTCGGTCGATAAACAGCAACGTCACGCGTGCGCGACGGCACGCCGACTCTAACTTTCAAGCGCCGAGCGCAGCCTGTATCATAAGCCAAAGGAGTCGCCCCCAAGAGGTATCAGTTGAACCAGCCCGCGCCGCGTGCTGCTGTATGCTCCTTCGCTCGCATATGAGCCGGCCTCCAATCGTGCGACCGGACAGCGTCAGGAAAACTCGATAAGAAGCTCTCGGGTTCCTGCCTGACGCAGGTCTTGTTTGGCGCATCTGAAAACCAACTTTCCCTCCCGACTTCTCACCCGACAGGCCCAGTGATAGAATCCGGCTGCTTTTAGTCGCGCGTCAGATTCACTGAGGCGCGCGCGTCTTTCTGCCGACCCGGTAGCTGGAGGAGCAAGAGAAATGTGGGAGTCGCTTTCGCACGTCAGCGCGCTCGGTGTCTTTCTCGCGATCGCTTCCATTGGGTTCGTGTTCCTGGTGATCTCACTCGTGTTTGGAGAAGTCTTTCAGCACTTCGAGTTCGCCCAAGATCTGGGACACGACCTCGGCCACGGAGGGCCCGGCTTTTTCAGCGTGCAGGGCATCGCGGTGTTCATCACCGCTTTCGGCGCCGTGGGGGCGATCGGCACCTATCTCGGCTACGGCGTTTTCCCCAGCTCGGGCTTCGGTTTCATCAGCGGCATCGTGCTGGCAACGCTGGTTTACTTCTTCGCAAGTTTCCTGTATGGGCAGCAGGCCTCCAGTACCACCACCTCGGCCGAGCTGGTCGGCCGCACCGCTCAGGTTTCGGTCGGCATTCCCGACAACGGCGTGGGTCAGGTCCGCTGCCTGGTTGGCGAAACCATGGTCGACAAGATTGCGCGGTCGCGGAACGGCAACGCCATCGCTCACAACTCGCTGGTCAAGATTGAAGAGATAGTCGGGGAATCCGTCATCGTCAGTCCGGTGACTAACCCGCAAGCGCCTGATAAGGTCACTCAGTCCTGAAGAGCCATTGCTAGCTCTGGAGATGTCTTCTATGAACATCGACTTCAACACCCTCGCGATTCCGCTTCTCGTCTTAATGATCCTGTTAGCACTCCTGATCGTGATGTGGCTGTTCGCCCGCAACTACATCAAGGTCCCACCCAACGCGGCCGCGGTCTTCTCAGGCCGCAAGCGCAAACTGCCGGATGGCCGCGTTGTCGGGTATCGGATGGTGCGGGGCGGCGCCGCGCTGCGCATCCCGCTGCTCGAGAAGGTCGACTATCTCGCGCTTAACGTTATGACCATTCCGCTCGAGATCAGGCGTGCCTACACGCTCAAGGGCGTGCCGGTGTCGGTCAAGGCGGTGGCCAACGTCAAGATCAAGAGCGACGATGTGTCGCTGCAGGCGGCGGCCGAGCGCTTCCTCGGCATGTCCATGGTGGAGGTGCAGAAGGTCATATTTCAAACTCTCGAAGGTCACCTGCGCGCGATACTCGGCACCCTGACTGTCGAAGAGATCAACAACGACCGCCAGAGCTTTGCTCAGAAGCTGACCACCGAAGCCACCGCCGACCTCGAGCGCATGGGTTTGGGCGTCGACGTTCTGACCATCCAGGAGATCAGCGACGAGGAAGGCTACCTCGACGCGCTCGGCAAGAAACGCACTGCCGAGGTCAAGCGCGACGGCCAGATCGGCGAGGCCGAAGCGACACGCGACTCGAAGATCCAGTCGAGCCTCGCAATGCAAGAAGGTGAGAAGGTCAAGCTCGATACGGAAGCGAACATCGCGCTCGCCCAACGCGAGCTTTCCGTCAAGCAGGCTCAGTACCAGGCCGAAATCGAGCGAGAGCGCGCTACCGCAGAACAATCCGGCCCCCTCTCCTCAGCAAAAGCTCGGCAGGCAGTCGTGGCCGAAGAGGTGCGCATCGAAAAGATCCGCACGCAGGAACAGATATCAGTTCAGGAACAAGAGATCCTGCGGCGCGAGAAGGAACTCGAAGCGACAATCGTGAAGCCAGCCGACGCCGCCCGCACCGCAGCCGTGCTCAAGGCCGAAGCCTCGAAGCAATCCGCAATCCTCGAAGCAGAAGGCAGGCGAGCCGCGGTGATAGCCAGCGCCGAAGCCGAGCAGGAACGGCTTCGCAAAGAAGGTCAGGGCCGGGCTGCTGCAATCGAAGCCGAAGGTGCAGCGGAAGCCTCCAAGATCGAAGCGATCGGACTCGCCCAGGCCAAGGCGATCGAAGCGCAAGGGATCGCCGAAGCGACCGCGATCCTCAAGAAGGCCGAAGCGTGGAAGCAGTTCAACGAGGCCGCTCGTCTGCAAACCATACTCGAAAAACTGCCGGCGATCATTCAAGCCTCGGCGCCGGTCTTTGGCGCGGTGGCTGCGCCTCTCGGCAACATCGATAAGGTTATCGTGATCGACCAGGGCAACGGTAACGGACAAAGCGGCGTGAGCCGGTTCGCTTCGAACGCGCCTTCGGTGATCTTCGGGTTGCTTCAGCAGCTCGAAGCTCTCGGGTTGAATGTGCCGAACCTGCTGTCGCAGCTTGGCGTGAAGTCCGCGAGCGAAAACGGCGCGAGCACTACAGTGGAACCCGTCGTAGAGGAGTCCGAAGCGGAGAGCTCCGCTTCCAAATAGACGCCTAGAGTTGAGTCTGGCGTTCGTTCACATCTTCCGTCTGTCGACGAGTCTGATGAATTCCGGTGTGATGCCCCAAAAAGCTTTCTGCGGCTCTCGCGTAAACGAGTCGATTGGTATTTGCGCCGCGCCCTGTCTTGCAAATCACAACCTGTTTTCGAGGAGCAAATCATGAGACGCACAGCGGTGTTCTGTTTGGTTTTGGTGATCTCGGTGGCGGAAGCGGCGGTCGCGCAGACGCAATCGCAGCCTGCGCGTATTACTGCAATCAAGGCTGGTCGCCTGATTGACCCGGAAACCGGGACCGTCGCCACTAACCAGGTAATTCTCATCCAGGGCGAGAAAATTACCGCGGTCGGTTCGAACCTCGCCATCCCCGCCGGCGCGACGGTCATCGATCTCGGGAGACTCACGGTGCTGCCCGGTCTCGTCGATGCGCACACCCACATGGCGATCACTTACAAGGAGCAGCCTGAGAATAACTATTACTACCTTACCTACGTTATGGATTCGACGGCGTTGCGCGCGATCCAAGCCGCGTCCAACGGAATTCAGCTTCTCAACGCGGGCTTCACCGTCATTCGCGACGTGGGTAACAATGGGCTCTACGCCGACGTGGCGCTGCGTCAGGCAATCGAGCAAGGCTGGCTGCCGGGGCCGACTGTAATCCCATCGGGAATTATGATCGGGGGCACGGGCGGGCAGTTCTGGCCGACGCCTGAAATGTACAAACAACACAATATCGTGTTCCCCGAGTACATCGACGCGAACAGCCCGGATGAGATCGTCCGCGCGATCCGAGAGAACATGCTGTTCGGCGCGAGGACGATCAAGCTGTGCATCGACTGCAAGCCATGGGGCTACTCAGTTGAGGACATCAGGCTAGCCATCAGCGAGGCCGCGAAGGGCGGTTGCAAGGTTGAAGGGCACGTGCAGACACCTGAGGGAGCGCAACGAGCCATCGACGCCGGCATCTACATCATCGGTCACGGCAACGCGCTGACGCCCGAGCATCACCGCCAAATGGCTGCGAAGGGCATCTTCCTGGCGGGCACTGACACGCCATTCACCAAGTATCGCGGCACCGAGGCGGCCTTCAAACAAGTGGTCGAGAAGCTGCGAGACGCGTGGGAGAAGAAGGTGCCGTTGACGTTCTCGACGGACCTCGACTACTGGAACGAGCGGATGAAGGACGACAGGTCCGGCGAGTGGCTGAGCCGCGGCGATCTCACCATCGCCTTTATCGAGACTTGGAAAGCGGCTGGCATTCCTCCCGCCGACATCGTGCGCGCTTTGACGATCAACGGTTACAAAGCAGCGGATATCATCAAGGAGCGAGGCCCGATCAAGGCGGGCCTCTTTGCCGATATGATCGCGGTGACGGGCGACCCGCTCGCCGACATTGACGCACTGCGCAACGTGCAGTTCGTTATGAAGAACGGGATGGTGTTCAAGAAGGACGGCGTGATGACACCCGAGAAGTTTTTCCACCCGGGTCCTGTCCGAATACCTAGTGGTAGATGGAGTCGCTAGTGCATCGGAACCCCACGGAAAGTCTGTGGGAAAACAAAAGAGATCTTCGAAACCATAGGCGATACCATCGGGCTGGTACCGAAAGCTCCGTGGATGGTGCCGCAGCGCACGCTCAACCCTACCTGGAGTCCCGACTCGAAATGGGTCGCATACTCGAGCCGGCTTAGATCAATGTATCACACGATATTTGTAAGCAACGTGGAGACCGGCGAGTCGAAGCAGATCACCGATGGGCTTGCCGACTCGGTGTGGCCGGCGTGGGACGCGAGTGGAAAGTATTTGTGGTTCCTTGCGTCGACAGACTTCGGGCTGCGATCCCAGTGGCTCGACATGACGTCGTATGACCACGACGAGAACTTCGCGCTGTATCTTGCGGTGCTGAAGAAAGGTGAGCCGAGCCCGCTTCTTCCGGAGAGCGACGAGGACAAAGGTGTGGGCAGTGCGCCAAGCTTCCCTGGCGGGGGCGGCGGACGCGGAGCCCGTGGGGGCGCAGTTCCAGGGGCCGCCCCTGATGCAAGCGCGGCGGTGGATCAGACTGAACAGCCTTCGCAAGCTCCACGAGCACCGCGCACGCCGATAACCGTGCAGATTGACTTCGACGGGTTGCACCAGCGAATCATCTCCGTGCCCAGTGTCCCGGAGCGTCAATATTCACAGCTACGCACTGGCGCTGCGGGTACGGTCTACTATCTCGAGGCTGCCGCGGCTGGCCGCGGTCGGGGGGGGTCCCGGCGGCGGTGGGGGAGGCAACGATCTGCACCGGTACCGTTTGAGCGATCGTCGAGCATCGTCGTTCGTCACCGGTGTAGCCGACTACGACGTGAGCGCGGACGGTCACAAGCTGCTATACCGCACTGCCGGCGGCTTTGGCGGCGGACGCGGTCCCGTCGCGGCCGGCGGCCCACCGCCTGCTCCTCAACTCTTCCTCGTTGATGCAGATCGCAATCCTCCGCAAGCTGGCCAGGGGCGTCTCAATGTGGCTCTGCGCATGTACCTCGAGCCGAAAGAGGAGTTCAAACAGATCTTCAACGAGGGGTGGCGCAACCAGCGCGATTACCTTTACGTGCCGAACATGCACGGCGCCGATTGGCCGAAGATGAAAGAGATGTACGGCCAGTTGTTGCCTTACGTGATGCATCGCGCCGACCTCAATTATCTGCTCGACAACATGGGCGCCGAGATCGCAGTCGGACACTCGTACGTGCGCGGGGGCGATATGCCCGACTTACCGCCATCCCCGGGCGGGTTGTTGGGCGCCGATTTCGCAATCGAAGGTGACCGCTACAAAATCACGAGGATTTACGACAACGAGAGTTGGAACCCTGACTTGCGCGCACCGCTCGCCGCTCCCGGCGTTGAGGTGTCGGTGGGCGACTATGTGCTTGCGATCAACGGCATCGAGCTAAAGGCGCCCGACAACATCTATCGACTCCTCGACGGCACGGCAAATCGGCAGACGGCTCTCACAGTGAATAATCGTCCCACGATGGAAGGCGCAAGGCAGTTAACGGTCGTTCCAGTTGCCAAGAAGCAAGGCCTGCGCACACGGGCGTGGGTGGAAGCGAATCGGCGCCTTGTCGACAAGCTCTCCGGCGGCCAGCTTGCCTATGTTTACCTCCCAAACACCGGACAGCCGGGATACACCAGCTTCAATCGCTACTACTTCGCGCAACAAGAAAAGAAGGGGGCGATCATCGACGAGCGGTTCAATGGCGGCGGCTCTGCGGCTGACTACATCATCGACGCGCTGCAGCGCGACTACGATGGCTACTTCAACAACGTCGCGGGTGACCGCTACCCGTTCACGAGCCCATCGGCAGGCATCTGGGGGCCGAAGGTCATGATCGTCAACGAAATGGCAGGCTCGGGCGGCGATCTGATGCCTTACATGTTCAAACGCCGGAAGATCGGCTTGCTCGTCGGCAAGCGGACATGGGGTGGCTTGGTGCATACGGCCGACACGCCGACCTTCGTCGATGGCGGATCGATGATCGCGCCGCGCGGAGGCTTTTTCACGCGCGACGGCAAATGGGCGGTGGAGAATGAAGGCACAGCGCCAGACATCGACGTAGAGAACTGGCCAAAGGATGTGATCGCCGGACACGATGCGCAGATCGAGCGGGCTGTTCAGGAAGCTATGCGACTGCTCAAAGAACGCCCGGTAGACCGGGTGGATAAAGAGCCGCCGCCTCCGACCTGGGGTAGGCGCCGCATCCAGCCGTAAACATTTCGAATCGGTACTCTCCCCGGCAGATTCGGGTGAGCGCGATCAAAAAGAACAACGCCCGGTCTCCACTGTTACTTCTGGCAGCGGAGCCGAGCGCTATTCCCTCGAACAACTACAACACAAACTAATAGGAATTCAGGTTCAGAATCGCCTGCAAGACGCTGCCTAGTAGGCTAAACCCTCCGTTCGAGTAGCTACCATATCGAGAGCGGCTGTTGTAGCCGTCTTCATAACCGCGACGGAACCCCTCGCGGAAGTAGTGGCGGTACTCAGGTAGCTCAACATTGTACCCGTTGTAACCGTAGGTTGCGTCCTGGTACCCGAAGCTCTCCTGGTAATTGTTACGCCACCGATCCTCGCGGTCAGATTGGCCGGCGCGGACGCCTTCTTCATAGCCGTACCTCACAGCCTGCCTGAGCATATCTGCCCCGTACTGGTTCGCCTCGTAGTATCTGCCACCGCGATTGTAACGATACTGTGGAGGCGCGTAGGTGTACTGCCAGTTCTGTAAACCATACTGATCCTGACGCACCCGATCCAGATAGCGTTGCTGATAACGCAACTGAGCAATACGGCGTTCCCGCTCGAGTATCTGTCGCCTCTGTTGATCGAGCCGATACTGCTGTTGCTGTTGTTGCCGATACTGTTCCCGGTACTGCGACAGACGCTGTTGTTGGATCACTTGGTCCTGCCGCTGTCTCTGCTGCGACCAGTTCGACGATTGGTGCTGGCCAGACCATCGCTGCTGTTGATCGGACCGTTGTTGACGCTGCGGTTCGACCTGCTGTTGACGCTGCGCCTCGGCCTGCTGGTTCTGTTGTTGGCGTGCAGCCTTCTGTTGTTGGCGCTGCTGTTGAAGAACCTGCTCCTGCTGGGCTTGAGTCTGCTGCCTTTGGCTTCTTTCAGCCTGCCGCTGTTGCTCAACTTGCTGCTGCTGAGCCGCCTGGCGCTGCTGCTCCTGCTGTGCCTCGGCTTGCCTCTGTTGTCTTCGCTCAGCCTTCTGTTGTTGTTGTGGTTGACTCTGCTGCTGCGGAGCCTGTTGTGGCTGTTGCTGTTGTCTTTGTTGTTTCCGTTCAGCCTTCTGTTGTCGGCGCTGTTCATCGGTTTGCTGTGCACTCACTTGGACGTTTGTCCCCAGGAGTAACGCCGCGCCAATAACAGATGCGATCGTCATTTGCCTAAATGAATTGACTGTCATAGTAACCTCCTGAATCGATCCCCAACATCCGTACTGTTCCGCAATGAGTTGAGCAAATCTCATACCGCGCCATAACTGCTGTGAATGTTGAAAATCTAGCCTAATTGCCTACAGACGAAAAGCGCTTTTTAGTACAGCGATGAATCTTATGGGTTACACCCCTCGGTCGTTTGCAGGATCGGAGGTTGAGGCTGAATAGCAGCCGGTGTGATTTTGTTTTTCAGTCAGCGGACGGTAGGAGTTTACCCGAAAAAACTCAGTTTAGGGTCGCGATCCGCATGGCCCGAGCCACTTCAGGTGGAGACCTCTTGCTGATACGAGGGCCAGGTTCCTATAATCGCCTTTGATGAGTGGCGTCACAATAGAAAAACGAACAGAGTTACTTGGTCTCACGCAAGACGAGTTGCGCGAATTCATGATTGCACTCGGTGAGAAACCGTATCGCGCGCAGCAGCTTCACGACGCGATCTACCGTCGCCGGATTACGCGCTTCGATGCGATGACCGATCTACCGAAGACTCTGCGGCGCATCTTGGACGACCGAGGGGTTGTCACCAACACTCAAATCGAGAGTATGTTTCTATCGTCAGACGGAACGCGCCGATTCCTGTTAAAGCTTGTTGATGGGTCTGAAGTCGAGTCGGTGTTCATGCCCCAAGAGCACCGTCACACGATCTGCATTTCAAGCCAGGTCGGTTGCCCTCTCGCTTGCGGCTTCTGCATGACCGGTGTTATCGGGTTAAAACGCAATATGACGGCAGGCGAGATAGTTTCGCAGGTTGTCGTCGTATTGAATGAGGTCTACGGCGAAGGCGTCGAGGTTCCGCACGGCACGAACATCGTGATGATGGGAATGGGCGAGCCGCTGCTCAACTACGATCAGGTGATCAAGGCGGTGGGCGTGCTGGCCGACGACGCAGGCCTGGCCATTCCGCCGCGCCGGATGACGCTCTCAACGGCCGGAATTGTTCCGCGGATATACGACCTTGCGAACGAACGAGTCAGACCGCGGCTGGCTATTTCGTTGACGGCGCCCAACGACGAGATTCGCGACCGTTTGTTTCCGATCAATCGCAAGTACGCGCTGAATGAGTTGATCGAATCGTGCCGCCGTTATCCGTTGAGCGAGCGCGAGCAGCTAACTTTCGAGTATGTGATGCTGGATGGCGTCAATGACCACGATCAGCACGCTCGCGAGCTTGTGGGGTTGCTCTCGGGCATTCGCGCGAAGGTAAACCTGATTCCGCACAATCCCGCGCCGGAGCTTCCTTTTGCGTCGTCGCCGATGGATAGGATCCTTGCGTTTCAGAAGATACTCAAGGAAGCAGGCCTTCCTTCATTCATCAGGCGCCCGCGAGGTCAGGACATCTCAGCCGCGTGCGGCCAGCTCGCAGCTCGTCATCAAGCCACTTGTTAAAGAGAACTAATTCTGGGTGCAATTCTGATGAGACTAATAGAGCGTTGCGTGTCCTGAGGAATTGAGCACGCGGCGGCCGCTGGTTTCAATGACTAGAATTCGAGAAGCTTGAGGGCCCATCTCTTCAGCTATGTAAGACTGGGCAGCTTCAATGGTGTCGAATATTTTGCGTTCGTCTTTCCAACTGTTGACGACCGGGTCGAATCTCTGGACTTTGTAGTAGGGGAACTCCTTGCGCCACCGACGAGGCTTACGCATAGACAACTACCCTACCGCCAACTCGGTTGAATATTTCTCGTAGAGAGCTTTGAAACTACGAATGCCTGGTGCTTTGACTTTAGCGAAGGCTTTCAACGTCTCCAGAACCATGTCTTTCTTATTCTCCTTTTCCCACGACTCGGCCAAGCGATAGTAGGCATACTCATACTGCGGGTTCAGCTTGATGACACGTTCCAGGTAACTTCGGGCTTCCACCTGCCGGGAAAGCTCTATCAAAACGGTTCCGAGGTTGGTGAGGGTTTCGACTCCCGGCGTCAGAATCATCTCGGAGTTTCGAAAAGCCCGAAACGCTTGATCGAGATATTCTCGCCGTTGCTCCTCTTCATTCTGGCCAACCACGTGAGGCTGTTGGAGAAAACTCTTTGCAAAATTGAGGAAGGTGTTCCCGCGAGCATTATCGATCGCCCACTTCAACTGTCGCCTGGTTACCTCATCCCAAACTTGATTGATGGCCGCAACCCTCGTGTGGACCTGGACCAAAATGTTGGCGATGTGTTCTGCATCTTCAAACCACGTCCTGACTGCTGGCCCGCTATCGATCTTGCGCCGAAGGATCATCTGCTGATCATCTTTTTCCGAGCTGGGGTAAAAGTACTCCTGCCAGAAAATGGTTTTGTGCGCTATGGCATTCGCCTTCGCGGCATAAGCCAGAGCCCTAACCGGCGAGGCAGCCAGAGCATCCACTGTCGGGTTGGGCCCGTGCTCGACCAACTCATCTAAGATCCGGATGGCCCTCTCCAAGTCGGCGCGCGTATACTTTCTGAACAGACTGACCGCTTCATTGTAGCGCGCCTTTTTTCGAAGGTCCTCGCTGAAGCCATTACTCGGCTCGGCCAGGTATTGAAAGGTTCTGATGGCATCATCGTGACGCTCAAGTAAATCGAGCGCGATTCCTTCGTACAGATAGGCTTCGTCGAGAGTCTGGCTTTCTACGTGAGCATCTCGGAAGGCTTCATATGCTGCCGTTAGCTTCTCTGGGCCTCTCCCGAGCAGATACTCTCTGAGCAGGCTCATTCCTCCGCGCAGCGTGTTGGCAGATTCAGCCTCTGAAACGTTGGTATTGGTTGCGATCAGGTAATACATCTTAAAACTTGCGGCCTCGGCAGCGTATGTGCTTTTAGTCTTCTCGGCTGACGCGGTTACACTGTTTCTTGTACCATCGGCAGTTCGTCGCGTCAAGCGCACGACCACCTGATCGCCTGAGAGAGCCGCGTTGCCGCTGATCGAGGGCCGCAGGGCTGTGAACCAGGTGCGGATTGAGCCGGCAGCCTTGGCGATGCCCCCAATGCTGACGGTTCCAACCTCGAGTTTCAGGTCTGCAAGCGCCGCTCCGAGGTCGAGATCTAGCTCCAGATTTTCATTCGCGGAACTGTTGGAACCGATACGCCAACGCCTAGTTTTAACAAGCCGGCGGAAGCTGGCACGCGGCTTTCCTTCCAACGATTCAATGATTCGACAATGGCTCCAGCCATCCCCAACTCACTCTTGTCGTCAATCGGGTTGAGCGTCCACCGGCCCCGATATTTGACCGAGTTGGTTTTTCGCACCAACTTCAGCAGCGCGTAAATGCCAAATAACACCAAACCACCTAGAAGAATGTCTACCGCCCACCAGAAGACCTTGCCAACATGATCTCCAAAGGTATTCCAGGTATGAGAGCTGGCAGAATTGACTTTTCCCGAGAGAGCGATTGCCTGCTTTCGCACTTCCGCGTCCTCGGTTTCGTTAAGCACTGATTGAAGTATCTTGGAAGCCTCTCCAGGCTTCCCTTGCGATAACAGATATTCGGCCTCCTGAATTTGCGCAAGGTGCTTCTGCATAGCCCGTTCATCGCTCGCGACCTTATCCTGTATGGTCTTGTTAGCCGCTGCATGTTTTACTTTACTAATCCTCTCCAAAAGGACCTTTAAATCCTCCGTAATCTTGTTCTTTGTCGCGTCGGCCAACCCATCAGTCTGAGCGACTTTTAGCGCTTGCAACGCGTGCGCCTCAGCCGCTTCTTTATCTCCCAGGTCCAGGTACATACCAGCAGCCTCCAACAGCGAGCCAGCCTGAGCTATAGCTTTTGCGTCGGATCCTTGCGCGGGCTGCTCTGGTGTCTTCTTTTCTTTAGGCGGTTTGGCGGCTTGAGCGAACGCCAGTCCAAACCCGATACTCGCGCACAGAAGAAGACCGAGCAATACCTTACGCATTTTCGTCCTCCGATGAATCAGACATTGCCGAGACGACTGCATTTATTTCGGCGAAGAGTTTCTCCCTTTTGGAATTGTTAATTGTCGCCGCGTGCGACAGCTTTCGCGCCAGAGCTATCAGCCGCCGATGAAGGGAAAGCTCTCGCTCGGTTGAAGCGGGCAGTCCCAGCGTCGAGCGATGCCCGGGATTGACGGCGGCGATGGGAATCGGCATATGTCGCAACTCACTTACGATGATCTTTTGAAAATCTACTTTCGAAAACGACGCGGTGTGCTTGCTGACATAGTCAGCCGCTACTGCCGAGTTTAATATGCCCACTAGGGCATAGACGTTGATCATCCTGGGGACAACTGTCAAAACCCCGCGTAATGGAATAAACCCATCCCTTGCCACTGCTGCCGAAAGTTTACCGTCACGGCGGCAGAGCTCGCGGACAAAAATTCTTTTCGAACGGCGAAGCGAATTGTGATTGCCAACCCAGGCAAGCCACTTTCCGAACCTGATGAATTGCTGAGGATCGCCCACAGAGAATTCATGTACATCACGCCCTCGTAATGCGGGAGTGGTCGAACGATCTGGCTTCGAGAATGTGAACGGCCGCTTCTTTAACACTTTGGCTGTTTGCGGGGGAACGCCGTCACCCAGCCTATAAACGCACACGCCAGAGACGACATTGGCGATTTGCTCAAGCGCCACTGTCCTTCCGTGCGACTTTTTAAGACCGTTCGCGCTGAACAGAGGCCACCACGAAGCTGCTCCGAAAGCCCGCAAGAGATTCGAGCGGACTGTGAACGAACGAGCGGGTCCAATTGCATCAAAGCTTTTCACCAGAGGATAAGTGATAATACGACATCGAGGAAAGTGGGTTGCCGGACGTGCTCGACCTAACAAGACCAGTCCTCGGACGGTCGCATCTGCAAAAGCTGCTCGGGGTAGGAGGATCATTTCGTCAAGCTCGGTTTTGCTTAGAAGCAACTCACGCAATCGAGACGTGTTGCGTGCTGCAATAGCCTGACTGGGTAAGATCAGAGCAAAGGCCCCCTCAGGCTTTATACGCCGAATCGCCATCTCACTGAATGCGACGTAAGTGTCAGATTGATATTGAAGAGTGGTGAACCGCTGGCGAAGCTGATTTCTCTCCGACGCGCTCAAGACTTTACCCCAGGGGGGATTGTTAATAACGGCGTCGAAATCGGGTGGCTGATGCTGATTGAAATAATCCAACGCGTCGGCTGTGACGATATGAGATGGCGCGAGCTGTTGGATTCCGAACTCTGCGCCAAAAAGCGAAAACAACATCTTCACCGCAATGACTGCCAGCTCGTTTCGGTCTATTCCCCAAAGGCAGTCACGGCAAAGTTTTTCCAGCAAGGCGCGACTCAGATAAGAGGCAGCCCTGCTCGACGATGAATGCTTGACGAAAACTAGGCGGATAAGAGCGCGGCCCACCTCGAGTAGCAACTGCCCAGATTCCATCGACGGATCAAGGACGCGGAAAGCGAGGGCGCGTTCAGCAAAACGCTCTGCGCTGCTGTGACGGTGGCAGATGACTGGAATCGGATGCTTGAGGAGATAGGAGATAACCGCGTCGCCGACGAACTTTGCGACAGCGGGGGAGGTTGGATATGTGGAAAATGGCTTCTGAGGTCTGCGATGATTTACGAGCAAATTCGCTTTCCGACTACCCAAAGAGAAATGCATAAGCATCCCTGAAAGGCTTGCCACGCTTTGCAACCAATCGCGCCCATAGCTAGCCTTCAGGTACGCAACCAGGGAGCGCACCACATCGAGCTCTTGCTGTTGACCACCTTTGGCCCCAACATAAGAGTTTGAAGTCTCGTCAGCCGAGGACTGAATCCAACTGCAGATGGCCTCATAGCCTTCGCGAACGGCTCCTCTGGGATCGCCCGACCCTTGAGCGTCGGCCGTTGAGAGTTGCCGGTAAACCAATAATAGTTGACGGAATGATTTCGAGAGATTCGCGTCCGGCCATCGCTGCCGGAGATTGTGATTTGCGGTAAAGTCCTTCGCGACAGATTCTAGCGTCATATCCAACTTAACCGTGCAGACTGCCAAGAGACAGAAGACGGGCTGCTGCTTGCTGGCGTCACAGCTTTCCTTGAGGATGAAGTCCACATGCTCTGAGGACCCATCGTATCTTTTTTGGGTCTGGTCGTTCTCGGCTATCTAGCGCCATGAGGAACTCTCTGTCTAGGTCTTTGAGTTGTCGTATTTTGAGCGACTCGACCCCGTTCTCCTCAAGCTTACGTTTTGCGGCGGCGCAGATTCTCTTTCGCAGGCCTGGATCCTTAACGAACTGGCGAGCGCGCTCCTCGGCTTGCTTTACCAGGCCAGGCAGTTGTTCCTTAGGCAAATCCTTCTTCGACACTCGCCGTAGGGCGGAAAGCATGCGAGGCTCGCCATACGGCTTTACGCTCTTAAGTTGTTTTTTACCTTCCCGGCGGGCGCGAATGCGATTGCGGATGTGATCTATTATCTCCAGGTATATTACCAACCGCTTATGATTGTAGTAAGGCTGGATAGGCTGCTCAGGGATGTGGTGATAATCCCGCAGCCACTTATAATTCTGCCAGGGGCAGGGTTCTAATAGAATTGGGACAACTATTATGTCGTCCTCCCTCTGTCGTTTTCTAGTAATCCTCGACTCCACTTTTCTCACGTAATCTGAAGTCAAGAATGGCTGGCTTACTACACAAACGACGATATCGGCCTCATAAAGGTGTTGCCTGATCTCCTCATCCCATTTGGTGTGACTCATCTTCTCGTCCCACCAGAAGTCCAACTTTTCGTCCTTGATAAGACCTTCAAGGAAGTCGAAGAATTTCGTGCCTTTGCTCGAGGGCTTGAGAAAATTACGATTCTTGTGTGAGTAAATGAGAACCATTTTGTCTCTTGGTGCGACTCTTGGTCTTTCCATTGGCACAGCCTCCTGAGGTCAAACTGAGACTTACTTCACTCTATTTTGCCGGCATTCTACATCATTCTGCGTCCAAAATCTAAACTGAAGTTTGAAAAACTTGGGGTGCTCACCGGCCAGGGTGCTCAGGCCTCGGCAACAGCGGAAGGCTCGAAAGCTCGATTGCGGCGCACGCAGCTTTTATCCTAGCAGGCTGCTGAAAAACCACCTCGGATCCGCTCGTTCTTGAAAGAAGGCGCCGACGTGTGTGCGTACTTCAACAACGCCACAAGGCTAACGCGATTCGCGATGATAGGTGCCTGCGCGAAATGTTGGATTGATGCTGGGAGTGAGCCGCATAACTCAACGGGCTGCGCGGACCGTGGGGTGGATTTCTTTGAATTCTTCAAAGTGAGCGCGCCTCCACTCCTCGATGCGTCGAAACCGGTGCAATTCCTCTTTGCGGGATATGACCTCACGCCTCGGATGCAGCGACAGTCTTAGGTTGGTTTTCTTCACCTCCGTTTGTTTGCGCACCGGTGTTCCCCTAGCCTCTTGGTATTCATTGTCAGCACGAGTTTACTCGGACGTTCATGCTCGGTTAAGGAGTTGGTCGCGCTCGAAGGCGGCCCTAATGCGTTGGTCGACCCGTTCAAAAGACAAAATGAGTTTTCACGAACGAACCTGCTCGGGAAGCGTTTCCGCTCCTACAACCTGGATCATCGTTCCGTCGCCCTGAACCTTGAACCGTCGCCCGCGCCACTCGACTTTGTTGCCGACCCAGCTCAAGCACCAGATCACGAAACTCAGCAGATCGCGCACGGGGACCAGCCAAAAATACCTCCTGAGAGTTTTATCGAGGAGCCAATGTACACCTATCATCCAACCCATCGTCAGCCGCACAATCAGCGTCGCGGCGAGCAGCACTAAGCTGAAAGTCGACGCGCTATCTACCGCTACGTTTAGCAGGGCCAGTGCCGTTCCATAAGTCAAGATCAAACCGAGATAACCCATCGGCCGGGAGATGCGAGTCGAGCGAGCCCATCGTATCTGATGGCGCATCATTCCCGTGAAGCCCGCCGGCTGCATGGCTGTTTCGACGATGTGATCGGAGAGCCGAACCTCATAGCCGTCCTTCTCGATCAGATTCCCAAGCATGAAATCGTCGGCAAGGTAATCAGCAAGCGCGCGAAATCCTCCGATCGCTTCAAGCCTGGTCCGCGTCGTCGCCATCGTAGACCCGAGCGCAAACTTCACGCCTTCCAGCATCCACGCCATCAGAACACCCGGCGCGAACTCCGCCGTAATCCCCACTGCTTCGAGCTTCGCGCCGAAGTCGGGCGTTTCCCCCGCGCGGTACAGACACGTCACCAGTCCCACTCGCTCGTCTGAAAGCGGCGCCAGGATCTTGCTCAGGTAATTGCGGTTGACCCGAATGTCGCTGTCGACGATGACGATTTGCTCGTACTTCACGCGCTCGAGCATGTTTTGAAGGTTGCTCACCTTAAGGTTCTCCCCGATCGTTTCTTCAGAGATAACGAGGGTGATGTCTCGATCAGGAAAATTTGCGATTAGCTCTTGAACGATGTGCACCGAAGAGTCTCGGGAGTCGCGCACGCCGAATACTATCTGATATTGGAAATAGTCCTGGCTGCAGAACCGGGCATAGTTCTCGTATGCTTTGAAGTCGGCCCCGTGCAGCGGAATCATTATTGTGACCGGCAGAAGCTCGCCGCCTTCATCCACCCTGGGCTTTGAAAAGAACCTGAACGCAGCGACGATCGACAATAGATAATAAGCGTTGGCTGCTAGCGTGCAGCCGGCCAGCATCACTTTGATAGCTATGTAGGCAAGGTGTATCAAGGCTGCGAAGGTATCGAGATCAGTGCGACGCCAACGCAGACCAGCAGGATACCGGCCCAACGCGTCGCGCTGATCGTCTCTTTAAGGAAGAGCCGCGCCGCGATCGTTGTGATGACGAAGCTGATCGAAGTCGCGGGAAGCACGAGGCTCAGGTCGGCGAGCCTCAGCGCCCCGAGGAACGAGAAGTAGCTGACCGCCATAAACAGCACGCCGATCAAAACGTACCTATTCGTAATTGCGCGCCAGGCTATGCGGAGCAGCGTCCCGAAGTGAAGCGTCGAAATCTCGCCGAGTTGCTTCATGCCTTTAGTTATGAACACATCGCCGGCCGAGCCTCCAAGCACGACTAGCGCTATCAACAACGCGGTCATCATTCGAGAGCTCCCGCGGCTCGCAACTCGTCGCCTGGCGCTTCGCCGGTGCGATGGCTGGAACGCGAGACGAACAGAACCCCGAGCGTGATTATCACAGCTCCCGCCCATCTTCTGTTAGAAACTGATTCACCCAGGAAGTAATAGCCCGCCGCGACGTTCAACACATAGCCGAACGCGGTAGCCGGGAGCACCAAGCTCAAGTCCGCCCACGACAGCGCTGCCGAAAACAGCACGAAGAACACTATCAGCAGCAGCGTGCCGACCCACACCATCGGGCTCTGCATCGCTTGAATCGCTATATGCGAGACTTGCGAGAGGGATTCGGAAAAACCGCCGCCGCTGGTCTCCGGCGAAACTATCGCCTTCATCCCTTTGGTCAGGCACACGTCGCCGATGGCTTGCGCGACAATGGCGATAATCAGCACGGCAGCAGTCTTCATCGGCTCGCTTCCAGTTCAAAGTAGTTGGTCAGCTTGATGCCAAGCGCCTGCATTCTTTCCTTTACCCTCTTGCTTGTCAGCGCTTCAAATTCGATCAAGCACTGGCGCTCGCCGCTGTTAAGCAATCTGTCGTCGGCATACACAGCCGGGTGAAAGTATATCTCAGTGGCCTCAGCGGAGAGATTGTCCAGCGCGTAAAGAAAGTAACGCTCGCTCATTCTTCCGCTTTGAAGATTGCCATACACTCGCTCGGGAAAGGTGAAGCCACGGGTTCGCAGGTTCTTTTTCATGTGTCTGGCAAGCCCGCCAAACAGCAGCGCGTGAACCGTCTTCTGCAAGATGCTCCCGCGATCAAAAGCGAGGGCAAGCTGCCGTTCTTCAAATGGCACCCTCATTCGTCGCGCTCCGTACTTCACCGCTAGCTCGAGCGCGGCGTTGAAGATCACCGGATGCACGTGTAAGTGAACATGTCCGTCGATGTGCGAGAGCGGCAAGCCCGTTGAGTGAAACTTCTCGAACTGTGCGGCAAGTTCTTTTCTCAACTCGCGCCGCGCCTGTGGGGAGAAGTAATATTTTACCCCGGCCATCGTCGGATTGTTAGAGAAGTTCCCCTGTTCATCGACCAGCGTCGGAATCTCCGAATGCGTAAGTACACTCTTTCCCACAACGGTGACCAGATGAATCCCGATTGCGAGACCCGGATTCTCGCTTGCAAGCTTGACCGCTTTCTCGAATGCCGAGCCGGTCACCATCAAGCTGGTGCTGGTCAGCACGCCTTCCTTGAACGCGCGAATAACTGCCTCGTTGACTTCATCGGAGATGCCGAAATCGTCCGCGTTGACGATCAAGCGATGTTGCTTGGCGGCGGAAGCTGCCGGCGAGGTGTTGTCTGTTCGCGTTTCGGGCAAAAGCGCATTAGCGCTGCCTTTGCTTTGTGCAAAGGCAGCGCTAGATTGTGCACTCGAAACTAAGGACTCGCCGATCATCTGCTGGCTTGGGCTGCTACGAACTCTTTCCGTTTCGCGCGAAGCTGGAGAAACTCCTTGGCTTCCTTGTAAAGCCGCTTGCGTTCGTGCCCGTTGAATGCCGCGCGGCGAACGATCCTGAAGATAATCCTCGGGCGGAAGTAGTAGCGATCGTAGAAGTGCTCGACCGCCTGCACGATCTCTTCACGACTCAGACCCGGATAATGAATGGTCGGAAGCTGGTGACCCATCTCGTCTGTCATATCTTCGATCTGGGTGAAGAAGTTGTTCTTCTTGAGATAGTCGTCAAGCTCGGTCCCGGGATACGAATGCGCGATCGAGACTTGAATAGTTTCCGCGTCAAGTTCTTCGGCGAACTTGACTGTCCGCTTTATCGTCTCAGGCGTCTCACCCGGCAGCCCAATGATGAAGTCGCCGTGGACGACTATGCCGAGCTTCTTGCAATTCTTCATGAACTCGCGAGCCTGCTCGACGGTCGCGCCCTTCTTGATGTTCTTGAGGATTTGAGGGTCACCCGACTCGAAGCCAACGATCAACAGGCGGCACCCTGCCTGCTTCATCGCCTTGAGCGTCTCGTAGTCGGTGTGAACTCGTGAAGTGCACGACCAGGTTGTCTTGAGCGGCTTCAGCTTTTCGCACACCGCGATCGTTCGGTTCTTGGCCCACGCGAATGTGTCGTCGTCGAAGAAGATCTCTTGAAGGTTCGGGAAGAGCTTCCATGCGCGTTCGACTTCGGTGGCGACGTTCTCAGGACTGCGAGTGCGCCACGCGTGCCCGCTGATCGTCTGCGGCCACAGGCAGAAAGTGCAAAGCGCCGGACAGCCTCGCGAGGTGTAGAACGAGATGAAAGGGTTGAGCAAAAACGGAACGTTGTACTTCGTGATGTCGAGATCGCGTTTGTAAATGTCCGACGCGAACGGCAGCGAATCCAGATCGTGAAGCGGAGCCCGATCCGCGTTGTGAACGATGCGGCCGTCTTTGCGGAAGCTCACACCCTGAATCTCTTCGAGCTTCTTACCCTCGGTGAATTCCTTGAGCGAGTAATCGATCTCTTTTCGAACTACAAAATCAATCGCTTCGGACGACTTCAGCGCCTGATCCGGCTGCGAGGTGACCGGCGGCCCGACGAAAGCCAGCTTGAGATCGGGTTTTTCCGCCTTCATCATCTCGGCGAGCTTGAGGTCGTTTTTGAATCCGGGAGTGCTGGTGTAAAGCGCGACGAAGTCGTACTCTTTCGCGATGTTTATCGTCTCTTCGGGCGTGACTCCGTGCGGTGGTGCGTCGAGCAAGCGGCTGTCTTTGATCAGGCCCGCCGGATAAGCGAGCCAAACCGGATACCAGAACGAAGCGATCTCGCGGGCAGCGGGCCAGCGAGAGCCGGCTCCGCCATCGAAATTGGGGAACGAAGGCGGATTGAGCAGCAGTGTTTTCATTGTATCCCTTTCCAGCAATGCCGTAGGAAGGGTTATAGCTTGCGGGCGCAACGGCAGTCAAGCAAAGCGGGTTTCGGAGAGGTTAGAAACTCCAAGCTTGCCTCGATTCTATCACACAGCGCGGGTCAATCAATGTGCTAGCTTCCGTGTAGCCCATGCTTTAAGCTCCAAGGCGATGAGCAAGAAATCTGCGCCCACATCACGATTGCCTGACGATCAGTATGAGGCTACATTGGATCGAAAGAACCGCTCCAGGTTCTTGAAGCGCAATTACTCTAAGATTGGCATTCCACTCGAGGTAGGGTTTTCTTGGGAGCTGAGGATTCTGAATGAAAGCGCTCAGAAATAATTATGATCTTGTAATTTTTCTGCTCGTTGTCGCCGGGTTTGTTTACGTAGCATCCCAGCGCCTTGGAACCGCTCCCATGCCTGACGATGGCGACGAGTCAATGACGTTACAAGTGCCCTACGAGATGATTTACCGAGGACATTTCGGATGGCCGATGTACCGCTACCTCGGCGGCAACATAGAGAATAATTGGCATTCTTTCAGGCCCGTCTACTATGTGATGTTGAGCGGTTTCTTCAAGCTGTTCGGCTGGGGGTTGCTACAGGGCCGCGCATTCAACCTGATCATGGCCGTCCTCGCGCTGCTGATAGTCTACTCGATAGGCCGCAGGCTTTTTGACTGGCGAGCGGCGCTTGTAGCCTGCCTGATGCTTGTCTCCGATCCGGCGTTTCTGGAGCGCAGCCGAATGGTGCGACACGATTACGCCGCCGCCATGTTCGCGCTGTTGGCATTCTTGCTCTACGAAATAGCACGAGAGCGAAAGAGAGGCGGCTTCTATATTTGTTCGGGGCTTGCAGCCAGGGCAGGCGCGATGTGCCATACCAACAGCGTCCATATGCTCGGCGGGATAATCCTGTTAATGCTGTTAAGCGACGGACTGAGGACATTCTTCAGCAAACGGTTCTATCAGTTCCTGGCTGGCGCATTCGCCGTGACCTCCGCGCATTGAAGGTCATAACCGGCGCGGCTATGCCCCTAATGATCATCGTGCTCTATTTTTATTCCGTCGGAGCTTTAAGGGATTTTTGGACTTGGACCGTGACTTATAACTACAGCGTATACGGCCCGGAAGGAGCGAAGAATCTCTCGGACCAACTGATTCACATCTGGAGAGTGATATGGCGAGTCTTGGGCATCAATGTCGTATTCATTGCAATTGGCTTGGCGGGGCTGTTGATGTTCACTGTCGAACGCGCCGCCGCTAGGCTGAAGGGCAGGGAAGCGCTACGGTCACCGGACCTGTTCAAAGATGCTTTACTCATCGCGCCAGTGGTGTACTCGATTTTTTGCTTGATAGACTTTCAGGCTGGCCCTGACCTGATTCCACTTTTTCCGTTCATCGGCATCTTCGCCGCCTGGTTCGTGGTTAAGACGGGACGTTCGATAAAGAATAGCGAAATCCTTATGCAAACCGGCAAAGACACCTATGTGGCGGCGGAAAAGTATGGCGGGTCTTTCGAGGCAATAGTAGATGAGATCGAATCGCAGCGCCCCAGGCTCGTAGCCCTGTCGCGCCTTAGAAATGTCTCATTACGCGCGGAACTCGAACGGTGGGTTGCAGAGCACTACGACAAGCTCGAAGGGTACAATGACACTGTTTATTTGCGCAGACCGGGCACTGCATCTTTCTTCCCTCGAATCTGGGAGCGCAGGCATCCCTGCCCGCGACTAATAAGAATGAATATCCAGGCTCATCTTGCAAACGGATAGTTGATATATTCGCGCCTCCACGGATCAGTGATCTTTAGCATTTCAGCGTATCGCTTCGCCGGGTTGAAGAATAGCGCGCCGAGCGTTCCGCGCTTGAAGGAAAAATCGAGAGCGAAAGGCGAGATGCCTCGATCGCTTCCGAACGGCCCGCTGAATCTGTTTCCATCGTAAAACCGGGGCACTTCTTTGACATCTACAAACTCATCTTGATAACCGAACGATCCGTCGAGCAACTTCCCATCGCCCGTCAACATTCCATCTCGAAGCAGCGGCCACAGCTTCATCGTTATTGAATCAAGTTGATAAGTGACCTCACCGGAGGTTGTGTTCTCTGGCTCCTTCACTTCTTCACCCGCTCGCGCAGGGCGGAATAGCAGACCGTTCTCTCCCTTGAAGCTGAAAGAGCCATCCGCATTCACGCGCACTTCGCTGTCCGAGCCCAGTGTGCCGTAGATGCCGTGACCTTCCGATTCGACGAATACACAAGCGTGTGTTCCTTCTTCGCTCGGCACGCCATTCGAGTCGACGGTTTGAAACTCGCCTGCCATTTGTGTCGCGCCGGACTCGATGCCTGACCCGGGATTCGTGTACGTGCAGCTTCGGTAATGAGCTTGCGTCCACAGCAGCACAACGCGACCGTCGCTCTTGCGAACTACTACCTGAAAGTTCTCGCCGTCATTCTCGTGAGTGTCGTTCAGCCACACCGTGAAGTGGTTCCAATCGCGCGGGTGAAACAAGTGATACGAGATGAAGTAATGAGTCTCGGTTTCGAGTATCGCGTAGTAGACCGTTGGCGTCAGCTCGAAACGGTCGAAATCCTCCCAGTTGTTGTTGCCTTTCAGATCGCCATCGAAGTCAATGTTCGAGATGATGTCCTGCCTGCCGCCGCTTTTGTCCGTCGCCGCGTATACGAAGGGCGAGTATTGCTCGACGATCGACGTGAGCGGCTCGCTCGCAGGAGGCGCTCCAAGATTCTGGTCGCCGGCCTTGCTCGGACGTGAGAGGTGGTGGGCGTTTGAGATTATCAGCGAGATGAACAGCGCGCCGGCGATGCAGGCCGAGTATTTCCGCAATCGTTTGCCCCGGGTCATAGGCCCCAACCCAATCAAGCTTAAGAAGCGCTAGCGACATCCTGTCTCGTCCTTTTGCGTCTCTGCTCTCTTGCTTGCGCCGAGATGTCCCTAGAACCAAACCGTGTCCATCTCATCCTTCCAGGTGTCGAGCGTCTTCTGATCAAGCTGCAGCGTACCTTCTCGAGTCACGCCCTGCGGCAAACCAACCAGTTCGATCATTCTGTCCAACACCTGAACGCGCTGGTCTCCCTCGACGCGAGAGAGCAGATGCCACAGCGTAAACGTGTCGCGCGGACGAGACTCTTTCAACACTGCGCTGAACGCTTCCTGGGCGCCGTCTTCGAAGTCAAACTTCTCGAGGGCACGAACGAACGCTTCGGACGCGTCTTCGAAATAAGGCGTGCCTGGCCCGATTCCGGGTCGAGTCTGGCACATCGCGTAACGGGGGACGTAAACCTCCCGCCCGTTGCGCACCAGCGCCACCTCCCCTAGTGTCACATGGAGCAGACCCCGACCCGCATCGTCAACTTCGAGCGTGTACGCGCAGCCAAGGTCTATCGCTTCTGCGGACGGCGTGTCTACGAAGAACAGCCGCGGGGGCGCCGATATCTTCGCGTGGATGCGACCACGATCCAAAGCGAGGCGATGTTCGGTCAATCGCGTCTGCACCAGACGTATCCGGGTGTTGGGGTCGACTTCGACCTCTCCAATCATTGCCACGTTGATCCTCGCTCGAGAGGAGCTGTCGGTCTCAAGCGTCTCGCCGACCGCCAGGCTCCCGATGTCAATAGTATGATCACCGCCAATTCGCACGTTTCCCACTATGTTGTCGACTACCCACGCCGCTCGTGGTCCGTAGTATGAAGACCACATCAATCCAATCGCCACTGCGACCATGACCCCTGCGCCGAAGGCAGCGACGCGATACCAGCTAAACGCGAAGACAAGCCGCGGAGCCTTCGGTTGGAAGACCGGCTTGCGCGATCCTTCATCCAACAGCGCCTCGATCTCGCTCCACATCTCAGCCGGTGCCTGCGCCAGTGGTAGCTGTTGGGCCAACTGCACACCGAGCTTCACCTCGCCATGCTCGCGGCGACATCGCTCACATGTGAGTAGATGTTCGCGCACGTAGCGCGACTGGTCAGCCGAAAGCTCGCGGTTGCAATATGCCGATAGTTGTTTGATCACATGCTTCGTAAACATCTTTATTCCCCTGCGGCGAAGTCGCTGCGCAGATGACCCAGTTTGCGCGCCAGCATCTTGTGTCCCCGATTGAGCCGGGAGGACACCGTGCCGATGGAGAGGCCGAGCGATTCCGCGATCTCGTCGTACGAAAGTCCCTCTACGTACTTGAGCAGGATCGGCAATCGCAGCTTTGGGGTCAGCTCCGCGATCGCGCCGTGAACCGAAGCGGCGACCTCACGGCGGTGGTACGCTTCTTCTTGAGATCCTTTTCCCACCATGGTCCTCACCTCAATCTCGGGACTGAAGGGCACGAACCTCCTTCGTTTCCGGTGCTCGTCCGTGCACGCGTTGGCGACAATACGATAGAGCCAGGTCGTGAACTGCGAGTCCTCATGAAACTGATTGATGCTCGTGAAGAGCTTCAGGAAGACTTGCTGAGTCACATCGCGAGCCATGGCCTCGTCGCCGCTATAATGAAAAGCGATCGTGTAGACGCGATCCTTATGCGCTTCAAACAGGTCGTGAAAGGCTTCCCGATCACCCTTCTTACAAGCCTCGATTATTTCAGCCTCCGTTTGGTGATCGCTCATTATTGCAAGCTGCTCCATTGAAGTAGCCGTCCATAATTCCGTTAATTAGACGGCCGCGGCTTCGCTTTTCTTCCATCCGGATCCGGTTTCTAGCGGAGTTTAACGGCGAAAGTGACTGGCTGTTACTCGCTCGCGAAGTCTTTGTTACATGACACTAGTTTCTGGTTTCTGGTTGGCGGCTGGCTTTTAATGCACATAAACCAGAAAACTAGGTACCCGAAACTAGAAACTAGAAACCATAAACCACAGCTCGACGCAACATTCGCAATCGACCGCGACCGCATTGTATAATCAACAGCCCTCGCGAAAACATCTCGCGGAGGATCTTTAAGAGGTTTTATGAGCCAAAAGGGTATACGGGCGCACCAGAGTTTTATTCTCGGACTCATTCTTTCACTGTCTCTGCCGCTTATCGCGATTCGAGCCACTGCTCAGGGCGGGGCGATTGAACTGGCGGTTGACACAGCAAACTTCAATCAGGACGGGCTGCTTGTGCTGTTCGGCGGACTGCGTTTGCAGGGCGAAGTGGGTTTGCCTGTTAGCGCCGGAGACGTGAACGGAGATGGGCGCGGTGATGTCATCTACTGCGGGATGTTCGGGAGCACGGCAAACCGCGATAACAACGGCGTGGTCAATTTCTATCTGAGCGACGGGCGCGACAGTGGCTTCGTCGACGCCTCTCAAAACCCGCCAAACATCTTCAAGCTGGCGGGCCAGCGCTCGGGCGACCTTCTAGGCACGTCGGTGTCCGCTTACGGCGACGTGAACGGCGATGGCCTGCGGGACGTGGCGATCGGAGCAAGCGGCTGGGACGGACCCGGCGCAGGAATCGCAGACAATCGGGGCGCGGCTTATGTAGTTCTGGGCTCGCAGAACTTCAGCCTTAACGCCGACCTCAGCACACCGGACGGCAACCCTCCGGCTGGCGTCATCGCCATCTACGGACCGCAGTCGGGCGGACGAATGGGGATATGGATCGACGAAGGCGATGTGGATGCCGATGGCATGGCGGACATCATTATCGGCTCAGATCAGATCAACTCTGATGGGGTTCAGCACGTCGGCGGCGCCTACATCGTGTTCGGTTCGGCTTCGCTGCCTCGGGTCATTGACCTGGCGAACCCTCCGGCGGGAGTGCGGACCGCGCGAATAGTCGGCAGGGCCCGCGAAGACCACTGGGGAGCGGCGTTGCAAGTCGGCGACATCAACAACGACGGAATCGGGGACGTAATAATCGGCGGTTCAATCAATCGTGACTCCGGTTCCTACGTAACGCCAGACGACGATGTCACAGGGCACGACGGGAGAGCCGCTAGTTTCGGGGGGTTACGACCGGGTTGCGGGGAGGCTTTCGTCATCTACGGACAGCGGACCTGGCCCCCTAACATTCTTCTTAGCAATCCACCGGCTAACGCGACTCACGTCGTCGGCGCTCAAGCCTTAGACTTCCTCGGCTCGCAGCTTCACAGTGGTGACCTTAACGGCGATGGCCGCACTGATCTGGTAATTGGCGCGCTTAGAGCCACTGCCCCCGACAATAAAGGCCAGACGGGCGCGGTTTATGTCATATACGGCTCGGCGACCTTGCCCGGAGCGTTTATCGACCTCGCCAATCCAGGCGGGTCAGGTCAACGAATCTCGTCGATCTATGGAGAGCACGTGCTGGATTGCGCGGGCGACTCGGTTCGCACCTTCGACATAAACAAGGATGGCCTCTCGGATCTGTTTGTCGGGAGCCCCGAGCGCACATTCATGGTGAATGGCGAAGAGCGTGAAGACGCCGGGGTCACTGAAGTCATTTACGGCCAGCGTGACTTCCTACCGCCGGTCATCAAGTTCTATGATCCTCCGGCGGGACTGCGCATTTTCAGACTTGCGGGTGCACACGACGGCGACGAATTTTCTTATCGGCTGTCGGGCGCGGACGTCGATGGTGACGGCTACATAGACTACATCTCAAACGCAATGCACGGCGACGGCTTTGGCGACGGCGTATTGAATGGAGGGAACGTTTACATCTTCAGCGGCAAGAAGCTGTCGGCAAAGCTGGGGATGCTTCCATCCGAGAAGCCGCCGACTCCGGTCCTGACATCGGCGGTCCTGTTTAGAGGCGGACTTATAAACGGCATACCTGTGCAACAGGCCCCTGCAGGAGAAGACAATCTTGTGGTAGTGGTCAATGGCACAGGCTTCAAGTCTGATCTTCAAGTTTTCATCAATGACACACTCGTAGTATCTGGTCCGACAATTGATCCTCCGCCCGGCGCCACTACAAAGGCTGTTTTCCTGGACAGCAATCCAACAATTAGGTTCAGAGTCGGGCCGCTGGCCGTGCGCGTGCGCAACAGTAGCCCCTCGCCGTCGGACCTTTCCAATGAAATGGTAGCCGGCACTCTGATCGGGCCTCAGATCACGTCGCTCAAGGTCAAAAAGAAAGCTTCGGGTGCTTTGATACTGAAGATCTTCGGCGCAAACTTCCCGAGCGCTGGAACGGTGTCCGTGACAGCAAACGGCTCTCAGGTGCCTTTGGATTTCGCAACCTTCGAGGCGCCCGATTTCGTTTCGGCCAAGATCGGACCTCAAGCGGCGCCAGCTCCGGGCACTACGATGCGAGTACGTGTTGTAACTTCGCAGGGCATTCAATCGAACGAGCTGACCGCTACGGCCAAGTGAAGTAGCACAGACTTTAGTCTGTCTGCCGGATTACACAGACTAAAGTCTGTGCCACACACAGGCTAAAGTCTGTGCTACCCTAAAGAGATCCCGGTGGACGAAATCCGCATATCAAACTGGAACGAGTTGAACGAACGGCTCTACGAAGGGTCGTGGGAAGAACCGCTCGCGCGCTTCCGGTCTAACCTCGCGTTTCGTGGTCTGGGTGATGCGGCGTACGATCTGAAGACCGGTCTGATCAGGCTCGGGGGCGCTGCGGAAAGGCTCGAAGGGCACCTGATTCGCAACTATCGTAAGTACGCGCGACGCGATTCGGTACCCGACGATTCGATGTGGAACTGGGTTGCGCTCGCCCAGCATCACGGCTTACCGACGAGGTTGATTGATTGGACCTTTTCGCCATTTGTCGCAATGCACTTCGCGACCGCTCGCCTGGAGGACTACAACCTGGACGGCGTGATCTGGTGCGTGGATTTCGTGAAGACGAATCGGCTGCTGCCAGAGAAACTCAAAGCGCTGTTGCAAGATGAAGGCTCGAACGCTTTCACGGTTGACATGCTCAATCGAGTAGCGGGCACGCTCGCCGAATACGATCGTCTGTCGCCGGATGAATTCGTCGTCTTCTTTGAGCCGCCGTCATTGGACGACCGAATAGTGAATCAGTTCGCTTTGTTCTCGATGATGTCGAGCCCGACTGCCCGGCTCGATCGCTGGCTTGAAGCGCACCAGGAACTGTGCAGGCGAGTGATCATCCCTGCGAAATTGAAGTGGGAGGTTCGCGACAAACTGGACCAGGCGAACATAACTGAGCGGGTGCTGATGCCGGGGCTCGACGGCTTGAGCAGTTGGCTGAAGAGGTATTACACCCCTAAGCAGAGATGATATGGAAGATTACAGATACGATTACGAGGTCACGGGCGAAGTGATCAAGATGATTCACGATGAGCTTCCCGCGGTGCGGTGGACGTGTGGGAGCTGCGGCGAAGATGCGTGCACGATCTTCTATGAGCCGGAAGCGGAAGGTAGAGTAGTGGAATGTGAATCATGCAGCGCGCCCAACCTGGTGAGAAGAGGTTAGACCCGCGCTATGAGTCCTTTCGGAAGCAAGCGCTCTCAGACTAACATCACCAAACATGATCGACGATCCACGCGAGCTCATCACGGCCGTGCGCGAGAATATCAACTCCTCCGACTTGCCGGCGGCGCTGATTTTCAACTGTCACATCACTGGACTCGCAGTCGCGCGCTCGCTTGGCAGGCGAGGCGTGCCGGTCATAGGGCTCGATCGCGACGACAACGGTTACGGATTGCATTCGCGTTATACGACGGTTGCCGGCCGATGCCCGTACCCTCTCGATGATGAGCGCTCTTTCATCGATCTGCTTATGGAGATAGGCGCAGCATTGAAACAGAAGGCCGTGCTGTTTCCCTGTCTCGACGAGTGGGTCTTTGCAGTCGCGCGGCACGCCAGCGAGCTAAGCGAGTATTTCATTCTTCCATTCTCGGACATCGAAACCGTCGAGCGAATACTCGATAAGAACCTGCTCTACCGCAAGTGCGAGCAAAGGCAGATACCGATCCCACGAACGTTCTATATTGGCGAACAAAACCCCGAGCAGATCGCAAGCGAAATCAGCTATCCGTGCATCGTGAAGCCCGCGCTTCAACGCGAGTTCACAAATGAGTTCGGTGAAAAGGTCCTGCGCGCGGAAACACGTGAAGACTTTCTCTCGTTGTGCCAGCGAGCGGGCCATCATCCGCTGCTCGCCCAGGAGATCGTCGGAGCAAGCGTCGATAGCTTCTACTCGCTGTGCAGCTACATCGGCCGTGACGGGCAAGCAAAGGGTGTGTTCGTGGGACGCAAGCTGGAGCAATACCCGCCCGACTTCGGCACCGCCTGTCTTGTCGATTCCCGCTTTGTCGAAGAAATTGCCGAGCGCGGCGTTGATATATTGAATCAATTCGGCTATCACGGCATCAGCGAAGTCGAGTTCATTTACGACGAACCGAGCGGCGACTTCAAGCTGCTCGACATCAACACGCGGGTATGGAAGTGGATCGGGTTACCCATGCGAGCAGGTATCGATTTGCCCTGGCTGGCGTACGCTGATGCGGTCTTTGGTGACGTCGAAGCTGCTGGTCGCCAGCGTGACGGATTGCGATGGGTCTATTTGAAGGACTACGTCGCATTGCGCCGCGAGAGAGCCGGCGTGGCTGCGACGACGCTGACTCGGCAGGACTGGCTGGATCTAATTACAGGCCGCGCGGAGTTGGAAGGCGAGATTGTCGATGCCGTGCTATCGAGTGATGATCCTGAACCGTTTGTTCAGATGATTGAAAGCCTGTTTACCAAGCGGCAATACTACTGCGCTTGCTAGATTGGAGTCTGTGTCAGAACTTATAACCGCAGAGGACGCCGTTCGTCCGTAGTCCGTTGTCCGTAGTCCGTAGTTCGTAGTCCGTCCGTAGTCAGTACGCCTGATTCAGAATTCGCAACAGGATAGCAACGGACGACTGACTACGGACTACGGACGAACTGCGTCCTCTGCGGTTAAATCGGGAGATGACTAATGCATAAGGTGCGATTCGGATTCTGGATGCCGATATTCGGCGGATGGCTTCGGAACGTCGATGACGAGCAAATGCATGCGACCTTCGACTACAACAAACGCCTCGCGCAGCGCGCTGAACAGATCGGTTTCGATATAACCCTGCTCGCGGAGCTGAACTTAAACGACATCAAAGGCGCGACGGCTCCAGTGCTTGAGTGCTGGACCACGGCTGCGGCAATCGCTTCGGTCACGGAGAAGGTTGAATTGATGAATGCGATTCGTCCGGGATTCAGGCTGCCGGCAATCACGGCGAAAATGTCGGCCAACATCGATCAGATCTCGAACGGCCGCTTTAGTCTCAACATCGTGTCTGCGTGGTGGGAACAGGAGATGCGCGAGTACGGAGGCACGTGGGTCGGGCACGATCAGCGCTACGAACGCACGCGCGAGTTCATCGAAGTGATGCGCGGGATGTGGTCCGAAGAGGAGTTCAGCTACGAAGGCCGCTTCTACAAGGTCGAAAAGGCGCATCTGGAACCTAAACCCGTGCGCAAACCCTGGCCCACGCTTTACGCGGGCGGTGAATCGGAGGACGCGAAGCAGATGATCTCGCGTTACTGCGACGGCTACCTGATGCACGGCGATCCGCCCGAGAACGTGCGCCCGAAAGTCGAGGAGATGGAACGTAGAAGACGCGAGCTTGGCCTGGGATCGATGACTTACGGGATCGCGGCTTACGTGATCTGCCGCAAGAGCGACGCCGAAGTGAAGAAGGAAATTGATCGCATCTGTGAGGTGAAAGACACGGCAGGTTATTTCGGCTTCAAGGATTTCACTACGCAGAGCAAGCTTGAGCGCGAGCTGTCGTTGCGTGATTACAGCGTGTCGAATCGCGGCTTGCGAACCGGGCTCACGGGGACGGCGGAGCAAATCGCCGAGCGGGTCATTGAGTTCCGCAACGCGGGTGTTGAGATATTCCTGATGCAGATGAGTCCGATGATGGAAGAGATGGAGCGCTTTGCCGAAGAGGTGATTCCTCTTGTAAACTCCGGCCTCGCCACCTCTGCGTAAGTCAAAATTTCAACGCAAAAGACGCAAAGACGCGAAGCTCGCAAAGAACGAAAGGAGGCACCCATGGTTTTCAAACTCGCGGCAAGAACATTTCTACTTTTGATTGTATCATTCGGATTATTCAAACCCGCTGTATTGTCACAGCAGCGACAACCGGCGCAACCGGCCGATCCCGTGCAAGAACGATTGCGGGCAATTGAAGAAACGATCGGCTTCCTTCAACAGGCGTTGTCGAAGGACATCGACGACTTGATGTGGATGCGCGCGTTGGACGACGTCGCGGTGGTCGATAAGGTCCGCTATACAGGACCGCCCCCGCGCGTGATCCCTAATCCAACGGGCCAGGGAGCCGGTAATCCGGTCATCATCACTGCTTACACGTTCACGCCGAAGAAGTATGGAGCCTCAGCGAAGTTACCGCTTGTCGTCTACGTGCACGGCGGCGTGCATGGCAATTTCGAATCAAGCGCGGTTCACATTGTGCGGGAGCTTGTCGAGCAAGGCTACGCTGTTGTCGCGCCCGACTATCGGGGGAGCACCGGCTACGGAAGAGAGTTCTGGCGGCTGATCGACTACGGTGGATTGGAGATTGACGACGTGTTTGCGGGCAAGCAGTGGATGCTTGAGAATCACGCGAACATCGACCCCGAGCGAGTCGGCATCATCGGCTGGAGCCACGGCGGACTGATCACGCTGATGAACATCTTCAATCATCCGAAGGACTTCAAAGTGGCTTATGCAGGAGTGCCGGTCAGCGATCTGGTCGCGCGAATGGGCTACAAGAGTCAGAGCTACCGCGAGCTGTTCTCTGCGCCTTATCACATCGGAAAGTCGGCCGACGAGAACGTGAACGAATACCGCAAGCGCTCGCCGGCGTGGAACGCGGAGAAGCTACAAACTCCGCTGCTGATTCACACCAACACAAACGACGAAGACGTGAACGTGCTGGAAGTTGAGCATTTGATCGCGGCCTTAAAAGCTGCGGGAAAGCAATTCGAGTACAAGGTCTATCAGAATGCGGCCGGCGGGCATGCGTTCAACCGGCTGGACACGAAGCTCGCGAAAGAATCGCGCGCGGAAGTCTATCGGTTTCTAGCTAAATACTTGAGTCCATCGAACGCAGTGAAGTGATTTACAATCGCGTGTAGTAAGCCTCGCCCGCGCAGGCCCGGCAGAGCGTGCGGCCGTCGCGTGCGACTTCGCGGCGGTCGTTGATACCTTCGCCGCACTCATCGCATTGCACCCGTGAAACCGGCCTCCCGGGCTGATCCTGCGCCGGCAGGCTCACCCGGACGCGCTCGACTTTGAAGAGTTCCTCATCGGGTAGTAGCTTGTAGGCGCGAAGCTGGCGTTCGTATTTGCTTTCGATCTCCGGAAAAGCGCAGTCGGCGGCTTCACGTGACGAGTCGAGCGCGACCACGCGAACGGCTTCGCCGGTCTTGACGTTGAGGAAGGTCGCTGCCAGCTTGCCGTAGTCTAAGAACTTCAACGTGCGCTTGCCGAGTCGGCAGCCGGTGACGGTATTGACCGCATCGGCAGCGCACCGGTCTATCTCGACAAACGCAATCAGGCTCTTGCGATCGGCTCCGCGCGGGTTAGCGATTCCGACAACCTGGCAGCCCAGCATCGCCATCCTGACCCCTAATACCTGGCCTGCGCACATGTGGCCGTGAGACTGTTCGGCTCGTTGAAGAAGTTCTTCCAGAGTTTCCATGCTGCGGTGATTATAGAGCACGGCTGAACGCGGACGAAGTGGCGCAGATTTTATTTTGTGGTTGCGTTACCTCGTCCAATGAATCGCAAACACAGACTAAAGTCTGCGCCACCACGCTAATCATAAAGTAGGTACTCCCTGCGTCGCTCGGCGAATTCACTCAGACCCTCGCGCCAGCTCTCTTCGATCTCGGCAATTGGGATTCCTTCCTCGATCTGTTCGCGAAGCCGCGAGCTCCCGTTGATCACATCGAACGGCAGCTTGTCGTAAACATACTCGTAAGGCGGCTGCTTCCACTCGAACCGATCGGGATAGAGGCGTAGGATCGCGCTGATGATGGTGACGCCTGTGATGACGGGGTTGAATGCGCTACGGTCGATGACGTGAAGCTGAACGCCACCACAAAGCTCCCCGGCGAACTTGTGAAACGTTGGTTGAAAGTGATGCGGGCGAAACACCACACCCGGCAAGTTGTCTTTCTTGAGTGAATCAATCAACTCATACGGGTCAATGAAGGGCGCGCCGATGATTTCAAAGGGGCGCGTCGTGCCGCGACCTTCGGATACGTTCGTGCCTTCGATCATCACATTCCCAGGATAGACGACGGCCGTGTCAACCGTCGGGATGTTGGGCGAAGGCATAACCCAGGGAACCTTCGTGTCTTCATGCCACATCTCGCGCCGCCAGCCTTCCATCTTGACAACCTCAAGGTCGCAGCCAAGTCCGAATTCCCGATTGAACATAAACGCCAGCTCGCCAATCGTCGTCCCGTGACGCATCGGAATCGGAAACATCCCGACGAATGATTGAAACTCAGGTTCTAGAATGTTCCCTTCAATTTGAACGCCGTTGATTGGATTGGGCCGGTCAAGAACAATGAATCGCTTGCCGCATTCGCGCGCTGCTTCCATTGCAAGCGCCATCGTGTAGATAAACGTGTACACGCGCGTGCCGACGTCTTGAATGTCGAACACAAGAACGTCAACGGCATTGAGCATTTCAGGAGTAGGCTTTCGCGTCTCGCCGTAGAGCGAATAAGCGGGCAGCCCTGTCCGTCTATCACGAAACGTTTCCCACTCGATCATGTCGTCTTGAGTCTCGCTTCGAATGCCGTGCTGAGGGCCGAACAAAGCGGTGAGCTTGATTCGCGGGTGTTGTTGAAACAGATCCGCGGCGTGCTCGAACCGCGAGTTAATCGAAGCAGGGTTAACGATCAAACCGACTCGCGAGCCGTCGAGCGGGCCAACCTTTGATTCGAGGAGTATTTCGAGTCCTGTCTTAACCATTAAAGGTCTTCGAGCATCTGGAAGAGAGGCGGCCACCAAGTCACCAAGACACAAAGAATCACAAAGGGTCTTGGTGCGGCTTTGCGTCTTCGTGTCTTCGTGGCAATCCTCCCTCGATATAGTCTACCCACACAGCACAGAGCCGCCATTCACGTTGAGTACTTCACCGGTGACGTGGCTCGCGAGGTCAGATGCGAGGAAGAGAATGGGCCCGGCGATTTCATCAGCAGTAGCCACCCGCCCGAGCGGAATCAACTCGCGAATCTTGCGGCGTTGCTTTGGATCGTTCAAAGCGTTTTCTGTCATGTCGGTGGCGACCCAACCCGGCGCTACACAGTTAACCGTTATGCCGCGAGGACCAAGCTCGGCCGCAAGCGACTTGGTCATCGAGATGATCGCGCCTTTCGTAGCCGCGTAGTGGGAATGAAACGGCTCGCCTCGCTGGCCAGCGGTCGAAGAGATCAGGATCATCGTACCGCACCGCTTTGGTATCATTACTCGAGCCGCTGCGTGGCAGCACCCGTAGATCGATTTGAGGTTCACGTCAATCGTTTCGTCCCATTCTCGCTCGGTCATCTTGTCGATTGCGGCTTCTTTCCAGATGCCCGCGTTTGCGACAAGGATATCGAGAGAACCGAAGCGATCTACTGCGGTTTGGACCATCTTATCGACGGCCGCAAAGCGCGAAACGTCTGCGCGAAGCGGAACGGCCTGGGTGCCAAGCTTCTCACATTCGGCCGCGACTCGGCTGGCTGCATCGCGTTCGCGGTTATAGTTGAGGACCAGTCCGCGGATGCCGGCTTGAGCAAACTTGATGGCAGTTGCCGCGCCGATACCGCGGGACGCGCCCGTAATGATTGCGACTTTGCCTGCGAGATTGATCATTGGACACAGTTTCGGCTCAGTACCGCGAGCGGTAGCGAGCGATAACCCCCGATACAGCCGAGCTGCGCTCGCTACCGCTCGCGGTACTGACTGGCGTGTTGTGAATCAAGCGTTGACCCTTATAGAGCCAACTGACCGAGTCGCGCTCGCTACCGCTCGCGGTACTGACCAGGCGTGTTCTCAATCGCCGACGGCGTTCGCTGTTGCGAGATCAGCCTCAACTACGCGGCGGTGACGCGGCTCGTCGCGCGGAAGAAGGTAAGCCAGCATAGCGGTGACCATCGTGACTATCGAAGCGAAGATCAGCACGTTGCGGTAGCCGAACGCCGGCACGAAACTGGAAAGCGCCTGAGGAGCAAGCGCGCCCACTCCCCATGCTGCTCCCATCATCAACGCGGAGACCGTGCTGGTCTGGCCAGGCACTAATTCTTGAGCCATCGCAACGATGACTGGAATCGTCGACAACAACATGAATCCGCCAAGTCCCAAACAAACGATGCTCAACGGGCCAGTAGTCGCGAAGGCTCCAATCATCAAAGGCCCCGCCAGCAAGCCTGAGTACAACGTCACCGCGCGGCCGGAGAACCGCTCAGCGGTGAAGCCGCCGGCTACTCCGCCCAGTCCCCCCAGCAGTAGAAACACGGTCAGCATGTTGCCCGTCTCCGTTAGCGTATAGCCGCGATCTTCAAGCATGAAGGGCAGGTAGTTGTTTGTCGTCATCTGCAAGCCTGAACGGATCACCGTGATCAGGTAAAGCAGAGTGAGCGGCTTCCAGGCAGTGCGCAGCGCGGCGAGCAGTTGCCACTTGATCTTCTCAACACCAGGCGCCGATGAGCTGTGTGCGGGGAGTGGCGGACATACACGATAAAGCACGGCCGACATCAGCAAACCGGTTCCGACTATGTAGTAGGAGTGCTCAAGACCGTATGCGGAAACGACTCTGGTTATCACCAGCGGCCCGACTGCAAACCCGAGCGTGCCCACCGCGGAGAGCAGCGCCATCCCAACTCTGCGGCGCTCAGTTGCCGCTGTAGCGGCCATCGCTGCAGCTTGCGGATGAAACGAGCCTATGCCAATACCGCCGGCTACGAGCAAGACGATTAGAATCCCGTAAGAGGGCGCCAGACCGATCATCGATAAAAAGATGCCGGTGATGGCTGGGCCAAACACCGCGAAGGACCGTCTGAAGTAACGGTCTGAGATGAAGCCGTAAACCGGCTGCATCAGCGAAGACGAGATCGCGTAGAGCGGAGCCAGCCAGAAGACTTGAGTCGAGGTGAGTCCGAGCTTGATCTTTATCAGCGGCAGGAGGGGATAGATGATGCTCGAATAAGAATCGTTTACGAAGTGTCCCGCGCACAGGACGGCAAGTGTGAGCTTGTCTCTTCTGAGCATGATGCCACGAAGACAGTTAACGAGTAAGCGCCGCTAGCTTTTTGCCACCACCGGCTCCGCGGCGCACGATGGCACCCTCTCCCGCGCAACGGCGATGAAATGGTTGAACAGCGCTTGAGACAGCAAGTCATTTTGCCAACCGACTTCTGGATGCCACTGGACGCCGAGGATGAACTGATCGGGGCGCATGTTGATGACTGCCTCGATGACTCCGTCGGGCGCCCATGCAATCGGCTCGAGGTCGCGCCCTACAATGTCGATAGCCTGATGATGATGGCTGTTTACCGTAGTGTGGGTGGAGTCGGCCAAGCGGGCGATGAGCGAGTCTTCGGTGATGTTGATCGAGTGAGAGCGCCGCCAGAACAGATCGCCTTGCATGTGCTTGAGCGGGTCCTTGACTTCCGTTTCGATGTCCTGAATGAGTGTGCCGCCTCTATAAACGTTCAACGACTGAATGCCAAAGCAAATCGCCAACACTGGCAGTTGGCGCGCTTCCGCCGCCGCAAGCAACATCATGTCAGTCTCGTCCCTACGAGGAACAACGGGCCCGAGATGCGGTTTGGGTTCGCGCCCATAGCGAAGCGGATCTACGTCGTTGACCGCGCCTGACAGGCAAACTGCGTCGATGCACTCAATAACCGATTCGATGTAGCCGGACTCCGCAATCAACGGCAATAGCAGCGGCGTGCCGCCCGCAGCATAAATCGCTTCGGCATACGTCTCACGCAGCTCGTAGTAGGAGGTGTTCCAGTTGTACCGGCAAGGGATGCCGACGATCGGCCTGTGTTCGCTCAACCCGGGTTCCTTTCAAGTATGTTTACGCTCAGGGAACGACTGTCCCCGCAGGCTTCTTTTTGGGAGCACGACTGAGAATAGCCCGCGGCGCGAGACGCTGTCAATTCTGAGTGAATGACTGAGTACTAATGCTTATGCCGCGTGCGGACGGTCGCTCGATGAAAACTATTGTGAAGCTGGTCTCGGAGCCCGATAATCGTCGATGAAATCGCCTCGCCTCCGAAAGGAAACTTCGATGAGAAAAACTACTGCATTGTTCCTCGGGACGGTCATCGTGTCGATTACTATTTGCGTTGTTACCAGCGCTCAGTCGAGCCCCGCGAGACGCACTCCGGTTCTAACTAACGACGATCTCGGTTCGGCACCGCGCGAGGTGGTCCGCTTGCCCGCGGAGAGTGATGCGCAACCTGCGAAGACCAGAGACCCTGAAGTTGTTCCGGGTTCGATCGCATGGCAGCGTGATCTGCGCCGCGCATTCCATGGCGCAAAAGCCGACGGCAAGCTGATAGTAGTGGACGTTTATACAGATTGGTGTGGCTGGTGTAAAAAGATGGACAAGACAATCTACACAGATCCCGCAATCGTTGCGTTGAGCCGGCAACAGGTATTCGTCAAGGTAAACGCAGAGGACCGAGGTGAAGGTCAGAGCTTTGCTAAGGACATGGGTGTCAACGGCTATCCGACTACGATAATTCTCGACGGACAAGGCAGAGTGTTGAACATCGCCGAAGGCTACATTCCGTCACCGCAGGCTTTTCTGGACTTCGTCGAACGAGCGCGCAGCGCTCAAGCAAGGTAGATATCTGCGCGCTCGTCCTGAGCGAAACCCGTATCAAATCGCAGCGAGGTTGACTCCACCGCCGCGCGGTGCTAGTTTGCTGTTCTCAATCTGCTCTTTCTGAATTGTCACAATTGCTTCAGGTGCCCCGAATCAAATCGGGGAGAATAGGGAAGCGGGTGAGATTCCCGCGCGGTCCCGCCACTGTGATGCTCTCGAAGCCGCCGGCTAGCGGGCCACTGATCTCGAATCGGGAAGGCTGCCAGCGGTAAAGATGTGTGATTGAATTGACGCACATCTGCGAGACTAAGTCAGGAGACCTGCCCGAAGCGTGTTGCGAGCCGAACGCTCTCCGCGCGAGAGGGCAAGGCGCGCGGGAGCACCTTCGAATCAGCTCCTGCTCGACCCACAGCGCGGAGGGTCGGCAGGAGCTTTACTTTTGCGTGCACTCAGATTCAACCCCGCGGATTGTGAACCATCGACTCGGCTTCGATTGCTTGTAAGCCTGCTATTTCATTCCCTTCTTATGGGCACGCTGACGGTGTTCGCTTCATCCTGCTCTTCCAAGAACGCTTCGCCTGCTGCTGCAAGAACCGTCACCGATGAGCTCGGTCGCAAGGTTCAAGTTCCGGCGCAACCTCAACGCATTGTGTCGCTTGCGCCTTCGGTGACAGAAATCCTGTTTGCCCTCGGAGCGGGCGACCGAATCGCAGGAGTCACTTCGTACTGCGACTATCCGCCAGAGGCGCGACAGAAAGCGGCTGTCGGCGATACGCTGAAGCCAAGTGTGGAAAAAATGGTCGCGCTTAAAGCCGATCTTGTCATCATTTCCACTGCGAGCCAGGTGGAAGCTTCATTTCAAAGGCTCGTAGAATTGGGCATCCCGGTTTACGTCAGCAATCCCCGCAGCATCGCCGGAGTGCTCGAATCGATTGATAAGATCGGCGAACTCATCGACGTTCGTGACCGCGCTCATCAGTTGACGGATGAGTTGCGAGGTAGAATCGCGACTGTGGAAGCGCGGGTTGCCGAAACCACTCGCCCCTCTGTCTTCGTGATCTTGGGTACCGAGCCGCTGATAACCGCTGGTGCCGGGAGCTTCATAAACGATCTGATAAATCGCGCCGGTGCGCGTTCGATTTCCGGCGAGGACAAAGGCGATTACCCGCAGTACAGCATCGAGACTGTTGTCGCGAAGCAGCCGGAAATCATTTTTGTGCAAGCGGGCGGCGATGAGCTGACCCAGCGACTGCGACAAACGCCAGCCGCACGCGCGAACCGCGTGTATCACGTCGACGACGACCTTCTGCTGCGGCCCGGACCTCGAATCGTTGACGGCCTCGAGCGGATTGCCGCGAAGATTCATCCCGCGCTATTCGAAGCAGGCGGCGTAAGAACTGAGCGATGAGCGTGAAAGCACTGACAGACCAAATCCTCATGCGTGAGCGACTGACAGCGCAGCGCTTGGCGACTACGCTCGCGGCACTCGCGATACTGCTTATCGCGGTGGGCGTTTTTTCGGTTGCCTTGGGAAGCGAACACGTCGGCTTAACGAACGTTATTCGAATCATTGCGGCAGAGATTACCGGGGGGGCCGCCGAGGTGTCGCGGGAGCAGAGGATTATCATCGCGGATATTCGTTTGCCGCGAGTGCTGATGGCGATAGTAGTCGGCGCGGCGTTGGCGGTGGCGGGGTCGGCTTATCAGGCATTGTTGAGGAATCCGCTTGCCGATCCTGGAATCCTCGGCATTTCAAGCGGCGCTGCGTTGGGAGCGATCAGCGCGACGATCTTTGTGGAATCAATTGCGATCAGCCGGCCTGTCGCAGCGTTTGCCGGCGCAGTCATCACGATCGCAGTGGTGTATGCGCTCGGTCAAGGGCGTCAGGGCAGCGGAACAGAGAGATTGATACTCGCCGGCGTGATTATCAACGCGCTGCTTTCGTCGATTGTGATTTTCCTTGTCACCAGCGCCTCGGGTGCTCGTCAACGAAACGTGCTTTCGTGGTTGATTGGCGATCTGAGCGGCGAATCCAGACTTCTGCTGCCGGTTGCGTTGTTCGTCTTGATCGGCATCGGAGCAGTGTATCTGAACGCTCGAAGTTTGAACTTGATGATGATTGGCGAGCAAGAAGCGCTCACGCTCGGAGTTGAAGCGCGGCGAGTGAAGGTCGCCGTCTATCTCGCCGCGTCGCTTTTGACGGGCGCGGCTGTTGCGGTAAGCGGAGCCATTGGATTTGTTGGGTTGATCATTCCGCACGCGGTGCGACTTGTTGGAGGAAGCGACAATCGTCTCGTCGTGCCGGCATCGGCGCTGGTCGGCGGCATATTTTTGATGCTTGCCGACACGATCGCTCGCACGGTGGTCGCGCCGCGAGAATTGAACCTCGGCGTGATCACGTCGCTTGTCGGCGCGCCGGTTTTTGTCTACCTGCTCCGACGAACCAATTGAGTAGTCGAACAGTTGGTTGGAAGGCGAGGGGGGAGCAAGAAAATGCTCGAAGCGCGAAACCTGAAATTCAGCTACACGAAGCCGGTGCTGAAGGATGTGTCATTCAGCGTCGGCAGTGGAGAGTTGTTCGCGGTGCTCGGCCCCAACGGTTCGGGTAAGAGCACGCTGATCAAGATTATTGTCGGAATGCTCAAGCCCGAAAGCGGCACCGTAGTAGTCGACGGACGCAATGCGGCGTCAATGTCACGGCGGGAGACCGCGCGAGTCATCGGCTATGTCGCTCAGGAATCCACGGTGCGATTTCCGCTGACCGCAATGGAGCTAGTGCTGCAGGGGCGGTTCGCGCAAGGAAGGCTCATAGGATTTGAAAGCGAGCGCGACGTCAGCGAGGCCGAGTGGGCGATGCGAGTAACCGAGACGATTGAATTCGCCGCGCGTCCTGTCACTGAGTTATCAGGCGGTGAGCGGCAACGTGTGATGTTAGCTCGCGCTCTAGCTGTCCGGCCGAGGTTGCTTGTGCTGGACGAGCCGGTTGCGAATCTGGACATTACCCATCAGGTGAAGATGCTGGAACTCATCCAGCGTTTGACGATCAAGGAAGGAATGACCGCGATTGTCGTTACTCACGAGTTGAACCTGGCGGCTGAGTTTGCAATGAGCGCGCTGCTACTGAAAAACGGCGATGCGATCGCGTGCGGCGCACCGCGAGAAGTGATGACGAGAAGCGCACTGCGGGCTGTCTTCGATACCGATTTGCTTGTTGACGATAGTCCGGTGAGCGGCGCGCCTCGCGTGACGCTGATCGGACGACAGAGGTCTGAAGAATTGAATTCTCGAATCGAGCCTTGAAGTTGTTGTTTGGCAATCTGGATCGTCGTGCGGGGAAGGCGGTGAGATGCCGCCACTGTCCCGCAACTGTGATGCGCAACGAAGCTGTTAGTCAGTAGTCCGTAGTCAGTTGTCCGTAGCCATTTTGCTGGAACGGTTGTTGTTCCAGCGAGCTACGGACTACGAACCACGGACTACGGACTAATTGGCGCTAAGTCAGGAAACCCGCTCGGCGATCTGCGGAAATAACTCTTTCGCGGAAAGGAGCAATTTCATGTCCAATCGAATGTCCAGAGGTCTAGTACGAGGGCTCACGCCGATTGTTAGCCGGTTAACGCTTGCGGTCCTGTTAGCGGCCATCCTGAGCCTCTCATCAATCACCAGCGCGGCTGAACGCGGGCGAGTAGTTGGAAGTGTCACTGATCCAAACGGAGGGAAGGTCGCCGGAGCGCGAGTCGCGTTGCGCGACGCTTCGGGAGCCGCAGTCTATCAGGCGCGCTCCGACAGCGAAGGCCGGTTCTCAATATCGGGTGTTGCTGAGGGCCGCTACAGAGTCGCCGTTGAAGCGGACGGATTCGGCCAGTCGCAACCCGCCGCGGTCGATGTTAGAGCGGGGGAGAGCGAGATTGTCGTTGTGCGGCTCGATGTGGCAGCCCTCTCTGATCACCTTGTGATAACCGCAACGCGGACTGAAGCGCCGACGAATGAATTAGGCGGCTCCGTCTCTGTAATCGCAAGCGAAGACTTGAAACGCGGCAACCAGACGCTCGTCTCAGAAGCTCTACGCTCGGTACCCGGTCTTGCCGTCGTGCAATCTGGTGGGCGCGGCGGATTGACTTCTATCTTCGCGCGCGGCGGCGAATCGGATTACAACAAAATCTTGATTGATGGCGTGCCGGTCAACCGGGCGGGCGGGGGCTTTGATTTTGCGTTTCTAACGGCCGAGCACATCGAACGCATAGAGGTCGTGCGAGGCTCGCAAAGTGCGCCGTTTGGCTCGGATGCAATGACCAGCGCAATTCAGCTGATCACGCGGCGCGGCTCGACGTCCATACCCGAGTTTGAATTCTCAGGTGAAGCAGGAAGCTTCGCCTCACACCGGGAAACTGCGAGACTTTCGGGGCTGGCTCGGTGGTTCGACTACTCGGCGAGTTTTGGCTACAGCAGGACCGGGGGGCGAGTCCCCAACAGTGATTACATCAACCGCTCGGCCTCTGCGAATCTGGGCTTTCATTTCGCTCCCGAGGTGGAACTGAGAATCACATCGCGTTGGAATAACAGCACGGTTGGGGTCCCGGGCCCGACCGCGATATTGTTTTCTGACCCGGATGCCCGGCAAAAGCATCGCGACCTGGCGCTTGGGGCAACGCTAAACATTAGAACGGCCAGCCGGTTCCACCAATGGGCGCGGTTCGTTTACTCGGAGTTCGATACCGACAACTTCGACCCAGTCGCCCAGGACCTTACCAAGCCGGGCACGCCGCCGCTTCCGCCCTTCTCGTTCGGCGCAGATTTCGCGTCCGGCTTCAAGGACCACCAGAAGCGCAGCGGCATTCATTACCAGGGCGTCGCAGCGATCAACCCATCGAACCTGTTGACTGCTGGAATTGATTTCGAGCACGAGTCAGCTGTGATTACGAGCAGCGATGATTTCTCGCGCGCTCGCGTCTCGCCCGCCCGAAACAATCTTGGGCTGTACGTTCAAGACCAGATGGCGTGGCGCGAGCGGGTGTTTCTAACCGCGGGCGTGCGCTTCGAGAACAACACCGGGACCGTGCCCGATGATTTGAGAAACGTGCTGAAGTCTCTGGGGTCGAGCGTACCGTCGGGCGATGTTGGATTCGGACTGGCGGCCAATCCAAAGATTGCCGTGTCGTGGCTCGCGCGCCGGCATCGAGAGAATGCGACGGTCGGAGCGACCAGAATCAAAGCGAGCTTCGGCACTGGCATCAAAGAGCCAACGCTTGACGAAGCATTCGGTCCCAGCATATTCGCTCTCGGCAATCCTGGCCTTGATCCGGAGCGAGTCATCAGCTTTGATGCTGGCGTTGTGCAGGAGTTCTTTGCTCGGCACGTCAGCGTGGACCTGACTTACTTCGACAATCGATTTCGCAATCTGATCATTTTCGAGTCAACCGCTGCATTCGAGCCAATCCGGCTGGCAAATGGAGCGTTGACGAACTTCATCAACGCGGATCGGGCATCGGGCCGCGGCGTTGAGCTGACTGCAAGCGCGCGGCCCGGGGGGAACCTATCACGGTTGCGCTTGTCGGGCAGCTACACTTTCCTGCGCTCACGGCTTGATCGCGCCGCTGATGTGCTCACGTTTCCGCCGCCGACTTTTGCCGGGGTGTTCGTGCCCAATCCTGAGCTGGGACTGCCGCTATTGCGCAGGCCGAGGCATTCGGGCGCGTTCGAGGCGGGTTGGATCGATCAGCGATTCGATGTAATCCTTGAAGGCTCGATTGTCGCCAAGCGGCGAGACTTCATCCCTTTTCCTTTCGCAAAGTTCGATCTGTCAGGCAAACCTGTTTTCAACAGTGGGTACGCAAAGCTCAACACAGCCGGGTCATATCGCGTGAACGATTTCGTTAGCCTTTTCGCGCGGGTTGAGAATCTGCTGAATCAGGACTACCAGGAAGTGCTCGGCTTTCCTGCTTACCGCTTGAACTTTAGCGCCGGTCTTCGGGTGAGAGTAGGAGGAAGTAAGCGTTAGGGCAGGACTCACCCTTGTAGCCCAACGGCCTGGCGGAGATCAGTTTTGCGCAGGCTTCTGGTTGAGATAACTAAACTGTTTGACTTCGAGCGCCTTCGCGCTTGAGCATTCGCTGATACATCTCGCGCAGGTGGAGGGCCATTTCCAACCGCTTGCGCGAGATGCCCATCAGCTTCTTATTGCCTCGCTGACGGGCAGCTTCGAAAGTTGCGCGCAAGGACTTGATTTCGTCCTCCTGCGCTCGGAGTCGCTCAATAAAATACTCTTCGGGCATACGATACAACCCAATCGGTCTATTCTTTTCTGTTTGAACTGAGGGGGAGGCCGACCAGTTCCAACTTCTTGTTTATTGCCGGGGCACTCTATTTCGCGGCTATTATACCCAAATTGTTTTCTGATGCAAATGCCCTTTCGGGCACTTTTTTACGTGAGGCAACACGCGCCAATCAGGCGTCGTCACCGCTCAGGGGTGCTCACTCCTGAGTCCGCTTCTTTTCAGTCTGGCTCACACTGTTTACCGGCACCGCGTAACCGTCGTTGCTACGCTTCGGAACGCCCAGCTTCTTAAGCAAGGTCGCCGACGGCAAGCCGGTCTGTGACAGCCTGTTGGCAGCTTGAAACTTCTTCATTGCTTCGATCGTGGCATCGTCGTATTGACCCGAAGCCGGGCCGTCCATGTAGCCCACTTTGATCAGGGCGTTTTGTATCTCGGTCGCTCGTTCGGTGGGGATGCCCGCCGTGGGCCGCGAAGGACCCGAAACGACTGTCGTCTGAGGCTCGTACCTTTTGCGGCTGGAGCGGCGCGAACGCGCGAGGTGACGGCCGCGTCTCCCACGTGTTGCGTACTTGCCACGTCCACGCTTTTCGCGACGCGATAGTTCGCGGCTCACCCGACCACGACGTGTGTCTCGCTTGACGAGGCTACGAGAAGCCGCGCGCTTGGAGCGGGACCTCTTAGCAGAAGCCACGTCGGCGCTTACCAGCGTCATCAACAGCGCGATCACCAAGACGTAAACCCATTTTCGTCGCATGCAGTCCTCGGTCACGACGGTAGAATTCATTCTGCACTGCAAGGCTGGGGCGAGCCCGGGGCAGGATTATATCACTACTGTAGAAGCTATCAAGACGACGTTCGATTTTCCGCCGCCTGGTCTGCTCGTTAGTCTTATCTTGTGCTTCCATGATTTAATTAGACAACTCGCCGACTGGAGGAGAGATGAAGGTCATCATAATAGGGGACGTTGTTGGCAAGCCCGGCCGTAAGATCCTAACGGCAACACTCAAGAGATTGAAGGAACAACACGAGGCCGAGTTCGTGGTGGCCAACGTCGAAAACGCCGCCGAGGGCGCCGGTTTAGTCCCGAAGGTGGGAGATGAGATTCTCGCTGCAGGAGTCGACGTGATGACTTCCGGCAATCACATCTTCGATAAGAAAGAAGTCATCCAGTACATAGAAAATCAACCGCGTCTGCTTCGTCCCGCGAACTATGCGCCCGATGCTCCGGGACGGGGACTCTGGCTGGGCTCGACCGCTTCAGGAACTCAGGTAGCTGTCATCAACGTTCAGGGCCGCGTCTTTATGCCGCCCACCGATTGCCCATTCAGAACCGCCGACCGCTTGTTGACTGAGATCGGCAATCGAGCATCGGTGATTATCGTCGATCATCACGCCGAAGCGACTTCTGAAAAGCAGGCGATGGGTCGCTACCTTGACGGAAGAGTTTCGGCGGTCGTCGGAACGCACACTCACGTTCAGACTGCTGATGAGCAGATACTGCCGGGCGGTACGGGCTACATAACTGATCTGGGAATGACTGGCCCTTATGACAGCGTGATCGGCGTCGAGTCGCAACTGGTGATCTCGCGTTTCGTGCGGGGGTTGCCGATTCGCTACCAGACGGCCAGCGAGAACCCGCGGTTGCACGGCGTGGTCGTCGAGATTGACGAACGCACCGGAAAGGCTGTCAGCATACTTAGGCTGCAGGTGAAGGAGTAGGCACGCGGCTTCGACGTGACGACCCTGGCTGGCTCTTCTGAAAAGACCAAACCCGCCAGCGAGGCAGAAAAGACTCGCTGGCGGGTTTGTGCGTAAGGCTCTTGCTTGTTACTGCTTCGCGAAGAACACGTCGGCGTCGGGATGGCGCTTTCGAATTAAGCCTACCTGCCCGAGCTGGCGATCACGGCGTCAAGCGTTGCCACCGCGAAGTCCACTTGCGCTCGGTCCACTATCAGCGGCGGAGAGAAGCGCACTGCCGATTCTCCAGCGCCCTGGATCACCAGCCCTCGGTTGAAGCATTCGACGACGATCTTGTCTCGCCGTTCCGTCCAGGGTTCAGTGGCTTCGCGGTCGCGGGCGATTTCGACTCCGATCATCAGTCCCAGACCGCGAACCTCCGCAATTGCCGCATGCTTGTGTTGAAGCTCGCGCAGGCGGTCAATCATGTAAGCGCCCATCTCGGCGGCGTTCTTCATCACCCCGTTCTCGAGTATCTCGAGCGTCTTCATCGCGGCTGCGATTGCGACAGGATTTCCGCCAAACGTCGAAGCGTGCGCGCCGACGTGCCATCGCATCAGGTCCTCGCGCGCGAGAGTGACGCCTAACGGGAGTCCGCCTCCAATCGCCTTGGCCATGCACATGATGTCAGGCACAACGCCGAAGTGCTCGATCGCCCAAAGCTTTCCTGTTCGGCCCATGCCTGATTGCACTTCATCGACTATGAGCACAATGCCATGCTCATCGCAGATTCGCCGAAGCTCGGGCAGGAAGTCCGACGCCGGAACAACGTATCCGCCTTCGCCCTGCACCGGCTCGACTACGATCGCGGCGCAGTCTTCGGGTGAGACTGTGGTCTTGAAGATCGTTTGTTCGATGTAACGCGCGACACGGCGGCCGACGCTTTCTCCCGAACGACGCTCGAGTGGAAAGCGAATCGGGTTCGCGTAAGGCACGTGCGTTACGTCCAGCGTCTGCGGGCCGAAGCCCTTGCGTTGCGTCGCTCGCGATGCAGTCAACGACAGAGTGCCAAAGGTGCGTCCGTGAAACGCCCCGCGAAAAGCGATGAACTTATTGCGGCCGGTTGAATAGATCGCGGCCTTCAATGCCGCCTCCATGGCTTCAGCTCCCGAGTTGCAGTAGTGGACTTTCTTTGCGAAGTCGCCCGGCGTCACCTGAATCAATTTCTCGGCGAGCGCTGTTTGATGTGGATAGTAGTAGTCGGTGCCGGATATGTGAACAAACTCGCGCGCCTGGCGGCTGATCACTTCGGCGATCTCGGGATGTGCGTGCCCGAGCGCGGCGACTGCGACGCCCGCGTTGAAATCGAGAAAGGTGTTGCCGTCAACGTCTTCGATGATCGCGCCGTAGCCGCGCTGCACCACAAGCGGGTAGCTTCGCGTGTAGCTTGGCGAAATATACTTCGCGTCACGCTTGAGCATCTCTTTGGCTTTTGGTCCCGGGAGCGCGGTCTTTATCTCTGGTAGCGTAATCTTTGTAATAGTTTTCATGAAACCTCCACGAACTTCTGAAAGGAATGGAACATTCATCGCAGGCTCTGCGCGCCCGCCGGCTATTGTGTGATGGAGGCTGGTTCAATCTCCGAAGAGGTTTCTGCGGACGGTGCGGGGGGCGTGGATGATTGCGTATTTCACGTCGGTCAACTTCCTTTATCGAGTGCCCAAATCTTAACACGGCAGAGCTTCAGCATCAATCACACGGAGGCAAGAGCGTCGGGTGATCTATGCGTGCCGCGTTATTATAGGTGCGATGAAGAGGCGCCGAGGCGCCCGGTATTTATTTTTTTCCAGGTTTCCGGGGCTCTTTCTGAAAAAGGTTCTTGCGTGGCTCATGACGCCGTGTTAGATTAAGTGTTCAAAAGATTTACTAGAACGGGAGCTGATTGAACGGGGCGCTGATCGAGAGTGTAAATTTTGGCCGCGACCGGGGTTCGAGGTTGGTAAGGGACGCCGACTGTCGTTTGGTAAACCTTACAGTGCGTTGTTTTGATTTATCAACCGCCTCGGCTTTCCGCCAAGTGCGTCTTTCTCCCTTTTCTAAGCTTTCTTGCCTCCGCTGATAGTCGCTTGTGAATGAGCTTGTGGGAAACGTGTACGAAAGCTTTCAATGAGCTTACGTGCTCGTTTTATCAAGCTTGTGGGCCGCGTTAGGGCCTTAGTGCAGATGCAAGAGCACGGAGTCAGATTGATCTTTGAAGCTGCGATGCGGCTCCACGAATCGCTGGACGCGAGCGAGATCGTTGCCCGAGCATTGGAGTTGCTGCCGGAGTTGGTCGACGCCCGGTCGTGGGCGGTCTTCATCAAGTCGGCGCAGACCAACCGGCTGGAGCTGGTTCGAGCAATTAACCCGGCGGAGCTGCCGGTGCGCACGTTTGTCGAGATCGAGCAGGCGCCGGTCCCGATAGCTCGAGCGGTTAATGAGCGCAGGACGATCATTGCAAGCAGCGGCGGCGAGGATACGTCGAATGGTTCGCCTTCGGGCGGTGAGCTTGCGGCGTTGTGCGTCCCACTAATCGCAAAAGGCCGTCTGATCGGTGCGCTGCAGGCGAGTCGGAAAAGTGCCGGGACTGATGGCTTCAATCAGGAAGAGGCGCGTGTTGTTGAGTTGGTTTGCGCATCGCTGGCTACGGCGCTCGCTAACGCAATCGACTACCATGATGCTACGCGGCAGACGTTGATAGACGATCTGACTCGGCTGTACAACGTTCGGTATCTGTACCAGACGCTGGAGGGGGAAATTCGCCGTGCTCGCCGTTACGGATCGGCTGTCTCGGTAGTTTTTATGGACCTGGACGGCTTCAAAACGGTTAACGACGTCTATGGTCATCGAGCGGGTAGCGCGACTCTCACCGAAGTCGCCGAGGTCATAACCAGGTCGGTACGAGAATCGGATTTCGTAGCCCGATACGGCGGAGACGAGTTCGTATTGATGCTACCCGAGACCCCCGCCGAGCGCGGGCTTCAGATGGCTGAGAGAGTGCGGTTGAGGATAGCGGGTCACCGGTTCAGAGGCGGCGTCGGAGCAGACATCTATCTGACGGCAAGTTTCGGCGTCGCAAGCTTTCCGGAGCACGATACTCAAGCGGAGAAGCTGATCGAGCTTGCCGACGCGGCTATGTACGAAGCCAAACAGCGCGACAAGAACAACGTGAGGATCGCGGCGTCTTGAAGGGACGCAGTAGCATTTGGTATTGGCGGGCAAGGGTCCGTGGACATTCTGGTTAAAGAAGCGAACATAAATAATGAGGCTGAGAAATCTATTCAACCCTTTTTCTAGCGACCTGGCGATTGATCTGGGCACCGCGAACACTCTCGTGTTTGCCAAAGGACGCGGGATCGTCGTTAGCGAACCTTCAATCGTTGCCATCAACAAGATAACCAACAAAGTAGAAGCCGTCGGCAAAGAAGCCAAGGAGATGCTTGGCCGTACGCCCGGGAACATCATCGCGATCAGACCTATGAAGGATGGAGTGATCGCCGATTTTGAAGTCACTGAAAAGATGCTGCAGCACTTCATCCGCAAAGCGCACAATGGCCGCTCGTGGGTTTCCCCGCGCGTCGTCATAGGAGTGCCGGGCGAGATCACACAGGTGGAGCGCCGAGCGGTTGAGGATGCGGCCTATCGCGCGAAAGCATCGAAGGTCTACCTGGTTGCCGAAGCGATGGCCGCGGCGATTGGCGCCGGACTCCCGATCACCGAGCCCTACGGCAACATGATTGTCGATATCGGCGGGGGCACGACCGACATCGCAGTCATATCGCTGTCGGGCATAGTGTATTCTCGCGCAGTTCGCGTTGCTGGTAACGAACTCGACGAAGCGATCATCCAGTACATAAAACGAAAGTACAATCTCCTGATCGGAGAGCGCACGGCGGAGTCCATTAAGATAGAACTTGGCTCGGCCTGGCCCTGCGAAGAGCCAATCCAGATGGAGATCAAGGGGCGCAACTTGATCGAGGGCGTTCCCCGCACGTTGACAATCACCGACGAAGAGGTGCGCGAAGCGTTGGCCGACCCCATTTCGACTATCGTGAACGCGGTGCGAGTGGCTCTCGAGCGAACTCCTCCAGAGCTGTCGGCGGACATCGCGGAACGGGGCATCGTGCTCACCGGCGGCGGTGCGCTGCTCAAAGGAATAGACAAGCGACTAATGCACGAGACAGGAGTGCCCGTATCGCTGGCCGAAAACCCCCTTTCCTCGGTCGCGCTCGGGACAGGGAAGATGCTCGCCGACTTCGACCTGCTCAGCCGAGTAAGCTGGGAAAACACTATGGTCCACCACGGATTGTGATAGGGCTGGGGATTAGGGGTTGGGGGTTGGTCCAATCCCCGACCGCGAACCCCATCACCCATTCCTATGAGTGCAAACACTGCACAGCAGAAAGCACCCTGGATACTAGCCGCACTGTTACTCTCGCAGGTAGTGCTGATGTCAACAAACGCTCGGCGCCCCGATAGCGAGCAATCCGTCCTGCGCACCTGGCTCGTCACGGCTTTCGCCCCGATTGTCAGCGTGGCTGACTCTGTTCTATCCTCCGTCAAAGGCACCGCCGCCAGCTACATCGACGTCAGGCACGCTCGGGAAGAGAACGTAGAGCTGCGCGAAAAAGTCGAGCAGTTGACAGCCGAGCGGAACAAGGCTCTTGAGCGAGCCGCCGAGCTTGATTTGCTGCGCACCCAACTCGCTTTGCCCACACGTCGTCCGTATCGCGAGCTTGCTGCTAACGTGATTTCGCGTGACGCAAGCCGATGGTTTCGCCGCTTGACCATCGACCGCGGGACGAACGACGGTGTTACGCGCGACATGCCCGTGGCTACAGCGGGCGGCATCGTCGGGCGAGTGATCTCTGTAGGACCCAATTTCGCAATGGTACAAGTGATCACCGACAAGCAGGCAGGTGTGGGAGCGATGCTGCAAGCCTCGCGCGCGATGGGTGAAGTTCGCGGGCGCGACGATGATCGCTGCGAGCTGAAGAACATCTCATCCAGCGAGAATGTGGAAGCCGGCGAGTCGGTGGTGACGACCGGTCTGGATAGGATCTACCCGAAGGGTTTGCTGGTGGGCACCGTGGAGCGCATCGAAGCTGACCCAAACGGACCCTGGCACAAGATTATCGTCAAACCGGCGGCGCCCGTGGATCGTGTCGAGCATCTGCTGGTACTTTTGATTGAGCAGAAGGATTTGAAGCTTGATGAAGCCACCGCAGAGAAACACAAATGAAGAAATCACAGAAGACAGATGAAACCACGGATCAACACAGATGAAGAACGGCAGCCCTGAGCACGGAGGTGTCCTCATCTGTATTGATCGGTCGTTTTGATCAGTGTTGATTGGGTTTTTCATCCGTGTTTAACCCGTGGTTTGAAATCCCCCGAAGAATTGTTTTTGTTTATCTGTGTCCATCGGTGGTGTGAGTGCAGACCTTCAAAATCGCCCTGACTATCATCGTTGCGCTCTTGCTACAGATGCTGCTTCCCAATTATTTGAGGTTCTTTCAATACATCGATCTGCCGCTGCTGGTGACTGTGTACTTCAGTTTGCAGCGCGCGCCCGTGCTTGGGATGGTGACAGGAATGATTGCGGGGCTTGGTGGAGATGCGGTGGGAGGGGGCATACTCGGCGTTGGAGGATTCTCGAAGACGCTGATAGGCTATCTGGTAGCTGCAGCGAGCGTGAGGCTTTCGCTAGAGAATCCGCTAGCGCGGTTGTCGGTCGTTGCCGTTGCGTCAGCCGCAAGCACCGTGTTGTTTGTCGGGTTGCACCAGATGCTGGAACAAACTCTGCCTCATGTCTCTACGTGGGGAGAGTTCGGCGCGACGATCGGCTGGAAGGTGCTGGGTGACACCGGGGCGTCGATTGTTCTCTTTGTGGCGCTCGACCGGCTCTTCTCTGAGCAGGCGACCGCGCGGCGCATGGCGATAAGGAAGAGGTTCTATGAGTAGTAGCACGAACCCGAGAGAGGACGGATTCAATCTGGAACTGCGAGTGTACTTGATCCAGTACCTTGTGCTGGCAGTGTTTATCGCGCTGGGCATTCGCTTCTACGTCCTTCAAGTAGCGCGACACGACGATTATCAAGCACGCGCCGAGAACAATCGAATCCGCGACATTCCAATCCCAGCGTCGCGCGGCGCGATATTTGACCGCAACGAGAACCTGCTAGTCGACAACGCGTCCGCCTTCAACGTAGTGGTCACTCTGGAGGACATAACCGACAAGGAGGACACGGTCAACGCCCTGGTTCACAACCTGGATATTGATCGAGGCGAGTTACTGGTCGAGTTGAATGATCCCCTGCGCCCGAAGTCGCAGCCGATACTCGTGAAACAAAACGCATCTAGCGCAGACCGACAGTGGGTCGCGGCTCACGAGCTCGAGCATCCTGAGATATCGATCGAACAACAGCCGCAGCGGGTCTACAAGTACGGCAAGCTGGCCGCGCACTTTCTCGGCTACATCGGCCAGGTCAACCCTAAGCAGCTCGAGAACCCGGAATTCAAAGAAGCGGGATACAAATCAGGCGACATTATAGGACAGGGCGGGATCGAAGCCATTTATGACCGCGTGCTCCGCGGCAAGGACGGTATGCGGCGCGTGATCGTCGATAGCCGGGGCATCCCAAAGGCCGAGCTTGAAACGATTGAGCCGATTAAGGGTCAGGACGTCATCACTACCATCGATCTCGACATTCAGAGGGTTGCCGAGCAAGAGTTCTATTCGAAGAACCACACCGGCGCGGCAGTCGCTTTGAACCCACAAAACGGGGAGATACTGGCGATAGTTTCGGTCCCGAGCTTCGACCCGAATGTGTTCGCTCGCAATGTCGTTTCAAGCGGGGGCCGCAAGGAGATCGCCGCGATCGTGAATGACCCGGCGCACCCGATGTACAATAAGGCGATTCAGGGCACATATCCCACTGGCTCGACCTGGAAAATCCTGATGGCGACTGCCGCGCTGGAAGAGGGAGTGATCACACTCAAGAACTCTCGTATTGTTTGTGGCGGTGGCATCCAGATGGGCAATCGCTTCGTTAAGTGCGGCAGGAATCACGGCCTGCCTGACATCCACGCGGCTATTGTGCACTCGTGCGACGGCTATTTCTATCGGCTTGGACTCAAAATGGGCGTCGATATGATCCACGACTGGGTGACGCGCTTCGGTATGGGCCAGAGGACCGGGGTCGATCTGCCCGGCGAGTTGAGAGGAATAATCCCGAGCCGCGAGTGGAAGAAGCGAATCAATCCTCGCGACCCGGTTTGGAAGGATTTTGACACCGTGCTTGCATCGATCGGTCAGGGCTCGGTCGCGGTCACGCCTATTCAATTAATTCGCGCCGAAGCAGGTATCGTGATGGGGGGCGAGTTCCATACGCCGCATTTATTAAAACAGGCTAAGGAGACGCAGCTTGCTAAGGTCAAGCACTTCGACGACAAACCCACCGAACTCAAACTATCCGAGCTTACAGTCAAGACCATTGACTACGGCATGTGGGGCGTGGTGAACGAGGGCGGAACGGGCGGCGGCATCGGTTTCCCTCGCGAGATTAACGCGGGCGGCAAGACCGGCACCGCGCAGGTAATTGCCAAAGAAAAGGTCCGCGGAAAAGAGCACAAGGATCATTCGTGGTTCATAGGCTTCGCACCGATGCATACGGATCAGAAGCCGGAGATCGGCGTTGTTTGCATAACTGAAAACGGAGGCTGGGGAGCTTCCGCATCTGGTCCAAAGGTGAAGATGATAGAAGCCGCCTACTTTTCGAAGAAGCTCGGTCGTCCGATTCTTCCCGAGCTGGTGGCGGTGAACACGCACCCAAAACCGGAAACAACTCGTGCGGCTACCGCTCCGCGCGCGAAGACCGATGCTGATCGTAAGCGCCGCCCCGGTACGCCGTGAATATTTCACGCTCAAGCGATAACATGCAGGCAATTTCCAAAAACTCCGTGTGGGTTTTGAGGCTAGCGCCCGACCCGATTCGCCGCAATGGTTGATATCAATCAAAGGAAATTGAAAGACATAGACTGGTTGCTGTTGCTGGCGCCCATCGCTCTAACCGCGTTTGGCTGCGTTGGAATAAGCAGCAGCGCGCCGGACAGCGGCTATGTGAAGAAGCAAATCATCTCGCTTGCGATTGGTATTGCCATCGCAATCGCCGTGATGTTCACCGACTACCGCAAGATCGTGCTCAACATCGCGCCATTCTTCTACGCCGTGGTCTTGATTCTGCTTGTCGTGGTGTTGGTTTGGGGAACTGAGGTCAACGGAAACAAAGCCTGGCTGCGAGTGGCTGGTTTCAGCCTGCAACCGAGCGAGTTCGCGAAGGTGGCGACGATTCTTATGCTCGCTCGTCACCTGGCTCATCTGCGTCAGACGTCTCTCTCGATAAAAGACATGCTCATCATGGCCGCGATAGCTCTGCCGCCGCTCATTCTGGTTTACGCCGAGAACGACACGGGCACGACGCTCACCTTTGGGGCGATACTTGGAACGTTTTACTTCCTGGGAGGCATGCGCAAAACCCTTCTGGTGGGAGGCGTTGTCGCAGTGGCGGTCGGATTGGTTGCGGTTTATCCGCACCTGAAGCGCTATCAGATCGAACGAATCAACGTCATCATTCACCCGGAGGAAGCGGACCCACGGGGATACGGCTATCAGACGATTCAATCGGTGATAGCGGTCGGCTCAGGCGGCGTGTTGGGGAAGGGAATTGGGCAAGGCACTCAAGGCAGGCTGGGCTTTTTGCCGTTTGCGTGGACGGACTTCATTGCCGCGGTCATTGCCGAAGAGACGGGACTGGTTGGAGTGCTGCTGATGATGGTGCTGTATTTGGTATTAATCTGGAGGCTGATCGCGGTGGCTAAAGCATCGCGCGAGCGGGCAGGCTCGCTGATCGTGATGGGTTTCGTGGGATTGATAGCGTTTCATATTCTGTGCAATCTTGGAATGGTCGTGGCGCTTATGCCCATAATGGGAATCCCGCTGCCGCTGATGAGTTACGGAGGTACGGCGGTCATGACTATGTTTATGGGGGTGGGTTTGGCGCTGAGTGTGAGGATGAGAAGGTTCGTCAATTAGTCCGTAGTCCGTGGTCAGTAGTCCGTAGTATCCGACAGACTACGGACTACGGACTACGGACCACGGACCAAAACTGCAATGAGCAACGCAACAGAATACCGAGCAGCGTTAGACTCGATTCTACCTTTGGTCGAGAAGCCCGCGCGCTACGTGGGCGGTGAGTGGAACTCCGTACACAAATCGCCCGACGAGGTTCATGCTCGCATCGCATTGTGCTTCCCGGACACCTACGAGATCGGGATGAGCCACCTGGGGCTCAAGATTCTCTACAGCCTCTTGAACAAGCACGAAGGATGGGCGGCTGAGCGAGTCTACGCGCCGTGGCCCGACATGGAAGCGAAACTCCGGGAACGCGGCATACCGCTGCTATCGCTTGAAAGCTACACGCCGCTTGGCGATTTCGACGTCGTCGGCTTTTCGCTCCAGTACGAGATGACCTATACCAACGTGCTGACCATGCTTGATCTCGGCGGCATCCCGCTTCATACGCAAGCGCGCTCACTGGATGCCCCGCTGGTGATCGCCGGCGGCCCGACCGTTTATTCGTGCGAACCGGTAGCTGACTTCATCGATGTGTTCGTAATCGGCGACGGCGAGGAAGCTTTCCCCGAGTTGGTTTCGCGCTACATCGAGCTGCGTGATTCAGATTTGGACCTGACGCGCGAGCAACTACTGAAAGAGATCGCGCGCATCGAGGGTATGTACGTACCGTCGCAGTACCCGACTTCGGTCAGCCCGCATCACGGCCTGCTAATCGTCAATCAATCCGAAGACTCGGACCTCCCGTTTCCGATTCGCCGCCGTGTGGTCGAAGATATCAATCAGTATCCGTTCCCTTCGGACTCGCCCGTGCCCGCGATCGAAGCCGTGCATGACCGCGTGGCGATCGAAATAGCCCGAGGATGCGTCGACGGATGTCGATTCTGTCAGGCGGGCACGATCTACCGCCCGGTCCGCGAGCGCGACCCTAAGCAGATCGTCGACACGATCATTGACGGAATTGAAAAAGGCGGCTACGACGAAACGAGTCTGACCTCGCTTTCGACTGCCGACTACACTTGCCTGGAGCCGCTGGTGAAGATGCTCGGGACCGAGCTTGAGCGCCGCAACGTGAGCTTCTCAGTTTCATCTTTGCGCGCGTCGGGCGTCACCGAGTCTCTGGCTCGCGAGATCGCTCGCGTCCGCAAGACAGGCTTCACGATCGCGCCCGAAGCCGGCACTCAGCGAATGCGCGATGTGATAAACAAGAACATCACCGAGCAGGATGTGATGAACTCTTGCTCGGTTGCGTTTGAGGCAGGCTGGTCCGCGATGAAGATGTATTTCATGATCGGGCTGCCGACCGAAACAGATGAGGACGTGAGCGG
>JBBPIH010000047.1:0-38866 GCA_038040455.1 Acidobacteriota bacterium
CTCTCTCTCAGAAACTGTAGCTTAACTCGTTGTCTCAAAAATGGGGTGCAGTCCACCCAGCCTAACTACAGCCTTGGGTTACCTTTCCAGAATGCCCGCGGACAGGCCGAATATGAACAATCCACCAACTGCGTTGGTGGGATTCGGGAGCGGGGCTTCGCGTCCGTGTAGGCCGAGTATGAACAAACCACCAACTGCGTTGGTGGAATTAGTCGTGACCACTTGTGTGTTATCGACTTTTTCAGCAGCCTGCTAGAGCCCCCCATCAACATCACAGCTCGCCAATCGCGTAGATGCAGATTGACCGCTTCTGATCTCTGATTCAGAATTCCGTTTGTGGTTAAATATCAATATGAGATCTACGTCGACGGTTCGTTCATCAACGGCGCGACCGGCTTCGGCGCGGTCATACTCAAAGATGGCAAGGTGGTGGATGAACTATCGGGCGCGGTCGATGCATCCGAGGTCAATAACACACGCCAGGTCGCAGGCGAACTGATTGCAGTAAAGGAAGCTTTGAAGTGGTGCCGTGAGCATTTGATCAATGAGGTTTCAATCTATTACGACTACCTTGGGATCGAGAAATGGGCGACGGGCAAATGGAAGGCGAAACAGCCTCTGACGCAAGAGTATGCCCGGTTCGTTCGCGAATGCCCGATCAAAATTCACTGGCACAAAGTTGATAGCCACACCGGGAATCGCTGGAATGATCGAGCGGACGCGTTAGCCAAAAAGGGCGCGGGCCCAATCCAGCCTGCTGTTGTGGAAACAGACCTGGTCACTGAGATCCTTAAGACCCTGGACGCCTGGATAGAAGTTTTGATGGTCACGGGAATCGAGGCTCGCTTTGACCGAGTCTACAACGAGCAGTTCGCAAGGCTTTACATCATGCTGGGAGACGATACGGTCGGAACTTTCGACTTGTACAACACCAAGAAAAGAAGGTTGTCACCTTACTTGCATAATTTTCGCGACGAGGCTTTGAAGCTGCGAATCGAGACTCTGTGGAAAGAGTTTCAAGCATAGCGAAGATGATCTGGTAGCAACTGAACCCGTCTTGACTACATTGGCCTGTAGTAATTGACACGCGTGCTTTCTTTCGATAGTCTTGCGCCCGGTTAACGCAACCGAACTCCTGGGTAAGAGATCCGCGCAGATCAGCGTTGCCTCTCGTTTTCCGCAAAGAGTGCTGTAGTAAGAACTCTCGCTCGCAATAACTTACTGTGCTGTGCAGATCGAGGAGTAAGACTTATGGTTTGGATCGAACTACGATTTCCGGTGATTGGGACCGCTCTGCCTTCGGATCACGGCTACGCGATGTACTCTGCGATATCCAAGCTCGTTCCTGAAGCGCATCAAGCCGATTGGCTGGCAGTGGAGACGGTGCCCGGCACAGCGCGAGGCGACGGCGGAATTCACATCAACGAGCGAGCGAGACTGAGAATGCGCATGCCTCAGGACCGCTTGCCTTTAATGCTGAAGCTTGCAGGCAAACGCCTGGAGGTTGATGGCTACGCAGTGCGGCTCGGCGTGCCTCAGACGTTTCTGCTCAACCCGTCGTCCGCATTGTACGCGCGGTGTGTGACGATCAAGAAGTTCATGGAACCCGAGCCTTTTCTTGATGCAGTTCGCCGCAAGCTAGACGAGATAGAAGTGAAAGGCCAACCGGAGATCGGACCGCGCCGAGCATTCAGGGTTGGCAATCATACGATTGTCGGGTTTGGGCTAACGCTTCGCGACCTGAGCGACGAAGCGTCACTCTTGGTTCAGGAGCGCGGCATCGGCGGGCGGAGGCATATGGGCTGCGGGTTCTTTGTCGCCATTTCTTGAGGGTTGAAGAAGAGTCTACGATTCACAGAAGGAGATGGACTGTGACTAGCAACCATGATCAACCTACCGAGTTATTGGCCAAGGAGAAGCGATTTGACGAAGGCGGAGATCTACGGCTTGGCTGTTACCTCTCAGTTCACACGCGAGATGTCGTTGATGCAACGGACGCGATCTTAGACGCCATAGGCAATGACATAGTGCGTTTCTTTAAGCTTTCGGTCGGGCAAATGCCTCGCTTGAGGGCAACAGCTCGACTAGCGGCATTCTGCCACGACCTCGGTAAGGCAAACGATGGCTTTCAAGGAATGGTGAGAAGGGAGTCTAGCGAACAAGCAATACGCCACGAACATCTTTCGACACTATTGATGAGCCTGCGGCCGTTGAGACGCCAGTTTGAAAGAATGGTCGAGGCCGATTACGAAATCGCAAGGGTCGTTGTGTTAGGTCATCATCTCAAGATCGTTGACGACGACAGTGTTGAGACGAAAGGGCGCAAAATCCCCACGCTCGCACAGTCACTAAACGGCGAGGAAAGTTTCACCGTTGCCGCTGATCACCAACAATTCAAAAAGCTTATCGCCAGTTTTTCCGAGATAGCGGGCTTTCTGATTGAGGATGACATCAGTATCCCAAAGCATTGGAGTTTTTACGAAGAGAAGGGCTTCTGTATTGAACCGCTGAGAGATCAAGTAAGAGAAGAACTTCAATCAATCAAAGCCATCTTGAGAAAAGATAAGCCAAGAATTCGTTTGCTGAGAGCGGTCAAGGCAGTGTTCTTTGCTGCTGATGCTGCTGCTTCAGGAATCCGCCGGATAGAAGGTGAACTAATTGGCGGAAAACGACGCGAGGAAATCACTGTTACGGATTGGATTAAGACTAATCTGAGCCGAGGCAAAACTGCTGATGACCTCGAAAAACTTCTGACAAAGAGGAAAGCAGAAGTTATCAAGCGAGAGCAAGCCAAAGGCAAGGCTGATTTTGAATTTAGAGAAAAGGATTTCCAGACAGAAGCAGCCACATTGGGTAAGAGAGCCTTACTGCTTGCTCCGTGCGGCTCCGGCAAAACTTACGCTGCATATTTGTGGATTAAGAAACAACTGGACACCCGCGCTGAGTGGAAAGTAGTTTTCCTCTACCCAACAACTGGAACTGCTACGGAAGGCTTCAAAGATTATGCCTCACACGATGAAGATTCAGCACTTGTTCACATGCGCGCAGCATTTGACCTCGAAGGGATGTTTGAAAACCCCGATGATCGGAGCAAGAACAATTACCTTGCAGATCAACGGCTGTACGCGCTTGGCTATTGGCCTGATGCCATCTTCAGCGCGACAGCTGATGCCTTTCTAAGCTTTCTTCAGAACAGTTACTCATCACTATGCTTGTTACCGGTGCTGGCGCGTAGTGTCATCGTGATTGATGAGATACACAGTTTTGACTATGCGATGTTTGATGCGCTGCTTGAATTCTTGCGGGAGTTTGATGCTCCGGTGTTGATGATGACAGCCTCATTACCTAAAGAGCGTCGTAAGCGATTGGAGGAAGGCTGCCCTGGGATTGAGGTCTTTCCGCAAGAGGATGATATGACGCGACTCAAGGAGTTAGAGGAGTCTGCCACTTCTTCCCGCTATCTGATTGAAGCTTCAAGAATGAATTCGGTGGGCGATGACAAGACACTTTATCCGTCTGACCTGCTCGATATTGCAATTCAAACGCACGACCAGAATCTTAAGGTCCTTTGGGTTGTAAACACGGTTGACCGCTGCATCAACATTGCACGAGCCTTAGAAGAGCGAAATGTTTTCTGCTACCACAGCCGGTTTGAATATAAGCACCGCAGGGATCGTCACCGCGAGGTGATAGACGCATTTCATCCTTCAAATACTCGGGGAGTCATCGCCGTGACGACGCAGGTATGCGAGATGAGCCTAGACCTTGATGCCGATGTGTTGATTACTGAAATAGCCCCTGCTCCGTCGCTCATTCAACGAATGGGCAGATGCAATCGCGGGAATCCGCCGCATGTTCCAGGAGCGAGCGGCAGGGTATTCCTTTACGCTCCTGTAAACGGCAACCCCTATGAAGAAGAATCAATGCAATCAGGGAAAGACCTCATTGCATCGCTTGACCTCACGAAAGCCGTAAAGCAGTCAGAGCTGACAGAGAAGTTAGAAGAAATCGCCACCAGCAAAGAACGAGGTAAACGATGCCTTTTCACAATGGCCACATGGGAATCCTACAGCGGCAACGACTTTCGTGACACAGACGACTTTACAGTATCTGCTATTCGCGAATCACAGATTGACGAGTTCAAGCGACTCCAGCGCGCGCGCAAGAGTGTCGCAGGTCTGATTATGCAAGCGCCGCGAAAGTTGTGTGAAAAGGAAAGACGCACCGATCTTTGGTTAGTAGTTGTGCCAGATGTGCAGAAAAAGCACGAACTCAAATATTGCAAGAAGTACGGACTACGCGGGGAGTAAGACATGGCTAAACAAGCGACAAAGAGGTCAAGCGCAAAAAAGACGGCACCCAAGCAAGATGCCCTTGAGCCGCTAGAACTAGAATATGATCCTTTGAATTCAGGGCTTACGGTTCTTCACCGCGCAGGGATAGCCGGATTGATTTTGCAGATCAAGGCAATGGGGGAATTGAAGCATCAAGCATCCGAAGAGGAAAAAGGGAAGTACTTGATTCCTGAGTGGAGGTTCATCAATGACGGAAGAGGAATCGCAATCAGTTTTACCAAGGAGAGCTTTTACTCTTTGATGCGTGAGCGCTACGCGGCAGACTTGGTCAAACGCAGTGTCGGCAAAGAAACTCATAAGCGAAGACAGAAGAAATCCAAGCGGTATATTTACGACAGTGCAACCGAGCGAGAAAGATTTTTCTACTTGGAACCCAGGCCATCATTACGACACTTCGAGCTATTCAAAGCTCATAGTGATTGGCAGGAGCATGCAAGAGACGCCACTTGGCAATCTTATTACTGCATCTACAAAACCCAACTGGCCTTCAAAATCCCCAAACCTAAAGGCGTTGAAAAGGACTCTCCAAAATTCGCAGCTTGGGAAGCCTTAGTCAACAAAGAAGGAGAGAAGAATCCCGTAATAGACGTTTTGTGGGCAGCGCTAATTGAAAAGAGAGAGCTTGAACTTAGGAAACAATATTATCCAAGCACTTTCGGTGGAAATCTGAAAGGCGTGAGTATCAACGATCCGAGTGAATGGATGTTGCTTTTACACTTCTGGCCGATTGTTGCTGCACATTTTACGCCGGTCAGCCTGAAGGTTGAAAAGGACAAAAAAACAAACAAGCGCACACTACGTCAATCTTATCAATCTCCCATTATCGTAGTCCCGGACGTAATTGACGCTGGGGCATTTGTTCACGAATTCATTGACTATCTTGGCCGCTTGGATGCTGCCCCCAAAGGCAAGCTGTACCAAGATGGAAGATACATTGCCACGCCACTTGAAGCACCGCTTGCTTTCTTTGCTGCACCACGCTTGGCACGCGGCGTCAACCGCAAGCCGGGAACGCGCGGAGCAGAGGTCTACGTTTTCAAACAACGCCCCAAACAAGACAAGCAACCGCTTGTAACAGCCATTGTCAATGAATCCTTCTCGCGCCGTCTTGTTGATGAATACAAGCGATTGACCGAAAGAAAGATCACGTCGTTACCGTTCCGTGCCCTTTGCGTCGAAAACCTCCTAGCTGAGCCGCAGCGATATTTGTATGAAGGATTCGAGCGATTGGTTGAGCAGTACCCGATCGAATTGTTCGTTGCCACAAAAATGGAGGGCAGAAATATCAGGCGTTTCGCCCCGCACGGCTACGGCTATCAAATGGCGTGGAGTCTCTACAATGAATTTCTGACCATCGAAAAACAACGAAGGAGAAAAACGATGAATGAAGACCCAACAATCCCTTTCCTGATCTGGCGAATTACGCGCCTCTACATTCGATGGCGAGCTTGCGCGAAGGCAGAGCCGCCGATTGATGCCAATCGCCTCAAAGCCATCTTCGCTAGGAAACCTAACGAACGAGGCAAAGACGATGAGGCTTTGCTCAAACGCTATAACGCTGAAGTTTCAGAAGTAGTTGAAAAGCTCTTCATAGACTTCCGTGGTCAACGTGATGCGGGCAGTTTCGCCAATGCCTTCACTGAAACACTCTTTCGCGCACCGCAGAGCCTGAGTCCCAAAGATGCTGAAAGGCTACGGCCTTTCTATGAAGATAAAGAATGGGAAAGCGGTAGGCGGTTAGTCTTGATGGCGATTTCGGCGGCTGGAGCGCAGGCAAGCTCGAAAGCCACGGAAGACGCTGTTGACGACATACCAGAGGCAGAATCACAAGAATCCGAGTTACCAGAATAGGAGGAACAAACCATGACTAATCAAAGCAGACAGAAGAATAACATTTTCGGCACGGTGCTTACAGACGTTGCCCCGGCTTCAAATTATCGCGGCGACTCGGAAGACAACCGCTCGATTCTTCAGAAGCTGCCGTACCCGGACGGAGATCACACAGTCTTCAGCGCAGAAGCCATCCGCAACAGGTTACGCGAGATGCTGCGCGAGGATGGATTGAAGTCCAACCGCTCCCGATTGAAGAACCAAAAGGAACCGACAGTGAAATATGACGTTTTCCCGAATGCACGTGAGTATGCCGACGACAAGTGCTTCGGCTTTCTCGCCTTGAGCAACAAAGACGGGAAAGAGTTCCAGGGAGATTCATTCCTACGCGTCAATTATGCTGTTTCACTTGATCCTTTCCCGCACAAATTTAGGTCAACAATGCACCAGTCTCCCAACATCGAGGGTGGGGCATTCAAAAACGCCAAAGGTTCGGCACTTATCTATCGTGAGGTGCATGTCAGCGCCTATCAGTATCCATTTGGTTTGAACCTTAACGACCTGCGGGCAGAAGACGACCCGGAGCTTGAGAAGAAGTGGAAGAAGTGGGCCGCTTACCTTTTGCGAGCCATCGGTGAGTTGAATGGTGTTGCAGGCAATCATGCTCGCACGATGTTTCCCTTTGGGCCGGTCTCCACTGTTATGCGCTTTACTGCACGTCGGACGCCGGACTTCGATCTCTACGGCTTCAAACCTGAGCCAGAGAAAAGTCAGTGGGAATTGCTGGAAGGTCTCGTAGATGGACGGTTGGCAAAAGAGGAGTTTTACATCGGCGGACGCATCGCGAGAGAACATCCTGAGCTAAAGCTATTGCTTGAAAATGTCGACAGTACAACTCAGAACAAGTTGAAAGGAGTCAACGTCTTCAAAACTGCACAGGGCGCGATTGACGCCGTCATCAAAGCCGCTAACTTAGAAGTGGAGGCATGATGGTTTACATCTACTTCAAAGCTTCATTTGGCGCTTTCAGGTCTTTCAAGAGCGTTGAAATGTCTCCTACCGCGGAGTTCATCACGCACTCCGCTGCGTACGGCCTTCTGCTCGGCGTTGCTGGTATTGATCGCCAAGACAAGCAGAAGTTCGTCGGCGCAAAGATTGCCATTGGGATGAAGCGACTGCCCAAAGTCGGTCGCACGTACCAGCAACTGATTCAGGGCAGGCGTGAGCTTGATGGCAAGAAAGGGGGGCACTTCAACCTTCGGCCATTTTGGAGAGAAGTGCTAGTTGGTCTTGAGGGCTACATCGGACTCGATCATTCCGAGTTGGAAAGTTTGGTTCGTTTAGGAATCAATCAGCCTTCGGAACTTCGATACTGGGGATTGCCTTTCCTGGGTGACAATAATTTCTTGGTCGAAAGAATCGATGCCTTTGATCGTCCGAGTGCTTGCCAATGGCTCTGCCCACTCACGGGCGATGAGACACCAAACGGCGGACGTCTTTTCTACCTTACCGTGTGGACTGACTACCAAGACAGCACTGGCTCGAAAAGTCTGCTTTTCTATTTGGAGAATGCTGATGACGCAGCACCACAGAAGGCGTGGATTCCTATTCAACCATGAGTCCTCTGGATTCTCAACGTTGAATTGTCAGTCGTGACGCTATGGTCATCTTGAGCGTGCACGAGTTGAATGCGCTTCGCGTATCGCCAGCGATAAGGAATGATTGCTTGATTCGGCATTTTGACATAAAGACTACTTAACTAGGAGGCCATATGAATCTACTTGGCGTCCATTCGCTCCACGCGCTCGCCTATTGCGAGCGCCTGTTCTATCTGGAAAACGTCGAACTCATCCGGCTCGCTGATGCGCGCGTTTACGCCGGCCGGACTCTTCACGTCGAGATCGCTCGGGAAGAAGAGGGCGAGTGGCATTCGCTCGATCTCCAGTCCGAAAGCCTCGGACTTCGAGGCCGTATTGACTGCCTGCGCCGTCGGGATGGCTCCTTCATCCCTTACGAGCATAAGCGCGGACGTGCGGCCCGAACGCGTGACGACGAGAACACTTCCTCTCCGGCTTCTAGTTCAAGCTCGAAGTCAGGCTCGCCTTGCCCATGGCCAAGCGACAGGCTTCAAGTCGCCGCCTACGCGATGCTAATCGAAGAGCACACCGGCCAACAAATCCCCGAAGCGCGAGTCCGCTATCATCAGGACAACGTCACCGTTCGAGTCCCGATAGACTCGGCGGCCCGAGAAGATGTGCTCAGCGCCATCGCTCGCGCTCGCGAGTTGAGCGCAATGGTCGAGCGCCCGCCCGTGACCACCAACGAGAACCTCTGCGTGAAGTGCTCGCTTGCGCCCGCGTGTTTGCCTGAAGAAGCGCGCCGCGCAGCCGCATTCACTGATGCGGCTTCAGAAGCGATCAACGTGGGCTCCGCTCGTGGTTCATCGTCCGAGACTGAGGACTACTCGGTCGGCGACGAGTTGCTGGACTCACAGATCGAAGAGGACGACATCAGTCCGGCCGCGCCGCCCGACGCTGTTTCAGAGTTAAACGCATTAGTGCCCCTCAGCACCGATCGGCCTTCGCAGCAGCCGCTGTTGAGGCTTTTTCCCGAAGACGACCGGCGGCAATCGCTTCACGTCGTCACGCCTGGCGCAAGAGTCGGCCGCGCGGGCGATCAGCTCGAAATCACCGCGAAGGATCAGCCTAAGCAGCGCTATCCGGTTCGAGAAGTCGGACAGGTCGTGCTGCACGGCTTTGCTCAGATAACGACTCAAGCCCTCAGGCTGTGTGCGGACAAGGACGTCTCGGTGCACTGGGTGACTCAGGGCGGCAGCTACGTGGGCGCGTTTTCCTCGGGCTCGGGCGGCGTGCAAAAGCGCATCCGCCAATACGAAGCGTTGCGCGACACAGCGGTCTGTCTGCGGCTCACGCGGCGGCTGGCAGAAGCAAGGATTCTTTCGCAGCTTCGCTTTCTGCTGCGCGCGAGCCGCGATCGCGATCGAGTCAGTACGGGAGTCGGCGCGTCGATTGAAGGAATACGCAGGCTGATGCCCGCGCTCAAGCGAGCCGCCGGCGCGGATGAGATTCGAGGAGTCGAGGGCCGCGCTGGAGTCCATTACTTCGCGGCGCTGCCGGGGCTTATCGACGACTCGATAGATGAGCGGATGAAGCCTGAGGGCCGCAGCCGCCGCCCACCGCGCGACCGCTTCAATGCGTTGATCGGGTTTGGATACGGGCTGCTGTTGAAGGATGTGATGTCGGCCATACTCGTGGTCGGCCTGGATCCATCATTCGGGTTCTATCACCGGCCTCGAAGTCAGGCGCATCCGCTGGCGTTGGATTTGATGGAGCTGTTTCGGGTTCCGCTTGTGGACTTGCCGGTCGTCGCGTCGATAAACCGAAGGCAGTGGTCGGCTGATGACGACTTCAGCATCGCGGGCGAGCAAGTTTGGCTTTCCGATGACGGGAGAAAGAAGTTCATCGAGGTGTATGAACGCCGCAAGACCGACGTGTGGAGACATCCGGTGCTGGGCTACTCGCTGAGCTATTCGAGACTGGTCGAGCTCGAGGCCCGGCTGCTGGAGAAGGAATGGACTGGCGAGCCGGGGCTGTTCGCTCGAATGCGATTGAGGTGAACGCGTGGGACAAACTACGCTGTGGTATCTGATCGCTTATGACATACGAGACCCGAAGCGGTGGCGGCGGGCCTACAAGATTCTGCGTGGATACGGTTCTACGCTTCAGTACTCGATCTTCAGGTGTCAGCTCGGGCCAGTGGAGATTGAACGATTGCGATGGGAGTTGGAGAGCGTGCTTGAGGCAGAAGACGCCTTGATGTTCATTGGCTTATGTTCGGGATGCGTTGAACGGATAACCGCGCGCAATCGGGAAGGGGTGTGGGAGGAAAAGCCCACCTTTCGAATAGCCTGATAGCCCGAATCACGCACGTGGCGATGTTCAGCGCCGCAGCGGTAGAATTGAAGCGCAATCGGTTGAGTCGAAGGGACTTGAGTATTCAAGACCGTTAGCGAGGAGCTTGCTATCTGACGGGCGCCAAGAGAATCGGCCCGATTGGAAAAGACGATGAGCCTTCTAGAGAACAGATTTGAGACGGCAAGACTGCGTAGCACGAGGAACGTGATTGCTGATCTCTCAAGTTCGCACAAACAAATCGGCTGGAATGCGCGCAGTGAAAGTACCTGTGATGCCGCGAGGCGTTGAGCACCATCTGAATGTCGTTATCGAGATGCACGGAATGATAAGTGAAAGTACCTGTGATGCCGCGAGGCGTTGAGCACTTCAAGGTGGCCTCCTCTAACATCGCAAGTATCGGGTGAAAGTACCTGTGATGCCGCGAGGCGTTGAGCACATTAAGCCCTAGGGCCGCCTCTTCCGCATTGAGCCTAGTGAAAGTACCTGTGATGCCGCGAGGCGTTGAGCACTTGCGGACTTCGCCACAGTCAATCAGACAATATCAAGTGAAAGTACCTGTGATGCCGCGAGGCGTTGAGCACTACTCGTACGGCATCTGCTATCAGTATCTCTTCAGTGAAAGTACCTGTGATGCCGCGAGGCGTTGAGCACTGGCGTCGTCGTAAAGAGTGCCCGCACCCGCTTGAGAGTGAAAGTACCTGTGATGCCGCGAGGCGTTGAGCACTAAGCAGCCTGCGCTCTTGTAATAGACTTGCAGATAGTGAAAGTACCTGTGATGCCGCGAGGCGTTGAGCACCCGCATCCTTGAACCGGCTCACCAGCCCCACAGTGGTGAAAGTACCTGTGATGCCGCGAGGCGTTGAGCACCGGTGTTTGGCTATGAAGTGTTTATCGCGCACGGCTGTGAAAGTACCTGTGATGCCGCGAGGCGTTGAGCACCCGCTATCTCCGGTGGAAAACTTGCCGTGATTAGCTTGTGAAAGTACCTGTGATGCCGCGAGGCGTTGAGCACAGTTTGAGAAGGTGAAGCCCAGCGAGTTTGCTAGTGTGAAAGTACCTGTGATGCCGCGAGGCGTTGAGCACAAAATAGGCGATGCTTTTCCAAGCAAATGGCTGGCAGTGAAAGTACCTGTGATGCCGCGAGGCGTTGAGCACTTAAAACCATCCCCGTAGGCATCTTCGATCAGAGGTGAAAGTACCTGTGATGCCGCGAGGCGTTGAGCACTACTTATCATCTCGTTTGACTCGCACGATCACCGGGTCGTGAAAGTACCTGTGATGCCGCGAGGCGTTGAGCACCCGGGCAACTGAATGGATGACTGAATCAACACTCCTGTGAAAGTACCTGTGATGCCGCGAGGCGTTGAGCACATCAAATAGCTGACTTCACCGTGCCCCTGAAGGTGGTGAAAGTACCTGTGATGCCGCGAGGCGTTGAGCACATTCTTCGGTCCGGTCGCGCAGATTCAGGCCAAGCAAGTGAAAGTACCTGTGATGCCGCGAGGCGTTGAGCACCGGCGGCGGCTTATGACCTACCTACGAGGACGGGGCCGGTGAAAGTACCTGTGATGCCGCGAGGCGTTGAGCACTGCTTGAACTGCGGATGCTTAATTGCGGTCACAGCGGTGAAAGTACCTGTGATGCCGCGAGGCGTTGAGCACGGCGACTGTAATCCTTCCGCCCCGACTCACTGGATTGTGAAAGTACCTGTGATGCCGCGAGGCGTTGAGCACCGCGATAGTCTCATTTTACGGTTCATCGTCCGGCCCGTGAAAGTACCTGTGATGCCGCGAGGCGTTGAGCACAAGTGGCCAGCGTCGAAAATCCTCAAGAGCAGGCTGTGAAAGTACCTGTGATGCCGCGAGGCGTTGAGCACGGTCCGCGCAGTGAATGGATTTGCGCCATCGCGGTGGTGAAAGTACCTGTGATGCCGCGAGGCGTTGAGCACGTTCTAAATATTTCATTCACCGCGCCGCCTCCTTGTGAAAGTACCTGTGATGCCGCGAGGCGTTGAGCACATTGGCTCTTTGTGGATGAGTGCCAGGATTTGAATGGTGAAAGTACCTGTGATGCCGCGAGGCGTTGAGCACCAGCGCCGCAAGTTTGGATTGGTGATTACACGCACGTGAAAGTACCTGTGATGCCGCGAGGCGTTGAGCACTCGTCCAGGGCAAGCCGGGATGGTCGGCGAAGTTTCTTGTGAAAGTACCTGTGATGCCGCGAGGCGTTGAGCACACTGTGAAAGAAACAAGCGAGCGCAAGCGACTGCATGTGAAAGTACCTGTGATGCCGCGAGGCGTTGAGCACAGTTCATCTGGGGCGAGAACAATCCAGAAGAATACGTGAAAGTACCTGTGATGCCGCGAGGCGTTGAGCACATCGTCCACGAATACAAGCTCCGCATCGACAAAGAGTGAAAGTACCTGTGATGCCGCGAGGCGTTGAGCACGATTATTGCCCGGTCGCTGGCGCACCAATTCACCGTGTGAAAGTACCTGTGATGCCGCGAGGCGTTGAGCACCGAGTAACAGTCCCAGACAAAGTCCGCGTAGCAGGTGTGAAAGTACCTGTGATGCCGCGAGGCGTTGAGCACCTTACGAAAGAGCAACTGGTGGTCCAAGTGCTTGAGTGAAAGTACCTGTGATGCCGCGAGGCGTTGAGCACTAGAGAAGCTAGGCCGCGAGTACGATCTTACCAACGTGAAAGTACCTGTGATGCCGCGAGGCGTTGAGCACTACTCGTTAGAAGTTTACGCGGGCGAGGTCGAAACGTGAAAGTACCTGTGATGCCGCGAGGCGTTGAGCACTATCAACAGTGACCGCGTTGTGTGCGGCGGCAGCAGGGGTGAAAGTACCTGTGATGCCGCGAGGCGTTGAGCACGTTACCGGTAAGTGGGGGAAGCAGAGCCGCTTTGGTGAAAGTACCTGTGATGCCGCGAGGCGTTGAGCACGGCGGGCGGCAACGCGGACGCGACACAAGTGGTTGTGTGAAAGTACCTGTGATGCCGCGAGGCGTTGAGCACATTAGAAACATCTGTTCGGTAGACCAGACGTAGGCATGTGAAAGTACCTGTGATGCCGCGAGGCGTTGAGCACTACCCATGCTCGGGGCATTCGACCTTCACCCCATCGTGAAAGTACCTGTGATGCCGCGAGGCGTTGAGCACCATCCGCACGCGACATCGGAAAAGACCTACCTCGGTGAAAGTACCTGTGATGCCGCGAGGCGTTGAGCACTAAATCATATCGGCGGTCTGGAGTCCCCCACCCCGAGGTGAAAGTACCTGTGATGCCGCGAGGCGTTGAGCACACTTGTCAACTGACAAGAACGGATTAACTTGGGATGGTGAAAGTACCTGTGATGCCGCGAGGCGTTGAGCACACCGCAGATTTTACAGTCGCTAAAATTGTAACCGGGGGTGAAAGTACCTGTGATGCCGCGAGGCGTTGAGCACAAGACGAGGCGAAGATCTCGGGTGCGATCCTACTGCGTGAAAGTACCTGTGATGCCGCGAGGCGTTGAGCACTCAGAGGCGATCTTAGTAAGCTCCCGCACGGCAACGGAGGTGAAAGTACCTGTGATGCCGCGAGGCGTTGAGCACAATCGCGGGGGTGTATCTCGTGATGCCGCCTATCTCGTGAAAGTACCTGTGATGCCGCGAGGCGTTGAGCACAGCGCAGGAACAAAGGCGTGCGTGCATTGCGGACCAGTGAAAGTACCTGTGATGCCGCGAGGCGTTGAGCACCAACTTATAGTTGGTTTCAGGGTGAGACAGGTGCTCTGGTGAAAGTACCTGTGATGCCGCGAGGCGTTGAGCACTATTTCCTTATGGTCCATTCTTTTGTTCCAGAATTGGTGAAAGTACCTGTGATGCCGCGAGGCGTTGAGCACCCGCCTTCATACCGTGACCCTTACCACCGTGCCGGGGGTGAAAGTACCTGTGATGCCGCGAGGCGTTGAGCACAAAGTTCTCTACCTTAGACCTAACCGCCTAGTACTGTGAAAGTACCTGTGATGCCGCGAGGCGTTGAGCACTCGTTATATGTCAGTAATCTATTTCGGCTATGGTTGGTGAAAGTACCTGTGATGCCGCGAGGCGTTGAGCACCCTACGTTGGCGCAGGCAAAGTATTCTTACAGGTGAGTGAAAGTACCTGTGATGCCGCGAGGCGTTGAGCACTTCGCATTTTGAATGGCACGGAAGAACTCTGCAGCGTGAAAGTACCTGTGATGCCGCGAGGCGTTGAGCACTATGTCAAGTCTCATAGACCAACTTGGGCAACGTCCGTGAAAGTACCTGTGATGCCGCGAGGCGTTGAGCACCCCTGAAAATCCACGAAGTCTGTGCGCGTGCCAAGAGGTGAAAGTACCTGTGATGCCGCGAGGCGTTGAGCACAGGCGCTTGGCCTTGGCGACCTCAATGACGCTAGCGTGAAAGTACCTGTGATGCCGCGAGGCGTTGAGCACCAGACAACCACGTCCGGTTTACCGAGGAAAACTAGTGAAAGTACCTGTGATGCCGCGAGGCGTTGAGCACGCAAACTTATCTAGGACGCTCTCACCTGTTCTATTAGTGAAAGTACCTGTGATGCCGCGAGGCGTTGAGCACCGGCCTTCAACGCAGTCGGGATGAATAAGTGTGGCGTGAAAGTACCTGTGATGCCGCGAGGCGTTGAGCACAGATTGACCAACGGGGCTATGGTAGCCTACGTTTTCGTGAAAGTACCTGTGATGCCGCGAGGCGTTGAGCACACGTTTCCAGCGTGCTACGTAGCTAGCTTTGACCCGTGAAAGTACCTGTGATGCCGCGAGGCGTTGAGCACATTGTGGTTCCCATTTGTGTCCTCCGTCTCAGATTGTGAAAGTACCTGTGATGCCGCGAGGCGTTGAGCACTGAAAATTGGGAAACTGAGATGACAGAGCCACGCTGTGAAAGTACCTGTGATGCCGCGAGGCGTTGAGCACCGCCAAGGGTCCAGGCTGAGGAGTAATAACGCGCCGGGTGTGAAAGTACCTGTGATGCCGCGAGGCGTTGAGCACAACTATCAACCCGCATACGCCGGCCACACGATCGCTGTGAAAGTACCTGTGATGCCGCGAGGCGTTGAGCACCCCGACTTCCCGGCCGGCCCCTTCAGGGGCTTTGCCGTGTGAAAGTACCTGTGATGCCGCGAGGCGTTGAGCACGAAACGAGTACGGAGACGGCGAACAAACTAGCGACGGTGAAAGTACCTGTGATGCCGCGAGGCGTTGAGCACCAATTGCTTGGCCGGTTGCCGATCGAGTGTTGTCTGTGAAAGTACCTGTGATGCCGCGAGGCGTTGAGCACTGGAATACGCAGCTCGTCGTGGCCGCGTCCGTTGGTGAAAGTACCTGTGATGCCGCGAGGCGTTGAGCACTAGACGATCAGCACAGCGGCGGCAATCAAGATGAGTGAAAGTACCTGTGATGCCGCGAGGCGTTGAGCACAAACTAACTGACTTTCTGGCAAAGCTAAAGAAGCCGTGAAAGTACCTGTGATGCCGCGAGGCGTTGAGCACCGAGCACAATTACGAGTTTACGCTGACACTCGGTGCGTGAAAGTACCTGTGATGCCGCGAGGCGTTGAGCACTTTACTATAGCCTACGCAATCTTCAGAGCATTTTAGGTGAAAGTACCTGTGATGCCGCGAGGCGTTGAGCACGTAATGCGAAGGCGATTCACAAAGTCTATGACGGCGCATTGTGAAAGTACCTGTGATGCCGCGAGGCGTTGAGCACGGGATACCGTTGCTGGAGTCCAGGCACGAAGATAAGTGAAAGTACCTGTGATGCCGCGAGGCGTTGAGCACTCTGGCGCGGACCGCAAGCGGCCCGCGCCAGGGTGCTCAACGCTTCCGGAGCTGTTCAGGGCCCCAGCTCTCCTGTCACTCACCTATCCTTCGCCATCCGGACTCTCCCAAGCAAGGCAGACCCCTCCCAGAACCCGGAAAGAAGTCTTTACCCAATCAACGCGGCGTACTTATCCAGCAAAGGCAACACAGTGTCTCGCTCGGCGGGCGGAAGCATGAAGATCGCTCGCTCGACTCCCGCGCTTTCCAGTTGTTCGATCGCGGCGGGCTCAGGGTTCGCTCCGAAAATCGTTATCGAAATCGACTTCGGATTGCGCCCGGCCGCTTCCGCTCGCTGGCGAAGAGCTGCGATCTTCTCCGCAGGATTGCCCATCCGATAACCGATCGGCATCCATCCGTCACAGAACTCAACCACCCTGTCAAAAGTAGTTGGACCATCGCCGCCCATCAGTATCGGCGGGTGAGGCTTCTGCACAGGTTTCGGATATGACCAGATCTTATCGAAGTTGACGAACTCGCCGTGAAACTCCGCTTCTTCTTTCGTCCAGATTTCCTTCATTGCCAGCACTCGCTCGCGGAGCACGCGCCATCTCGACTTGTAATTCGTCCCGTGATTCTCCATCTCTTCGGCGTTCCATCCACCGCCGATACCGAAGATGAATCGGCCGCCGGAAAGCATATCGAGACTTGCTACCTCTTTAGCCGTTGTGATCGGGTCGCGCTCGATGATCAGACAGATGCCGGTCGCGACGCGGAGCTTTGTCGTAACCATCGCCGCCGCAGTTAACGCGACAAACGGGTCGTGAGTATGCCAATACTCTTTGGGCAGGTCTCCGCCGGCGGGGTAAGGGGTGCGGCGATTTGCCGGGATGTGAGTGTGCTCCGGCAGCCAAAGCGATTCGAACCCGCGTTGTTCCAGCTCGCGAGCCAGTTCGTCCGGACGCATCGCATAGTCGGTTGCGAATATTCCTGCTCCGAAAAGCATGTAGCCCTCCTGATTTGAAATGTGAGAAGCGCGTGCATGATACAGCGCGCCGCGTGTCGCGGCAATGTAGCAGGCTGGTGGAAAGGTCGATGACACAGACTGTTAACCGGCAATCCGACCAACCTTTCATGAGCTAGCCTTTTCTTTGATCGTAAGTAGCAACGATGGTACTATGCGCCCTTCTCATCACCGCTACATTGTTTGGCGCTCGCGCGAAGGAGCCTCGCGCGATGAGGTTCGTTGGCACTTGTGTAGCGCGAAAACCTCAGGGGGGCTAGCCGAATGACGGTTGATCATGTTTTCTTGATCTGCCTCGCGATTCTAGTCGTAGCTTTTCTCTATTCCTCGGTCGGCCACGCGGGCGCATCCGGCTATATCGCCGTGATGACTCTGTTCGGACTCGCGCCGGCAGTCATCAAACCGGCTGCTCTCGTCCTGAACATTCTTGTAGCCAGTCTGACTGCGTGGCAATTCTGGAGGGCCGGCCATTTTTCGTGGCGCCTGTTCTGGCCGTTTGCAGTGCTGTCGGCCCCTTTCGCTTTTCTGGGCGGGTACATCAACCTGCCGACGCAAGCTTTCAAGATCCTTGTCGGCCTGGTGCTCCTTTATTCAGCCGCGCGCTTTTTGATTCAGACCGGATCGGATCAAGAACCGACGGGGCCGTCAAGACCGATAGCGCTATCGGTCGGTGCAGGGCTTGGGCTGCTTTCAGGATTGACTGGAACAGGCGGCGGCATCTTTCTTACCCCCTTGCTGATTTTCATGCGCTGGGCCAGAACAAAGACAGCCTCAGCCGTTTCCGCGCTGTTCATTCTCGTCAATTCGATCTCCGGTCTTCTCGGCAACATCAGCAGCACGAGGCAGCTTCCGTTCTTTGCCTTACCGATGGTTGTAGCCGCTGTGTCAGGCGGGGCGGTTGGCTCTTATCTCGGGAGCCGTCAGTTCTCTCCCCCCTTCATCAAGAAGCTCCTTGCTATCGTGTTGACGATTGCCGGATTCAAGCTGATTTTCACGTGATGGGTTAACGGGTATACGCGGGTGTCCGAAACTCTCCCCTGTGAGAAGCCACCGGAAAGCATGACCGTGGGAGAGAATGCTGCAAAAGGCGAGGTGGGTTAGTGTATGCGGTACGAGCGAGCAGCACTCAGAACGTCCGAATCTGGTAGTCGGTTTGGAAGAGATTCATACACGTCGCGCGCTTCGGCCAGCGCTTGGCACAGCGTCGGCCCGTATGTGTAGAGTTCTTTTCTCGTCACTCCGCCATTGCCCTTCGCTACGTTAAACCCTATCCAACACGTAGCTTGACCTGGCTCTACCATTATTCGTTTCGGGCCGCGATATGAATCAAACCAACTCATGTTATCCATGTTCTCCTCCTTTTAGAACTTTTATCGCAAGAGGCAGGCCACTTGCGTAGTAAAGGTCTGCGTGTCTGGTTTGAAAATCTAGCTAAATTGGCTAGTCCTTTCTGATCGGATCGCAAGGGGGCTTTCATGGCTAAGGTGCTGGTCGTCGAAGACAATTCAGACGCACGCAAATTGATGAAGACGATTCTGACTCTCGATCGACTTGATGTTGTCGAAGCGCGAGACGGTATTGAAGGACTTGAGCGAGCCCGTTCGGAATCACCAGACCTGATCATCACCGATATTTCCATGCCGCGCCTTTCCGGCGGCGAGATGATTAGGAAGCTGCGGGCGACAAGCGAACATAAGCACGTGCCGATACTGGCGATAACTGCTCAAGGAATGGAAAGGGCAATGGAGGCGATCAAAGCCGGAGCCAGCCGGGCATTGGCGCGCCCCTTCGAGAATCACTTGCTACTTCTCTTTGTCCATGATCTCCTTAAAATCGCGCGACCCACACCATGATTCTGAAACCGGTTGAAGGAATGGAGTGACACATGAGTACGACGACATTGATTATTATCCTCCTGGTGATTCTTCTCTTAGGCGGCGGCGGCTATGGCTATAGTCGCAGGCGCAGATAAGACTGTTTCACTGCAACAGCCCGCATGCATGAGAAGTCGGTAGCGCCCCTGACGGAGCAACCGGGCGGCGAAGATACCTGCTGCCTACTCATAGCGCTTTAGGAGAGCATAATCTCCTACAAACCTTCAACCCGCAGGCTGCCAAGAAGCTACATCGCTTGATTCAAAAGTAAACCCTTCTCCTAATCCACATATGCTGGGGCTATCGCCGGAAGGCGCCTGCCAATTGCATGCACCGAGCGCGCGCCGGGGACTTGCGCTGGTTTATTACTTGGGGTCAGCTTGCAGCGCACATGGCTTAGTTGGTATCGTGCCTGACACATGACCAAAATCGTCATTACCGCTCTCGTCGGTGTTCATCTCATCGCCACACTCTGGCACGGCAACGCTCACACACAGCTAGCCATCGGACTACCGCCCGAGAAGACCATCTTCGTATACGTCGTGATCCTCATCGCGCCGATTGTGGCCGCTGGCCTTGTGTGGACGCGCTATGTCTCAATCGGCCTTTGGGTGTTGGTTTTCTCAATGCTGGGCGCACTACTCTTTGGCGCGTATCATCACTACGTGCTGGTATCTCCGGACAATATCGGCCATCTACCTGCCGGCCGCCCGGAATCTCATTCCCAGTTCATCTCCAGCGCTGCCGTAATTGCTTTGCTTGAGCTAGCATCGGCTCTTTATGGTGCGTTCTGTCTGGGCTCACACCATGCACAATCACGAGCGCGCGCCTAAGTTACCTGCGATTCTACGGCTCGCCGCCCCTGCCGATCCTCGAGTCGCATGTATAACACTCAGATGGGTTACGCGAACTGTCACCACCACTCTAACAAGACTTGCTACCTGAGCGGGTGATCCGCCGCAAACTTTCTTCTAATACAACAATTAGCACGATCAAATTGACCTAGAGGTCTTGGCACAGCCATTGCCGAGACATCCAGCCTAGCTTAGAAAAGTTAGGCGGTGGATAGCGCGCGGAAGCTTTATCAGCACCCTCAGGACTGAGAGAAGCGACAGCGAGAACATCAATGCTTGAAGGGATCGGAGACGCAGTACCTCGTACACCTTCGCCTTGAAGGCCACCGCTTCCACCACCCCAGGACTAGAAAGGTTGAGGAACAAACATGCTAAATAGGGTCATTGGTAAACGGGAACTAGATCGCGTAAATATGCTCATACGTGCGCTATCTGAGGAAATGACAAAAGAGCAAACTCATACCGCAGACAGCTCTTCACGAAATACTATTCCGGTCCAGATGCAGGAAGCATTGTATGAGTTACGACTGAGGAAGCTGTTAATAAGCGCCCTGGTTAGCTCGGATCGCACCGCCTACAGAAGCAGAAGTAACTAGCACTCAGATCGGACGGCGTTCCTTCGCAGAGCCTCGATTGATCGACCTTGCCGGCCGGTCTGCTATCATCCGTGCCCAATCGATTTCGCGTGGGACACCGCCGCTCGAATAAAGCGGCGCACGCGAGGCTGCTTCAAATCCTCAGGCCGCTCCACCGGAACTACGAGATCGCTTTTGCGATCAAGAATGCCGCGCCCGCAGCGAGGCTTCCCACGAGAGCCGTTTCCATTGCGCTTCGAAAAGGCTTCGCCGTCGTGAATCGACCTTTGATGAAACCGAAGACGAACAACGCCACTAGCGTGACCGCCACTGAGATGAGCAGCGCGCCGTGCGGGCTTGAAACCAGCATGTAAGGCGCAAGCGGGATCAGCCCCCCTACCATGTATGCGCCCCCGATCGTCAATGCGCTAATGCGCGCGCGCTCGGGCTTGGGCTCCTCAAGGCCAAGCTCAAAGCGCATCATAAAATCCACCCAGGCTTTCGGCCGTTGGCTCAGCGCATGCACTACAGGAGCGACTTGTTCTCTTGTTAGCCCGTATTCGCGAAAAACCTTGGCCACTTCTTCCATCTCCTCTTCAGGAATCTCTGCGACTTCCTTTTGCTCGCGGCGTTGCTCGCTGGCGTAATGCTCGACGGCGCTCTTGGCCGCCAGGTACCCACCGAGGCCCATGGCTATCGACCCGGCGGCTATCTCGGCGAGTCCTGCGGTGACGATGATCCGAGTGGTATCGACCGCGCCTGTGAGACCCGCGGCCAACGCGAACGGTACCGTCAGTCCGTCGGACATTCCCAGAACGACGTCGCGCACACTATCGCTGGCGGTGAAGTGGCGCTCAGTGTGATGTTTTCGTGGCATACGCTCCTTCTCAGGTGTGTGCTTAGGCTTTCGATCAGGACTGCCGAGACATCATGCCCGCATCAAAGCTCTCACGGCAATCCTTTGATGTCGCAACAACACTAGCGGAGAAACAGAAGGAAGCGATTAAGATGGCCGAGAAAGCCCTCGAGCTGTTCAAGAAAGTTAGCGAGAAGAAGGTGAAGTTTTCGACCGGGCTCAAGCGGCGGTCGATTCTTCGGCCACGCGAATTACGCGAACAATAACGTGATGGCCGAAGCTCATCACAGGGTGGCGAAGACGCGGACCCGGTTTGTGCAGTTCAACTCGAGAAAACTCTGCGCAGGAAAAGGCTACTTGGATGCAGCGCGCTTGGGGTTGAACGAGGCGCTCGGCCTCGCGCAGAAGCTCCCGGAGAAGCGAAGGCTGGCGCTGGTGCTCGAGACCAACTCGATGAATCACTTCTTGAAGGGCGAGCTGCCGGCGGCAATCGAAGACGGCAAGCAAGCGCTCAAAGTGGCGGCCGCGTTCCCCGACATGAAAGATCTGCCGGATGTTCATCTGACATTGTATGGCGCGTACAAGAGCTCACAGGACTATGCGAAAGCTGCGGAGAGTCTGCAGAAGTACATCGACACCGCCGGGCTGAAGGCAGCGGACGCGGCGAATAGGAAGCAAGAAGTGACGAACCTTATGAACAAGGCCCGCGCGAACGGTCAGATTAAGTGAGCGTTATTTAGCGGGCGCCGTCCACCGTCTTGATTCCTTCCCCTCCCCTCAGAAGCGGCTTCAACCGCTGGTAGCTCGTCGCCTTGCCACGCCATGCATACTCACGCAAACCATCAACGGCAGTCCATGTCGAATGATAGCGATTGTAAATATCATCTGCTGTCGACTCTCCCCAGCTACCATCGGCGTTTTGCTGAGACAGTAGATATTGAGTGCCTGTGCGAATGAGAGTGTGTCTATTGAAGCGACAAAGGCGAAACAAAAAAGCAAATCGCTCCCATACATCGCGAAATTCTCTGCGTTGCGGGCGATATCATAGATGAATTCCATTCCGCGTTGAATTGCGCGCTCACGGTCAAAAATGCAGGGAGGATGCATCACTGAGTCACTTGGTAGTGGGCTTCGACGAACTCCTGTTGGTTTCATATTGTGAGTTCATATCAAAGCCATGCGCCTTCAGTAGATTCTTAATCCGGAAGAATCTGTAGTACGTGACATAGTCCCAAATCCTCTGCCTTATCTCGGGCTTATGAAAGATGATGCTCTGGTCTCCCAGTAGTTGTACCCAGGTCTCAATATGCAACTCAACATCGCTCTTCTTAACGAGATTTGATTCGATGTAATAGTCAAAACGCTCAATGCGATTGAAGAATACGTCGAAACAATCTGCTATGAGCCTAAGCCTTTCTTGTTCTTTTTCGGATCTGCCAGTAACTTTCCCTCTATCCACGGCAAGGGCATTGTATATGTCGTCACCATCAACCAGCACGTTTCTCTTTCTTGAGTCCTGCTCCTCCGGGTAAAGCTTGATCATCCTGCCGACCGGGTCGATCCTCAGAGAGTCAAGCATGAGCTTGGCGTTATGGACGGATTGGTTTGATACGAACTCGTTAACTACGGAGGCCACAAACTCGGCCCTTTTCCAGACCCCGGCGCGCTGGTACTCCAAGGTGGCCAAAAGCACGCCAACGACGCCAGCAACGATGCTCGCCGCCACGAAGGTTCTGGAAATCACAATCCAGCCAACTTTTCCGTATCGCCTGTACCAAGGCTTTTCGGACAGGATAACGCTTTCGATCTTATCCCACGGAATAGATCGCTCGAGCTTATCAGCGTCTCTGATTACTACATACCTGCCCCCGGGATCCAGCTTTATCAGTTGTCCCTCTATCTTGGGTTTGCCGTCGGGAAGAATTACAACATCCGACCTTGGTTCCCTTCGCTTCTTCATACGTCACTCCTCAATTGATATCGCTAGACGGGTGACCGTGCCCCAACGCGGAAACCCGATCGGGTTAGCTGCTGCCCCGGTAGCAATGGGACAGGGCCGGAAGCGTGACTCGCAACTTCAACTCAATGTCGGCTTCATCTATCGCGGGAACGCATCCATGACTTCTTTGCGGTGCTCTGCCGAATCCGACGCTGCGCTGCTTATCATTACTGCTGAACGCTCAGCCATAGCTTAGAATTGGCGCTTCGCGATCGCGCTAAGCTAATCACTGAACCTGTACGAGACCGGCTGAATCTTATGCCGACTAACACGGAGTAATCAAGTTGACAATGATACAGGTGCGGCAGCCCGCCGTGCGCGGCCTTCGAGCGGCCGACGCGTGTCGTTTAGTGTTTGCGGGGCGGATGTAACCAGTAAGATTTCGCAGGTCGTGTCCCGTCGGTACTCTCGACAACAGCCCAGTTGCTTCAGCACTGGGTAAGCCACGGACCTTGAGGGCATGAGTCCCGTAGGGACGGCTGAGTAGTCCGTCGTCCCGACGAGACGAGAGCTTCGCTCGACAGAATCCACAGCGATGAATCGCCGGGCTATTGTCGCTATGTCCCTACTGGAGAGGGAAGCTTCATAACCGATCTCATTCCGATTCGTCTCCGCGGAACGTCCGCCGTACGTTGTCTGCACAGCGCTTTTGTGGACCATTAGTTTTGTGGTAGATTCACGTTAACGAAATCGAGCTGGCAGTACCTGGACATAATCCTTAGGAGACGCGATGGCTGAAGCTGCGGAGATGATCGAACCGTTTGTGAAGATGGAGCCGATGTCGCATGGCCGGCCCGACCTCAGAAAGAAAAAGCCCAAGATTCTTGCCGTCATCCTGGACAACTGTACGGGTTGCGCGGGCTCGCCCGCTTGTGTCGAGTACTGCCCCGTCGACGCGTGCATGTTCTGGGTCCCCGACACCGACTACTATCCGAGCGGCCGCATCGAAGTTGATCCGAACCTTTGCATAGGCTGCAAGCTGTGCACGGCCAAAGGTCCCGATGGTATGTTCCTTGAAGGCTGTCCCTGGGATGCGATCGAGATGATGGACACAAGTGAGTGGGAACGTCGGACCGGTTTCACGCTGAATCCGTAGCTTTAGAGCAAAACCATTACGAGCAAATGAAAGCGAAAGTCACACAACAGGGAGTGGTCATACCGAGGAGACTCTTGAGAGGGGTCGAGGAAGTTGAGATCCGCAAAAAGAACGGTGTGATTTTAGTGGTTCCTAAACAAAAGGCAGACCCTGTCTACAAGTTGGGAACTAAGCCGATACGATGTGGTGTGCTCGACGCCTCTGAGAACCTCGACAAGTATCTCTATGCGGTTGATGAATGAAGCCCCTCTTTCTAGATGCCGGCTATGTTATTGCTCTGGAAGCTTCCGACGACCAGAACCACCAAGCTGCGGACGAGCACTGGCGAGAGCTGCTTGAGTCCCTACCCCCGCTAGTAACCACCTCTTACGTCTTCGATGAAATAGTTACATTCTTCAAAAGCAGGAGGCGTCACGTGAAAGCAGTCGAGGTGGGAAACAACCTGCTTCAGAGCTCCGAGGTCGAAATGGTACACGTAGACGAAGCACTCTTTTACGAAGGGTGGCGGTACCTTCAAAGCCATCGCGACAAGACATACTCACTAACCGACTGCATATCGTTCGTTGTGATGAAGCAGCGTGGCATGAAGAGCGCATTAGCTTTTGATGGACATTTCAAGCAGGCGGGTTTTGAGAAACTACCCTGAGAAACCGTTTCAACGAGACCGAAGCCGTAACACTCTCCTTCCGCTAACTCCGCATCACTGAATCTTCCCCGCCCGATCGCGAATAGCTTCCAACGTCGAAGCCGCTTGCTTCTGAATCTTATCCGGCATCGTTGCAATCGGCCGAGTATATCGTTGCACGTAAGGAATGTCTTCCGGCTGACCCACGATGTAGAGCGCTCGCAGAGCCTCCCAAACCTGGTCAGCCGAAGGCGAGAGCGTCATCAGCTCACTGCCCGCTTCGATGTTTCCCCCATCCGCAACCGTTATGCTCTCGACGCGTCCTGCCTCGTGCGCGCGTGTCTCGACTATGTTTCCGTCAGCTTGGCGTATTCGCGCGAGCGGAGCATTCGCCGCAACAGCGGTACCCGCTTCCTTGACAATCAACTCAACAGCGCCGGCACTCTCGGCGCGAACAGCGTAAGGCTTGAGCATTGCGATCAGCTCCGGCCGCGCCGATGAATCGCCGAAACGCACCAGCCCGAGCGCGGCGTTGTGGCGTACACCAGCACTCGGGTCTTGAAGCAGGGCAGCCAGCGCCGAGTGAAAATCCTGGTGAGTGTTGTCCTGTCCCATCACCCACGCGGAGGTCATTCGCACTTCGGCTTGTTGATTCTGAGCCGCCGCGATGACATCCGGGTAGAAGCGCTTAGCCGACTGATCACCGTCGATGATCCGATTCCCCAACTGCGCAAGCGCGTGTTGAACGTTGCGAGGCTTGTTCTGATCGTGAAGATACTCCGTCATCTTAGAATCGGAGAGCGGTCTGCCAAACCATGTTCCGTACCAGGAGATGAACGGCACTATGACAAACAAGACTACGACGACCAGGATCGCCCACGGATACTTGCGACTGGGGCCCTTCCGCGGTGGAATTGGACTGTCGTCGTCGGGAAGAAGTTGATGGTTGTCCACTATTGTTGTTCTCTCCGAGAAAAGGAAACTGCTTCGCGCTTTCGCCAAATGACTCGATTCTACGGACGCGTTTGACGACCGGTCAAGCAACGCGGCGAGGCCTGTGATTCTCATTAACACATGATTAACCCACGCCAGCCGAGTAGACCTGCTTCGTTTGATTATTCCGCAGAGTGCAGGCGCCGTTAGCAAACGTCGCGAGAAACAGCTTCTCATCAGACAGCAGGGCCTTGCGAAACGCTGAGTTGGTTATGTATCCGGCGGCTCGCACGGTTGCGAACGTCAATCCCGCGTAGGCCACGAGCGCCGCCGCTATTGGCAACCCGTTGAGCAACAGATCGAGGAACACGGCGATTGAAACAGCTCCGCCGATGGTCACCCACTTGTGTATCGGCGACGCCGGGTGTGAGAGGTAGAAGGCGAACGCCTGGATGGGCGCCGCAGCAAGCAACCAATACTCGCGAGTCAAAACTGCGGCGACGACCGCAGCAACAGCCGCAATAACCAACAGCATAGAAAGCGCTGCGATGATGGCTTTCTTGAACTTCGTGTTGAACTGCTCGGACCATTCCGCCGCCGCCAACGAATCGACTCCGATGTTGAAGCTGCGAATCGCGATCGCGGCTCTTAGCTGGTCGAAGTTCTCAAATGGAAAGCGCGGTATGTCGCTAACGCCCTCCCACACCACCCGCAGTTGACGTGATTGCGTTTCAACCATGACTGCGCTGTTTAACTAATGGATCGGATAGAGATGATAAAGCATCAAATAGACAATCACGCCGGTCACGGAGACGTAGAGCCACATCGGAAAGGTCCAGCGAGCTATCAGGCGATGACGTACGAAGTCGCCGCGAAGCGCGCGTCTGAGAGTCACGATGACAAAAGGCACGATCGTAACCGCCAGGATCGTGTGTGAAATCAGAATCGTGAAATACAGAGGCCGCACCCAACCAGTTCCCGTGAAGCGAGACACTCCTGCTCCGAAGCCTACGTGATAAACGAGATAGGAGATCAAGAACAGACTTGAAGTGGTCACCGCACCTATCATGCACGCGCGATGAGCGGCAATATGCTTGCGCCGAATGAACAAGAACCCGGTCACTATCAGAATTCCGGTTGTAGCATTGAGGATCGCGTTGAAAGTCGGTAGGAAGCTGACGGACATAGTGGGTGCCAGGGATGTGGCGCAGACTTTAGTCTGCTGCCGAGGTTACAGGTTAGCATTCCGCACAGACTAAAGTCTGCGCCACAACAGGAGAGCTAGGGCCGAATTAGACTATTAAGGGCGCCTCTGCGCGGGCGCCCCTCGCTGGTTTAACTCTGCATTGCGCAGGGAGGGGGCGTCGACAAAGCGCCGCCCTTACAAATTACAATCAGCGTTCTCTCCGCCCCTGCACATTCCTGTAGCGGTAGAACACTCCGAACAGTCCGACGAAGATCGACACGGGGGGGATGAGTAACACGAGCGCCGCAAGGTTCAACCCCTGACTGGCCGCGGCCGCGTCGGCGGAGTTTTCTATCACCGCTCTGCACATCGCGCACTGAGCAAACGCCGGGTCCGCCGCTAACGCGACAACACCAACCGCGACGATGACTTTCAACAATGTGCGTAATGCTCTCATCTCTTAGGGTCTCTCTCTTCAGGTACGGACGTGGAGCTACCCTTCGTGTTCAACCTGGTGCACCGGCTCAGCCGGTCTCAGATTGTGCAACCGGAAACTGTCCGGGAAGAGTATAGCAAACAAGCAAAGCAGTACGACAAGGGTGGGCACGATCGTCAGGATCAGGCTCAGCCTCTCGAACTTCAAATGCATGAAGTAGGCGATGATGAGCGCCGCTTTGATGATCGAAGCTCCCATAAGAATGATCAACATCAGCGTCAGCGGAACCTGTATGTACGCCAGAAGAACCTCGAACGCAGTCAGCGCGAGCAGCCCGACCCATACGTACACGTTTTGACGGTCGCTGCCGCCATGCCCCCCATGAGCCACTTCCATTTCCGCTCCTCCCTCAGCAACGGGCTCTTCGGCGAACGGGTTTTTTAACATGCCATTTGCACGAGCCCACATCAGCGGTGGGATCGCGAAAAGCGCCGTCAACATCAGGCAGACCCCGACCAGAAACACATCGTCCGTCCCCCCCCTGAAGCTGCCCGAAAGCACGTCCCACACGGCGACGCCTAGCGACAGCACCGCCAGCGCCAGCAGGACCATGTTCAAAGTCGCGATCTCTCTCTGCTTTGAGTCCACCATTAGCATCCTCGCAGAATCACTTTCCAAGTACCCCGTGATAATCAACCGACAACAAATAGATCAGCGGAAACACGAACATCCACACCAGATCGACGAAGTGCCAGTACAGCCCCGCCACCTCCACATCGTCATTTAGTTTCTTTATGCGCGCAGCGACGACACCAAGATAGATGACGCCCGTCAAGACGTGAAACATGTGCAGCCCGGTGATGCCAAAGAATGTCGAGCCAAACAGCGGAGACGCGCCGGGCCATGCCTTCTGCCACTCCTCCGCCAGCGCAAATGGCGCCAGACCTTCGTCGTTGATCAAGTGAATCCACTCCATCACGTGCAACACGACAAAGGTCAGCCCTAACACCATTGTCGCGGCTATCCACTTGCGCGCGGCGCCCCTCTTACGGCGCTTCGACGCAGATACTGCGAACACCATTGTCAAAGAACTGGACAGCAAGACCAGCGTCATTATGGTCGAAAACACGATGCTCGGACTGAACTTGAAAGGCGTGGGCCAGTTCACGCTTGCGACGCGCGCGTAGCTGTAAGTCACCAGCAGCGCGCCGAACGTCAGCGTGTCCGACATAATGAACAGCCACATACCCAGCTTGCGATGCCCGACGCGATAGGGATGCACTCCTCCGCCCCAATCATTCACCGTCAGACTTTCTGCTCTAGCTTCCGCCATCTATTTGCCTCCGGTAGTATCAATCTCACCTGAAGAAAAACAGGAGCCCAAAAAGATAAATCCACAACCCATCCATAAAGTGCCAATAGATCGCCGTTATGTCCACAGCCGTCCGCCGCTTGAATCCGATGCGCATGCGAAGGGCGGCAACCGTAACATATGAAAGCGCGATGACGCCGCCCAACAGATGCAGCCCGTGCAGGCTCGTCAACAGGTAGAAGAACGAGCTGTGCGGATGGCTGTTTATAAAGACGCCTTGAGCCGCGAGCTGCCGCCACGCTATCAACTGACCCACCAGAAATGCGACACCGCACAACGTGGTCAGGCTTATCCACTTTTTGAAGGGCGCATATTCATTGCGCTTCAACGCGCGGCGCGCAAGCTCGATGCTCACGCTGCTCGCCAACAGTAATCCGGTGTTGAGCCACAACACCGACGGCATATCGATAGGCAGCCAGTCGTTCTGACCTCCGCCAAGCGCCGGCACTCCGCGCACGATGTAAGCGCTGGTCAGCGCGATGAACAGCATGAGGATGCTGGCGAGCCCCACCCACATGCCGATGCGATACTTCTGGGGTTCGGCCGCATCATCCGGAGTCCAACCCGGAGGCCAGTCCTTAGAGCCGGCAGGATCGAAACCAAATGGATCACCGCCGCCCGGGCCGAGCTTACCGCCCCCAGCGCCAATCCCAGGCTTAATCTCGACATCTGTTGTTAGAGTTGCGGGCATTTTTCGATTGCGGATTGCGGATTGCGGATTCGGAACCATTCAATCCGCAATCCGCAATTCTCTCAGTCACCATGCACCTCGGCAGCTCCCGGTTCCGATTGCATCAGGTAATCCTTCGGCGCTCCCGGAACGCTGAACTCATACGCCCCTCGGTGAACTTCCGGCAAGATCCCGGCGAAGTTATCGTGCGGCGGCGGCGAGGGAATAGTCCACTCGAGCGACGTCGCCTCCCACGGATTCTCCGAAGCTTTCGGGCCCTTCGCCCAACTCCAGGCCAGGTTGACCAAAAAGATCAACTGCCCGGCGATGGTAACGAACGCCGCATATGAAATGAAGCGGGTGAGCGGCGTCATGTTGCTCAGGTATTGCAGTCCTTCGCCGGTGACCGGATTAAAGTGGAAAGAGTAGCGGCGCGTTGCTCCTGCCATTCCCATGATGTGCATCGGGATGAAAATAGCATTTACGCCGATGAACGTGATAAAGAAGTGAAGCTTGCCCATACCTTCGTTCATCATCTTGCCGAACATCTTAGGGAACCAGAAGTACGTGCCCGCAAACATTCCGAAGATCGCCGCGACCCCCATAATCAAATGAAAGTGCCCGACCACGAAGTAGGTGTCGTGCAGCGGAAGGTCTATCGAGGTCTGTCCCAGAAACAGTCCGGTGATTCCGCCCGATACGAACAGAGATACAAACCCGATCGCGAACAGCATCGGTGTAGTGAAGCGAATCTGCCCGCCCCACAACGTACCCAGCCAATTGAACGTCTTGATCGCCGACGGTACGCCGATGGTCAGCGTGACCACCGAGAAGGCTATAGCCGAATAGGGGCTCATGCCGCTGATGAACATGTGATGCCCCCAGACGAAGAACCCGAGCAACCCTATCGCGAAGAGCGCGTACACCATCGCGCGATAGCCGAACACCGGCTTGCGCGCGAACGTCGCAAGTACGTGCGAGGTCAAACCCATGCCCGGCAATATCGCGATATAGACTTCGGGATGGCCGAAAAACCAGAACAGGTGTTGCCACAAGATCGGCGATCCTCCGGCGTGGTCCTTCACCAACTCTCCGCTCACATATGAGCCGCCCGGGATAAAAAAGCTCGTGCCCGCGAGATGATCGAGCAGCAGCAGGATGCCGGCTGCAAGCAACACCGGGAACGAAAGCAGCGCCAGCACCGCCGTCGTGAACCACGCCCAGCACGTCAGCGGCAGTCGCATCAGCGACATCCCCTTCGCGCGCATGTTCAGCATCGTCGTGATGAAGTTCAGCGCTCCGAGCAGCGACGCAACGCAGAACAGCGCGATGCTGGTAATCCACAAAATGACGCCGGTTCCCTGCCCCGGCCCGGCTTTATCCCCAAGCGCGCTCAACGGGGCGTATCCGGTCCACCCGCCAATTGGGCCGATCACGTTCACCATGTTCAGATCGTCAGGATCGAAGTAGTTCACGAAGAACGCGCTCAACAATACGACAAGAGCCACAAAGGTGATCCAGAACGAGAGCATGTTCAAAACCGGGAATGCCATGTCGTCCGCGCCGATTTGAATCGGCAGAAAATAATTGCCGAATCCGCCCTGCGGCGCAGTCGTCAGCACGAAAAACACCATGATCGTTCCGTGCATCGTCAGCATAGACAGGTATAGCTCTCCGGAAATTGTCCCGTTTGCCGCGGCACTCGGAAACAAGGTCTTGAGAAAGCCCCACTCCTGACCCGGCCACGCGAGCTGCAAGCGCATCAGCAGCGACAATGCCATGCCGACGAAGACCGAGAACAGAGCGAGGGACCAGTACTGGATGCCTATCACCTTATGGTCCGTGCTGAATACGTATTTCCGGATGAAACCCGTTGGCGCGGGATGACGATGAACTTCGCCGTGAACTGGATGAACCGCGTCTGCCATCTTCTGCCTCCTCCTTGAAGCCCGTTCAGAGTACAGCGTTCAGAGTACAGCCTTTAGGCTGCGGCGTTGAATCAGGCTAAAGCTAATTCAGCCTAAAGGCTGTACTCTGAACTCTGAACTCTCTCCTGTCGATCCTAGTACTGGTAACGCCCAAGCAACTCGCCCAGTTGTTCTTTGAACTGCTCCTCCGACATCGCCATCAAGCGGTCAAACTCATCGCTTGGAATGACAATCATGTTGCTCTTCATGTTGTGGTGGAGACTGCCGCACAACTCGGCGCAGGGTATCTCGTACTTCCCTTCTTTGCTGGCGGTGAAGTGTACCTTTATAGCCATGCCCGGCAGGGTGTCTTGCTTAAACCGAAGCGCGGGCACGAAGAAGCTGTGTATTACATCCTTAGACTTCAGCGTCAACTCGACCTGGCGGTCCTTCGGAACAATGAGCGTCGTCAACTGCGCATCGTCCTTTCCGGCGGCGTCAGCCGGATCCAGACCGACAAAGTTGAGCGCGGAGTCGTCGATGTACCGCGCTTCGGTTCGCCCGAATGCGCCATCAGCCCCGGAATAGTGGAAGTTCCATTGGAATTGCTGGGCGACGACTTCGATTTTTGCAGCGTTGTCCGCGGCCGCAACTAAGTGCAACTGCGCCCACACCCGCTGGCCGAGTATCGCTAGCGCGATAAAAACAGCGCCGGTGATTATGGTCCACGTGACTTCTAGTTTGTTGCTGCCGTGGGTGTAGACCGCTCGGGCATCGCCTTTTCGCCCAAACCGCATCACTGCATAGCCAAGCGCAAACTGCGCTGCTAAGAAAGCCACTCCTACGACGATAAGTGTTCGCATGAACTGGGCATCGATGGGGCCCGCGTGCTCAGAGATGCCTTCGGGAAACCACCAGAGCTCCGAGCCGAACATCAGCTTCTGTCCAATGAACAGCAGCACTGAGACGATTGCCAGGATGAACATCAGGATACCAGTGATCTTGCCCATATCTCCCCTTATGGTTCCGGGTTCCGAGTTCAGGGTTCGGGGTTCGGGGTTCTCTTGCTACCAACAACTCGGAACTCGGAACCTATCTATTCAGCACCATCAATCCAAAAAGCGCTGGCAGATAAAGCACCGAAGCCAAAAGCAACCGTCGCGCTTGCCAGGACGTTCGCACGAGCGCCGCTCGCGCGCTGAAATACAAAAAGCCCAAACCGAGTATTGCCGCGCCTACGAGGTAGACCGAACCTGCCAGTCCTGTCACGACCGGCAGCAGGCTAACCGGAACGAGGAGCAACGTGTAGCTGATGATCTGCTGCCCGGTAACTCTGCCCTCAGGTTCAACCACCGGCAGCATCTTGATTCCAGCACGCGCGTAGTCCTCGCGGTACATCCTCGCGATCGCAAGAAAGTGGGGGAACTGCCATAGAAACAGAATCGCAAACAAGACCCAGGCATCGATGGTGACCTCGCCGCGTACGGCTACCCACCCGATGAACGGTGGCATTGCCCCCGGAAACGCTCCCAGCACCGTCGATAAAGTTGTCTTTGACTTGAGGGGCGTGTACACGAATAGATAACTCGCAAGCGTCACCACGCCCAGCAAAGCCGATAGCGGATTAATCAAGATCGCCAGGTATGCTAGAGCAATAGCTGATAGCGATGTGCCAAAGAGCGCTGCTTCCAGGGGCAACAGTTTTCCTGAGGGCAGCGGTCTCTCTTGCGTGCGTCGCATCAATCCATCGAGGTCGCGCTCGAGGTATTGGTTGAGAGCCGAGATTCCCGATGACAGCAGCGCGATCCCTATCGCCATGTTCAGCAGCCGTACATAGTCGATGCCTGCGGCCGAGCCCATGCAGAAGCCAGCCGCTGCCGTAAGCACTACCAGGAAAGTTATGCGCGGCTTTGTCAGCTCGGCATAAGCGGAAAGCTTCGCGGCAAACGATAAGCTCGCTCGATCGGTGATCGCAACTTGTCCTGCAATTGATTCCATATGTCTAAACCGCCGCCTCGCTGGCGGATGAATGAAGCCCGCGGGCATCGACTACGTCCCCCGCCCGTTGGTGCCTGGGTGCAATCACTTGATAACACCTAAGTGCCAGCACAACCATAGTGGCAAGTATTAGCCCGCCTATAACTAGATGCGCAACGGTCAAGGAGATCATCGGCTCTAGCGGCTGAGGGTCGCCCGCCGACCCTAGACGCGCAAGATAAGCCGACACGCCAAGGACAAGTTGAACCACCAGCAACGCGACGGCAAGCTTGCCCGGACGAGCAAGGTAATCGTCACCTTTGTGACGCCGCATCACGAGCACCGCCGTTGCCGTAATGAGCAGTGTCACCGCGGCCGCTCCAAAGATGTGCGGAATGATACCGAAAGCCTGGTGCCGAAATCCCGCCCCCAATACAAGCTGGATCAATACTGCGCCGACGCTGGCGGCAACCAACTTGCGAAGCGGCAAATTGCCGGCATCCGCTTTGACTTCGTGAAACGATGACCAGCTTCGCGACGTGAACACGACAATGGCGACGACGACTGCGAAAAAGCTCTGGGCTACCAGCGCGTGCGGCACCGCGATCAGCGCCTTATGTTCCGGAAAGAGCACCCTCAATCCGCCGATGCCGGCCTGAGCGACTACACCTGCAAAAGCGATCAATCCCAGCCTTTGCATCCAGGCTCTACGCTCGCTGAAATACGCCCACACTGCAAGGAGCAACGTCGTCACGCCGACAACGCCTGCGATGAAGCGGTGGGAGTATTCGTAGCGTACGTTGGCTTTGAAGTTATCGGAGCTGATCAACCAGCGCCCGAACGAAAGGGGCCAGTCCGGCACAGAATCTCCCGCTTCGTTGCTGGTGACCAGCGCGCCAGCGGCGAGTATGACTGCGGTCATGCAGGAAAGTAAAATCGCTAGCCGGTAAAGCCCGATGTTCGGTCTCGCGTTCACTGGCGTCCCCTTTTGATCAATCAATCAAAGCCTCTCGAAGCTCGGCCAAACTATGGCAACACAAGCGCCGGTCCAATCTGCAGTGATGTCGCTCGAGCGATGGCCCCAGCCTTGTAAGTGATGTCCTGTGTTTTCGACTCCTTTGCGGCGATCGTCACCTGCTGAGTCTGCTCGCCCTTCGTCTCGTGCCAGAAGACCAGCGTGTATGTTCCAGGCGGAACGGTCTTGATGGTGTAAGAGCCATCCTTTCCGCTGACCGCGAAGTAAGGATGCGCGAGCACTCCGACGTTAGCCTTCATCCACGGATGCTGGTTGCATTTGACGGGAATTAGAGTCTCGGGCCGGCCGAACTTCTTTTCAATGGGGGGCGCGCCCTGAGCTTGCATCTGATTCCACTCTTGATTTGTCTTTGGCGAGGGGTGGATGTTGTGAGTGGTGTTGTCGCTGTTGGTCACCTTCAAAATCTGGTTGGTCTGAATTCCCAGCACGCGCGGCTGATACCGGCAACCCTTCTGGTCCAGCACGACCGGGTCGGAGGGCGGGGGGAAGCTGAACTTATCGGTGGGGCCGCCCTTCACGTACACAAACACGTTGGCGAGCTTGCCATCGGCGACTAACAGATCATCCGCCGACTTGTCACCCGGCGCCGCGGCGCAGTTGCCGTCCTGGCTCATGTCGATCTTTTTGGGCGTAGAAGGCGCGCCGTCGTAGGCGATCTTACCCGTGATAGTCCCCTCATCGCCTTTCGAAGCGTACTGCGGCTTCGCGGTACCGTCCGTCTTGTCGTCATCTGCCGCCTTCTTCTTGCCTTTGCAGCCGACTGAGACCAATACAGTCGCCAGTATCAACATCATGCAAGCCGTTCCGATTGTCTTTATCATTGCTTTTCTCCGTGACTATTGATTTATCTCTTACTCGAGCGTAAGAACTCAGCGTCACCTTTAATTCTAAACATCAATCTGACTTCCCTGCTACGGCGCACGAATCGCCGCGATTGGTCCGCGCAAACTCGGGCGGCGAGTCTTTCGCTCGACTATCGCCGTCTTGTTTCCCGCGGCTGCAGGCGCAGGAGCCGAGCTCGGAGCCGCCCCGCCGCCGCCAGTGCCCAAACGCCTCTGTTCGTCCGGCGAGATCTGGAACATATACCGCACGAGCAAATCGACATGGTCCTTCTCATAGGTCTGGAACGACGGCGGAGTCGGACCGTTGAACACCCATCGGTCGTGCCCCGAGTCACGTTTAAACAGCTCCGATGGCATCGAAGTGCCCGGGCTGATCAACTGCGGATCAAGCAGCCATCGCCGGGTCCAGGCTGGCTTCAATCGTTCAGGCGCCAGCAAGAAGTTCGGCGCAGTCGCTCGGGCATCGTGCGCAGGATCGCCGGTCATATGGCACTTCAGGCACGGTGCGGCATTCGAGCTGAACAGCGCGCGAGCCATGCCTTGCTCGTCGGTCGCTAGCGGATCTAACCGTTCGGGTATGTACGGCTGCGCTTGAGAAGATGCGCCCATGAAGAAGTTCACCAGCGCTTGTAGCTCATTGGGCGAGAAGTTAAAGGTCGGCATGCGCGCCTTCAGGTATCGCCTCACTCCGTTGTGATTCGCACCAGGCTGTGCGTGTAGCTTTAAACTCTCGGCCCATTCGTCGCCGCCGGCTTGCGCGTGACCGCTCACAGCCTGTGCCAGCGAGGTTCGCTCGGCGGGTGTTGCTTGCGAGGGATCTTTCAAAAAGCGCAGCAGCCAATCCGGATTGACCCGCGCGCCCTCGCTTGTCAGCCGTGGCGGTAACTGCTCTTTCCCATCGGCGCTCTGATACATCGGCAGTCCCATCAAGATCGAGTCCTGACCCACCAGCACGTTGTGACAACCCATACAGTTGTACTTCTGAACGACCCACCAGCCGTCTTGAACCGCCTTCTTTCCGCCGGCCGCGTTGTAGCGCATTGACTCCGGAAGACTGGTTTCAACGCTGCCGAGTAAGAAGGTCGTGAGCGCCGTGACGTCGCTCTCAGGCAGGTAAATGTTCGGCATGCGCAAGCGCTCCTCGGGCGTTTTCACCTTGCCTCGGTCGTAGATACCCGGGCTTCGAAGCTTGTTCTCGAAGAAGCCCTTGTGGTCGTACCACCCTTCCCTGCCCTCTCGCTCGATTTTCTCGCCGGTCATCGGTTCTCTTCCCTGCATCGCAGGCTGCTGCAACAGAGCGAAGTCGAGCCGCTCGATCGGCTTGCTGCCTTCGAGCGTCAGCTCGGTTCCGATTCGCTGTTCATCTTCCATTCCCTTGATCTCGTGACACGCCGCGCAACCGTACCTTCGCACGAGCTGCTCTCCCTGCGACTTGAGCGACGCATCGTCGAGGTACGAAGCGCTCTTATAGTCAACGCCGGGCCGCTTCTGCGCCGCCAAAAACGTAGCGATGTCGCGTGCATCCTGATCTGACAGCCGGAAGTTGGGCATCACTGTCATGTTCTGGATCTGAAGCTCGCGGCCGTCAACCGGGCTCTTCGAGTGATCGTCGTCGAACACAAATGGAAGATTCTTCTGCTTGTAGTCCGCCGGCGTGAGATCGCGCTTCAAGGTAGGCGAATACGGCGCAAGCCGCTGCCGAGGATTGTGCACCCAGCGGACTATGTAATCATAGTTCGCTTTCTCACCCACGCGCGAGAGGTTCGCTGCAAAGTCTCCGCCGATGACCTGATTGCCCATGTCGATTGCCTGGCCGTTGATCGAATGACAGCCCAGACAGCCAAGCGTCTTGAACAATTCCTTGCCGTGCGCCGCGTCGCCTTGGGCCTGAGTAGGCGGTTTCACATCGAGCGCTGCCTGCCAGAGAAACGCGGAGACGGCCTTGATTTCGTCGTCCTCAAGCCGGAAGGTCGGCATCTTGGTTCCGGGCCTGAAGGCTTGCGGATCAGAGAGCCAAACCGGGATCCAGTCCTTCCGCAGCTTGGCCTTGATCTCCTTCAGGTTCGGTCCGATCTTCTTTACATCCTGCATCAGGTACTTGGCTTGAGTATCAAATTCGTCGATTCGCGCGTCGACTTGCGAAATCATCTGACGAAGCGCTTCGGCCTTCTTTCTTAGCTGTGCAGCTTCTTCATCGGTGCTTGCAGCGTCGGCCGCGGCGCCCGTCTGCGCTATCTCGCGTTTGCGTTCATCGCGCTGAAGCTCGAGCGTCTTGATGCTCTGCCGCGCGTTGCTCAGGGCATCGGCTTCGCGATCGAACGCTTCGTAACGATGACAGCCGGCACAGCCGCGAACCTGGAACAGCTCCTTGCCGCGATTCAGCACGGCTGCACCTTGCAGCACGCGGTCGCGGTTATGGCATTGATTGCACCCGGCTTCCATGTTCTCTTTGTAATAAAGCGGCCACAACCAATGTTTGTATCTGCCGTGACCTTTGTCGACCGAGGTCGTGCCCCGGCCGTTGCCGCCGTGACAGGTCGAGCAGCCGAAGCGGTCAGGATCGTGCGTCTTCAGCAAATCGCGGTTCGGATGAGAGACGAACGCCGCAGCCTCGGCTTCATCAAGACTGGGATCGTCATCAGCCGACTCCTTGCTGGCGCGCAACATGTCGGCCTTGGTAATCGTTATCGGCTCTCGAATTCCGAGGTGGCAAGATTCGCAGCGGTCGATGACCACGCCGCCGGCGTTGATCTGTTTGATCTCAAATTTGAAAGTGTTCGCCTTCTCTTCCAGCTTGGCGACCTGTTCTTCGGTCAGCCCGAAGAGGTGATCCTGAAGGTATACCTCACGCTTCTTGCGCGCTCCCTCGATAGGCTGCGTAATCTGAACGCGCTCGGCCAGGAGCCGCGCTTTCTCGTCGCGCAGGCTGTTGTAGACTGCTTCAAGTTCCGGGAAGGTCAGCGACTTCTCTTCTTCCAAGCCGTTGTCACCGGTGATTTTGACATCGATCTTCTCTTGCTTCTTCTTTTCTATAGCATCGCGGATGCTCTTCCTTGAACTCTCGCTTCCAGCAACCTCCAGCTCATAGGTCTTTGCTACAATCCACGAACGCGCGTCCTGAAACGGCCCAGTAAGCTCATTGATTCTGGTGTCGACCTTCCTGACCTGCGCGTCGATCGGGTCGGTGAGCTCCTTGGCGGCGGCCGAGGCGTCTTTGTAAGCCTGGTCCAACTCCTGATACTCGGGCGAGCTCTTCACTTCTTTTTCGAGGTTCTTCTGCCGCTTCTTTGCAGTTTCGAGATAGCTCGAATAGCTGTCAACGAAGTTCTTTTGATAGCTCTTCCACGGCCGCTCTCCGATGACTTCGTCGTAAAGCGACCAGAGAAGTGTCACGATCAGCAAGAGCGAAGATATCAATAGAGCGCCGCTCATCGACTGGTCGGCAATCGGGTCGATCTCAGGAGTTTCTGGGGCCCTTTTCTCTAACTGCTCGCTTTGAGTAGTGTCTGCCATCTAGCTCCCCTGGTGGCGCAGACTTTAGTCTGTGTGCAGTGGATCGAATATGTATTTACCAGCACACAGACTGAAGTCTGCGCCACATCAGATATTGAACCACGGCGTGAGTAGTGTCTGCCATCTAGCTCCCCTGGTGGCGCAGACTTTAGTCTGTGTGCA
>JBBPIH010000047.1:38966-64031 GCA_038040455.1 Acidobacteriota bacterium
GTGGATCGAATATGTATTTACCAGCACACAGACTGAAGTCTGCGCCACCTCAAATATTGAACCACGGCGTAACCATCACGTACTTGATCCGGAATACTTGCCTTATCAAAAGCTTCACCGGCATGCTCACCAGCACTGTTATCGCGAAGAACTGAAAGACCGAGTACTGCAAGAAAGTCGTCCGCTCGAAGATTTTCTTTTCGAACTTGCTCCACGTGATGATGATGTGAATCACCAGCCCGGCGATCAAGTAAAAAGCTCCTATCACGAGCAAGCCGAAAATCCCCTTCCAGGGTTGCGACGTAATCCCGAAGATGTCGGGAAGGTCGCGGTTGATCTCGTAGAGCTGAACGTTGTGGTCCCAGGTCTGACCCGGCCAGAACCACACCCAACCCGGACCTCGAATGAACGTGCCGATGAAGATCAGCATGATCCACATGATAAAGCCCCACAAGAACGCGCCGATGGCGACCTTGCGCTGCCTCCAGGTGTAATAGCCGACGCCCAGCGGATTCGAGTCGAGGTATGGGAACGCCATCAACCCAACGATCATCAGGCTGGGCATCACCACACCGGCGATCCACGGATCGAAATAAACCAGCATCTCCTGCAGCCCTAGAAAGTACCACGGCGCCTTCGACGGGTTCATCGTCAGATTGGGGTTCGCCGGTTCCTCGAGTGGCGCGTTGAGAGTGATCGACCAGACGAAGAGGATAACAGTGACAATGATGACCGCCAGGAACTCGATCCTCAGCAGGTAGGGCCATACGTGCAACTCACGTGACCAGTGCGGCTTCCACGGCCACGTCTTGCGATGATGCGTCTTGGCAAGCTTTGGATCGCCTTCAAGCTGCTCGGTCAGACGGTCATTCGCCCGTGCCTGGCTAAGGCCCATCCACATAAAGAACGGAACCAGGAACAGCATAGCCACAATTGGCACGTTGTCAGGCGCCGACACGATAGTCCAGAGTTGTGCCCAATCCATAAGCCTCCGGCGGTTTCGGGTTCACGGTTCCTGGTTCAGGCTTAACCCTGAACCGCGAACCCGGAACCCTGAACCGATTATCCCACTTGTTTCTTGACCGCTCTTGCTCCGGGCGCTTTCATCTCTGACTCAAGCTGAACAGGCGCAGGGCCCGATATGCCGCCGTCCTTGCGCACTCGCCAGAAGTGTACGGCCATCAGCACGCTGGCGATAACCGGGATCGCTATGCAGTGCCAGATGTAGCTTCGAAGCAATGCGTTCGCATCGACGATCGATCCGCCCAGCAGCGCGAACCGCACGTCGTTGTACAGCGACATTCCCATCTGCGGGCCGAACGGTCCTTCGGCTCCGAGGCCCGGAGTCGCGCGAGCCATGTTCGTTCCAACCGTCACCGCCCAGAACCCAAGCTGATCATCGGGCAGCAGATAGCCGGTGAAACTCAGCAGCAGCGTCAGCACCAACAGCACAACGCCGACCGACCAGTTGAACTCACGCGGCGTCTTGTATGAGCCAGTCAGCACTACCCGCAGCATGTGCAGCCATGTTGTTATCACCATCAAGTGCGCAGCCCATCGGTGCATGTTGCGAAGCAGCTTGCCAAACGGCACATCGTTCTCGAGATAGATGATGTCTTGAAAAGCCTGCCCCTTCGACGGGTGGTAATAGAACATCAGCAGAATGCCGGTGAAGGTCAGCACAATGAAAAGATAGAAGGTGATGCCGCCCATCCCCCACGTGTAACTGAAGCGCACCGCGTCGCGATTGATCTTGGCAGGATGGAGGTGCAGGAAAACGTTTGTCAGCACGCCCAGCGATCGCGATCGCGGCGTCGGCTCGTGCTTGACCCGGAACATCGACTTGTAAATCTGAGTCTTTGTCGGATCCTTGAGATCTTCAAGCTCTTGAAGAACGGATTCCTTCTGAATCTTCTTCTTCAGGAGATCGATTTCTTGTTTGACGTTTTCTTTGACACTCGGCGGGGCTTCTTCCGCGACGGCAACACCCGCACCGGTTTTCACTTCAGGTTTATCAGGCTTATCAGGTTCCATTTACTAAGCTCCCCGATGGATTGTGCTCGAGAGCGAAGACTTGCGACACACGGACGTTCGAATTCAAACAGCGAATTGGACTACACCGTTATGAACGCACCCGGGTCATCGAAGTGGCCCGGAGCCTGCTCTCCCTTCGGCCACTCGTAGAGGCGGGCGGTGTCAACGATGATTTGTCCCGTCGGATCAAGCTCGACGTGAGCGCGATCCATCGGGCGCGGAGCGGGTCCTTCGAAGTTTATGCCTTCGGTTGTGTAGCCGCTTCCGTGGCACGGGCATTTGAACTTGTTCTCGCTCAGTTTCCAGTCGGGCGTGCACCCGAGGTGAGTGCATCGGGCATAAATCACAAACAACCTTTCGGCGTTGCGAACGACCCAGACGCGGTATTGCTGTTGGAATTTCGTGTCGACCCCGAAGCCGAAATCGGTTGGGTACCCGACTCTAAACACGGTGCTCGGTTCGAAGATAGTGCGCGGAAGGAAGAAGCGCAGGAACATCAGAAAGTTGGTTGCAAGGAATCCGCCGACTGCGGTCCATATGATGCGCCGGCGCATCTTGTTGACCGGATCGGGTGGCGCGCTTTCGACTGTCTTAGACTTGGCCCCGGCCGAAGTACCGACGGCAGGCTTAGCGGCGGCTTTAGGTTTCTCTGGTAATGCTGACGCTTTCTGCGCGGGTGGTGTAACTTTCTCTGCCGTTTCGGTTACTTTCTGCTTTTCCTCGCCCTCAATCTTCTGGTTCGTGTCCTGAACGGTGTCCATGCCGGAGGTCTCCACGATTCCGTCCATCATTAGAGAGACGATTAGTACGACTAGTTCCAACGAGGACGCACGACGCGCCTCGCCGATATATACTGTATGAATTCTGCTGAACGTTTCTCACAGAACTGAACATCCTCTTTATTATGAAGAGACACGTATTATCATTTCGCCGCAAAGTTTGTCAAGCAGAGCCACTGAAGAGTGTGTAGTAAGCGATGAAGAAAGCTACCGTGACCATCTACACCCGACCTGGGTGTCATCTCTGCGACGAGGCTAAGGCTGCCATTTGGGCCTCGGGTTGCGACGGCGAGTTCTCATTGGAAGAAGTGCACATCGACGACGACCCTGCGCTTAGCGAGCGTTATGACCACGATATACCGGTGATCTTCATCAACGGAGTGAAGGTGTTCAAGCACCGTGTGGATGCTCGCGAGTTCAAGCGTAAGCTTCGCCGCTTGGCTTCTAGTTGATGACGAGCTAACGCGAGGGATGGTTATCGTGCCGGGCAGTCGCCGGTTCTTGCTATGTCAGCAGCCGATTTGCCGCTTGCTTTGGCTTCAGACTCTCGATGAAATACTTATCCCTGGTTCCCTGATGGCAGACTATGCAAGACTGCTGGCCGCGGTCTTCCAGGTCTGAAACCAGCGCATAGGTCAATCCTCGGTCGCGTGTTATTATGATGCGCGGCCTTGCACCTGTGACCGCGAGCAGTCAGTCAGGCTGATTTTGATGAACACGATGCGCATTCAACCTTCATAAAGGATGGGCTAGGTAGAGGGCTAACCCAGATTGTGCGGCTTTATGCGCGGACACTGGCAAAAAGAAGCCAACCTGGACTCATCCGACGATTCCCATCCTTAACCAGGAAAAGGAGAACCATGACTACATCAAAACGAACCAAGATGCTTGTGGCACTTGTCTTCATCGTGATGGGTGCTGCCACGATGTTCGTCAGTCCGCAAGCACGCGCTCAACAGCAACCGTCTTCCTTCGGACCCGTGATCGAAGAGCCGTTCGCCGTCGTGCTGAAACGCGACAAGGCGGCAAAGGCGCGCGTGATGGCGGAGCATCAAAAGTTGCTCGAAGCGCGTTACGATTTGAGCCGTCGCGTCGATCCGAACGTGAAGATGGCTCGCGGCAAGCCGATTCCTGTGGGACCTACGGGAAAAGTCAAAGGCGGCGTGACGTGGGAGCAACTCGGAAAAATGTCGCCTGACGAGATTAAAGAAAAGGGCTTGTTCCCCTATCTTCCTCTCCCGCACGTGAGCCACCCCGTGGGTGGCATGATCTTCCCGCAGGCTGAGATCAAAGCGCTGCCAAGGCTTGAGCGCTTCGACATGGATTTTGACTTACCGGAGCACTTCTTGCCCGAATTCCCGCCGGCGATCTTTCTGATCACTCGGCCTGACCTGGGCGATGTATCCAAAGGTCAGACGGTAACGATTGACAACTTCTACGAGCTTTTCAATGGGATCCTCAATCCGAAACAGCTCGATGGGTTGCGTCTCCTTCTCACCCAGTTTCCGCAGCAGCAGTTTAACGCCACGGCGGATCGTAAGACCGAGAAGCCCGACGGCATGCGTGGGGTGACCTGCTTCGATTGCCACGTCAACGGACACACGTCAGGCGCGGCGCACCTTGCCGGCGACGTACGGCCGCAAGAGAATCGCCGCCGGATCGAGACGCCTTCGCTGCGCGGCGTCAACATCCAACGTTTGTTCGGATCGCAACGTGCCCTGCGCAGCGTCGAGGATTTCACGGAGTTCGAACAGCGGGCAGCCTACTTCGATGGCGACCCGGTGCTTGCGACCAAGAAGGGCTTGAGCATTTTGGATCGCGGCTCGCAGGTTCATAACATGTCTGAATTCCAGGAGCTGTTGGATTTTCCGCCAGCGCCAAAGCTGAACCTGTTTGGACGTCTCGACCGAACGAAAGCCAACGAAAGCGAGATACGCGGCGAGGAATTGTTCTTCGGAAAAGCCAGTTGCGTGGTGTGTCACACGGCGCCTTACTACACCGACAACTTGATGCACGATCTTAAAGTCGAGCGATTCTTCAAACCTCGGATGGAAGGCGGTATGATGATAACGGCTCAAGGGCCTATCAAGACCTTCCCCTTGCGCGGCATCAAGGAATCGCCGCCGTATCTGCATGACGGAAGGCTGCTCACGTTGGAAGACACGGTTGAGTTTTTCAATTTGATTTTGCAGCTAAACCTGGCAGCGGAAGAGAAGAAAGATTTGGTTGCTTTTTTGCGCGTACTGTAGGAGGACATCAGGTCAGGCGGTGAAAAACTACGCCGGCTTCAGACTAGACGACTAGGACTTCCCCGGCCGCGAAACTAACAAAGTATGTTTCGTGGCCAGGGGACCGGTCCCGTCGTTCCAGGCACCGAGGAGGCGAGCTAATTATCTTTCAACCACTGATAGACCCGCCTTATGTGATCTGATCTTCGAACGAAATCACTGCCCCAAACCGACCGGCGTGCAACTCACGCGGTCGCCTCTCAAGCTCACATCATCCACATACCATCCGAGCCCTTTGCCGTTCTGATCGGTCCCGATTCGGAACCTGATTGTCACAGTTTTGCCGGCGTAGCTGCTTAAATCCACGATCACCTGCTTGAACGTTCCCAGCCGACCGTCGACCCACCCGGGCTTTCCGGCAAGCGGGTTAGCAGTGAAGATGCTAATCGTTCCGTTGTAGCGGCCCTGCACAATCTTTGAGCCTAGATCTTCGAAGTCGGCGCCAGTCGATATCTCGATTACTCCGCCGTCGTAGGTCCCTCGCTCAAACTCAAACGTGTGGAAAAACACCAACTGCAACGCGCGAGCGTCCGCTGGGAGCTGAATCGGAATCGTGTCGAGATGCGCGTCGTTCACCTTGTCGCCCGGATCCGGCGTAAACCACGAGTTAGCCCCCGCATGAACTCGTTTGGTAGAAATTGTCCAGGTGTCCGCTTGAAACTTCTTCTTCTTGATGCCGCTGCCGTGCGTCCACTTCGACTCGCCGGACTCGACGGCGTCCGAGAAAAACTCCGCCGCTTCCGATCTCCCCACTCGCACGTTGAATGGCACCCGCGATGTTAAGCCCTGGCTTGTCACGCTCAGCACGAAACTGATCGAACTGCCGCAAGAGATGCTTCGATCAACCGTGAACGTAAAAGGCGCGACACCTTCGGCGTTCTGGCCTGGCAGGATGTTTGGAAAATCAGAAGCCGCGGCGGTCACTGTCACTCCGGTGGTCGTGGTGGTGAGCGCGCCGCGCCCCGCGGTCAGAGCTATTGGCGAAAGATCGCCGACACTGATCCTCATCGAGACCGTCTCGCCAGGATCGGCGGACGCGTCCGAGCCGCCCGCAAGCGTGATGCTCGCAATGGTGGCAACAGGCGCGTCTTTCTTTTCGCCGTTGTAAACCACAAGCGCGAAGTCTTGATCGGTCGGATCGGTGTTGCCCGGCACTCCATCGCCCGCGATGTTCGTCGCGCGAACTCTAACCAGGAACGTGCCCGCGGTGCCTGCAGGCAGCCATACACCTTCGACGTTGTTCTTTGTGTCGGACTCGCCGCCGGGTTGCGAATCCTGACCGGAAAAGTTGTTGCCGCCATAAGGCTGGCCGTTGATAGTGACTTCAAGATCGAGATCATTCACCCACGGCGCGGCCCCTGAAAAGCCGGGCGCGTCTGACCACGCGAGCGTAACGCGGAATGGCTGTGATGAGTCCTTCACTTCACCGGTGATCACGAAATCCTGACCGCTGTCGGCAAACGTGTTCGTCTGGTTGATAAAGATCTTGGGTGTGCTGTCGAACGCTCGATTCAGATTCAACAGCCCCCAGCCCTGCCGCGCCTGGGGCAGGTCTCCGCCGGCTCGCTCGCCGGTCATGTACGTAGGGGTGTTGAGCAGCAGCGCTTTGATGAGCGCGGCGGTCGGCTGTTCGCCTCTGTTGATCAAGAACTGCCGCACCAGAGCGGCTGCTCCTGCGGCATGCGGCGTCGCTTGACTCGTGCCCGATGCCCAGGTGTATAGCGTCTGCCCTGTCGGGAAATAAGGCTTGTCCGCGTTCTCGCCGCACACGCCCGATCCGTCGAATTCCGGGTGCTGCGACGCGGCGCCTTCAATATGGGTGCCCGGCGCCGTGATGTCGGGCTTCATCCTTCCATCGCTAAGCGGCCCGCCGGACGAGAAGAAAGCGATATCCATAGCACTGTCAGAGTCAGGGTCCTTGACGTTGCAGCCATCTGTTCCGTCTTTTCGCGAGCTCTCACCAGCCGCTACGGAGATTACATTTTTCGCCGTGCCGGGCGCGCCGATGATCTTGTTAAATCCTCCGTTTCCAGCGGCGAAGCATATAGTAATCTCCTGGTTGCCGGATTGATTGGGCACCGCATCACGCACGCGTGAGTCGTATTCCTGGGAATCGATCGAGTACGTGTTCGATAGCTCGGCCCAACTGTTCGACGAAACTCGCGCGCCGTCGCGATAAGCTTCCGAGACGAGTCTGGTGTAAGGATCGATGAGATCGAAGACTCCGCTGGATTGAAACATCTTGGACGAGCCGACCAGCGCGAACGGCGCAACGCCTAACCCGTAGTTGAACCCGGAGGTGTCGCGGAAGTCTTTGTCCGAAGACATACTCGCGCCGGCGGCAATTGACATGTTGATCGTGCCGTGTCCGGGAACGTCGCCCGGATCGAGCTCAGATGTGTAATCGCGGGCGTAGAGCACGCGGCTCTGTTTGGTTGAATCGAGAAAATCAGGATGCAGCTTGTCAGGTGTGATGGCTCCGCGATCGAGGCCGGTGTCAGAGACGTCGATGGCGAAACTGAACGTCGAGGAGAATCCGTGAGCTGCGAGCCACGCCGCGTAGCCAGGCCCGCGCGGCGCTGTGCGATCAGCAGTCAATTCGCCCGCGACTATTTGGGCCGAGCGTTCATCCATTAACTGAGGCGGAGTCCACGGCTCGACGTTGACTACGCTTCGCAGCGCGGCAAGGTCGGCGATTCGGCTGGCGTCGATCTTAATTCGCAAGTTGGTGAAGTTGAGCACGCCGTAAGCATCCACTAACACCCGTGACGCCAGCTTTCTAGCCTGCTTCACCTCCACGTTGTCTGATGCCTTGGGTTCACGCTTGCCAAGCCCGAACTGGACAGCAACCGTCAACTCACCGGATCGCGCAGCCATCGCTTCGACCAGGGCGGGATGAATTTTGTGCTCGTCAAGAAACGGGCCTTCCCACTGAATAAAGCCTTCGCCGCGAGCTGCAGCGTTCTGATTACGGGTCATCAACCGCGCACGGGCATTGGAATCGCTGCGCACCAGGTAGCCGTTGTTCGGCACATATGCTATCGGTTCGACCCCGCTCGCCTCGAGCTGCTCAAACCACGCTCGCTTGATTGGGCCGGCGAATTGAACCAGGCGGAGCAGCGACCCGCCGGAACTTTCGCTGTCTACTGAAGTAAAAGCCTGCAAAGCATAAGAGGCAGCGGGGCGGCCCATTCCAACAAAAGTGCCCGTCGTTTCATCGTCCGTCGTGTCGATTGCGCCAGACCGCAGAAGCAGCACGTTCAGATCGTCGTGCAGAACCAGTGAAGCAGAGGAGTTGGGGAGCGGGGACGCAGAGGTGAATGACGTGCCGTCTCGTTGCTCCACCGCTCCCCTGCCCCTCTGCTCCTCTGCGTCCTGAAGCGCGCTGTCGTCCATCGCCAACAGCTTGAAAGACCCGTAGTCGGCGATCTCGATCGCCCCCGACGCTTTTGCTTGAGCGAGCGCCTCCAAATCTGCGCTGGGAACTACGGCTTTGTGCAGCTTGCCGGGACTCCGGTACGAGTTCGCGCTGATCGAGCTGTCATGGACGCTCGCAGCTTTCACCGATGAGCCGGGGCTGACGCCTACCGATGAGCGGCTTGCACTCACCGCCGAGATAGAAACAAAAAGCGCGATGGCAATAAAACAATATGCTAAGCGCATTCGCATTGAAGCCTCCTGAAGTAGCACAGACTTCAGTCTGTTCCTTCGTTCGTAGTACCGATCCAAAGTCCAAGGTCCAAGGTCCAAAGTCCAAGGTCCAAGGTCCAAGGTCCAAGGTCCAAGGTCCAAGGGCGTGATTGCCGAGATCATAAAAAGCGCTGCCTCCGTAGTCTGCGATCCAAGACCTCGGACTGGGACCTTGGACTTTGGACCTTGGACCTTGGACCTTGGACCTCGGACCTTGGACTTTGGACCTTGGACCGAGGTATATAGATTCTGCACTACCCACGCGGTTTGAAAGAGAAACCGAACAGCTTCCACTCGCCGCCTTCGTCCTGGAACGTTAACTCAACGTCTCCATGCGCCTGCTCGAATGAGACCTTGTAGACCGGCAGTAGCATGCGGTCCTTGCCTTCCCCCTGAATCATCATGCTTGTTCGGTCAAAGCGGAGGGTCTTTCCCTGCGCCGCAAGTTGTTTGAGACTGTCTGTGACCGTCGCACGAGTCTTGTTTTGCCTTAATCTCTTCGATGCGTCGTCATAGATGGTATCGTACCCGCCCTGGTCGAGCCGCTGGAAGAAAAGGGCCGCAGCCTTATCGACGTCCTCGTTGGGAGCCTCGTGAGAAAGCAGCGCGCATCCCGCAAGAACCACAGCTATGAAAACGATGACTAGAGCAGCTACCTTTCGAAGCATCTATACCTCGTGTCTGGGGATTCAACCTGCTTGAGAGCCGAGGGAAACAATAGCAGTAGAGACAGCAGCGGGGCAATGAAGGAGTGATAAATGATGCGTGAAGCGTGAAACTGTTTGGGGAGGATCTATGGGAAAGATCACAGGTTGGGAAGGGCGGTTTACCCCCGCTCTTTGGCAGCGTAGACTCAGACGGGAGCGGGGGTAAACCGCCCTTCCCAACCTGTGATCCTTCGTACGGCCGCTTGAACTTTGAGTTTCACGCATCACGCAACAGGTTTCCTTACCACGAATAAACAACCCGCTCGGTCATCAGTGCGCTGACGGACCGGCGGCTGAGACGAACCTCGCGGATGGCGGACGCGGCAATGAGGCTCGACAGGTTCTCGCTAAAGAACTTAATATCGCGCTCTTCCTCGTCGTCCTTGTTGCGACTCGGGTTGCTTCGCGGCTCTCGTCCGTCGAGCTTCGACATCAAGGTGTCAAACACCGGCTTCGCGGCGGCCACCCGAACTAGCGTGTAGAAATCAACCGCGGCATCGATCTTCTCCCCGGGAGTCGTTGAGGCTTTCGCCGCTTGCAGAATGTCGATCGCGAACTCTTTACTCGATGCCATCACCAGGTAGTTTCCCGAAACTGAGTACGCCGCACCCTGTTCCAGGAGCGACTGCGCGACAAAGCGAACCGCGCCTTCATCCTGCCACTCAAGCCGCGGCTGTGTGCCGGCGACGACGAACCGCGCGCGCAACTCATCAATTATCGCGCGCTCCAAAATCTCGCGGTTGACGGTGGCTTCCGGCTTGAGCTGAGCGACGATAGCCCGCTCGAACCTCACGAACGGTTTCCCCGCTTCCGTCTTTGATCGAACAAGCTCGGAATAGGCAGTCGTCGAAACACTCGTGAGAATCGAGCCGAGGCTCTTCGCGAAGTCGTTGGCACGCTCAATTGAAGGTCTCTTCCCCGAGACCTGCCCCGCGGCGCCTGACCCCCGCTTCGGTGCTTGCTCGTCATCCACGTCTATGTCGAAGCGAGGGTCGAGGCGGCTGTAGCGCCCTGCGCGGGTGTTCTCATCCTCGTTGGCAGAGCTGCGCGTGCGATCGGGAATCTCAGCCGGCGACCACGATTTTTCCGGGAGCTTGCCGAATAGAGCTTGCTCAATCGCTGACGACAAATGCTCCGTGACAGCAGTGGCGTGCACCTGAACAAGCTGCGTATTGGCTGGAGCAAATCTCGTCAACGCGGTGATCTGCTCTCCGGCGATCGGTCCAGCCCCCAACGCCCGGCCTCCTTCACCCATCTTAAACCATCGCTGTTCGGTCATTCCTTCGCGGGTGATTCTCAAATCGATCAGCCCCGTTTCAATGGCCGCCAGCGCACCGCGCGCGTTGTGATGAATCCAGTAGTTGTCAAAATAGCGATTGCGGTTCAAGCGCTCCTGGTCCAGCCACATCGTTACATCGTGCGCCGCGAATCCCGTGGCCTCGCCGGCCGACGCTAAAACATCGGAGAGCAGCGAGTCCGCGCCCGCCGCTTTAGCGTTGCCAATTGCCCGAATCATCAAGCCCTCGGTTGTCGTCACAATCAGCTTGTTTTCGACGTACGCGAAGCAGAACTGCTGATTCAACCGGCCCCCGTCGGTAGTTACATCGCGGACGTAATATGAAGTCCCATCCGCCGATCGCTCCGAAAACTGAGGCGCTCGCTTGAAGAGTGCAGACGCGACAGCGCGCACGCGCGGGAGGTCAGTGACGAAAACGATCTCGATCTTGCCGATATCGTAGATTGAAACCGCCGATGCGCGGCCTGCCAGCTCAGCCAGGCGATTCTCGCCGATGCCGACACCGATGGCGCTCTCGAAATCCTTCTTGCGGTCTTGGAGCTTCAGGTACACGCGTGACTTTTGAAACGCCGCGAAGCTCGCGCTGTCGTAGAACTGAGAACGCACTGGCGACGCGAGCCAGGTCTTCATAAGCGCCGCGAGGTCGTTGGCTTGAATGTAGACCATTGCGCCGCGCGGCATCACCCCGGCGAGCCTGAGTTGTTCGGCCACCGGTCGCGCTTGTTGCCCATCAGATCGATGCGATACCGCGAGTATCAAAACGGCAATCGATAGTGTGAGCTTCCTCGTTCTCATAAATCCGATCCTCACGTTTAAATCGACCACGGATAGGACGGATTCGACGGATTCTCGCCGATCTGATCCGTGCAAACCCGCCTTATCCGTGTCATCCGCGGCCTATTCCTTCCCCAGCACACGCGTAGCGTAAATAGACTCGCTTGCGTTGGAACGATCGATTCTCGTCAGCAACGCGAGCCTCAACTGCCGCGCCTTCTCGGCGGCGATGATCTCCGCAAGCCGCTTCTCGATCGCCGTCTTCTCTTCCGGCTTCGCGGCTTCTGCGATTCGCAACCGCTCAATCGCAATCGCGCGGTCGTACTGCCCGAGTTTCGCGGCTGATTCGACAAGCGAAGCCAAAAGCTCCCCACGCGCGCCTGAAGCCGCTGACTCATTAATCTCCGCAAGCGTCTTGAGCCCCACCGTCCTCGATCGCGCGATTTCAAGCGACGGTTCGAATGAAACAGCGGCCTGCGCCTCCGGCCGCGCGGCTCCCGTCGAAAGCGCTCTGCGCACCGCCGAACTGATCAATGACTGCGGTCCTTGCTCTTCGCCTTCCGCAAGCCGAATCGCCGCCAAGTCGCGTCCGTTCTTACCGTAGAGGATGATCAACTGTGTCCGCGGCCCTTGTGCGCGGAAGGCAACTGCGTCGGTGATCGCGCCGTCGGCGTCCAGGTAGATTGCTCGCTCGAAGCTCGTCACCGCTTCGGCGTCACGACCGGCGGCTACCGCAATCAATCCGAGCTTCATCTGCGCAACCGCGGCAAGCGGCCCCGAGTTCACGCCCGCAAGCACGGCCTGAGCTTCTTCGCGATTGCCCGCCGCTTCGTAGGCGGCCGCTCGCGCGAGCGCCGCACCAGCATCGTTCCGTCCACGCTGCTCCAGCGACGATGCGGCTCGCGACGCAAGAGAGCGGTCCGCTCTCACAATCTCTCCAAGAACCTCCGCCGACTGTGCCCGCACGGTGTTGCGCGTAGATCTCTCCGCGATCAACGAGATGAGGCGATCGACTGCATCAACGGCTCGGCCCGCCGAATTCAAGACTCGCGCCAACTCGAGTTTGTTGACCGCGTCGTCGGGATTGGCCCGCGCGATCTGCTCGCGAAAATCAATCGCCTCGGAATAGCGGCCCGTTCTAGCCGCAGTCTCCGCGGCTAGTTGCAACGCTCTGGTGTTATCAGTCGAACGCTCAACCAGCAGCTTGAGCAAACGTGAAGCTTCATCCCCGCGGCCACGCCGGGCTTCGATCTCAGCCAACCCGGCAAGGCTTGCGTCATCCGAAGACCGAGACCGTACTGACTTGCTGTACGCGTCGTATAGCAATGCGTCCGCGTCTTGTTCGCGGCCCTCAGCCAACAACAGCGCATAAGCCCTCGAACAACGTTCATGTATTCCGCTTTGGTCCTCGCCGCCTTCGGCCTTCTGCCTTCCGCCTTCAGTCTTTTCCAGCCCGCAGTAACGACGCAGCTCCGTGATTGCTTTAGCCGCGTCGCGTCCCCCGCGAAGCTCTATCAACGCCGACGCCAGCGGCAACCAATCGTAGCGGTCTTCGGATGTCGAGCCGCCTTCTTCATCACTCTCGAACGCCCGCTCCAGATCAGCTTGCTCGCGCTTGATAGTCGCGATCAACAGGCGCGCTTCGTCAAAAGAACGTGTGCGAATCAAGTAATCGACGAGGCGTTTTCGCCAAACCGAAAGCTCGCGCGCGGGATAGATGTACTCGCCCCCGCTGTAGTATCCGTTCTCGTACGCGGCAGTGCCTAACACCGCCGAAGCAAGATTGGAAATCCGCTGGTGCATAGTGCGGTAGATGCTGGCGAGCGTGCTCTCCGGGAGCAGGCTCTCTTCAATCAGCATCCGCCCGATGATCATGTCGCCGGGCATTCTGTTTATCGCGTTGTGAAAAAACGTGGCCACGTCGTTCGCGGTCTTTGGATCGCGGCTCGCACGATCGGCGATGTCACGCACGAGCGGTTTGATGGCTTCTATTCGGTCCGATGACTGCTTGTCGCGCGAAGCACGATTGACGAATGAGACGAGAAAGCTCTCCAGACGCGGCAGTGCGTCTATCAGGAAGCCATTCTCCGCCATCACCTTCAAATAGCTCTCGGTGTCGGCAACAACGACTCGCCCGCTCATGATCGAACCCCACGCGTCGAGGGCGGCTTGGCGATCGCGGCTCGCAAGCGCAACCGCGCCGCGTATCACTGCTACATCTCTCTCGCCTGGCGCAAGCTCGCTCGCCAGCGCGACGTGATCGGCCGCTCGAGCCGTGTTCTTTTTGTCGAGATAGTATGCGGCCAGTTCCAACTGAGCGCGTGCGCTCGATGGATGACCTTCGATCTCGCCGGCGACGAACTTGCGGCTGTCGATTTCGCGGCCCACCAGACCCAGCCAGTAGCCATAATTTCGCGACCCAACGAACCAGTCGCTTCCGACCAGCGCGCGGCCTCCCTCAATTCGCCTTCCTAGCATTTGTCCGATGGGCTTGATATCGAGCGCCTCCCTGAAGAACGGTTCGTTCTCGGGCGAGGTGTCTTTCATGTACAGCCCGGCCTCCCCGCTGCGTTGCTGCACCCAGGCGGCCGATTGTTTGGCGCTCGCAATCGCATCGAGCGCGAGCAGCTTATCGTTCTTCTCGACCAGGAAATTGATGAGCTGGAGTTGATACGCGCTGTAGGTCGAAGCCAATCGCTGAAGCTCGCTTCGTTGACCCAATGCGTGAAGAAGTGTGAAGTAGCGGTCGACCCAGTCGCTGTAGTTCGCCGTCAGGTCGCCACTAGCGGCCGCGTACGCCGAGCGCAGCCACTCGATCTCACGATCGCGGTCTCCTGCGAGCCGATATTGAGTAGCGATCTGGTTCTGATAGTCGAAGCGATTCTTGTATGGATCGCGTCTGAACTCGGATGTAAGCACCTCAGCCGCGCGCTTGTAAGCCGCGTGCCGCTCGTAGAACGCGACTGTCGCGCGCAGCTCGCCGTAGTAAGCCGTGTCTTGCGCGGTGACCGTGGGCGAGCTCTTTGGCCGGGCGGAAAACGCCGCATCTTTGAGTCGAGTCTGTATCAGCTCTTCGACTTCGACGAGTCCCGCACCACGCGCGATTCCAAGATAACGCCTCAGCGTTGCGGCGTCGGAGTACAGCGTCAGGTTCGCCACCGAGGCTTGGAGCGCGGACAAAAGCGCCGCAGCCTCATCAGTGGTCGCGTAATCGATCACGCCTTTACCGAAGTCGGCTCGCATCGCCCCATCGATGGCCTCCACTACGCTCCTTGCTTTGTAGTTCTGAGTGTTCTCCGCAATCGCGAAGAACTGCGCGCGCAACCGTTCGATCTTTTGATAAGCCCCAGCCGCGGGCTCGCTTTGAATCAGCGCCTTCACGTAGCCAGTAACGCTGCCAGCCGGTACGTACTCGTCGCTTTCGAGCTTCTTTGGCAAATCCGCGAACACCTGCTCATAGACTCGCACTGCTTCGCTGTTCAATCCCCACGCAGCGAGCTGACCGGCAACGTTGATTTGAGCTTCGGAGCTGGCGTTCTTCTTTGAGGCAAGCGCCTGGCGAATCGTCTTCACCGCCTCGTCGCGCTGGCCTTGCTGGACCTGAATACGCGCGACCTCGATCAACCATTGCGGATCGCGACCGGCAAGCGTCCACCCTTCGCGCAGCGTGGCAATCGCCTCATCATAGCGACGCTGCCTCGCGAGCACCGACGCGAGCGTGAACCGAAGCTCCGAGCGCTGGGGCTCGTTCAACACCGCGATGCGATACTGTTCGCTGGCGCCGGCCAGGTTTCCTCTTCGCTCGTAGATTCGGCCGAGCACCAACTGCCAGCGATAATTCTTGTTCGACTCCTTCGACAACTTCTGGTAATAGCCGACGAGCCACTCGATCAGGTTGTGTAGCTCTGCGTAATCAATCGCGGTCGCAAGCTTGTCGGCGTCTTCCGGGAAGCTGTTGATGATTTCGATGTGCTGATCGACCGCCTCTTGATACTTGCCCAGCGAGTCGAGCGTGCGAATCATCCCGGCGCGAAGCTCGACGACGCGCGACCGAGTCTCCTCCCTGTCTAAGCCGGCTTCCCGAGCCTCTTTGAAGGCTTCCTGGTAGAGCGTGGCGAGGTCGTTCAGCTTGTTCTCAGCTCCGAGCGTTCGCGCCAACTCGCCGAACACTTCGGTGTCTAAACGGTTTTCGTTGTAAAACGCGCGCAAGGTCGCCTCTGCATCGGCGAGCTTGTTCGCGTCGATTTGCCTGCGCGCCAACAGCAGTGCAAAACTGCGCCGGTTCGATCCGGCCGCGCGAGCGAGAGTCCGCTTGTACAGATCGAGCGATTTATCTAACAGCCCCGCCCGCCAGTAAAACTTCGCGGCCTCTTCCACGACGCCGACGTTTGTCGGATAGTCGGCCACCAGCTTGTCAATGAGCCCAACCGATGCGTCGACCTGGCCGAGGCGCTCGAGGAGCGACGCGAGCTGCAAGCGATACATCATCGCTTCGCGCTCGTCGCGCGCTACGGACATGAGCCGCGCGACGACTTGCTGCTCGTCTTCGGGCCGTAGAACCGCGCGGAACAGATCGCGCACCGATTCGAGGAAGGCAACGTCGCTCGACCGCGCAACCTCAGTGCGAAGCATCGCAAGCGCGCCGGCATGCTGATCTCGCTCGGCCTGGTAGTATGCGTACCCGAGTATCAACTGCCAGTCGCCTGGATCGGCCGAGTGAGCGCGTTCATATGCCGCCGCGATCTTTTCAGCCAAACCCGCTCGCTTCGAAAGTTGCGCAAGCCGCTTTGCTACCGTATCGCGACCGTCACCGGGTTCAGAAAGCACCTTGATGTATTCCGCGACCGCCGATTCGATGTCGCCTTTGCCTTCGTAGACCGCGCCCAGGCGATACGCGTAGATACTCTGATCCCCGGTCGCGTTACGCAGCTCTTTGAACACGCGCACAGCTTGATCGAATTGATAGTAGTCCCAGAAGACCGTTGCCACTTCGAGATAGGTGTTACGCTCGCCGGGCTCGATTTGAATCAACTTGTTCCACTGCTCGCCCGCTCGCTTGAAATCGCCGAGTTGAGCGTAGACCTCGCCGGCCTTTATGCGATAGCTGTGATCGGAGGGATAGATATCGGCCATCTGCGCGAACACGCGAGCCGATTCCTCATAGAGCCTATCCGACTGCTGCCCGAAAGAACGCGTCAGGTCAGCGAGCCGGCCGGCGTACTGCGCCTCTCCGGGATAAAGCGCAACCAGTTGACGATACGCATCGAGCGCTTCATCGTGATGCGAAATCCAGAGCGCGGCGTCGGCGCCGAAGATCTTGTACGTGGACAGGACACCAGCGCCCCCGCTTGCGCGAGCCTTGTTGTACCGCTCCCGGAGCTGTCCCCGCTTGGACAGCCACGCAAGGTAAGGCTCGCCAATAGAGCGGTCCGCGAAGTAATACTCGGTCGAAAGCTTCTCCCACGGACCGCGATCGTTCTTCTCGAGATAAGTCAGCATACCTCGCACAAAGAAGAGATTCCTCGGGAAGCGCGTGTGAGCGTATCCGTACAAGTCGAACGCCAATCGCTCGTCCCAATTCAACTGGTCGCCGGCGGCGGTTGCTCCATAGCCCGCGAAGCGCAGCAGGTATTCCGTGATCTCGTCTTCATCGAAAATGCCAATCAACTGCTTTGAATAGCGGGTCAGATCTTTTCCGCGTTTCTGCCGCACGTACCAGCGAGCCAGCCGGTGATACCAGGTGTTCGAATCGAATTGTTTGATTGCCGAGTCATAAGCCTTCAACTGTTCGTTGACGAGTTGGGCCTGGCCCAGCCAACGCATGAAGCGCTCGTACAGGCCTTCTTCTTTCGAATGCTTTTTGATCTCGCCCCAGAAGAAAGCGACGGTCTCATTCTTCTTATCTTCAGCCGCAAGCGACGACACGTAACGCTCGAGCACTGCGCTGTAAGCCGGCCCGCGTCTGGCCACGCTCTCATTGGCCGGCTCGACATCCGTCACTTCAGAGTCAGCCTCGCTGTCTTCACTCTCGTTAGCCGCAGCCTTGTCCTCGGTCGGATCGTAGGTGTCGCTGTAGGCTTCGGCGTTGTACCTGATCTTGTCGATCAGGTCCTCGATCCGGGGCGTGGTGTCATAGCTCCAATGCTTTCGTGAAACGGCGACCAGCGGGATGCCTTTTGGTTGATTGCGCGCCAATCGATCGAGTAATTCGCTCAGCACTGCGCGCTCATTCGCTCGATCCTTCAGCGCTACGTAAGAATCGGCGATTCGCAGCGAGACATCTCCGTAGCTCGGTGAATCAGGATAGAGCCTTTGAAACTCGCGGCCGGCTTCGATTGCGAGCTTGTGCTCTGAAAGTGACGCGAAGACGTTGACGATTCCGAGATACATCTCAGGCAGGTGTTTCGATTCGGCGTACTCCTGCTTGAACGAAGTGAAGATGCGATAGGCGAACGCGCGGTTGAAGTAACCGGCAGCAGCTTTCTCTTCGGTGGCGAATTCCTCAGATGGACTGGTGCCCAAAAGTACCAGCGAGAGCACGCCGTTCATGAAGCCGGGGTGCTGGTCGACTTCGGCGATGTCGCGATAGAAAGACAGATCGCCTCCGGCCACCCGCGTCGGAGTGCCCGCGGCGTCGAGCATAACCTTGAACAAACGGTAGAGCGCTGCTTCACGAGACTCGCTGCTCGGTTGAAGCCCGCCGACCAGGTAAAACGTGTACAAGTAGCGCGACGCCTGGTCGTAGTGCCCTATTGACGCGAACATCTCGGCTACCGTTTCAAGCTCGCGCGCAGTCCACTCGTAGCGCAAGCTGCCAGCTTGCGGCGTCGCGTCGCCAGCCGGCCGATCTCGCAAGCTGGCAGTTTGCGCTACCTTCTTGCCAGCGCGCCGGTCTTCAAGCTCGCGCAGCAATCGCCCAGCTTGTTCGTAGCTGCCTTCGTAGGAGAAGACGCTGAACAAGCGAGCTACGGTATCAAGATCAGTGGCGCCCGCTCGAACACGTTCTTGCAGCGCGCGGCGAACGATGCGATAGCGGCCAAAGCGCCGCAACAGTTCGTAGTAATCTCCTGCGAGCGCTCGTAGCCAGTTCGGATCAAACGTCGAAGCGTAGACTTCTTCAGCTCCGCGGCGGTCGCCGGTAGTTTCAAGAATCCGGGCGCGGGTTCTCAGAAAATAACCAGGCTCAGCGGGAAACTTCGGTTGGTATGAAGCCAGCACCGCCAGCGCTTCTCTGTAATGCTTCGAGAGTTCCAGTTCCTCGACGTAGTCTTTGACTGGCTGAATGTTCGAAGGATCAGCAGCGACAAGCTCGGCGAAGAAATCCGCAGGCGCAAACTCTTTCAACGAGCGCGTCCTGATAAGTTCAGCGGCCCGCTTGTAGATCGGCGTCCGATCGCCGACGGTCAGTGCCTTTGCCAGTTCCTGAAGCGTCCTCACTTCGTCAGCGAACCGCGCTCGATGTTGATAGAAGTTAGCCAGCCTTCGCAGCGCATCCGGCGAGCGCCCTCTCAGGTCCGCATACGCGGTCATCTCGGTTGCAGCCTTATCAAACTGGCCCAGTCTTTCGGCGAGTCTGGCTGCGTACAGATGAAGCCTCGCGTCTTTCGGGTATCTGGCGCCCAACGCCGTGACACGCTCAAACGCAACCGAGTAAGGCCTGGCGACGGATGCCTGCGCTCCGAAAAACTCTTCGTTGGTATAGAGCGCATCGTCGACGAGATTCTGCGGCGCGCGATTGGGATCAGCGGGGCGAGTGGGACCGGTGATCGCAGTAGCATTGCGGTTAGCCGCGGATCTTCGTTTTGCAGTACGTTGTCCCGGCGATGTCTTCTGCGCCACTCGTGCTTTTCGTTGGGCGGACTTCTGCGCTACGACGAACGTGGCAACGGCGATCGACGCCAGTGCGATCCCTATAGCGATTAGCGAATAGACTCGTTTCTGCATCTCAGAATCAACCTCGACCCGACCCGAGCTCAACCGCATTCTTCAATATGACCAGCATCGGAGCCCACTTCCCGCAATGAACTCGGCAAAGTAAAGACGACATCCAAAAAATCACAGGTCTGGAAGGGTGGCTTGCCCCCGCTCTTCTTGAATGAAAACAGTCGCCCAGCAAGAGCGGGGGCAAGCCACCCTTCCCGACCTGTGATCCTTAGTCTGTTCTCTGATAAGCAATGATCTCAACCGCTAACTGCATAGCGCCGGATTAGGGCGCGAAGTCTTCTTCAATTCTATCCGGCAGTCCTGTACACTCTCGTTGCAAGGAACCAAAGACCTATGACACTCGTGCTAGACGAAAAGGAAATTGAAAGCCTTCAGATAACCGTCGACCCTGAAATCGTTGGCGGCACGCCGGTGTTTACCGGCACTCGGGTTCCCATTGATGCCCTTATCAACAACCTCGAAGCCGGCCTCACGCTCGATGAGTTTCTCGACAACTTTCCAAGCGTGACCCGCGAGCAGGCGCTTCAAATCTTGGAGTTTTCAAAAAGCACCCCTTAATAATCGTTAGCCCCACCATCTCTAAGCCTCGCGAAGGAGCGCACGAAATCCAGTTTATTGATAATGCTCATCTGGCGTCAGTGCACTAGTCAGCCCTCGGTCCTGCATGACAACGAATGACACGCAGTCGGTTATGCCCCACTCCTTGTCCACCCTATCCCGGTACAACTGAATCGCACGTTCATAGAGATTCTCGGACATCGGTATTATCTCGACGTTCGGATCACCCTCGAGCGACTCAAGCAGTTGGATCGCTGCAACTCGATATCGACGCTTCGCCAAAGCATTTCCAATCTCCAGAAGCACCGCACGTGTTGTGACCAGCCGCGTCGGTGCTCGCTTTAGCTCGGCTCTTAGCGCCATTGCTTGCTCGTGATACTGATCATTGGAAACGGAAAGAGCGATGGCATATGCAGCATCGAGGAATACTTCATTACTTGCCATCGTTGTCTCTTCCATACAAGTACTCCTCAAACCGAGCTGACCAGTCTGATGGACCTTCCAGGTTGAGAGATGCGGCGGTGTCAAGAAACGATAGCGTTTTCTCCGGCAGCGGCTCCGATGCTTCAATCGTAATTCGCACTTTCGTGTTTGGCTCCAGATCAACCGGCTCATCAGGACGCAGCACTTCGCCATCAAAGGTCGCGGTCATAGTTCTCGTCATTTCACTCCTCCTCACAGATCACATATCGCCAATCACTTGAACCACCAACTCCACCACACTCGAATTGTGAGCGAAGTCTTCTGCCGTGATCTGAATCGTATAAGTCCCCGACGGCAAGCCTGCCGGTATCCTCAGTTGCCCGATGTTCGACTTCGCTTTCGCGTCCCACACAACCGGCACAGGCAACGCTCCGAAGATACGCGCCGCGATCACACGTGTATCGCTGTCGGCGCCCACCATGATCATCAGATCTTCACCAGCATGCGCGACCGTCTTATTCAACGACGCTTGAAGCCGAGGCGCGCGGCTGTCTATCACGAAACTCTTCTCTTCTTGATAAGCTCGCCCTTGCCGGTCTACCAGCACGAGTCGGCAGTGATAAACGCCATCAGCCATCTCGCGGGGAGCCATGAAGCGAGTCTCCCAAACGTCTTCATTCTTGATGTAGGTCATTCGCTTCGTCAGGCCGAACGGAAAGATGGCGGTGACTTCGGTAATTGACTCATCGGCACGGACTTTCAGTACAGGGTCGCCCGGTCGAATCACTCGGGGACGAAGCAGCGAGCGCGGCGCTGCGAGGAACGATGTGTAGGGAGTCACAAACTTGTACTTCTTCGACAGCGCGATGATCTCGTCAATCGCTTCTTTCGTTTCTCCGTTGAGCGCGATCTGCCTGAGCAGCGCGTCTACGCGAGCCCGCGCCCACATTCGCGGAACGTGCCCGTGCGAATCGTCACGCTCGGGTAGCACGACCTGTTGGGTGAGCCGAACTGGTCTGCCCGCTTCATTGCCGGTCAGCGTAAGCGAAGCCGAGCCCGGTCGTTTGTACCGGCCAACAAACGACAGCCTCGCGCCGTCATAAGCCGTCGCATCGTAATCGGGATAGACCTGATAGAAGTTCGCCGCGTCGGCGTTTTGAAGCTTCAACGAATCGATCGGGTCGCGGCCGACTTTGCTGACGAACGATTTCAGCTTGAATGAAAGGTCGTCGGTCTCACGAGTCCAATCGAAGTAACCGCGAGAGGCGCGCGCCAGCTCGCCAAGCAATCGAATGTTCGTGTCAGCGCCTATACCGAAGACATAAAGTCTTGCGCGCGGACCCGCGTCATTGGACTTTTTAAAGCGGTCGACTATTGCCTTGGTCCGCGTGGTCGCAAGCGTCGAGTTCCCGTCGGTGATCATCACGATCGAGCGCTCTTTCTTCGACGGCATCGCCTTGGATAAGTTAGCCGCGCGGTCGAGCGCTGCGCCCACCTCGGTCCCGCCTGATAGATAACTCGACTTGACGAAAGCGAGCGCGCGGTCGACCTGATCCGAGCGCGCTTCGACGGCGTTGTTGCTGAATACCGCGACGTCGTCGTTGAACAGCATCAGGTTGAACATGTCCTGTGGCGTGAGCGAGCGCAGCAGTCCTTCGGTAGCCTCGTAAGCCCGGTCGAGTTTTTCGAACTGCATCGAGAGCGACGTGTCGAGCATCACGAGAATCGATCGAGGAGGAGGGGGCGACGTAACGCCGGGCCCCCGGCCTGCTTCGTTGAAGACCGCCGCAGCTTCAAAGTAACCATCCGGCTCGCGCTCGGCCAGGCGCGGATCGCGCAACTCGTCGGCGGTGATGCGTTCGGGCGCCCGGTAAGCCAGGAACTCGAACGCCGTTCCCCGGACGTTCAGCCCGTAACTGAAAGCGAAGTCTTCAGTCAGTTGAACGTCGTTGGCTTCAAAGGTCGCAGACTTGTACTGCGTCGAGTTGTCGATGAAGTTTAACGCGTAGGCCTTGCTCTTGATATTGAGGTCCGTCATCGGCACGCGGCTGGTGAGCTGCAATCGGATTTGGAGATGACCGACCGACTGAGCGCCGTACTGGCTCGGCTTAAGCGGGAACGAGAAGTACGATTCAAGATTGTCGACGGAAAGAAGCTCGGTGTACTCAAGCTCGAGCCGTTTGGTGCCGTAAGCAGGAATCGGCGCTACTTGAACGGTGAATGCGGTGTTAGCGGTGTCTTCGCTCTCCTGGCTTAACAAGCCAGGATCGATCGATTGCAGCGCCAGGTCCTTGTAGATCTCTTCCGCGCGGCGCTTTTCGAGAATAACGCCGGGAATGCGCACGTCTCCATCCCACACAGCGAAGTCCGATATCGACGCGGTTGTTGGGATCAGGAAAACGTAGCGGCCTTCTTGAATGCGATCTGTTCGATTGCCGAAAATCTGGGTCACTCGCACGCGAGCATACTGATTGTCGATCAGCACATTCACGCTCATCTCGTCGAGTGAGAGGACAGCGGGATCGGGCTTCTCGGTGCTTGATGGAATGAGCACGCCGGATTGAGCTTGGGCGACCGCTGGCGCGAACATCACGAGGGCGATCGCTATCAGGATCTTCGCCGGCGTTCGTTCCATAATAGACCACGGATCACGCGGGTTGGACGGATATTCACGGATGATCCGTGTAGATCCGTCTAATCCGCGTGATCCGTGGTCTATTCTTGCTTCATTGGACGACTCTCTTTTCAATTCGCACCAATCCATTCAACGTGCCGATATACAGGAACCGATCATCGCTTGTTATCGCCGTGACGCTCTGCGAGGCAAGCCCCCCACTGATGCGAGTCCATCTTCGATCGCGCGTATTATAAACCAAAAGTCCCCGGTCGCTAGTCCCCACGTACAATCGCTCGTCATCGTAGTGCATCGCGTTCTGATTCACCTCGAACTTTCCAAGCTCGTCGGCGAAGTTAATCCACTCACCAGTTGGCAATAGCGCGTCTACGCCGCCGCCGTTCGTGCCGACGTAAAGCGTGCCGTTAGCTTCCGCGAGCGCGTTCACCCAATCGTGCGATAAGCGCGAGTTCGAAGTCTTGTACGAGCGCACGACTCGCATGCCTTCGAGCTCGACCAATCCAGCCAGACTGCCGACGAACAACCGAGAACCCAGCGAGGCCGACGTGTACAGATGATTGCTCGCGAGCCCGTGAAACGCCGTGATCGAGCGAGACCGGCCGCCGATCACTTCGGTCAGCCCTCCCGCAGTAGCGAGCACCATCATGCGGCCACGCAGTTTGGTCAGCGGCGGCGCTCCGCCAGTCGAGGCCAACAATGGCGAATCAGTATCGGCAAACGATACGTGCGCGACCGAATCATGTAACAAGCCGCCTTGCTCCCGAGTCATCACGGTCTGCTTCAATCCGCTGCCGAACACAACCAGGCCTCGCGATGTTGCAGCGAGCATCCTGTCCTCGCTTCGGTCGAATGCCAGGTGGTTGATCTCACGCACTCGGTCGTCTTCGATGTGAAAGAGTCGCTCGCTTGTTTCGGGGGCAATCAAATCGATCCCGCGATCGAAGTAAGCCACCCACATTCTCCCGGCGCCATCACTGGCGAGCGCGGTTATGTGGCCGGCGGTCAAAACCCGCTCTCCAACAAGCGATCCAGCCACCGATTCAAACGCGGGGCGGGTAGTGCGCTCATCACGTGCAAACGCGCCCTCCCGAGTCAACACCCATAGCTTTCCTTCGCTGACGCACACAGTCGCAGGCGCGGAAGCTGGCAGGCCTACTGGTTCGGACGGACTCGGCCTGTTCTTAGTGGCGGCGTCGCGCGCACTCGGCTGCTCCGCGCTTAAATCAATGATGCCACCGCTGAACAGGCCAACCCACAAACGTCCGGCGCTAACGGCAAGCGAGGTGACGTTGGGCCGATTCGAGATTGGTTTGATCTCATTATTGTCGTTGATCCCTACGACTCCAAAGTCCGTCGCCACCCCGACTGACCCTTTCTCGAAGAAGCTCGAAGGCAACATCGCGAGCGCCGTCACGCGCGGAGAAGGCAGCCCTTCGTTCTCAGTGATGTGTTCGATGTGGGCTTCGCGCCAGATGTAAAGACCGTTGTCTTGAGTCCCGATGTACAACCGTGACTCAAAGGGCAACAGCGCGGTCACGTGGCTGAAATCGGCTCCCGTAGCCGAATTGAAGCGGCGCGAAAACCGCTGGCCGTCGTACTCGAATAGCCCACCATCAAGCGTCCCTATAAAAAGCTCGCTCTCGGTCGAAACCAGAACGCTCACGTGAGTCGCCCTGGGTTTAGTGAAGTGATAACCACTAAACGATTGCCCGTCGAAGGCTATAAGCCCGGCGCTCGCGGTACCGGCGAACAACCAATCGCGAAAAACGGCGAGCGCAGTCAGGTCGTTTTCAGGCAACCCATCGAGCGTGGTGAATCGCCGCTTCACGTTGCCCCCCTCATCAAGCGCGATCAGCCCTCCAGAAGTCGCTAGATAACGGATGCCTTGGAAGCTTGCAGCGGCCCGCACTTCGGAAGCGTTCAGGTACAAAGTCAA